>CAJUGX010000003.1 GCA_910586385.1 uncultured Christensenella sp.
ACTATTTAATTGAAAAGAGAGATAGAGATGGAACATTCATCTCTATCTCTTTTTTTATGTCATAAAAAGCCTCTAGAAATGAGAAACCATAAGAAAAATGATTGATTTTGCTTGATATATTGTGCGGGGGGGGGTATACTAAAATTGAATATATATAAATATATATTCAAAAGGTATACTGATGAAGAGAATTATGTCTGTTATCTTCGCAATTTTTATGGTGGCTGTCTGCGGGGTCGCAGGTGGTGTTTTCTTGACGGGCAGCGCAGGTAAGAAAGACAATACTCCTTCAAAAGAAGTAGACAATTCAGTTTCCACTACAGCAACTGGAAACTGGGATTCTTATTATGCTTCAAGTTTTGCTGGCGGAAGTGGGACATCTTCAAGCCCATATCTTATCTCAACCCCAGAGCAACTTGCAAGAATGTCATACAACATTAGTCATGATATAGGTAGAGGATCAAATTATAAACTAATAAACAATATTGATATTTCAGCACATTATTGGACGCCAGCTTATGGTTGGTTCCTTGGGGAGTTTAATGGTGATGATTACACAATAAGTGGAATGACAATAAATACGGCTTCTCAAGAGACAACTGGAAGTAGATATCTTGTTGGGCTATTTGGTATTGCTTATTATGGTGCATATATACATAATTTTTCAATTTCTAAAGCATCAATAAATGTTACACAAAATTCCGGCAGTGTCTATGCCTCATTTGTTTTGGCGACTTATGCGGCAACAAATGTAAGCAAAACGATTATAGATAATGTTAGGGTTTTAGATTCAACAATTACTATTACAAGTTCTTCCTATTCGGGTTTATATATGGGAGGACTAGTTGGGAATATTTCTGTTCAAAGAGAAGAAACATTGGTGAATAAATGTTGTCTTGTTGGTTGTACAATTTATGGACCAAGTAGTAAAATTGATGGAGGCTATATTGGAGGATTGGTTGGTTTCTCTTCAGGGTATATTAAAATCTTAAATTCTTATTTTCATGGGCATATTGATGTTTATTCAGCGAAATATGGTGGGGGATTGGTTGGATATATGGCTGGTTATGATGACGGAACTTCATCATACAAGGCTAATTTGCATGCATGCTATTATGTAGATGTGAGTACAGGTTGGTTAGGTTCTCAATATGTAGGCGGATTGATTGGATATATGAAACTCGCATACATTTATTCGTGTTTTTGTGATTATAATGCATTAAAAGCCAATTCTAACAGCAACGCTCCGACAAAATATATAGGAGCGTTGGTTGGGCATGTGAATTTGTCAGGGAGATCATTAAACATTTATCATTCTTGTTGGAATTCCTCATCTGGCTTAAGTTCTGTATGGGGTTATAAAGAGGGGACAGGTATGTTTTTTGATGATGGAAATCATTCTTATACAGATAGAAATTTACCAAAAAGTATCAATAGAGAACCTTTTTTTGGAAGTTCTTCATATTTGAAAGGTAGTTATGGCGGAACGACTTTTGATTTTAACAATGTTTGGTTAAATCACAGCCATACTTATTCAATGCAAACGAATAAAAGTTATCCTATTTTAAGAGGAGGTTATAGCCTATTTTATGTTTCGGTATCGCCGCAAAAAAGTGGGCGAGGATATGTAAGCTTTGGACTTACCAATCCGAAAGCTGCAAGCAATGATATTTCTACCAAAGTTACAAATACAGATGTGAGCATTTCTCCAATGGGCTGTATCTATGGGCAAACAATAACTGCTACCGCAAGCATAAGTGCTGGATTCCAACTCTCAAATTGGACATTAAATTCAACAAATGGACAAGTTCTTTCAACAGGGACAACATTAACAACAATTATCTCAAAAGGAACAAGCAATATTTACGCAAATACTACCGGTCGGTCATATACCATAAACTTCAATTCCAACGGCGGGATGATAAGCGATCTGAGTATGTGGCAGAAATATGCTTATGGAGAGAGATTTAATTCATTTTCATACAATGCATCCACAGGAATGAACACGATAACCATGACTGGGGGTGGCGGTTGGGAAATTATTGGTTGTCCAGTGACAGTCTCGACAAATACGAGTTATACCTTCACCTTTGATTATCAAGCAAATGGATTTTCTTCTCTTGACTCAAGTGATCACCCAGGACTACCAATTATGGTTACAACAAGGTCAACGGGAACAAATGATTCAGATGCCGATTTGAGATTCTATTCTTTGGCAACATCGGTAATTTACCCTTCTTCATCTTCTGAGGTGCAGAGGAGGTCGGTGACCTTCAATAGTGGATCCAATTCAACAGTTTACATAGTTATAAATTTTGGATGGCTTGCAGATAATGTGCGGCAAACAATAAAAATTGGAAACTTCAAAAGACCAATTGGTGCGACATTCAACATGGTTGGGCAGAAAAAAGTCCAATATGGCTCAACAACAAACAATACCCTTCCTGCAAAGGTTTCAAAGAAGACTGGTTATACGCAAACTGGTTGGTATACTGCTGGAAGTGGTGGGCACGAACAATATGACCCACAAGGAGTTTATGTCTCTGGTGGGAGAAATAATTATTTAAGTAACTTAAATTATTGGACAAAATACTTTGGGTATAGTGGTAGATATAGCATCTCTTACAATGGTGCGGATTCTAGCAAAATGAGCACATTTACTTGTACAGGGCAAGGCGGATGGGAGTGTGTTGGAATTCCGCTTTATGTATCTCAAAACACAAGCTATACTTTCAGCTTCAAGTATAGTGCTGGAAACTTTTCAATTGGACATCATGACGGAGTTGCTTTGCAGGTTGTTCCGTCTGTTGTAGATTCTCATATGGAAGATACTGCGCTGCTGACATCTATAATCACACCGAACTCAAGTGGAACAAGAACGGTTTCTTTCAATTCGGGTTCATATACTACAGTTTATCTTGTCCTTAATGGTGGGTGGTTTTTAGATGGAGTAAGTTGCTCAGTAAGCGTTGGTAAATTTGAGTTTACTGGGGCGGCCATCCCAAATATTTCAAACTACTACTGGACATCAGATGGCAAATGGGCATATCAAAGCAATGTGACACTTTATGCACAATATGCAGTAGCACAATATTCACTCAGCATTGTTTTGGGAGACAGTGGGATTGATGATATTACAAATCCTGCGACCGCATGGAACATTGGAGGTGGAAGAGGTGTTGCTGGTGGAGGAAAGAGAATCACAGTCACTTATGGAGCGAGTCAAACAATTTCTGTGTCTGTGAAACCAGGATACACTTTCTCGCACTGGTCAGATGGAGATAGGTCTATTTCAAGGACAATAACAATGGGGGATGAGGATACTACATACATCGCTTATTCAAGTCCAAACACTTACACGCTTACGTACAATGCCAATGGAGGGACAACTCCATTGTCTTCAACTCAGATTGCTTTCAATGATTATTATGGAAAGAAGAATTTTTACGATGCAAGCAAGAGTTCTCTTTCTGGACCAATTTCAAGATCGGGAAACATTTTTACTATAAGCTGCAACAACACAAGTGGCGGTTGGCAATGGGGGAATTTTATCCAAAGATTCTCTGGGGATTATCAACCAAACACAAAGTATACGGTGGTTTATGAATGCTTAAGTTTTTCGGGAAGTTCTTTTGGAATAACGTTGACGTCTCCAGATGATGAAGGTTCTTCTGGAAATACTGACATTTCAAACACTGGACAATGCCATGTTGATATAAGTGGAGTTGGGATTTACACAAGCACATTCACAACGAAAAGTAGTTTCAATCAATCCAATTTGAATTATGACTTCAGGGCATATACTTCAATAAGCAACGGGTCAAATGTGAACGCAACTTTTAGAGTTTCTTTGTTTGTTGGAGATGTTGTTTATAATAGTTTTTCATACGCATCATGTGGCAGCAAGCCTTCAGGAAATGTTATGCCAACACCAACAAGGAGCAATTATACCTTTGCAGGGTGGTGGACAGCTCCAAGTGGCGGAACGCAAATCACACCCTCAAGCACATACAACACGGTGGGGAATCAGACCTTGTATGCACACTGGACACCAAATGCAATCACAAACAAAGTGTATCTGAGGATGATAAGCAAAAATGGAAACTCTGTTTCAGTGTCAAATGCAGGTGGAAGTGTGAGTGTTTTGAGATATTTGATTTCTGGCTCATCAAGCAGTGCAAGCACAACAAATCAAACAGCTGAGTCTGCAAGTTATACAGTGCATCAAGGGCAACAATTCAAGATAATGGCCAATGCAAACAGTGGATATGTTTTTGCAGGCTTTTCAACGAGTTCAACGCCAAGTGCCTCAATAAAAAATCCATCCGCACCAGTAAACACAACTGCGACATATTATCCAACGAGTGGGACGAATTATTATGTCTACTTCAAACAACTGAGTGGGAACCTCTTGAAATATGACGAAACAGACAAGTATTTCTACTTTGAGGATGGATACTATCCACAAAGCAGAGCGACAAATGAAGGGACTCTCAACTCCTCTGCAAGTGCAACAGGAGAGACAATAAACTACAACGATGGCAGAAACAATGTTGAACTTTCAGTGTATTCATATGGAAGTGACAGATTTGTGAAAGTGACAAAAAATGGCACAAGTGCATGGTTTAAGTTTGAGCCAATCAGATGGAGAATCTCAGACTATGGAGTTGAAAAAACGGAGAGAAATATTGAGAGATACAAAACTTTGCTCAACTTCCGAAACTACACATCTTATGCAACAAACTTCACTGCAGTGAGTGATTTGATTTTGGGTGTTGGAGCAATGCACAACACAAGGTCAACAGTTGAAGGGACATCTGTGACAAGCATGGCAGGGTATCAAAATGTCAGAGACACACTTGAGAGTTGCTCAATCAGTTTTGGATATGCAAAAAGTGACAACATCATCAAGGTTGACAGTTTCTCAACATATTCACAAAACAACACAGTCTACACAACAGATGTGGCATATACATCACCACTGAGGATTGCATCTTTGAGTGAGATTGAAAATGTTGGATTTGCCAACAAACAAGCAAGAGCGAGTGACATGGTTGCATTCATTTTGGGAGTAGACAAAAACAACGCTTCATATTGGACAAGAGATTTGTCAAACCTTGGCTCAGGGGTTGCAATCACAGCGTCTGGGACGGTGGTTCGACCATGGCTTGACCAAATGCTTGGCATGCGCTTTGCATATACATTCAGCGAAGGCTCAAATGTCGGTTTTTAATATATAAATTGAAAATAATAAGGAATGCCCTTCATATTTTATAACATCATAAATGTTAACATGAGGATTGTGATGAGACAGGAGAAGGTGGCGTGGCAGAGTTTTTGAAGTACGAAGACTTTTGCTGGCATCTTGAGTTTTGACAGCATGGTGAGAGATTGCAGGACCGTTGAGATTCCTCCAAAACTGACAACAAATGAAGCGAGGATTGTGGCAAGCTGCGTGTTGTGAAGGGTCGCAAGATCAATGCAACCTTTTGTGATTTCAATGCAGCCTTCTGCCCAAAATCTTATATTTTGAGGAAGCAATGACAGAATTGGGGAGAAACATTCGATGATTATAAAGAAAATCGTGATGATGCAGCCGACTGAAAGAATGGCGAGGGTGGAGCTCAGCACAATATCCGAAAGATCGGCTTGAGTTGGTGAGTCGAGAGTTTGTTGTGGAGTTGGTTCGTCTTTGGGTGATTTGAGTTTTAGGTTGCGAAAGAGAAGACCATTCAGGATTGCACCAAGGACATGGCTTATGAAAAGGATATAGCCAATGGTTGGATTTTTGAACATGCCAATTCCAACAGCCCCGATGATAAACATTGGACCTGAGGTTGAGCAGAAGGCAGACATTTTGAAAGCATCTTCACGGGAAATTTTTCCTTGCAAATATTGATCGGCAACCATCTTTGAGCCGACAGGATAGCCAGACATGATTGCCATGAAAAATACATAGAAGGAGATGGGCGGAGTTTTGAAGAGTTTTTGCGTCACGCAAGAGAAAGGGCGGGTGAGAGTTTGTACGCACTTTTGTGATGACAAAACTCTTGTGAAAAACATAAATGGAAGCACGCTCGGAAGCACGCTTGTTGCCCATGCTGAGAGTCCGCTGAGTGATTGTGAGATGAAGCGAGCAGGAGCGCTTATCATGCAGACAAGAAAGAAAAAAACAAGAAAGGTGAGGGCGAGACTTGTCCAGTTTTTGTGGGTTGATATGTGATTATTTTTTTTCATTTTTCTCTCCATATTTGTTTGACTTTGAGTGGGTAATTTTTCTATAATAAAAGCGGAAACGAAAGGTTTCAAATTTTTTGTTTTTGAGACTTTATATATTGTATTGAAAAGTTTTTCAAAAAAGAATGGAGAAGAAAATGTATAAGATAAAAGATTTGGTGGAGAGAGCAAAGAAAAAACAAAAAACTATTGTCTTTCCAGAAGTAAGTTTTTCAGATAGAACTTTTGAAGCTGTGAAGATTTTGCAGAAGAAAAAAATCGTCAAAGTTTTGCTTGTTGGAGATGCGAGTGCTCTCATCTTGAGAAATAAAGAATTTTCAAAGTTTGACATTGTAAACCCTGTCACATTTCCAAATCGTGACAAATTGGTCAAGACCCTTTATGAGAAGAGAAAAGAAAAAGGTTTGACAATGGAGCAAGCAGACGAACTTGAAAAGGATCCATATTATTTTGCAACACTTCTTGTTGAGTGCGGATTTGCAGATGGGATGGTTGCTGGGGCAGAGTGCTCAACAGCAAACACAGTCAGACCTGCACTTCAAATTATCAAAGCCAAAAACAAAAAAGAGCCAGTATCTTCTTGCTTCTTGATGTATGGAAAGAACAAGTTTTTGGACAATGAAGCATTGGTGCTCTCTGATTGCGGAATTATCGAATTTCCAGACAGCGACACTCTTTGCGCAATCGCACAGCAGAGCGTGAAGAGTGCAAGAGACTTTGGTCTTGACCCAAGAGTTGCATTCCTTTCATATTCAAGCAAAGGAAGTGCAAAAAGTGAGGCCGTTGAGAAAGTAAGAACAGCATGTGAGAAATTTAAGAAAAAAGAAAAAGATGTCCTTTGTGACGGGGAATTGCAATTTGATGCGGCAATGGTGCCACAAGTTGCAGAAACCAAGGCAAAAGACAGTCCTCTTGCTGGAACTGCGAACGTTTTGATTTATCCAGACATCCAGGCAGGAAACATCGGATATAAGACAATGCAATATATTGGCGGGATGAATGCGATTGGTCCAATTTTGCAAGGGCTTAAAAAGCCTGTCAATGACCTCTCAAGGGGGTGCAATGTAAACGACATTGTCATTGTAAGTGCAATCACAGCACTTCAGTGCGAGGATAAGGTTGAAAAATCTTCGAAATAGGATTCTTGTGTAAATATGTGGAACAAAGTTATATAATCATAACAAAAAAAATAAAAAGGCTATGAGCCTCAAAGGAGAAAAAATATGAAAATTTTATTGATTAACGCTGGAAGTTCTTCACTTAAATATCAACTTCTTGACATGAAAACAGAAAAATTGGTTGCAAAGGGAAATTGTGAAAAGATTGGTCTTGCTGGACCAGTGATTTCTCTCAAAGCAAATGGAAAGGTTCTTGAATTTCCTGGGGCAAAAAATCACGAAGAGGCAATCTCAAAGGTTTTGGAAATTTTGACAAATCCTGAATATGGAGTTATTAAGAGCCTTGATGAAATCGATGCTGTTGGACACAGAGTGCTTCATGGTGGAGAAATTTACACAGATTCAGTGCTTATCACACCAAAAGTTATGAAAGACCTTGACAAACTTGTTCCACTTGGACCACTTCATATGCCAGCAAATATTGCTGGAATCAAGGCATGTCAAGCAGTTATGAATGTTCCTCAAGTTGCAATTTTTGATACTGCATTCCATGCAACTATGCCAGAAACAGCATATATGTATCCAATCAAATATGAGGATGCAAAGAAATTCAAAATCAGAAAGTATGGTTTCCACGGTTCAAGCCATAAGTTTATCACTGGGGAGATGACAAAGATTTTGGGCAAGCCTCAAAGCAAACTCAATCTTATCATCGCTCACCTTGGAAACGGCTCAAGCATCACTGCTGTCGTAAATGGAAAGAGTGTTGACACAACAATGGGACTCACTCCACTTCAAGGACTTATGATGGGGACAAGATCTGGGGATGTTGATCCAACAGTTGTTCAGTATCTTTGCGAAAAGAAAAATATGACAGTTGACAAGGCTGTTTCATACCTCAACAAGCAATGTGGACTTCTTGGGATTTCTGGTCTTACAAGTGATCAAAGAGAAGTGACTGCAAAGGCAAATGAGGGTGACGAAAGATGTCTTTTGGCTCTTAATATGCTTGCTCATTCAATCAAGAAAAACATTGCTTCATATCTTCCACTTATGGACAGAGTTGACGCAATCGTATTCACTGGTGGAATCGGCGAAAACAGAGATGATATGAGAGAAATGGTTATGACAGGTTTCGAGCATCTTGGTATCTGCATCGACAAAAAGAAGAACAAAAACTTCAAGCGTGGCGAAGTTCAACTTATTTCAACAGCAAAATCAAATGTCAAGATTTATGTCGTGCCAACAGATGAAGAGTTGTTGATGGCAAGAGACACAAAGAAAATCGTTTCTGCCCTTGCAAAAAAGAATTGTTCAAAATGTGCAAAAAAGTCTAAATAAAACTTGACAAATCTTTCTCTATGGGTTAAAATAGGGGAGCATGGGTAAGATTTTATGGCAATTTTGCCATTTTCTTAAATTAGATTACAAAAAGGAGAATCAAAATGGCTGTTCCAAAACATAAGGTTTCTAAACAGAGAAGAAACACAAGAAATTCTGCAAATTTCAAAGTTGAAGCACCTGCACTTGTTGAGTGTCCAAAATGTCACGAACTTAAGACTCCTCACACTGTTTGCAAAAACTGTGGGACATACAAAAACAAGACAGTTGTTGAAGATAAGAAGAAAAAAGCATAACAAAAAAAGCAATCAGTTTGAGATTGCTTTTTTCATTGGTGTTTATTGTTTTAATTGTTTTGGTGAAAAAGGAGAGCGGGTTGCTCTCCTTTTTTGTCTTTATAATCTATTTGCCTTTGCCATCTGCATCGCTTTTGGTTCTCTGAGTTTCGCACAATTTGGATATTACATCGCGATTTTGAACATATGTTTTGCCAGAGACATCTGCTTGGGAGAATACTCTGCATCTGACTACTTCTGCGTCTTCATAGACATATGCATTGCCATAAATTGTGCATTTTGAGACTTTGGCAAAACCTCCGACTTTTGCATGTCCAAAAATATGGCAAAAATCAACATCAGCATATCCCATAATATGAGCATATTCAGAAATGTCGCTTTGATTTCTGATAGTGGTTTCACCTTCAACATAAGCAAAGCCTCTGACCACGCTTTTGTCAGTTACCTTTGCTTTGCCAAGAACTTCTGCGCGGTCACGCACGATTGCTTTGTCTGAAATGACAGCATGACCATAGATTTCAGCCTCGTCTTTTATTTGTGCATCATCTAAAACTTTTGCACAGTCGAAAGCCTTTGCATTGTTGTAAATCCAACATGTGCCTTCTTGTGAAAGGTTGAGTACGCTTTCTACAAATCCACCTTTTTCACCAGCATGAACCAAGATGTTGCCTTTTTCATCTGTTATGTCTCTTGTTGCTTGAATTCTGAAAAGTATTTTTCCAGCATGTTCAATGGTTTCATTTGTTAAAATGTATTTCATTCCCAATTCTCCTACAGGCAAATTATAACACAAAAAAATTCTTTGTCAAGAGGCGATTTGAAATTTGCGTTTTGGCGTATATTCTTTTGACTTTTGGCTGTCGTTTTTGTTATATTATATTGTAAACAATATATAGAGAATGGGGCAATGCCCCTTGGGAGAAATTATGAAAGTTGTTGTTGATGGCTTTGGCGGAGATTTTGCTCCAGTTGAAGTTGTTGAAGGAGCAATCCTTGCAGTAAAACAAAACAAAAATCTCACAGTTGTTTTGACTGGAGATAAAGAAAAACTTGAAAAGGTGATTGCTGGAAGAAACGAGAGAATTGAGATTGTTGATGCAAAGGATGCCATCACAAATGATGATCAACCTACTCTTGCAATCAGACAAAAAAAAGACTCTTCTTTGGTGAGGGCATTTGATCTTTTGAAAGATAATGATGATGTGATTGGACTTGTGTCTGCAGGAAGCACTGGGGCAGTGCTTACTGGAGCAATCCTCAAAATCGGAAGGATAAAAGGTGTGTCTCGTCCAGCACTTTGCTCAATTTTGCCAACAGTGGTTGAAAACAAGAGTGTTATGATTTGTGACTGCGGAGCAAATGTTGATTGCAAGAGTGAACATTTGTTGCATTTTGCTGTGATGGCATCTTCTTATTATTCAATCATGAATGATGTTGAAAATCCAAAAGTTGCACTCCTCAACAATGGTGCAGAAGAGCACAAGGGGAATGAGCTTACAAAGACAGTTTATCCTCTTATGAAAAACCTTCCAATCAACTTTATTGGAAACGCTGAGGCGCGAGAGGTTATGACTGGTGATGTTGATGTCATTGTGACTGATGGCTTTGCTGGGAATGTTTTGTTGAAAGCGACCGAAGGTGTTGCAAGTGGGATGTCAAAGATGATAAAGAAAGAGGCAAAGAAAAATCCTTTTGCGATGATTGGGGCTCTTCTTATGGGCAAGTTTAGGGGACTCAAAGCGAAGATGGATATCAACAAGTATGGTGGAGCTCCATTCTTGGGATGCAAAAAACTTGTTGTGAAAACTCATGGCTCTGCAAATAGACTCAACTTCTGCAACACAATTTTGCAAGTTGTGAAACTTCATGAGAAAGGTCTCAACGAGCAGATTGAGAGTTTTGTGAGCAAACAATTGAAAACGGAGATGACAAATGATTGATGAGAAGATAGGTTATTCTTTCAAAGATAAGTCGCTCTTGACAGCTGCACTCACTCATCCATCAAAGTCAAAAGATAACTATCAAAGACTTGAGTTTTTGGGTGACAGCATTTTGGGCTTTTTGGTAGGTGAATATTTGTATTCTCATACCGAAAAACATGAAGGTGAACTTACGGTGTTGAGGTCTCATTATGTTTCTGAAAAACACCTTTCGGAGTGTTTTGATGAGATGGGTTTGGGTGAGTTTGTGCTTCTGGGAAAGAGCATGAATGGTGAGATAACCTCTGCCATAAAATGTGACATCATTGAAGCAATTATTGCTGGGATTTATCTTGATGGCGACATGCAGACTGCAAGAAAGTTTGTTATTGAAAAACTTCATATTGAAGATTTTGAGAATGCAAAAAATGACAACTATAAATCTCAACTTCAAGAACTTATTCAAGCAAACTTCAAATGTGCAATCAAATATGAGACTGCGAAGATTGGCGACAATTTTGAAGCAAAGTTTTTTATGGATGATGACTGCATTGCGATGGGTTATGGAAAAGATAAGACAAGTGCTGAGCAGAATTGTGCTTATGTTGCACTTACGAAGCTTTTCGTTGAAGAAGAATAGGAAAACAACAAATTATGAAATCATAACGAATTGCGGTTATGTAAGGTGGGAATATGTATTTTAAGAGAATTGAAATGATTGGCTTTAAGTCATTTGCGGACAGAACTGTTATTGAGTTTAATGGTGGTTTCACTGCCATCGTTGGTCCAAATGGCTGTGGAAAGAGTAATGTCTCTGATGCTATCAGATGGGTTTTGGGTGAGCAAAGCGCAAAAAGTTTGCGTGGTGACAACATGCAAGACGTCATCTTCAAAGGGACTGAGAAGAGAAAAAGTTTGTCTTATTGTGAAGTAACTTTGACTTTTGACAACACAGACAGATTTTTCAACATCGCTTATGACGAACTCTCTATCACAAGAAAACTTTATCGTTCTGGCGAGAGTGAGTATCAAATCAACAAAAACACCTGCCGTTTGAGAGATATCACTGATTTGCTTTTTGACAGTGGTATCGGAAAGAATGGTTATTCTGTCATTGGACAAGGTAAGGTCAGCGAGATTGTTGATGAGAAGCCTGAAGAAAGAAGAACTATGTTTGAAGAGGCAGCAGGGGTTGCGAAGTTTAAGTCAAGAAAGGACGAGGCTGAGAGAAAACTTGACAGAACAAGAGAAAATCTTGTCCGTATTGATGACATCATCGCTGAAATTGAGAGACAAATGGGGCCTCTTAAAAAGCAAGCTGAAGATGCCAAGAAGTACCTTGAATACAAGGGGCAACTTAAGGATTTGGAAATCAATGCGTATGTTTATCAATATGAAAACGCACACATTGCAAAATCGCAAATCAAACAAAGGATGCAGGCTCTCGAGGAAGAACTCTCTGCAAGACAATCAGACCTTGAGCAGGTTTCTCGTGACTATGATGATCAAATGAATTTGCTTTCTGATTTTGACAAAAAGATTGCAAGACTCAATGACGAGCTTTTGAATTTGACCGTCGAACTTGAAAAGCAAGAGGGGGAGACAAAGGTTGCCAGAGAAAGAATCAATTATACTCACAAAGAAAATGACCGCATCAATCTTGACATAACAAATGCAAAGATTATGCTTGAAAATTGCGATGAGCAAGAGACTGCAAAGAAAGCTGAGCAGAAAACTCTTTCTGAAAGATTGGATGTTTTGCAACACACTTATGAAAATCTTTCAAACAAACATCTTGAAATTGTCGATGAAATGTCACTCAATGAGACTGAGGCTGGACAATCTCAACAGAAGATGATTGAGACGCTTGGTTCGCTTTCTGATGTAAAGAGTAATGTATCCCGTCTTGAGGCAGAGAAGGGACTTTTGATTCAAAACAGTGGTGTTTTGACAAAGAATATTGAAGAGGTTGACTCCAAACTTGCTGAAACGAGAAAGGTTTATGATGAGAGTGTGGCTCTTATCAAGCAAGAGAAAGAACAAGTTGAAAAAATCAAAGCTGAGAATGAAGATCTTGCAGGCAAAATTTTTGTCGGAGCTAAGGATATTTCAGAACTTGAGACGGAAAGGGCAAATACTTCCACTCAAATCAAAGTCTTTGAAAACAGAAGAAAACTTTTGACTGAGATGCAGGCTGAATATGAAGGTTATGCGTACAGCGTCAAGAAGATTTTGAAAGAGGGACAAAAGAACTCTGCCATCAGCAGCAAGATGGTGGGTGTTTTGGCGTCTCTCATCAAAGTTCCAGCAGAATATGAGACTGCAATCGAGGTTGCACTTGGAAATGCTGTGCAAAACATTGTCACTTTCAACGAAAATGGCGCAAAAGATTTGATTGCTTATTTGAAAGAAAATCAATATGGTCGTGCGACATTCCTCCCTATCAATACAATGAGAAGACGTGATATGGATGAGAAGGCAATCGTTGGACGAAAAGGTGTGTTTGGCGTTGCAAGCAAACTTATTTCATATGACAAACAGATTGACAACGTAATCAGCAATCTTCTTGGAGGGACTGTCATTGTTGACAATATGACAACAGCTGTCGACCTTGCAAAGGACAATAGGTTTTCATTCAAGATTGTCACCCTTGAGGGAGATGTGGTGAGTACACAAGGTTCTCTCACTGGTGGAAGCAAGAAGAATGAAATCACAAATCTTATTTCTCGAGAAAGAGAAATTGAGTCCTTGGCAAAAGAAATTGATGTGCTTGCCCACAAAGAGTACGAGTTGAAGAACAAGATTGACTATTTGAATGTCGACTTGAATGCGTCAAAGGCATCTGAAAAGAAAGTTGTTGCACAAAGAGCAGAGCTTGAAATTAAACTTGCAAAAGAGCAAGAAAGACTTGAGGCGCTTTCAAACACTTTGAAAGAACTTGAGGATGAAAAGAAAGTTTATGAGATGGAGAAAACTTCTGTTTCAAACAAACTTAAACTTATTGAACAAGATTTGTCTCAATCGAACTTGGTGCAAAATGCTCTAAGCGGAAACAAAGAAGATGCTGACCTTTTGGTTAAGCAAAAACAAGAAAGATACAATCAAATCAGGCGAGAAAGAGACGAAATTGTCTCAAATATGACCACTGTAAAGGTTGAAATTGCTTCTTGTGAGGCAAAACTTAAGGCAATCGATGATGAGCTTGATCGTGTCATGGTTGAGAGAGATAAGCAACTTGCAAACATCGCTTCTTATGAGGCGCACCTTTCTGAAAATGAGAAGTTTATCGCAAGTGCTGAAGAGATGATAAGACTCAAGATTGAAAATGCAAAACCTTCTGAGACAAAAGACAATCTTCAGAAAATCAGAAAAGAAAGAGAGGATTTTGAAAATAGCAAGGTTGAAATCTCTGCAAACATCAAGAAACTTGATGAAAGTAAAACCACTGTTATGGAGCAGATTTCTGTTGTCAATGACAAGAAATATCGTGAAGAAGGCAATTTGGCAAAGGTGGATACAGAACTTGAGACCATGCAAGAACGTATTTATGAGGAATACAGTTTGACATACAATGGGTGTCTTGAGTTTAGAAGACCAGACTTTGAAATCAAAGAGGCTCTTATTGAAATCAGCAAGTTGAAGAAAGATATCTCGGCTTTGGGTTATGTCAATGTCCATGCGATTGAAGATGTTTCAACTCTTCTTGAAAGATACAATGAGATGTCAACTCAATCCGAAGATTTGAAGAAAGCCGAAGAAGATTTGGTGACAATCATCAAAGATTTGTCAAATGAGATGCTTACAAAGTTTAACGATGAGTTCAACAAAATCAACGAGAGTTTCAAAGTTGTGTTTAGAGAGTTGTTTGGTGGTGGAAATGCCAGACTTGAACTCACTGAAGCGGAAGATCCTCTTGAGGCTGGGGTTGAAATCATGGTTCAACTTCCTGGAAAGGCGGCAAACAAGTTGTCATTGCTCTCTGGTGGAGAGAAGACATTGACTGCAATTGCATTGCTTTTTGCGATTTTGAGATTGAAACCTCTTCCATTCTCATTGCTTGACGAAATTGAGGCGGCTTTGGACGATGCAAACATTGAAAGATTTGCAATGTATCTCAAGAAGTTGTCGCAATCAACGCAGTTTATCGTAATCACTCACAGAAAGCCAACTATGGAACTTTCTGACAGTCTTTATGGTGTTACTATGGAAGAAAAGGGTGTGTCTAAGATTGTTTCTGTCAAACTTGCAGATGCACTTCAACAAGTTGAAGCTGAAGGTTAAGGTGAATTTATGGGATTTTTTAGAAAGATTGGAAATGCTCTTAAGAAAACAAAAGAGGCTTTTTCAAGAAAAATAGACGAACTTCTTTCACATGGTGAGATTGATGATGAATTGTTTGATGATCTGACTGATATTCTTATCTCATGTGATATTGGTGTGAAGTCGTCTGTTGAGATTGTTGAAGAACTTCGCAGCGAGGCTCATGACAAGAAAATTAGGACCGCAGAAGGGGTTAAAACTCTTTTGAAAGAGATAATCACACGATACTTTGAGGATGCTCCACATATCGACATCCAGTATCCAGCAATCATCACAATCATCGGCGTAAATGGTGTCGGCAAGACAACAACAATCGGAAAACTTGCAAATTATTTCAAATCAAAAAACAAGAGTGTGACGCTTGTTGCGGGGGATACTTTCCGTGCTGCTGCATCATCACAACTGTCTGAATGGGCGACAAGAACCAAAACAAGAATCATCAAGCATGCTGAAGGTGCTGATGCTGGTGCAGTTGTATTTGACGGAATAACAAGTGCTAAAGCAAACAATACGGATGTGCTTTTGGTTGACACTGCGGGCAGACTTCATACAAAAACAAACCTCATGGCAGAGCTTAAGAAGATTGAAAAAATTGAGGATAGAGAATACCCAGAGGCACATAAATACAACTTGATTGTGCTTGATGCGACAACTGGGCAGAATGCTCTTTCGCAAATCAACGCTTTTTCTGAGTACGCAAAAATCGATGGGATAGTGCTTACGAAACTTGACGGAACAGCCAAGGGTGGGGTTATCATCGCAATCGAAAAAGAGTACAAACTTCCGGTTGTTTTTGTTGGGACAGGTGAAGGCGTTGACGATATTGATGAGTTTTCACCAAAAGAGTTTGTTGAAGAACTTTACTAAATAGAATGTGGTATGCAGTGCGTATCACCACCATATATTGTGTGTTATGCAATTTCTGACTACAAAGGAGATTTTATGAAAAGAAAACTTGAAGGAAAGGTTGCTGTCGTATCTGGTGGATCAAGCGGAATTGGACTTGCAATTGCCAAGAGACTGAAGAGTGAAGGCGTAAGAATTTATGACATTTCAAAAAACGTGAAAGAAAATGATATTTTTGAAAGGTCTTTTGAGTGTGATATCTCAGACGATGCGCGTGTCAAAACTGTCGTTGATGAAATCTTGAGCAAAGAGAAAAACATTGACTTGCTTTTCTGCAACGCGGGATTTGGCATTGGTGGTCTTTTGGAAAATGCAAGCATTGAGTCTATTGATGCAATCATGAATGTCAACTTGCTTGCTCATATGAAAATGACAAACCTCTTTTTGAAAAACATCAATGTGGGTGGGAGAATTGTTTTTACAGGTTCGCTCGCTTCAATTATTCCTCTTCCTTACCAAGCATGCTATAGTGCCAGCAAGGCGGGAATTGAAAGTTTTTCAAGGGCTATTGCAACAGAAGTTAAATCAAAGAAAATCAAGGTCATCACTTTTATGCCTGGGGACATCAACACGGGCTTTACTGATGCAAGAATCAAGCAGACTGGTGACAATGAGAAAGAAAAACATGGCATTGTCAAAATGGAAAAAGCAGAAAGGACGGGGAAATCTCCTGACTTTGTTGCCAAGCGTGTTGTGAAAGTGATAAAGAAGAAAAAACCACCACTTCGTGTTTCTATTGGGGCGACAAGCAAACTTATTGCTGGGCTTGTGAAAATTGTTCCAGTCAAAATGCTCAAGTTTTTGGTTGAGAAAATTTATATCTAAATCTAAAACAAGAATTTGTTTGAATCTGAGATAACTTGTCTCAGATTTTTCTTTTTTGTCAAAATCCGACAATATTCAACATATATTTTCACATAGGAGTAAGTCTTATGGTGTTTGAAAGTTTTGCTTACTTTTTCAGCAGAATTTGTTTGTTTACAAATTATGTAAACACTGCACAAGGTTTTCCAAAACCGCTTTCTGCCGAGGAAGAAAAAGCGTTGTTTGAACAGATGAAAAGTGGTGATGAGAAGGCAAGAGACAAACTTATCAGTCACAACTTGAGGCTTGTGGCACACATTGTCAAAAGATACACAAATTCGCTTGAGGCGGACGATCTTCTCTCTGTGGGGACAATTGGGCTTGTCAAGGCGATTGACTCTTTTGATTATGACAAAAAAGTCCAACTCTCAACTTATGCGGCAAGGTGCATAAACAACGAGATTTTGATGCTTATCAGATCTAATAAGAAACACAAGAATGTTGTGTCACTCAACAGTTTGACGACAAACAATGACGAGGACAAAGAGTTGGAACTTCAAGATGTGATTGCCTCTGATGATGAAGAGATTTTTGCACAAGTTGAGACAAATCTGACAGTGCAAAAGGTGAAAAACATCATTGAGAAAAAGTTGGATGAAAGAGAAAGGGTTGTAATGAAACTTCGATATGGAATTGATGGCGACAAGTCTTATACACAAAAAGAGATTGCAGACAAGTTGGGGATTTCGCGTTCGTATATTTCTAGGATTGAAAACAAAGCGCTCTCAATTGTGCGAGAAGAATTTGAAAAAGACAGAACTGGCGTGGTTGAGACTTGAAAACAATGTCGAAAATAATCGATTTTGCTTGACAGACTTTTCTTTAAGATTATAATATAATTATATAAACATAAGCAAAGTCGATTTTTTTTATTTTTTACGAAATTGAAAGGAGGTGGAATAGTGGAAAAATCTGAATTTTATGATATTGTCGGAAAACTTATTGTGCCACTTTTCACCGGGTCGCATTTGGCGGGGGAAATTGATTCTTCATCAAGAGACATGGAGGTTGCGCTTGGAAAAAGCAATTCCATACTTTTGAAGCCATCAAAAACAGATGACTATCGTATTGTGATAAAAAGAGGACAGGCTTTCAAATCTTTTGAAGTGAATATTATTCGTTCAATTATCTCTGTTTTGAATGATATCTCTGATTTGCATATCACTGACAGAATCTATCTTGAAAAACTTCAGACAATGGCTCTTGAAAGGGCACTTGTTGAGAGTTTGACTGAGACTGGTGCAGATGTAATTCAAGGCATTATCGGTGGGCTATCCAAGTGGGCTTCAAGGACCTATGAAGGAAAGACGGTTGCTATTGGTATTTTGGTCAATTTGGGCACGACTTCTGATGCTCCAAACCCAGTGAATTATGAAGAGATTCTGTCGGAAGACTTCTTTGCACTTTTTACAGATGGGCAAAACTCTTTTGTTGAGTTTGATCGCAATGGAAGGCTTCTTGGGTATGTGACAATAAAAAATTCAAAAAAAGTGGCGACAGTTGCACCAAATGTTTATGAGAAAGTGGCGAGAATGTGCAACGATAAGAGAATTGGCATTTGTCTTACGGAGCAAGGTGATATTTTGATTTTCTACGCAAGGCAACTTATCTTTGCAAAGAGACTTGGAAACTGGTGTGTATATTCGCACGATGAAATCATCAGGCTTTTGCAGAACAATGTTTCTTCAGCAGCAAAGCAAGTGAGACGTGCGATTTACAACACTGCGCTGGACTGTTCGTTCTCTTACAAAGGGGCATGTATTGCCTACATTGACAAGGACAAGACTGCAGACGCTCTGGCTCATATTGACGCTGCAGACATCATTTGTGAAGAATATTTCAACCTCAAAAAACAGAATGAGTTGGATGAGGCTGGAAAACTTTACAATCTTGGAAATGCCAAGGAAATCATTGATAGATTCAGCCTTTCATATGAAGAATTTTTGGATAAATACAACTATTCAAAAACAATGGCAATAAGAAGAATTGTCGCTGGCAAAAAGATTCACGAGCTTGACCGTACTCTCGTTGAAGAAATGACATCAATTGACGGAGCAACAATTGTGGACTATGAGGGCACAATCATTGCTGTGGGTGCAATCATCAAGATTGAAGCGGGAAGTCAAGGCGGTGGCGGTCGTCTTGCTGCAGCAAAAACATTGGCAAAATACGGTGTTGCAATCAAAGTGTCTCAAGATGGGATTATGCAAGGGTTTGCCCTTGACAAAAAAGCAAATTCAGTCAAACAAGTGTTTTATGTTGGATAGGGAGAAAATCGTGCGTTGTCACGATTTTTTTGTTTTCAAATTGTTTGTGAGAGACTAGGAGATGTGCTATAATATTTTTGATACGGAGAGATCAATGAATAGATTTGTTTATTTGGACAACAACGCCACAACAAAACTTTCTGAAAGAACAAGAGAGAAACTTGCTCCATATTTGGATTTGCAGTTTGGAAATCCGAGTTCGATTTATGGGCATGGGGCAAAGGTGAGGAAGGCAGTCGAAGATTCTCGGTATTGGTGTGCCAAATTGATTGGCTGCAAGAGTGAAAACTTGATTTTCACAAGTGGTGGCAGTGAAAGCAATTGCAGTGCATTCAACTCTGCGGTGAGTCAAGTGCCAGAGAAAAAGAAAATTGTGACGACAAAGGTTGAGCATAGTTCTGTCCTCGAATATTGCAAATTGCTTGAAAAGAGGGGATATGAAGTTGTTTATCTGGATGTTGACAAAAATTGCAATCTCGATGCAAAACAACTTGAAGAGGCTATCGACGAAGAAACATGCTTGGTGTCAATCCAGTATGCAAACAATGAAGTCGGTGCGATTTTGCTGACCGACAAGATTTTGAAGAAAATTCAAAAACTCAAAAAGAAACTTGGATTTTTGCTTCACATTGATGCTGTGCAGGCCTTGGGAAAATGTGATATCAATGTTTCAGAGATAGATGTTGATTTTGTTTCATTCTCTGGACATAAAATACATTGCCCAAAGGGGATTGGAATGCTGTATGTGAAAGACACCCAAAATTTTGTTCCACTGATTGCTGGTCATCAAGAGTTTGGGCTTCGCGGTGGGACGGAAAATGTCTTGGGAATTGTTGCTCTTGGACTTTCTTGTGAATATCTGAAAGAAGAGATGCTTGATATAAACAAGAAGTTGAGAGAAATCAACAAATATCTTGAGTCAAAGTTGAAGAAAATCGATGGACTTGTGATAAATTGCGAGAATGTTGAACGTATTCCAAACACAACAAGCATAACTTTCAATGAAATCTCAGGGAACAAACTTCTTTTGCAACTTGACAAAAGGGGAATCAGCGTTTCAACAGGTTCTGCTTGCAACAGCGAGAGCAGTGAGCCAAGTTATGTGCTTACGAGCATGGGGCTTGAAAAACCACAAAACACAATTCGTGTAAGTATCGACGAAAATACATCAATGTCACAGATTGATTATTTTATAACAAATTTGAAAGAGATGGTGGAGGACTGAAATGATGAACAATCCTAAAACTAAGAAACTGAAAGAGATGAAAACCTTTGACGAAATGTGGCAGGATTTGGCTCCATATTTGTCGGTTGAGAATGGGCTTGATGAGGGCTATGCTGACGGGAAGTATACTAGGAGTTTCGCAAAGTATTGCAAACATATTGAGGGGATTGACTTGTCTGAAGATTTTTATAGACAAGCAAAGAAAAATCTGAAAGACCTTAAAAATGTCAATTTGAGAATTATGGATGCCAGGCATACTGATTATCGTGATAAAGAGTTTGGTGTGGTATTTAATACAAGTTTCCATGAATTTGACTTGATAGAAAAAGATGCTTTCAAATTAGATTTTGATTTAAAGACAAAAATGTTGGAAGAGATGTCCAGGATCAGTGATACGATTGTTTTTGCTGAGATTGATCCAAAATTGAACATCTCAGGTGAATTATATATGATTTTCAATCCTGTTGAAAATCACTGCCTGAGGGTAAAGAAATCAAACAAGTTGATTGATAAAGTTTTGCCAAAATTGGGCTACAAACAAATTCTCTGTGACAAGGCTGTCGATATAATTAAATATGGAAGTGAAAAAGAATTTATTGAAGATATGTTGTCTTGGTGGAGCGATGTAAAAGTTCCAAGTTCTGATGAAGAAAAGCACAGTATGTGTGACAAAATTGAGAGAGTTTTGAGGAAACATGGATATTTACAAGATTTGACTTTCTACGATGTGTTTAGGTATACCGTTTATCAAAAGCAGGGGAATTCGTAATGGTTGAATTTGAATTAGCAAAAACAACAGATGCAAAAACATGTGCGACGATCGTTTACAATTCTTACAAAGTAACCTATGGGAAGTATATGTCTTTGGATTACATAGAGAGGGAATACAGCATTGAACATTTTGAGCAAGTTTTTGGTGGGTTTATATCACAGAACGGATTTGAAGTCTACTTGATAAACAAAGACGATAAGCATATAGGAGTGCTCTGTTTTGGAAAACCCGATTTAGAAGATTTATATAAGTCTGATATGGATGGTTTTGGAGAGATACATTCAATTCATATTCTACATGAGGCTTGCGGAACTGGGATTGGGACAAAGGCGATTAGATTTGCTGAACGCAAGATGCTTGAGATGGGCTTTAAGAAATCATTTTTGTGGGTGAAAAAGCAGAACACAAATGCAATAAAGTTTTATACAACAAATGGTTATAAGAAAACAATGTACACCTGCGACAATCCAAGTGATGGAGTTCCTTCATTTGTAATGGAAAAGGTAAAAATATAAAAGGAGAAAAAGAATATGCCAGTAATTATAAATCACAAAATATGCGACCAAGCTAATGCTTGCGGAGGGATTGGAGTTTGTCCTGTAGGAGCATTTGCTTACAATGACAAGAAAAAGAAAATCGAGATTGACAACAACAAATGTATCTCTTGTGGGGCATGTGAAAAGACATGCCCAATCGGAGCGATTGGTTTTGCAAAAACTTGGGAAGAATATGAAGAACTCAAAAGAGCAATCGATGAAGATCCAAGATGCAGTGAAGATCTTTTTGTTGACCGTTTTGGTGGGGACATAATCAATGAAGATGTGTTGATTGATTTTGAAGATTTGGACAAAGTTGTCTCACAGAGTGACAAAGTGTTGATTGAACTTTTCAATGACGATTCAATCATGTGTTTGCTGAAATCCATTCCATATCATGCAATTTTGGCGAATTCAAATTATACAAAGTATTTCAGATGTAATGTTGGGAATGCGGACGTTTCTAAGTATGGAGTGAATGAACTTCCAAGTTTGCTCCTTTGCAATGGTGGAAAGGTTACAAAAGTTGTCAACGGTTACTTCGAAGAAAAAGATAGCAAAAAACTCTTTGCACAATTGAAATAAAAGAGAAGACGGGCATTGCTCGTTTTTTATATTTGACTTTTGGGGCGAGATATGTTATACTGACATAGTCAGACAGCCAGATGGTCGCTGTGCGGTTGTGATGACCGCAGAGAGGAAAGTCCGAGCATCAAAAGAACATGGTGCCAGTTAACGGCTGGTGAAGGCGACTTCAAGGATAGTGCAACAGAAATAGACTTCCACACCTTTTTGGGTGCGGTAAAGATGGAAAGGTAGGGTAAGAGCCTACCGGAGCGGTGGTAACATCGCTCGCTCTGTAAACCCCACTTGATGCAAGATTAAGTTTGGTCACATGTGTGTTCTTTCACGACCAACAAAAGTATCGCTGGAACTTGTTGGCGACAACAAGTCTGGATAGATGACCATCTAAAACAGAACTCGGCTTATAGACTGTCTGACATCAGCACAAGCTGACACACTTAGGTGTTTCTGAACGTGCGGAGTAAACCACATTATGTGGTTTTTTTTATTGCCATGATGATTGTTTCAAAGTCTGAAAATTGGAAACAATCTCTTTATGAAAAACAGGGATTATATTGAAAAAGCAAAGAATTTGATACTCAGCAGGGTGAGGTTTCATGCGCCGATTCTCTTTGACGATGAGGTTGATGCGAAGGTTTTGGGGGAGCAAGGCATTGATGTAAACTTGCCAATCTTCAAGTTTGAAAAAACATTGACAAAAAGGCTTTTGAAGGCTTTTGCAATGGCGCAGAAAGAAGAAAAGTTTAATCTGGTATTATGTCACTCTTCTGTTGATAGACGCAATATATGGGGTAGTAGGCAATTAAAAAATATGCGTAATACCACAATTGTTGAAGAATATTGTCCGAAACGACTCTTGGAAATGATAAACAAACTCAACATCAACTATGCTTCATCAAGCAATTTCAATTTGATATATAGTGACAAGTTTTTCAGTGTCAATGGTGTGAGGTTGAATCCGTCTTTTTCTGACTTTTCACTCAGTCAGCGTGCTGTCTTTGATGAGGTCTTTGTTGACTATGATGAGTTTGTGCTCAATGGTGAAAACATTTATGCAAAGTTTTTGAACAAGTCCGACAAAGAAAAACGCGTGGAGGTGGAACTCAACATTCCGCTTGAAAAGGGATATTATTATTTCAAGAAAGTTGACAAAGCATATCTGATTGAAAACTTGATTTCAAAAGAAAAACTCTTTTTCAACTTTTTGTGCAGTGGAGCGAAGTTCTCTTTTTCGAATGTCAGTGGGCTTGAAAACTCTGTCTTTTGTTGCATAAACATCAAGCTGGTTTTGACGCTCAAGCCTAAGCAGAGAAAAGTCATCTTTTTCAACTTTGGGGAGAGCAAGTTTGCCGTCAAAAATGCTCATGAGATTGACAAGTTGAAAGAAGTGGCGGTTGTTGAGGCAAAAAAAGTCTTTGATGTGCAAGTCAAGACAAAAAATCCAAAGTTTGACTATTTCTTCAACAAGACGTTGCCGCAAAGGATTTGGGTGAACTGGCTCAATGGTGTGATTGATGACGCTCTTGAGCAGAAGTATGTCTCGTACCGAAGGTTGTTTGTCAGAGGGAAAGAGAAAATCTCTTTTGTCAAGTTTTCGGAAATCGGTGTGAAAGAAATTGGGATTTTCAATGGGAGTTATTACAAGAAAATTCTGTTTGTCAGTGGCAGTGAGAAGTTTCTGAAGGTTGGGCACACGTATTTTTATCAAATTGGGGAAATCACAAAGAAAACTCTGGAGAGCAGAGAACCTGTTTGTTTGAGTTTGGGAAGTTGACATGTTGATTTGTCAACTTTTTCTTTTTTTTCAGCAAGTTTTTCACCAATTTGTTTGGAAGTGTCGAAAATCTTTGTTATAATAGCCTTGGCTATGGAGAATAAACAGAGGATTCCGCTTGCAGAGAGAATGAGGGCGACAACCCTTGAAGACTTTGTCGGACAAGAGCATATCGTAGGAAAAAACAAACTGCTTTATCGTGCTATAAAGACCGGCAGTGTGGGCAGTTGCATTTTTTATGGGCCTCCTGGGACGGGGAAGACTACGCTGGCGGGAATCATTGCAAAACTCCTCGATGCCAATATTGAAAAACTTAACGCAGTTTCAAGTGGTGTTGGTGATGCCAAGGCTGTCATTGAAAGGGCGAGAAGTCAAAAGCAGATGTTTGGGACAGACACATATCTTCTGCTTGACGAGTGCCACAGATGGAACAAAGCACAAAGCGATTGTGTGCTTCAAGCGATTGAAGAGGGAAGCATCTATTTCATAGGTTCGACCACTGAAAATCCTTACACAAGCATGACGAGAGCGATTGTTTCGAGATGTAGCGTCTTTGAGTTTAAGAAAGTGTCAGTTGCCGATGTTGAAAAAGTTTTGAAGCGTGCCATCTCTGACATAGAGAAGGGGCTTGGAGAGTTTAAGACAAAGGTGGACGAGGATGCCATCAAATATCTTGCCTTTGCATGCAACGGAGATGTGAGAAACGCTCTCAATAGTCTCGAGCTTGCAGTGCTTTCAACAAATGTCAGCAAAGATAGGTTTATACATATCGACAAAGAAACAATGGCGGAGTGCTTGAACAAGCGGCCGCTTTCACTTGACGAAAGTATGTATTATGACTATCTGTCAGCATTCTGCAAGAGTCTGAGAGGCTCTGACACTGATGCGGCATTGTATTACGCCCACAGACTTCTCAAAGCGGGGATTGACCCTGTCATCATTGCAAGAAGAATGATTGCTCATGCGTCCGAGGACATCGGTATGGCAGACAGCAATGCACTTCTTATGGCAATCAGTGCTCTCATTGCTTGTCAAAACTTGGGTGCGCCAGAGTGCTTTTTGAATTTGTCGCACGCAATCGTCTATTTGTGTGAGGCAGAGAAGTCAAACAGTGTCTACAAGGCGATGCGCATGGCTATGGATGATGCGGAAAATGAGAGAGAAGACCAAGTGCCAAATCACCTCAAAAACCATCCTAGCACAAACAGGGATGGACACGGAAAGTACAAATACCCACATGATTATGGTGGTTATTGCGCACAACAATATATGCCTGACAGTTTGAAAGATCGCATTTATTATGTCCCAAGTGAAAATGGGAGAGAAAAGAATTTGATTAGAAAGAAATTTTCTAAAAATGGTTATGTCCAAAAGAAAAAATAAATATATGGAAATTAGGGAGAAATAAAAATGTTTGGAAGAAGAAGCGACGGAAAAAAAGTAAAAGATTTGCTCATCATTGACAAGGCGATTTCTTATTTTATGCCTATGAGAATTGACGCTGTTCAATACACGACTATTCCTTTCAATTGTGCGGGAATGGACAAGTTTATTTTGGAAGAGAAGAAAAAAAGTGGAGTGCACTATTCTTATACTGAAATCATCATTGCTGCGATTGTTCGCATGCTTCACGAAAGACCAAAAGCAAACAGATTTATTAACGATTGCGTTGTTTATCAAAGAAACTATATTTCAGTGTCTATGAGTGTGCTGAGGGCTCTCAAAGATGAAGGTGAAGAACTTACTTTGAAGTTTTATTTCAAGGGGACAGAAAGTCTTCCAGAAGTAAGAAAAATTGTCAATGATGAAATCGCAAAAAACTTGGCTGCAAATGCTGAAGTTCATGAAACTACAAAAGCGGCAGGTGTTTTGTGTAAGTTGCCAAACTGGATGTTTAAGACTGCAATGTGGATTGTAAGAAAAATGGATAAGCACAACTGTTTGCCAAAGTCTCTCATCCATGCAAGTCCATTCCACACAAGCATGTATGTTGCTGACCTTAGAAGCATTAAGCTTGACAAGATTTATCACCATCTTTACAACTTCGGTACAACAACAATCTTTGGTGTTATTGGGAAAGTTAAATATGTCCCAGTTTCAAACATAAGCGGAGAAATCACAACCGAAAAGAGAATTGACATGGGATTCTCTCTTGACGAGAGAGTTTGTGATGGACTCTATTGGAGAAATACCTTGAAGTATGTCACAGATTTGGTGAATGACCCAAGTCTTATGATGGAGGCACTTCCAGAACCGGAGCTCACAGGAAAAGCTCTCAAAAAGAAACAAAGACAAGACAAAAAAGAGGCTAAGAAGCAAGCAAAACTTGCAAAAAAGCAAGAAAAAAAAGATAAGAAGAAAGGAAAATAAGTCCTTTCTTTTTTTGTTTAATCGCTGTTGAAAATCAGTAGAGGCGAGAGATGTATGTCGAAAAATAGCAAAACACTGGTATATTTAACGTCAAAATGATGTCAGAAAATGTGTTATTTGCAAAATATTGTAAAATATTGAATAAATCGCTGACACAAAAAATTGACTATAAAAATGTTTGTTTCTATAATCTTCCATGTATGCAAAAGGGAGAGGTTTTTCATGAAAGAAGAAATAATTTGGACAAAGACAATTTTGACAGTTTATAGATATTTGGATAGGGTGTCGGGAGCGATTGACAGAATCGTGCTTCGAAGTGGGCTTGCCAGCGGAAATGTGTATGGACAAAACTATCTTTACAACAATGTGCTATCAATCTCACAGAAAATAATCGACTTGTCAGAGCGAAAAGTTTCGCTTATCAATCTCAAGGTTTTGACAGAAGAGATACTCAAGAAGTTGAAAGCAGAAGATGTCAAAATCTTGATTGAGAGATATGTCGATGGGAGAAAGTATAAGGACATTGCAGAGAGAAACAACATCAGTCTTCGCACAGTGTACAGAAGACTTGATGCAAGTGAAGAAGTCTTTGCAAGATTTTTGGGTGTAAGAGGGTATTCTGCGGAAAAACTTTCTGCTATGCTCTCAAAAGAAAAGTGGATCATGAGTGCTTTCAACCACATCAAAGAAAAAAGCGAAGATTTTTCTATCTCCGCAAGTTTTTTGGCACGAGCTGTTTCAATGTGACATGGTTTGATGAGAATCAGATATCGCCCTCATCAAATTCAAAATAATCACCATGATGTACTCGTTTTCTATCTTTCTTGATTTGTTTTCGGCTCTTTGTGATTTGAATGAATTTGGTTGGCTTTATGAGGAAGTAGAGTATAAGCAGAGATGGTATGCTTATCGACACAATCAGCATGATTTTTGTGCCAGTTGAAAGTCTTTTTAGCTCGCTGTTTGGGGCGGAGGAGAGATCTTTGTCAGAGATGACTTTGAAAGATTCGTTGTTTATTTGGATGTTTGACAGATAGTCAGTTACTCCAGAAAATACATAACCAAAATGTGTTGCACCATCAACGGTTGCGCTGGCATAATACCAAATATTGCTTGTGCTTGAGACTTGTTCTCCAATTTTCGTTCCATAATAGGTGAAAGTTGTGTTTGTGCCTATCGCGACGGCCGAACTGTTTTGTGAAGGATTTTGGTAGAGATAGTAAGGCACAAAGACCTTGAAAGTCGCATTTGCGTAAGGGTTTTGCGGCACACCATTCATAAGTGTTGCTTTGTCTTTTTTTACATAACCAGATATTCCATTGTAGGAGACTTTGTAATAGTCATCTACAACGCTTTCTACCTTGACAAAATAGGAGTAGGGTATTTCAAACAGCGAGGAGTTTTCGCTTGGGCTTGAGCACAAGAAAACACCATTGTTTTGCACCTTGGCAAAGTAGGAGGTTTGTTCTGCATAAGCAGGTGTGATTTTGAAAAGTGTTGCACAAAAGCACAACAGAAGAAAGACAACAAATTTTTTCATGTTTTCATTTTAGAATATCAATTTTTGCAGGCAGTAGGAGATTTTTGTCAGAATATTGCTTTTTTTATTTATTTTTGTATAAAGGGGAGAGGGGATGGAAGAAAGGCTTGTCAAAAGACTTTTGAGGATTGAGAAAGACATCAGGGACAGATATAATTCAAATAAGTTGAACTTTTACAACAAAGGTGGCAAAGTTCACAAAAAGCAAGTCACATTTCACAAGTGCAAAAAGAGAAATCGCTGGGTGTTTGGCGGAAATCGTTCTGGAAAGACGGAGTGTGGGGCTGTGGAAGTTGTGTATATGGCGTGTGGCATCCATCCTTATCGAAAAAACAAAGTGACAGAGGGATGGGTTGTCAGTCTTTCAAGACAGGTGCAAAGGGATGTCGCGCAGAAGAAGATTTTGCATTATTTGCCAAAGAAGTCAATTGAAAAAATCGTCATGGTGAGTGGTGGGCAAGACAGTGCTGAAAATGGAGTGATTGATTTCATTGTGGTAAGGTCTGCATGTGGAGGACTCAGCAAGATAGGTTTCAAAAGTTGTGATCAGGGCCGAGAGAAATTTCAAGGAACATCACTTGATTATGTATGGTTTGATGAAGAACCTTCATTTGACATTTACACAGAGTGCAAGATGAGGGTGCTTGACAGATGTGGAGACATCTTTGGGACAATGACTCCGCTCAAAGGGCTCACATGGGTGTACAACACAATATACCTCAATGAAAACGATGACAGTGAGGTCTGGTGTGAGATGATGGAATGGGCAGACAATCCATATCTATCAAAGAAGGAGATAGAGAGCCTTTCAAAATCTTTGCCGGCGGATGAGCTTGAAAGCAGAAGATATGGAAAGTTTATGCAAAATGGCGGACTGGTGTATGGTGAGTTTGATGAAAATGTCAATGTAATAGAACCATTTGAAGTGCCAGCAGATTGGCAAGATGCCATTTCCATTGACCCTGGACTTCACAATCCTCTTTCTGCACATTTTTATGCGGTGGATTATGATGGCAATGTTTATGTGGTTGCTGAGCATTTTGAGGCGGGGCAAACGGTTGCTCATCATGCGCAGAAGATAAAATCACTTGCAGACAGGTTGAATTGGAAACGGGACAGAAGCGGATACTTGCGGGCATACATTGATTCGGCAGCCAAACAGCGTACTCTTGCCAGTGAGAAAAATGTGGTTGAGTTGTTTTATGAAAATGGAATCTTGGTCAATCCAAATGTCAACAAAGATTTGTTTTCAGGGATTTCGGTTGTCAAGTCATACATAAAGACGATTGATGGGAAGCGGAGACTTTTCATATTCAAAAATTGTGTCAATTTGATAAAGGAAATCAAGAGTTATTGGTGGGGAGATGATGATGTTCCAGTCAAAAAAGACGACCATTGTTTGGACGAACTTCGATATTATCTCATGACAAAACCAAACAACACTCTCGTGGAAAAGAAAAATGAAATCCAAAAAGACAAGGAAAAAATGAGCAGACGTTTGTCGATGTCGCGAAGAGCCTTCTGATTTGTTTTTTCATCATTTTGCGATTTTTGTAAATAATTTGTCAGTTTATTTGGAAAAATAGTGATGAGTGTGATAAATTTATTCTATGAATAAGAGCATCAGAAAAAGTTTTGTTTTTGGATTGATTTTTGCAATATTTTCCATCTTTGCTTGTCTGGGTGGAATTTCTTTTGGCTTCTCAAAGACCGCTGATGCCGCTGTTGCAAATGCAATAGAAATTAGAAGCGCTGAAGAGTTGTTCAACAAAGTGACAAATTATAACTCTGCTGATGCCAGTGTAAATTATGTTTTGACCGACAACATCGACATGACAGGATATGTCCTCAATGCAACAATTGGAAACAACGAAAACCCATTCAAGGGGACTTTTGATGGGAAAGGTTATAGTATCAAAAACCTTTCAATTGATTTGTCGAATAACACTTCAATAAGCAAGAATGTTGGACTGTTTGGACTTACTGATGGTGCAACAATTTCAAATTTGCAAATTACAGGCACAACAAACTTGACAATTGGAGACTGCACATCTGCCAGTGTGGGGGCATTGGTCGGAAGTGCAAAAAACACAACAATCAAATACATACAAAATGTTTCTTCAATCAAACTTGCCAGCCAAGTTTTTGGTCAAAGCCTTATCTTTGGTGGACTTGTTGGAAGTGCAAATTCTACAAATATCTCTTATGTCATCAACAGACAGAGTGATGCAATGAAGTTTGAGTTTGTCGGAAACAACGGAAGAATCTCAAGCATCGGTGGGGTCGTTGGGACTCTGAGTGAAAGCAGTTTGGTTTTCGGATTGTCCAAGACAAACATCAACACAACAATCGCGGACACATTTGTCGGAACTGTCAATCTCGGTGGGATTTTTGGGACAGTGTCTGGTTCTGGCTTTTTTGACGATTTCAGAGAGTATGTGTCTGTTGTCAATATCGTTGCTGAAAACACTTTGACTCTCACAAACAATCAACCAAACTTTGACCTTGCAAAAGTTTATGCTGGGCAAGTTGGTGGACAATTTGTAAGCCCATATCCAAAAACACTTGGAGTGTCTTCAATTTATTACAAGAAAAATGTGAGTACAATCAATGCGTTTGGTCAGACAAATGGATATGCGTTTGCAAATCCAACCACATACGACAATGTGCTTGAGACAAGTATGCAAGCAAGTGAGGCTTTTTTGAGCGACATATCAAACAAATGGTATCACTCTTCTCGCTGGGATTTTGATTCTGTTTGGTATTCAAACGCAAGCATTGTTTATTTGCAAAGCTTTATGGGAGGGTTCAAAGTTGAGCTCGTTTCAAATTTGCTCAACTCAAACATTTTCAACATTGAAAAAGATATGGAAGAAAGTTATTTCTATCAAGGAACTGCCGAAATCGTCTTCTCTTTCAAAGATGCGGAAGATGGGACAAATCTCTCTCACTATTACACAATCACTGGTCTGAAACAAGGTGCAATCGAAAACAAAGTCACTTTTGATTTCAGAGATGGTGTTTACAGTGTTTCATCTGATCCAGACAATTATGCTATTTCAGAAAAAAATGGAATTTACACTGTGACAATCTCAAATGTAAACAAATCAACTGCAGGCAGATATGATTTGAGTTGGAAGGCAAACGAGTTCAAAGTTGAGGCGTCATCAAGACTCTATGATGAAAATGGTGTATTTCAAGAGGGGGCAGAGCCTCCAGCAAATCTTCGTCATGTTGGACAAACAACTTCTTCTCCAACCCTTGATATCTCTGTGACTTATGGTGGAAATTCAAGACAAATTGAAACAAACAAGAGGACAGCAAGTCTTCCTTATGCATTTGAAGGTTGGTATCTTGAAAATGAAAATGGGGCAGACATTTTTCTTACATCAACATCTACACTTGAAATCAAATTTGGGACAGGGCATTTCACTGACAACAGAAAAGTTTATGCCAAGTACATAGACGATGCTTGCAAAATAAATTTTGACATAAAGGGCGAGGGCATCGCAGAAATTATTCTCGAAGGGCGTGAGGTGACAGGAAAAACTGAAACAGTTTCAAAAACTGCACCTAAAGTCACGCTTGAGATTTCTGTCAAAGAAGGATATACATTTGATGTAAATCGTTTCCTCGATATGATGAATATGAAAGGGGAAGACACGACAACTTTCTGCACTTGGACAAACGAAGAAAATGGTGACAAAAACTATTATGTTTTCAACCTTAATATGACAGCACTCAAAGATGATTTTGACGAAGAGTTTAGCATGGCGATTGATACATCAAAGAAAGGTGGAGAATCAAACAACATGATTTGGTACATCGTTGGAGGTGTCGGTGGTGCAGTTGTGCTCGGCGTTGTGATTTTCCTCATAATCTTCTTTGTTAAGAGAAAAGGTTCTGGCGGCGGTAAAATGGGCGGCTACGGCGGTGGCAAAAAGAGTTTCAAAGGTGGATTCTATTAAAATAAAAAGACCTGCAAAATGCAGGTCTTTTTTGACAAAATTGCATGCGTTTGCGGTTTTTGTTGGTAAAATCAATAAAAATTTGACAGAAATGAGAAAGAAGCAGTATAATTTTTGTATAGAAAAGTCGCTTGGCAAATTGCAGAGGAAGAAAAATTTATGTTGGATTATGAGAAAAAATATCAAGGGAAATTGGTTGCTGGGATTGATGAAGCGGGGCGTGGACCTTTGGCTGGACCAGTGGTTTGTGCATGTGCGATTATGCCTATGGATGAAGACAAAATCATTGATGGAATCAATGACAGCAAAAAACTCTCTGTAAAGAAAAGAGAAGAGTTGTATGACAAGATTGTTGGCACGGCGATTGCTTATTCCATTGTTGAAATTGATGAAAAGAAAATTGATGAAATCAACATCTTGCAGGCGACAAAGTTGGGGATGAAAAAAGCGGTTGAGAGTTTGAGTGTGACACCAGACATTGTGCTGATTGATGCGGTCAAAATTGACACCGCTTTGCCACAAGACAACATCATAAGAGGCGACTCACTTTCATATAACATTGCATCGGCTTCTATCCTTGCAAAAGTGCATAGAGATAGGCTTATGGAAAAACTCGACAAGAAGTATCCGGAGTATGGTTTTGCAAAGCACAAAGGCTATGGCACAAAGGCACATATTGAAGCGTTGAAAAAATATGGAAAGTGCAAAATCCACAGAGATACATATATCAAAAAATTTGTGTGAGTTTTGATGAAAATGAAGAAAAAGACCTACGATTTGATAAACAAAAATTTATAGGGGAGATGATTAGATGAAACTATTATTTGGGAACAAAGACGCAATACACCCTCAGCCAAGAGTCCCTTCACTTTGCTACATAAAAAATGTGATAACAAACCCTAATATCATTGTCGGAGATTACACTTACTATGATGATGTTTGCTCGGGTGGAGAAGACTTTGAAAAACACGTTACGCACTTCTATCCACATTTAGGTGATAAACTTGTCATTGGAAAGTTTTGTAGCATTGCAAAGGGTGTTGAATTTATTATGAATGGTGCAAACCACCCAATGAACGGTATTTCAGCATTTCCTTTTGGAATTTTTATAGAAGATAAACCAACAATACCAAATGATATAATTCCACATAAGGGAAACACTGTTATTGGTAATGATGTTTGGATTGGACAAAATGCAACTTTCCTGCCTGGCGTCAATGTAGGTGATGGTTGTATCATAGGAGCAAATGCAGTTGTATCAAAAGATGTCCCGCCTTATTCAATCGTAGTTGGCAATCCTGCGAGAGTTGTAAAGAGGCGTTTTGATGATAATACAATTGAAAGGCTACTCAAACTTAAATGGTGGGATTTGCCAATTGAAGTGATAGAGAAAAATTATGAACTTCTGCAAGATCAAAACATAGAATTGTTTCTTTCAAAATTTGAAAGATAAATTTCAATTTGCCTTATTAAATGCTGCTTAATAAAAAACTCTCAAACACATTGATTGAGAGTTTTTATTGTTGTCATTTAGAACATTTATCTATGACGCTTTTGGGGTACACATCAATTTTGTAAGTCTATTTTTGTGTTTTTGATGACAAAGTCTAAGCAGCCTTTTTGTTGTTTTTGATTGAGGTTGCGATGGTGTTGTCGACAACTTCTGCCCAGTTTGATTTCTCTGTGATTACGCCAGCGTTGAGCATAACATTCATGAGGTTTTCAAAACTCTCTTCGGTGAGTACCATGTCGTTTGACCATGCGTTGATTTTGATGTATTGTTCAACTGCAGTGGCAAGTTCTTCCAAAGTATTTCCTGTGAAAGACTTTTCAAGTGCTTTTGCAACTGTCATAGAATCGTTTGCAATGATATAGTCATATCCTCTTGCAACTGCTTTCAAAAATTTTTCAGCCTGAGTTTTATGTTTTTTGAGATAACTTTGTTTTGTTGCAAAGCAGGTGTATGGGATTGAGCCGGAAAGTTCTCCAAGGCTGGCAACAACATGGCCTTTGTTTTGCTTTTCGATGTTTGTTGCAGTTGGTTCGAAAAGGGTGCAATACTTGATTGAAGTTTCTGCATCCCAAACGCTTGCGGTGAGGTTGAAGGCGACATCAGTACGAAGGTTGATTTCGTCAGCACCTTCGCCAATTTTGTAGCCATTTTTTGTGATGATATATTCAAGAGTCATTGCTGGAAGTCCACCTTTTCTTCCGCCGATGATTGTCTCTCCAACAAGGTCAGCAAGAGTAAAGTTTTCGTTTGCTTCTTTTGAAACGATGAATGAGCCATCACATTGAGTGAGTTGACCAAACACAACTGGTGCGTCTTTGATGTCTCCCTTGTCAGTATAAACCACAGTTTCTGGACCTGCCAAGATTATGTCAGCCGAGCCAGAGAGCAGTGCGGTCATTGATGTATCCGAACCGCCACCATTTGTGAGTGTCACTGTCAAGCCTTCGTCTTTGAAGAAGCCTTGATTCATTGCGACATAGAGTGGGGCGTAGAAAATGCTGTGGGTGACTTCGTTGAGTTCTATCTTGTTGTAGTTCTTTTTTCCGCAACCTACAGCAAGCATAGAAGTTGTCACAAGCATCATGCACATCAGACACAAAATGCCTATTTTTCTAAAAAATTTCATTTTTCCTCCTTACAAGATAAATCATATTCTAGAAAATGAATTTTGGTCATTAAAACACTTGGAAATGCGGTTTGTTTGTGATAAAATAAAAAGCGTAAAAATGTAAAAAGGGATGAGATTATGTTAGACAAAAAGTATAATATTTCAGAAAAAGAAGCAAAATGGCAAAAGTTTTGGCAAGATAATGAAGTTTATAAATTTAAGAAAAATTCAAACAAGCCAACTTTTTCAATTGACACTCCACCACCAACTGTAAGTGGAGAACTTCACATTGGACACATTTCTGGTTTTACTCAAGCGGACATGATTGCAAGATATCATCGTATGCAGGGAAAAAACCTCTTCTATCCTCTTGGCTTTGACAACAACGGACTTCCAACCGAACTTTTGGTTGAGAAGAAGAAAAACATCCGTGCTCACACATTGCCAAGAGAAGAGTTTACAAAGATTGCACTTGAACTTGTTGACACATACAACCAAAGTTATCGTGACATGATGGTAAGAGCTGGTATGTCTTGTGATTTGGATTTGGGCTACAACACAATTGACCAAAAGAGTCAAAAGACAAGCCAAAAGTCTTTTATCGAACTTGCAAAGAAGGGGATTGCTTATCGAGATGACAAGCCTTCTCCATGGTGTTGCAAATGTCACACAAGTGTTGCAAGTTTGGAACTTGAGGACAAAAACTTGGATAGCGTTTTCAACTATCTTAATTTCAAACTCGCTGACGGCTCTGGCACAATCCCAATTGCCACAACAAGACCAGAATTTTTGCCAGCATGTGTTGCAATTTTTGTCAATCCAGAGGACAAGAGATACAAACATCTTGTTGGGAAGAAAGTGAAAGTCCCTCTTTTTGAAGAAAACGAGGTGACGGTCCTTGCTGATGAGAAGGTTGGAATTGACAAGGGAACGGGCATTGTTATGTGCTGTACTTTTGGTGACCAAACTGACGTTGAGTGGTGGAAAGAATATCATCTTCCTCTCAAAAAAGCCATTGATGAAAATGGAAGAATGACAGAAATCGCTGGAAAGTATGTAGGGCTCAAAATTGTTGAGGCTCGAAAGGCTGTTATTGAAGATTTGAAGGCGGCTGGATATATCTACAAACAAGATCCAATCAATCATGCTGTCAAAGTGCATGAGAGATGTGAAGAGCCGATTGAGTTTCTCTCAAAGAAACAATGGTTTATCCGCACTTCATCTCCAGAACTCAAGAAAAAATGGGCAGAACTTGGAGAAGAACTTGTTTGGCGTCCAGAGAGCATGAAAACTCGTTATATGACTTGGGTCAACAACTTGAATCAAGATTGGTCAATCTCAAGACAAAGATATTTTGGAGTGCCATTTCCAGTTTGGTACTGCAAAGAATGTGGAAAGCCAGTGTTTGCTGATGAGAGTGATTTGCCAGTGAATCCTCTTGCAAGCATGCCAAAAACCAAGTGCGAGTGTGGATGTGGAGAATTTGTTCCGGAAAGTGACGTTATGGACACATGGGCAACAAGTTCTGTCACTCCACAAATCAACTGCGGTTGGGCAGAGGATGAAAAGGCGTGTGCGAAGGCAATGCCTATGGATATGCGTTTCTGCGGAAGAGACATCATCACAACTTGGAGTCTGCGTACAATCATCAAAGCATATTATCATCAAGGATGTTTGCCTTGGAAGATGCTTACTGTCAATGGTTGGGTTATGGCTGACAAGGGAATCAAGATAAGCAAACACCTTTCAAACTCAAAGATGAATCTCAATGACTTGCTCCGTGATTATGGTGCGGATGTAATTCGCTATTGGTGTGCAATCGGGGCTTATGGTCGAGACGTTATGTTTAGCGATGATGGGCTCAAAGATGGTTATAAACTTCTCAACAAAGTTTGGAATGCTTCAAAATTTGTTCTGTCTTTCCTTGAGGGATACACTCCAAAGAAACCAAAGATGATTTTGCCAATGGACAGATTCATCATGCACAAATTTAATGATGCTTACAAAAAGACAACTGCTCAATATGAAAGCGTTGAAATGGGTTATGCAAAGAATGAAATTGAGAAATTTTTCTGGAATTTCTGCGACAACTATATCGAACTTGCAAAGAACAGACTTTACAAACCAGAAGTCTATGGACAGGATGCAAAAGAGTCTGCACAATGGGCTTGCTATAATGTGCTTTTGGGAATGCTCAAACTTTTGGCAATCACAATGCCACACATCACTGAAGAAATCTATCAAGACTATTTCAGACAATTTGAAAAAGAAATCAGCATTCACTTGACTGTGCTTTCTCCAATCGAGGTTGACCAAGAAGATGGAATCATCGAAAATGGTGACAGAGTGTTTGACATTGTGTCTTGCGTTCGTCAATTCAAGAGTGAAAACAAACTCAGTTTGAAGACAGAGATTGAAGATATTACTATTACTGATGAAAATGTTGATTTTGTCAAAGCATGTGAGGCTGACATCAAGGCAGTGACATCAACTCGCAAGATAAAATACAAAAACGGAAAGTTTGATGTGAAAATTGGCAAAGTGATTGAAGAGCCTGCATCTGTTTAAGAAAAAAACAAAAATGAAAGTGTAGACAAAAATCTACACTTTTTTCTTTTCTTCGACTTTTTTCGATGGAACATTTAAGGCGCAGGCGACATATAATGATTTTTATGAGTAGAAGTGATTTTATATTTTTTGGTACGCTTGGTCAAAGATACAGAGACAAAGCTGAAGAATTTGAGTGTGCGAAAGATTTTGCAAGTGCCTCATCAAACTATATTGTTGCCGGGGAGTGCTATGCAAAAGCAGAAGAGATTGCAAATGCTGACATGATGATTGACCACGGGGTGACAAGAGCAAAGAAAGAACATTGTCAAAGAAAAGCACAGGAGACGCAAGAAAAAAGCAGGGAACAACAGATGTCAGTTCCTTGCCTAAGTAGAAAGTAATTTTTTTGATTTTGTGTTTGTTGAATGTTTTCCAAAATAAATGGTGGAAATGGAAATCACTTGAGAGGTAAAAAACAGCCTATGTTTGGTTGCTTTTTTGGTGCAACAAGCGAAACCTAAATTGACACAAAGGGGGGGATTTTTTTCTCGACTAAAGTTTTATTTTATTTATAAAAACTTGTCGTTTGATAATAAATCGTGCTATAATTAAAGCGAGGAGTACACAAATGCAAATTATAAAAGCAAACAAATCTCATAAGCAATTTATCTTATTTGCCAATAAGGAAGTAAATAGTGTATCTGGTTTGACTAATACTAGGTTGGATGAATTTATCGACAGCGATTTATTTTGTGAAAATCCTAAATTCCATTGTCTAGTTGCTGTTGAAGAAAACATTCCCATTGGAATGTGTATTTTTTCAGATATGTATATGGCAAATCATGGTTTGGGTTATTATCTAGCAAATGTATATGTGTTGCCTGAATATCGCAATAAAAAAATTTTCAATGCTTTTTTGAATGCAATAAATGAAGAAAATTATAATTTTATGTTTACGTTTGTTGGAGATGAAAATATTATAATGCAAAAAATTATAAGCAAAATTGGTGCTAGTGATACAGAACTCAAATCTTACTTTATGAAAATAAAATAATAGCATTGGAGTTTATATGATTGATAATAATATAAAATGGTCGAAACGAATATCCTGTTTGTCGCATAGAAAGTTTAATAAATATACGCACAAACTATCAAGGAACATCTCACAATACTGTGTAGAACACAATCTCAAAATAGACTACATTGTACCAATTTTAAGGAGTGGTGCTGTTCCTAGTGTCTATATTGCAAATCAGTTGAATATAGTTAAGTTTGCGCCAATTCAGCCAAAGTGGATAAGTGTTGACGGCAAGAGAGAAACAATGATATTGCTTAACTCTTTAGAACTATTAGATAAGGAAAAAGAGTATACCTTACTTGTTGTAGAAGGAACCTTTAGTTCGGGAGAAACCATTGAAGTAAGCTTGCAGGAAATAAATAAGACATTGCCAAAAGCAAAAATTTTATTGGCTTGTGTTGTTGCAAGAAATCCACAAACTTTGCCAAACGATGTTGAAATGTCATTTTATGCAAAAGGATTAAGCGGAAAAAATGTTGGAAAGCTTTTTATATATCCTTGGGAAATTAAGCAAGAAAAGGAAGATCATAGAGATAGAAAAATCGAAAACATATTTTTCTAAAGAAAGTATAAAAAATCGAACACTCAAATTCCGAGTGTTCGATTTAGTTTTTTTGGTGCGGATGAGAGGGGTCGAACCTCCACTCTTTCGAACTTGCCCCTTAAACAAGCGCGTCTGCCATTCCGCCACATCCGCATATGTGCTTTTGCGATTGAAAATCTTTCATATTATATATTATGTCGGAATTTTTGTCAACAAATTTTATGCAAAATTCTTAGATTTCTTTTTTCTTGGGTGAAAGGAGAGTTTTTGTGCTGTTTTGTCCACATTATTGTACGATATATCATATAATATTATATTGATTTTTTCTGAAATTGGTGGTATAATAAGTGCATGATGAGTGTTTATATTCAAAAGAAAACCAAAAAAGTTTTGTTGGCACTTTTTGCACTTATGTTCTGTGCAGTCTCATTTCTTTGTTTTCCAATGAGTATTGCGAGGGCTGAAACTGATTCGTTGGATGACTATGAAGAATTCTATCAATCATTTATGGAAATGAAGCGAGAATATGATTATTCAGAGGATGATGGAATTTCGGTTTCCAGAACGGTCGATGACGATTATGATCCTGGGTATGATACCAGATTGATTGTCACAACCGAGAGCAAGGATATTGATGACTATGGAGCTGTTGCTTCATGTCATTACAAAAATCATTATTATTTTCAATATGAAGATTATTACGACACAGACATGGCGTATGAGTATTTTGCTGGACTTGACAATGTGGAGGTTATGTATGACTATAGGACGTGTCTCAATGGTGACACAATTGAGGTCAACGCAACAAGTTACAACTCTTGGGGGTGGAATGCTCAAACAGACTATCTTGGGGCAAATGCATATTTGACGACTCTTATGGAAACTGTGGAAACATCAAACCTCAATGGTCAAGTTGTTGCAGTGATTGACACAGGTATCAATCCAAACCACACTTTGTTTTCTGGCAGAATTTTGACTAAGTACGCAAAAAACTATTGTTCAAACGAAAACAACTGGTATGATACTGCAGGACACGGCACTCACGTCGCTGGAACAATTGCTGAAATAACTCCTGATTCTGTAAAAATCCTTCCTATCCGCGTTTTGGACACAAATGGAAGAGGTGTTGTTTCTGATATCACGGCGGCAATTGATTATTTGGTGAGATCAAAGTCAGTGATTGAAAGTTATTCTGGATGCCAATTCAAACTTATGAACATGAGCCTTGGTGTGACAAGTGATGCTGCTGCAGTGCGTGAAGAAATCGCTGGCAGTGTGTCTGCAAATGCAATAAGCTATTTCAACTTGGAAGGCTGGGTTGAAGAGGCATATTCGAAAGGTATTCTTACCATTGCGTCTGCAGGAAATACCGAGACTGGTGGAAGGTTGATTTCATCTGCACCAGCAAACATTCCTCATGCAATCACAGTGTCTGCTCTTGCAAGAACTCTTGTCAGCAGTGCTCCACTTATGTATGATTACAGCTATAGTGACTATGGTCCAACAGTTGACTTTGCTGCACCTGGGACTTTGATTTCAAGTGCGGGAATTTCTGGGGCGACATCTACAAGGACGATGAGCGGAACATCAATGGCTGCACCACACGTGACTGCTTGTGTGGCACTTGTGTATTTGAATCCACATTATAAAAATCTTAATTTTGAAGATCTCAACACTCTTTTGCAAGAGAATGCAAACAGAAGTATGATTTATCAAAATAAACATGCGTTGACTTCAAACCAAATAAAAAACAACTATTATGGTTATGGAATCATCAATATCAAAAACATTGGAATGGTGATTGAAGGCTCGGTGAATTTCAGTGTTGGAAGTAACCAAAGTGACACTGCAATCAATGTCAAACTTTCTGCTTCAACAAGTGTGGGAGCGGGTCAAACTCTTGAAATCTATTATACAACTGATGAAAACGCTGACATGGTAAGCAGCACAACTGGAACGCTTTACAACAACAGTATTGGCATAAATGTCGCAAATTCAACGAGAATTCTTGCAGCTGCTTTTGTGAAACAAAATGGAGTGATTGCAAAACGTAGTGAAGTTTGTGAGAAAGTTTATTACATTGCTAATCAAGATTTGCAGTCTCGATATAGATTGTCAAATGGAAACATCGTTCAGTATTTGGGGAATGAACTTACAACTCTTATTGTACCAAGTGAAATCGGTGGAGTAAGAGTGACTGGCGTCAACAACAAGGCATTCAACGATAGTCCTGTGCAGAAGTTGCTTTTGCCAAGTTCGATTTCATCAATCAATGCAAATGCATTTGATTCAAACACCAAATTGAGAGAAATTGAATGTGACTCAGCGTCAGTTGATATTGGGAATTATGCTTTCCAAAAATGTACAAATCTCTCAGTTGTGAACATCCCAAACATCAAAACGCTTGGTCAATTGGCTTTTGCTTATTCAACTTCTATCAACAAAATGAATTTGATGAGGGTACAGAGTATAGGCAAAAACGCATTCTCTGCGTCAGGTCTCCAAACAATTGTCATTGGGAAAAATGTGATGAGCATTGGTGCTCACACGCAGATGAGCCTCAAAGAGGTTTATGGCTATGGTGGCACTGCAGCAGAGAACTTTGCGGACGCAAATGATGCTGATTTCTATGATTTGACTTTGAGAATTTTTGAAGATCTCCCAAATCAAAAGGTTATCAGAGAAGGGGATAGCACAAAGTTTAGAGTTATCTGTGCCGGGTATGGTGTCACACCATCTGTCAGCGGTGCTGGAAATTTCGCTCAGGTTCAAACGACTGGTGATTATTCAAGAACAGTGGTTGAAGTGACAGTCTCGGGACTTAGGACAGGAAATTATGACATTGTCATCAATTTGAAAGATTATTATGGTGAGACGGTCTCAAGCAATGTTATGAAGATGGTTGTTGTTCCAAAAAGCACCGAAAGTTATACTCTCTCATACAACAATGATGAATATGACCTTTATGTTGATGGAGAATTGGTTTCGTCAAATGTCAAGCTCTTCAAAGGACAAAATTATTCAATTACATATGCTGCACACAAAGGGTACAACATCAACAAAATTGTGATAAACGGACAGACAATGAGCACAAATCCTCTGCGTTATGACATTCAAGGTGCCAATGGGGATGTGGTTATCAGCATCAACACTGTTGAAAAAGATAGGCTTGATGTAAACTTCATTTCTGAGCATGGGGATATTTATATCAATGGTTCACTTCTTCAAGACTCTTTCCCAAGTGTGGACAGAGGGGAAACGCTCAGATTTACTGTTTCAAGTGATGAAGGGTGGATTGTAAGAAAGGTGCTTGTTGATGGAAGAGAAGTTTCGGCAACGGGTGGTGTGTACACAATTTCAAATATAACATCAAAGAAAGTTGTTGAAGTCAAGTATGAAGAAGCGAATTATTCAATTGAAATCTCTTTTGTAAATTCATGTGGAAGTTTTATTGTCAATGGTGGAGACGCCACTGGAGGTGTGATTTCAAATGTTGCACATGGAAGCAGCAGAGTGATCACTATTTCTGCAAATGAAGGGTTTGCGATTGATTTCGTGTCAATAAATGGAAATGTTATCGAAGTGACTGGCGGAAAGGTTACGGTGGTCAACATCGATGAGATTGATTCTGACAAAGAAGTCATCGTCTCATTCAAATCTCAAAAGATTTCAATTTTCAAAAGAGACAATTCAACAATTTTGTATTACTTCATTGTTTTGCTTGCACTCTTTGTACTTCTCATCGTTGGAATTGTCGTTATGAAGATTGTTAGAAAATACAAAAAGCAAGACTAAAATATTTTGATTTTTGTTATTTATATGCTAAAATAATAATATCATAAATAAAAGGAGATAGAAATTATGGCAGGTTGGAAAATTGCACTTATAGTTGTGGCTGCTGTGCTTTTGCTTGTGATTGCGGTTGTTTCATATATTATTGCTGTTTACAACGCTCTCGTTAGACTCAGAAACAATTCTGATGAGGCGTACTCAACAATGGATGTGTACATGAAAAAAAGATATGATGTCATTCCAAATCTTGTTGAAACAGTAAAAGGTTATGCAAAACACGAAGCAAAAACACTTGAGGGAGTTATGCAAGCAAGATATTCTTGCATGTCTGCAAACTCACCAGAAGAAAGAGCAAAAAGCGAGAATATGCTTTCAGGGACTTTGAAATCTCTTTTCGCAGTTACTGAAAACTATCCACAACTTCAAGCAAACGAAAACTTCCTTTCTCTTCAAAACAATTTGAGAAATTTGGAAGATGAAATTGCAAATTCAAGAAAATATTACAATGGCTGCGTAAAACTTTTCAACAACAAAATTGAAGTTTTCCCTTCAAATCTTGTTGCTCGCAAGTTTAAGTTTGAAAAGAAAACATTGTTTGAAGTGTCAAATGCAGAAGAAAGAGTTGCTCCAAAGGTTCAATTCTAATCAAAAAATTGTAGGAAAAGACAAGGATAATTATGAAGAAATTTGTTCCGATTATTATAGTTGTTGCGTTGGTACTATGCTTTGCCTTAGTGCCAACTTTTCTTGATGGGTTCTCATCAAAGGTCTATCTTCCAAAGGAGGATACAGGCTATGAAATCAAGGCTTATGATGTAAACATTGAGGTAAACAAAGATGGCTCGTTTGATATAAGAGAACGAATCGATGTCCATTTCAATGCGGGAAATTCACACGGGATTTATCGATGGCTTCCACTTATTCAAACATCAACTTACAAAAACTCTAAAGGCAAGATTGTCAAAAAGAATTTCAGAGCGAAAGTGAGCAATGTGAGAGCCTTGGACAGTGAGACTTGGATTGTTGACAAGTTTTCTGAAAATGGAAATTATTTCTTGCAAATGGGCACAAGTGGCTCGATGGGTTATGTGCCTGCAGGTGCAGACAGAACTTATGCTTTCTCATATACTTATAATTTTGGAAACGACAGAGATAAAACCATGGATATGCTCTATTACAACATTATTGGCACGGGCTGGGACACAAGCATTGAAAAACTTACTTTCAGCATCGAGATGCCAGAAGATGCAAGTGCAGATGGCTTTGAATTTTATGTTGGAAGATATGGCGAAAGCGCTACAAATAGTGATAGGGTGACCTCTCATTTTGATGAAAAGACTTGGGTGCTCTCTGGAAGTGTAGAAAATGGTTTGAGATACGGGGAGGCTGTGACAGTCTTCAAGGCTCTTGAGCAAGGGTATTTCAAATACAACACAAGTTATGCTTTTGACATAGGTATTCTTGTTCTTACACTTTTGGTGGTTGTGTTGTTGATTATTTTGTTCTTAAACAAAAGAAGAAAGCATCCGATTGTTGAGGTTGTTGAATTTAAGGCTCCTGACGACATAACTCCAACTGAAGCTGGGTATATCAACGACGGGAAGCTTACTGGTGATGACTTGTCATCTTTGATTGTGTACTGGGCATCAAAAGGTTTTGTGAAAATCAAAGAAGAAAATGGCAAAGTAAGCATCCTAAAGACTGCAACGCAAGAACAACTTGAAGGAAAAATGAAAGAACATGAGCGCATCATGTTTGAAGATATGTTTAGGGGAGAAGTTCAATCAGTTGATGCGAAAGATCTCAACTTGAGTGCTGACACGGGACTTAAGTGCAAGAAGTCGGTCGAGAGCGCAACAGCTGATTGCTTTGACAAAAAGCCTGACAATCGTTTCAATGGAATTATGTTTTTCGCGGCAGTCCTCTTTGGACTTTTCACAATCAAAAATATCTATCAATCTGTTTTGATTGGGGCATCAATAATTGTGCAAGGTTTGTTGGCAGTATGTACGATTGTTGGCATCTGTGTCATTCCAACACTCTTCAAGTATAAAGATAAGTGCAAGAAAAAGAAGTTTGTTGTGCTTTTGATACTTGATCTCATAGCGATTTTCGCACCAATAATTGCACAATTCTTCCTTACAGAGGCTTTCTGTGATGCCTTTGGTGCAAGATTCTATATAGCAGTGGTGGCAGTTTTGCTTGTGTTGGTTTATCCTGCTCTTGAGAGATACACCGAAAAGGGAAAAGAAATCTTGGGTAGAATCAGGGGATTGAAAAATTATATCCTTGTTGCTGAAAAAGACAAGATGGAAATGCTTGTAAATGAAAATCCATCACTTTTCTATGAGGTTTTGCCATACGCTTATGTTTTGGGTGTAAGTGATGTCTTCATGAAAAAGTTTGAGGATGTTGAAATAATCCAACCTTCAAGCAATCCGACACTGTTTGACAGATGGGTTTCATTTGTTGTCATCCGAGATTGCATCAATATGTCAGCAGCTTCAGTTCAACGAAATATCGCCGCATCTATTGCAGCAAAAACTGGAAAAGTTGTTGGTGGAATTGCAAACCACATCGGTGGCAGTGGCGGAGGTGGATTCTCTGGCGGAGGTCACGGCGGTGGCGGTGGCGGAAGATGGTAGATGCCTACTGATTATAAAAATAAAAACTGTTAAGGTCTCTTAACAGTTTTTTTTGTTTGATATTTTTAATGTGCGACAACTTCTCTGTCAATGTTGTTTTTGTTTTCGGAATTTCGCATTTTTCTTATACCATTTAAGGCGTCAAGAGTTGCTGTTGCTGTGACGGATTTGTCTTGATTTGTTGCACTTTGAGTGTTTTCGTCTTGTTCAACTTTTTCAATTGTGTTTTCCGGAGTGGTTTTCTCATATGTCTCAAGGCGTGGCTCTGGAGTTTTGTCTGTGCTTGCATATGCAACTGGAGGTGTCACTGGCATTGGTGCTGTCATGCGATTGCCATAGTTTGAACCAGCATAGAAATTGTTTCCATATCCATAACCATTTCCATATGGTGCCATTCCATTCCCATATCTGCCAAAATTGTTGTATCCGTATCCTCCATTGTATCCATAACCTCCATTATATCCGTAACCGCCAAAAGTGTCTATATTTCTGCGATTTGGACCATATGTGTCGGTGTTGCGTGAAGGGTTGAAACGGTCAAATCTGTTGTAGGCATTGTTGTATCTGTTTGGGTTTCGAAACAATCTTCTTCTATAAGGTCTTTCTGGCATTGTTTCAAAATCGTCTGATGTGTCAGTTTGCTGGTTGTCTTCATCATTATTTTGATAGGTGTCAATGTTTTTCTTGAGCACTGTTTTGGATTTCGTTTCTTCTTTTTCGACAATTGTATCTTCGGAGTTTCCTTGAATTGGAGGGCAATCTTGACATGGAATGTTTAGACAGTTTTCTATCTCATCAAGAGTGTTTAGGATGTTTTCATAATAGGCAGAACGCATGTTTGAGTTGCAAGCCAATCGATTGTATTTTGCTCTGAGTTTGTCCTCATTTTTTGATGTGTTTTTCTTCATAGAGGAAATCGCCTTTGCAGAGGAATTCATTTCATATTTCGAATTTTGAACTGCGCTTGTATATTTGTTTAAGGTGTTTGTCAGGTCATTTATTGCAGATTTTTGCGCCTTTGAAAGGGTGATGTTGCCCAAATTGTTTTTGAGGGTGGTTGCTCTCTCCAAAATCTCTGTTTTGTAATATTGTTCATTCAAAAGAGATTCTCTTGTCAGCTGACTGTTTTGATAGAGTTCGTCGTTTTTGTTTTGGCTGTTTTCAAGAGCGATCTCTGTTGGACTTACTGTGCTGATGCTTGACAACGCATTTGCTGTTGAATCAAGTTGATTGCTTAAGTTGGAGACAGAAGAGGCACCTGAACTCTTTCCGCAAGCGGTCAAGCAAACGCACAACGCAATCCCTGTCATTCCGATAATAAATTTTTTCATAAAACCTCCATTGTTTGTTTTAGTCTTTGCAATAAGCGGGTTTTTATTCGTTTGGAGGTTTAAGTTGATGTTTGCTGGCAATTATTATTGAAAAAGGAGAGTTTATGGAAGATGCAAAAAGAAATGAGCAATACAACAAGTATGTCAGTGCAAAGATACCCAAAACAAAGTGGTGGCCGTCACTGTTCAACTCATTTTTGGTCGGTGGAGTGATTTGCTTGATTGGGCAAGGAATAAACGATTTGATTATGATGGGCTTTCCAGAGATGTCTCAGCAGTCTGCTTGGGCGTATACATTGGTTATTTTGATTTTTCTTGCCTCATTTTTGACTGGAATTGGAGTTTATGACCAAATAGGTAAGTTTGCAGGTGGAGGCTCAATTGTGCCAATTACGGGCTTCTCAAACTCTATTACAAGTCCATCTATCGAGTTTAAGAGTGAGGGAATTGTGTATGGAATCTGCGTGAAGATGTTTACCATTGCTGGACCAGTCATTGTGTTTGGAATTGTTTCAAGTATTGCAGTTGGATTTGTCTATTGGATAATAAGTTTATTTTAGGAGAATTATGAAAAAGAGAGAACAAACAATTATACTCAAAAAACAACCAAGAATCATTGGCAGTTATACCATTGTTGGGCCAAAGGAAGGGCAGGGGAATTTTGGAAAGTATTTTGATTATGTCATGAAAAACGATTGCTTTGGTGAGGACTCCTTTGAAAAAGCAGAAAGAAAGATGCTCGAAACAGCACTTACTGGTGTTATCCAGAAAGCAAAATTGTCACCAAAAGACATTGATGTGATGATAGCTGGTGATTTGCTCAATCAAATCATCAGTTCGTCATACGCAGCACGAGCATTTGAATTTCCGTTTATTGGTGTATACGGGGCATGCTCAACCATGGCAGAGAGTATGGCGGTGGCTTCGGTGTTGGTTGACGGTGGATATTGTGAAAACATCGTATGTTGCACTGGTTCACACTTTTCGACAGCGGAAAGGCAATATCGTTTTCCGTTGGAGCTGGGAAATCAGCGTCCACCAACTTCTCAATGGACAGTGACTGGTGCTGGCAGTTGTATCTTGTCGCTCAAAGGGGAGGGACCAAGAGTGACAAGTGTGACTTTCGGCAAAGTTGTTGATTGGGGAGTGAATGATGTCAACGATATGGGAGCAGCAATGGCTCCGGCGGCGAGAGACACAATGATGAATCATTTCAAAAATACCAAAACCAAGCCGGATGACTATGATTTGATTGTCACAGGTGATCTTGGGAAACTTGGGAGTGAGATTTTGATAGATTTGATGGATGAAGAGGGGTACACGCTTGGAGTAAACTATTGCGATTGTGGTCAGATGTATTTCAAAAGAGAACAAGAGACACTGTGTGGTGGCTCAGGTGCAGGGTGCTGTGCGACAGTCTTCAATTCTTATATAATGAAGAAGTTTAAGGATGGGCAATATAAAAAGGTTTTGTTTATGCCGACTGGTGCACTTTTGAGCACAACATCAAGTCAGCAAGGGGATACTATTCCTGGAGTATGTCATGCGATTGTGATTGAAGCATAATTTTGCGGAGGGGTTATGTCAATATTTTTGGACTATTTATGGGTGTTTTTGATTGGTGGAGCGGTGTGTATGATTGGTGAACTTTTGATTATCACAACAAACATCACCTCTGCCAGAATTTTGGTGACATTCGAGCTTGTGGGAGTCTTGTTGCAAGCGGTTGGGCTCTATGACTATATTTCCGATTTTGCTGGGGCGGGAGTGAATGTCCCTATCATCGGTTTTGGTGCGTCTCTTGCAAAAGGTGTGATTGGGGCTGTCAAAACAAATGGATTGCTCGGTATTTTTACTGGAGGATTTACTGCAGCTGCTGGTGGAATTGCTGCGGCGATATTCTTTGCATTCATCTTTGCATTGATTTTCAGGTCACATACGAAGAAATAGCATAATACCACATATAATTGGTGTTATGTGGTGCATAACACACAATATATTGATTTATATCAAATGAGTGTGATTTATGAAAGATTTTTGAAGTATCTTCATAAATATATAAAGTGAAATACTATGAGCAGAAATATAAGAGGAGAAAAAGACGAAAAGCGGTTGTGCTTCTTTCGATATTTTTCTCTTTTTTTGTTTTGTCATTTGTCTATGTTTATTGTGTTGTAAACCCAGTGGTGGTTGGGGCAGTTGAGCATATGATTTTCTCTTTGTCAACCTCTGCCGTCAGCGATGCCGTTTATGAAGTGCTCCAGAAAAATGACATCACTTACGAGGACTTGGTGGAGATTCAATATGACACAGAAGGGAATGTATCTCATCTTTATCTCAAAACGATTACACTGAATTTGATCGCGAGAGAATTTTATCAAGTTGCTCAGGTTTATCTTGACAAAATGGGAAAAGATGGGCTTGACGTCTCCATTGGAGCATTTACTGGACTTCCATTTTTGGTTGGTGTTGGGCCCAAAGTGAATTTGAAATTGGTGTCCATTGGTGCGATGACTTCCACTTTTGAGAGCAAATTTATCAGTGCTGGTATAAATCAGACAAATCACTCACTTTATATCCATCTTTATGCGAGCGTGAGTCTTATTTTGCCGGCGAAATCCAAGAAAATTGACAGCATAACAGAGATGTTGGTTGCGGAAAGTGTCATTGTAGGGAAAGTGCCTCAGATTTATCTTGGCGGAAACGCTAGTCTAAATTACACTCCGGTATAATTGCAAATTTTTTGTAAAAAATGCGATTTTGTTTTTAATTTTCTCCATTTTATTGTATAATTTCAGCATAGAGAAACTTAAAGGGGAACTTTATGGTTGAACAATTGAACGAAGATAACATCAAAGACTCAGTGAAGAAATCAAATTCTATGAGATTTTTGGCGGCATTCAACAACATTGATTATACGATTAAGGTGCGTTATAACATGAATCGCAGCACAGGATTTTCTGAGGCGGTAAGAAAGGCGGTTGCTTTCAATTTCATAATCAGAAAATATGAAGATGATCTCATAAGTTATGGCAGACTCAGAAATTCCATTGTCCACGACAATGGAGACTATGTTATTGCTGAGCCACACATTGAAGTTGTTGAAAAAATTGAAAAGATTGAAAGACTTTTGACAACTCCTCCAAAGGCTTTGGATGTTGTGGCAAGACGAGATGTTTTGAGTGTACACTCTTCAAAGTCAATGAGAGATGTCATTATGCTCATTGCCTCATCAACATATTCAAACATTCCAGTTTTCAATGATGACAACGAAATCATCGGGATTGCAAACGGGCAGAAGATTTTGGATTCGTTTGGAAAGTTTTTGCTTTCAGGCGGGAGTGAGTCAGCTTTTTTGGATTCTGTCAAGATTGAGGACATGCTCTCAAAGCTTGAAAACAGCAATTATTATGCCTTTGCAAACAAAGATGTCACAGTTGAACAGGCTTTGTCTCTCTTTCATCAAAATTCAAAACTTTTGGCAGTGCTTGTCACCGAAAATGGTGGGGCAAAAGAAAAGCCTCTCGGCATCATGACTGGCACTGATGTTTTGAAAATGAACAAGATTTTGGAGAATTATTAAACCTAAGATAATAGTTGACTTTTTGTAAGTTGTGATGCTAAAATAAACATAAATTTAATAACAAAGACGTTTGAGAAAAGACAAGGTTTTGCAAAACCAGATTTTCAGAGAGTTGCCGTTTTTGGTGAAAGGCAACATGATGGATGCAAAATTATCACTTTTCGAGTTGCTTCCCGAGCATCAGTGATGCTTTTTGCTTGAAAACTGATTCGTTTGAGTTGGTTGAGAGAATGAGCGTGAAAACTGAAGGTAGGCGGAGACGGTTGCTTCCCGTGAGTTAAGCAGGTGTGTGTTGGCACACTGAAAGTTTACAAGTGGTAGAAAGCCTTGGAGGTTCTTGTGACTTTCAAGGATTTTTTGTTTTAAGGAGAAAAGAAAAATGAAGAAAGAACAGGCGATGCCAAATTTTGTTGAAATGGAAAAAAGCGTTTTGAAGTTTTGGGACGACAAAAAGGTTTTTGAAAATCTGAAGGAGAAAAACAAAAAGACTGGAAAGTATTTTGCCACTCTTGATGGACCAATCACGGCAAACTATATCATGGGTTTGCATCATGCTTATGGCAGAACATACAAGGACGCTATGATAAAATATCAAGCAATGAAAGGGTGCGACATGCACTACCAAAATGGTTTTGATGCACATGGTCTTCCAGTTGAACTTAGGGTTGAGGGCGAACTTGGACTTGACAGCAAAAAAGAAATTGAAAAATATGGCATTGACAAGTTTGTTGAGCAATGCTTGAAAACAGTAGAAAAATATTCTGCACTTCAAACAGAGTCATCAAAGAGACTTGGACAATGGATGAACTGGGATGATAGCTATTTCACAAACAGTGACAGCAACATCACTGCAATTTGGCATTTTTTGAAGAAGTGTCAAGAGAAAAATTGGCTCTCTCTTGCATATCGTCCAATGCCTTGGTGTACTCGTTGTGGGACAAGTCTTTCAGAGCATGAGATGAGCGATGCTGATGCTTACAAAGATGTGACATGTCAAGCAATTTTCTTCAAGTGTCCAATCCTTGGGACAAACAATGATATATTGGTGTGGACGACCACTCCATGGACTTTGTCATCAAATGTTGCAGTCGCGGTAAATCCAGAACTCGAGTACAACATCGTAAAAATCAAATCCAGTGAAAGAAACCTCATCGTTCTTAAGGACGCAATGAAGGTTTTGAAAGAGGACGTTGACAAAGTAGTTGGCACTGTCAAAGGAAGTGAACTCGTTGGGTTGACTTATGAGACTTGCTTCCCAGAGCTTCCAGAGCAAAACTTTGAGCATAAAATTGTTGCTTGGGATGCAGTTGACGCCACAGAGGGAAGTGGTGCTGTGCATATCGCTCCAGGTTGCGGTGCGGAGGACTTCGAACTTGGCAAGAAACTTGGACTCAAAAACATCATTCCAATCGACGAGGCAGGGCGTTTCTATTCAAATTTTGGTGTTCTCAGTGGAATGGATGCAAACAGCGACGAGACTCGTGACTTTGTGTTCTCGCTTATGAAAGAGAGAAACAAAACTTATTACACACACAAATATACTCACAGATATCCACACTGCTGGAGATGTAAACATCCACTTCTTTTCAGACTTGTGGAGCAGTGGGTTATCAAAATGGACGAAATCAGACCACAACTCATCAGTGCAGTTGACAAAGTTGAGTTTCAACCTGAGTTTATGAAAAAGCGTATGCTTGATTGGCTCAACAACATGGGTGATTGGGCGATTTCACGTTCGAGATATTACGGGATTCCATTGCCATTTTATCCATGCAAAAAGTGTGGCAAGGTGACAGTTGTTGGAAGTCTTGCCGAACTTGAAAAACTTTCAAGCAAAGAAGAGGTTGATGCTCTTCCACACATCCACAGACCACATATCGACAAAATCAAAATCACATGTCCACACTGTGGAGAAAAAGTTGAAAGAATCAAAGAGGTTGGCGACTGCTGGCTTGATGCGGGCATAACACCATTTTCAACAAACAATTATTTCACAGACAAGGCATTTTTCGAAAAGAACTTCCCTGTTGAATGTGTCATTGAAGGAAAAGAACAAATAAGACTTTGGTTCTATTCACTTCTCGTGATGAGCGTTGTGCTTACTGGCAAAGCACCATACAAAAAGATTTCGACTTATCCTATGCTTCTTGCTCAAGACGGAAAGAAACTCTCAAAATCAAGTCCAAACAACATCCCTCTTGATGTTGTCTTCAACGAGATTGGTGCGGACATCGTGAGATACAATTTTGTAAACACTCCACTTATCAATGATGTCAAGTTTGGAAGAGAGACTTGTGACGAAGTGAGAAGAAAACTTCTTGGACTTTGGAATGCATACATCTTCCTCAACACGTATGCTTGCATTGACAAGCCAGATCTCACAAACTACAAACCAGACGAAAAGAGTTTGTTGTTTATTGACAGGTGGCTTATCAATCGTGTAAACGAGTTTGCAAGTCATTCTGACAAAGAATATGCAGTGCAAAATTTTGGTGCAATTGTCAAAGACTTTGAGGTCTTGATTGACGAACTTACAAATTGGTATATAAGAAACAATAGGAGACGTTTCTACAAGAGTGAGAACGGGACTGACAAACTCAATGCTTATTTCTGTTTGAATTATGCAATCAAAAACATTGCGATGACGATGTTTCCAATCATTCCTTTCTTCAGTGAGTATTTGTGGCAAAATTGTGTGAGAGAGCTTGACAAAAATGCTCCAGAAAGTGTTGCACTCTTTGGATTTAATCCTTGTGAATTTAAGGTTGAAGACCATGGCTATACACAAATGACTGACTTGGCAAGAAACATCATGTCAACAGCACAAAGACTTAGAAATGAAAACCAAATCAAAGTTAAACAACCACTCAAGAAAATGTATGTTTCAGGAAGTGGAAACATTGAAGCTGTTTTGAAAGAAATGGGTGACATCATCAAAGATGAACTCAACGTCAAAGAGCTTGAATGTGTAGGCGATGACAGCATGTTCAACGATGAATATTTGTCAGTGAACTTCAAAAAAGCTGGTGCGGTGCTTAAGGGTGATGTTCAAAAACTTAAGACGGCTCTTGCTGGACTTTCTGAAGAAGAAAACGCCAAAGTTATGACTGGATATAAAGCTGGAAAAGTGACTGTCGGAGAATTTTCAGATTTGGACAGTGAACTTTTCAATCTCGAAAAGAAACCAAAGCAAGACTTTGTTATTGCACATGAAAATGGAAATACTGTCGTGCTTGATATAAACCTTGATAAAGCACTTATTATGGAAGGTTTGTATCGTGAGTTTGTCAGAAGTTTGCAAGTTTTGAGAAAAGATGCTGACTTTGCAATTGACCAAAGAATCTATGCTTATATTGAGGTTTCAAATGACGAACTCGCTGAGATGTTGTTTGAATTTAAGGACAAAATCAAGCAAGAAGTTTTGATTTTGAGGATGGTCGAACTTGATGATATGCAAAACCCTGACATTGAGCGTACTGTCGAAGTTGGTGACGGGACTGTGCTCGTCAAACTTAAAGCAAAAGTATAAAGGAGAAACAAAAGGATGAGAGTTGCTGACAGTTGGAAAGATTATCAGGTGATCGCAACTGGTGACGGAGAAAAGTTGGAGTCTTGGGCTGGAATAACTCTTCTTCGTCCAGACCCACAAGTGATTTGGCACAAAAAGAGAGATTTGAAGAAAGGTGTTGATGCTTTCTACACACGAAAAGACGGCGGCGGACTCTGGCACTATAACAAACAAATCCCAGACCAGTGGACAATTGGTTGGAAAGATTTGAAGTTTGTTGTCAAGCCTATGGGTTTCAAGCACACTGGCATTTTCCCAGAGCAAGCATGCAACTGGGAAATGATGTCAAAACTTGTCAAAGAGAGCGGAAGACAAATCAAAGTGCTCAATTTGTTTGCATACACTGGCGGGGCATCTGTTGCACTTTCTCATGCTGGGGCAAGCGTTACTCATGTTGACGCAAGCAAAGGTATGGTGGAGCGTGCAAAAGAAAATGCAAAACTCAATGGCATCTCAAACATCCGATTTATTGTGGATGACTGCCAGAAATTTATTGAAAGGGAAATAAGGCGTGGCAACTCTTATGATGCAATCATCATGGATCCACCAAGTTATGGCAGAGGACCAAGCGGTGAAATGTGGAAACTCGAAGACAATCTTGCTGACTTTGTGGAACTTTGCAAAAAAGTTTTGTCTGACAAACCGCTTTTTGTGCTTATAAACTCTTACACAACTGGACTTCAACCAACAGTCATTGCAAACATCCTCAAAAGCGTGTTTGGAAACGACAACGTTGAGGCGGACGAAATCGGTTTGCCAAGTGGAGAAGGACTTGTTTTGCCTTGTGGGGCAACGGGGGTGAAAATATGGAAGAATTGAATATTTTGTATGAAGACAACCAAATTGTAGTGGTGCTCAAGCCACACAATGTGCCAACCATGGCAGATGAAAGCAAAGATGTTGACATGCTTTCTCGTGTGAAGGAATATATCAAGGTGAAGTACAACAAAGAGGGGGAGGCCTTTGTAGGACTTGTGCACAGACTTGACAGACCAACTGGTGGGATTATGGTCTTTGCCAGAAACTCAAAGTCTGCAAAGCGTCTTTCAGAACAGTTTCAAACTCACTCTGTTGAAAAGACCTATTATGCAGTGGTGAATGGTGTTGTAAAAGTAAAAACAGACCATTTGACAAACTATCTGAAAAAAGATGAAAAAGAAAACATTGTCAAAATCGTCCCTATGTCAGAAAGTGGTGCTAAAAAGGCAGAACTTGTCTATAATTATCTTGAAGACAACGGCAAGGAAAGTCTTGTTGAAGTGAAGATTTTGACAGGAAGAAGTCATCAAATCAGACTTCAAATGGCAAACATTGGACATAGCCTTGTTGGTGATGTCAAGTATGGGAAAGAGAAAGGAAGAACAAGCAATCTGGGGCTTTGGGCTGGGAAACTTGCGTTTGACCATCCAACAACAAAGCAGAGGATGGTGTTTATTGCTTGTCCAGATGAGACGATTTCACCTTGGAACAAGTTTAATATGGAAAAATATTTGAAAGTAAATAGATAACATACTTTCCTTTTGGGGGAAAAGAAAAGTACGCAAAAGAAAATCGACAATGATAAAACAGTCGGATACTTTTGTACATGAAAATATATAAGTTGAAAATTGCGCAAAATGGAGGCTTTATGAAAACAAGAAGTGAGATTGAAGAAAGATACAAATGGGATTTGACAAAGTTTTGTGCAAATGACAACGAGTATTATGAAAGACTGAAGAAAGTTGAAAGTCAAATTGGAGTTTTCAAGAAATATGAGGGGAAACTCTCTGATGAGAAAATTTTGTTTGAATGTCTTGAAAAGGAAATTGAGCTTTTGAAGGAGTTTTCGCTTGTTGCGATGTATGCACACTTGAGACTTTGTGAAGACAATGCAGACAGGACTTCAAATGAGATGAACGAAAAACTCTCTTTTGTCTCTTCAAAGTTTTCAAACGAGACATCATTCATTGATGTTGAGATAAGCAAGTTTGAGACGGGAAAGCTTAAGGCACTTCAAGAGAACAAGAAGTTCAAAAATTACTCAAGGTTTTTTGAGAGCATTATCAGAGATAAGCAGCACACTCTCAGCAAGGCTGAAGAGTTGCTTTTGTCACGACTTTCACAATGTTTTGGTGGGGACAGTGACAACTATGACAAGTTTGTTGATGTCGACATGAAATTTGACAATATTCTTGATGAGAATGGAAAATCACACGAACTTAATCAAGCAAATTTTCAAGAATATCGAGAAAGCAAGGATAGAACGCTTAGAAAAAATTCATACAAAGCCATGATGGGCAAGTTTGGAGAATATATCAATTTCTTGGCGACAAACTATATCAACAATGTCAAAGAGGATTGTGTGCTTGCAAAAGTGAGAAAGCACAAGAGTGCTTTGGCTGCTTCTATTTTCAATGAGGAGGCAACCGAAGAGGTTTACAATCTTTTGATAAAGAAAGTTAGAGAAAATATTGCTCTTGGTCAGGATTATTTCGAACTTAAGAGAAAGATGCTTAAGCTTGACAGGTTTGCAGTTTATGACAACTTTGCTCCGGTTGTGAATGGAGTAAGCAAAAAATATACCTACGAAGAGGCAATTGACCTCATCAAAGAAGCGGTCTCAGTTTTGGGTGAAGACTATGTCAAATTGATTGACAAAGCAAAAGATGAGAGATGGATAGATGTCTATCCAAACAAAAACAAAGATAGTGGTGCCTTTTCAAGTGGAACCTATGGTGCGACACCAGTTGTTTTGACAAACTTCACTGGAAACTTGGAGAGTGTGTTTACGCTTGCGCACGAGTTGGGGCACTCAATGCACACGTATTTGTCTAACAAGAATCAACCAATTCAGACTTGTGACTATGTGATTTTTGTTGCAGAAGTTGCAAGCAATGTAAATGAGATGTTGCTTCTTTCATATTTGCTGGAAAGAGCGAAGACGAAGAAAGAAAAGATTTATTATTACGACCATTTCCTCAACCAAGTTAAGTCTTCAATATATAGACAGACGATGTTTGCTGAATTTGAGCAATTTGCACATGAGGAATTTGAGAAGGAAAATCCGCTCTCTGCAGAACTTCTTTGTGAAAAATACAAAGAGTTGAATGATTTCTATTTTGGTGAAAAAGTTGAGCAACTCGATGAGATGAAATATGAGTGGGCGAGGATACCACATTTCTACAGCAGTTTCTACGTATACAAGTATGCAACGGGGCTTATCTGTGCAATAAAAATTGCAAACAGCCTTCTTGATGGAAATGGTTTTGAGAAAAAATATCTCAAGTTTTTGTCATCAGGTTGCTCAAAAGACCCTATATCACTTTTGAAGATTGCAGATTGCGATCTTACAAAAGAAAAGACTTTTGACGAAGCGTTTGATGTTTGCAAAGACTATGTAAACAAATGGGCAGAGTTGATTTAAGGGATCGCATATGATTTGCATAATTATGCAATAACACGAATAAATATGTTGATATTATGCCAGTGGTATGCAATAAAAATTGCAAATATTAGGTATTTGGATTTATAATTATTCAAAGTCAAATAAACAAAGACCACCAGAAAACTGGTGGTCTTTTTATGGAATTTGTCTTTTGTGTTTGCTTTGTTATTTGCAATTTTGTGCCAAAAGGAATCCAATTGCAAAATAGAGAAGACTGCTTTGGTCAACCAAAATTCCGCCTTGACAATGAGGGGGATTGTGCGGTGGGCAGAATTGTGGAGGAGGTGGGCAGCATCCACACGGACGCAAATCTTGACAACATCCACTTCTATAATTAGAGGAGTAGTTCATTTGCTTTGCCTCCATTCTCATTTTATGTCAAAAATAGGATTTTGTGAAAATGAAAAAGGCAGATGTTTATCTACCCTTTTTGTTTTCTTTTTTGTAGAAAAGTTTTGTTGTCGCGTCATCCATGATTTTCACCGAAAACAATCTTTTGATGATGTTCAAAAATTTGTATTCTGCACCAACGATATATCTTGGTTTGAGATGTTTTTTCTCACAAATCTTGTATATCTTTTTGACTGCGACATTGCATTTCATTCTTCTTTTTTCACTCTTTTCAGTTGGCTCTGTTGAGAGTTTGATTGACTGACCGTATCTCTCGTTTGTCGCATAGTCCTTTATGCGATTTTCTGTGAAGTTTGTTTTGATGTCACATGGGCAAATTGAGGTGACTTGGATTGATGTTTGTGAAAGTTCCATGCGGAGGCTTCTTGCAAAACTGTCAACGGCTGCCTTGCTTGCACAATAGTATGCTCTAAATGGCACTGGGAAAAGTGATGTTGCAGATGCAACAACAAAAATCTTGCCGTCTTTCTTCATTTTTGGGATGGCATATTTGCAGGCGTTTGACGTGCCAAAAAAGTTTACATCAAACTGTCTTTTTGCAGTCTTTTCGTCAATAAGTTCTACTGCGCCGCTCACGCCGAAGCCAGCACAGCAAATAAGCATATCAATTTCGCCATGATTTTTGTAGATTTCATCAAAAGTAGACTTGAGTTTTTTCTCGTCAGAAACATCCACGGCGTAATCTGTGGATGTCCTTGAAATATCGATGACAACATCACCGATACTTTTGAAAATGTTTTTCAGCCCAAGACCAATTCCGCTTGTTGCTCCTGTGATGACAATCGTCCTTTTCTCTATCCTCATAAAGACCTCACTATGTGATTTTAATACAATTTTCAAAAATTTCAAAATAATTTGACATTGTTTTTACATAATGATATTATTGACTTAATTTATTTGGCAAAAATAAATTCATCTAGGGGTGAAATTTATGTATATGAACAAAACAAAAAGAAGTCTTATCATGGCTTCTGCGATAATCAATTTGATCACTGTGGTCGTCAACTTGGTTTCATCAATTCTCGCAATTGTAAAGCCAGACTTCTTGGTGAAATATCAAGACTATTATTATTTCCTGGGCTATTCTACAAACATCGTTTATGTGGTGATTTCATTTGCATTGGGACTTGTCGGAAGCATCCTGCTTCTCTATTCGATCAGAAGTAGGGGCAAATATTTCAGAAGATCTTATGGAGTTTACGCTGCAGGGTTTGTGATTGTTGTCATCTGTGGCGGATGGGTTGCTTGGCTCTTGCTCTTTATCTCAGCATTTGTGCCAGACATCATTATCATCAACGACAAATCGGAACTTCGCCGTGAGGCAAAACAAGAAGAGAAAGAAGAAATTTTGCGTGACAAGGCTTATGAAGAGAAGAAGGCAAAGATTGAAGAATTGAAGCGTCTTCGTGATTCTGGTGCAATCACCGAGGAAGAATATAGAGACAGACTTTTTGAGTTGCTCTAGAAAACTAAATCACAACTTTTGGCGGATGAGTGATTGTTGTGATTTTTTGTTTTCCAAAAAAAGATTGAAAATTTTTGAGACAAATTGAAGAATAAAGTGTTATATTTGTGTAAAGCGAAGGAGAAGAAATGGCTAGCCAATTGGAACTTTACAGCAATTTGGATGTCTCTGACAACCTCGAGAAACTCTTGGACATCTATGCTGACCGTATTATCGGTTTCATCAACAGTTTTGTGAAAGATTTGAATTCATCTGAAGATATCATGATGGATGTGTTTTTGCAACTGCTTGAAAGCAGACCATTATTTGAGCATGAAAACCAACTCAAGGCATGGCTTTTTAAGGTTGCAAAAAACAAAGCATTCAATCACTTGAAGAAAAATAAGCATTTGGTGAAATTGAGTGAAGGCATGTTGATTGAAAGCCAAGAGTTTGAGCAAAAATTCTATCACGACAATCTCTCAAAAGTTTTGAAGGATGCTATGGAGAAATTGAAGCCGAAATACAGAGAGGTTTTGCATTTGAGTTGTTTTGAGGAAATGTCAAATGATGAGATTGCAAAAGTTTTGGAAGTTGACGAGAGACAGGTGAGAAATCTCAAACATCGTGCGAAACAAAAACTCAATGAAGTTTTGAAAGAGAAAAATTTCTTCTATGAAGGTTAAAAGGAGGACATCATGAAAACAAACAAAGAACGCTCACAAATCATTATGCAAAGATACAACGAAGAAGCACAGAAGACAGAAGTTTTGAAACTTTCTCAAAGCAAAGCCACAAAGCAGAAAAAGAAATTTGTTTGGGGCAAAAAGGCTTGGGTTTCTGTTGCCATGGCTTGCCTCGTCGTTGTCTCATCACTGGGACTTGGTCTTGGCTTGGGACTTGGTCTAGGGGATAATTATCAAAACTTAAACAACGTATTCATTGCAAATTTTGAACAATATTCAGCCATTGGGTCTGGTGCACAGATTGAAGCACAAGCCAAAGCAAATGGAATGGCAATTGCAGCAAGTGTGGGAGGGCACCACAACAAACTCATTGGATTGAAACATGATGGAACTGTTGAGGAACTTAAAGTTTCCGATCATACAGACGGAAAACCAGAAGAAATAAAGTGGAATGTCGGTGATATTTATTCTTTTAAGAATTTTACTGTGGTCGGCTTGTATACCAAGCAAAACATGAGTAATTTTTATGTTGACAATAATGGGCAATTGACAATATTCATCGACAATAATACGGGAAAAATTTACTCTTTGAAGGACGCATTGGTTGAAAATAAAAATGACAAATCCATTTATGAAATCAGTTTTATTAAACCAATTTATGGTGGTTGGCCAACATACATGCGAGATGGCTGTGAGAGTGAAAATAGTTTGTTCTTTTATGCCAGAGCGTATACTGCTGAAGGAGGTAGTTCTAATTATTATAAGGCGACTATTGTTGGCGGTGAATTGCAAATTGAAAAGATTTTCGATGTCTCAGAGAATGCAAATTTTGTAAACTATAAAAATTCGTTTGTTGATAAATACGGTAATATATATTTAACAGCTGGTGGTTCGATTGATTCTACTTGTCCTATGGCCTATTTGACATATATGCGTACGACAGAAGGTATTTTGAAAAAAGTTGATATTGGTGTGTTTAGGTCAATAAATGGAATTGTTTACACGGCAGATAAACTGAACCAGTTTAATGAGAAAGGAGAACTTGTTTCAAACAGCTTTGTTGATTGTGACACTTTCTTGACAAGAGACTTGATGATAAAGAAAGTTGGAAATGTTGAATATTATTATGGGAAAATTTACTCTTGGGATTTTGGTGACCAAAAAATTGATAAGAGTATTATGAAAGTGACATGGAAAAACGATATTGAATTTGAAATCGATCAGATTTCCCTTTCGGAATATACAAACGATTTTGTTGTGACGAGAGATAAAATTTTCTTTATGAATGACCAAAAAATTTATAGTGTCAACATTGAAACTGGTGCAAAAGAAGATTTGGTTTCAGACTATTTCTTTACATCAATCCAGACAGACAACCTTGGCAATGTTGCATTTACTGGACTTGACTCTACACTGCAAAATGTGTCTGGCTTGATTAGAAATGATGGAACAATTGATATCACAATATCTGCATACAAATACGAAGTGTATTATATCAAGCCACTCAACTAAGGTGGGTGAAAAAGAAAAGTTGAAGAATTTGCTCTTCAACTTTTTTGTTGCGGATTGGGGCTATTTCTTTGTGCGACTCTGTTTGAAAAAGTTTGTAAGAAGAGATGCACACTCGGTTTCATATTCGGTCATTTGCTCAAATTCACACTTGTGGTTGAGGCGGGTGGAAGAGAGTATTTTTTCAAAGAGGTGATCATCTGAGGTCTTCTCTTTTGCACCATAAAAAACTTTTTTGATGCGGGCGTTTGCAATCGCACCGGCACACATTGGACAAGGCTCAAGGGTGACATACATGGTGCAATCTTCAAGGCGCCAGTCTTTGAGCTTTCTGCACGCCTTGTCAATGGCAATGATTTCTGCGTGGTGAAGAGCGTTTTTGCTTTTTTCTCTTTTGTTGAAACCACGAGAAATGATTTTGCCGTCACGGACAATGACTGCACCGATTGGCACTTCATTTTTTGAGAGTGCTTTTCTTGCGAGGTTTATTGCTTCGTTCATAAATTCATTCATGTTGATATTTTATATAATTTTTTGCTGTTTGTCCAGCGCAAATGGTTGTGTTTTGAAAAAAAATATGTTATTATTCTCCGTATGGAAAAATCGCAAAAGGTGGAAGAACTTAAGAAAGTTTTTCAAAAGAGAAATTTTTATGTGACAAAAGATGCAGGAAAAATCTTTCTGTATGCTCTTTTGCTTCCACTTGCGTTTGGTCTTTTGTTTGGTTATATCTCTATCGCCATTGTCAAGGGGACTGGCGTCAAAATTGAAGAGTCAACAAATGTCATCTATGCGATGTGCGAAAAATTTGTTTGGTTTAGTATAATTTATATGCTTCTTTCCGAAGTGGTCTTTTTCTGCATGTATTTTGCTTACAACAAGTTTAACCGCATTGAGCAGAAGTCTTGCAATCTTTCATTCAAAAAAGCAAATGTTTGGACCTGCCTTTTGTGTGCTTTTACAGGGATTGTTGCATGTCTTGGATTTGTGCTTCTTATCGAGGGCGTGTTTGGAAACATGTTCAATGCTTTGAAACTTTTGCCAAAGCCAGGAGAGTCTTTTGCGCCACCAAACGACACGGTTGGGTATTATTTCCTCAACTTGTTTTTGCTTGGGGTTATGCCAGCGATCTGCGAAGAACTCGTTTTCAGAGGAATGATTTTTCAAGGACTCAAAGAGAGGTTTAAGCCTTTCACAAGTGTCCTTTTGACTGCTCTTTTGTTTGCTCTTATGCATCAAAACATCATTCAATTTATCTATCCTCTCATTTTGGGATTTGTGCTTACGGTTGTTATGGACAAGACAAACAATTTGATTTATCCAATGATCATCCATTTCTTCAACAATGTCACAACAATCACACTTGATTTCTTGATAAAAAGTGAGAAGATATTCCTCGGCATGGCTTGGTGGATGTATCTGCTTGCATTTGTCATTGCGTTTGTGACATGTGCAATCCTTTTTGTCATCTACAAATTCTACCTTGTCAAGAAGCCAAAGAATGTTGTTGAACAGCAAGGGGATGCACCATTGTCATCAAACATCAATGTTGGAAAAATGCCACTGACCTTGGTTTTGGGGATGGTAATTGCAGTCATTATGATTGTTATAAATGCACTTTAAGACGAGTATGATATACTACGATGGAGAAACTATGAGCGAAAGCAAGCAGGAAAAGAGTGTAAATTTCTTTACAAATATGATCTACTTTTTTGTGATGGTTTGTTTGGTTGTAATGAGAGTTTGTAATCATTACAACTTGTTTTCGTTTTTGGGGAGATATGCCTCATATTTTGTGAGTCTTTTCACGCAGATTGGACTTATTCTTGTTTTGCCTCTTCTTGTGCTCAAACTTTTGTCACGATCTAGGACAAAAGATGTTGTGAAATTTTGCTGCTACAAAAAGGTCTCATGGAAGATTGTTGCGGCGAGTTTTCTGCTCGGGGCAGTTGTGTTTTTTTTGAATGTTTATGTGTCAAATTTCTTCAACTCTATTATTGAGATTTTTGGGTACAAACACCGCTCTTCAAGTGGTGGAATGAGTGCCACATGGTGGGGACTTATTTTGAGTATAATTGGCACTGCAATACTGCCGGCATTTTGCGAGGAAACCTTGCACAGAGGTATGCTTTTGAATGGGAATTCAATGCTTGGGATGAAGAAGAGTATCTTGATTTCCGGCCTCCTTTTTGGCTTGTTGCACCTCAATATTGAACAGTTTTTCTACGCAACAATCATTGGACTTTTCCTAGGGTATTTGTGCTGGGGATGCAGTTCCATCTGGCCTTGCATCATCATTCACTTTATGAACAACTGTTTGAGTGTGCTTTTCAGTTTTGCGTCTGCAAAAGGCTGGGCGATTGGAAAACTTTTTGATGGAATTGGTGAGTATGTGGCAAACAATCAAGTCATTGGAATTATGCTTTTCATTTTGCTTCTTGTTTTGCTCGTTTTCGTGGCATATGAGCTGGTCAAATATTTGTTTAGAGAGACTTTCAAATACAATTTTGTTGGGCGTCAGAAAGAGTTTGCAAACATGGCAATCAGAGAGACATATTTGCAATCTGTCGAAGACATAAAGAAAGGTCAAGGAAACGGGAAACCTGTCCAACCAATTGAGTTTTCGTCAAGGGTGATTGATGAAAAAGAGTTTATGAATTTTGTCAATGAAAATCTCGAGACAATCATCAAAAATTCTGTTGCTGAGATGGAGAAAGAAGAAAAATTCAAGATGGACACGAGGTCAAAAATCTTCTTGTGGGGGTCAGTTGCCCTTGGGGCGATTGTCACAATTATGACTTTCATTTGGGGGCTGTTATGATTTCAATAAACTTGGTTTGTGTCGGCAATTTGAAAGAAAAATTTTCAAAGGATGAGCAAGAAGAATACCTCAAAAGATTGTCCGCTTTTTGCAACTTAAAAATTGTTGAAATAAAGGAGCAAAATCAACTTCAAAACCCAACGACAATCATGGAGAAAGAGGGACAAGATATTGTCAAAAATTTGAAAGGGCACGTCATCCTCTGCGACATAAAGGGCAAAGAGTTGTCAAGTGAAAATTTGGCGGAAAAATTTAAGGCTTTGATGCAACAAACCTCTGTCATCACCTTTGTTGTGGGTGGCTCTTATGGGGTGAGTGAAAATGTGAAAAAACTTGCGAACGAGCGAATCTCATTTTCGCCAATGACTTTCCCTCACAATCTTTTCAGGATTATGCTTTTGGAGCAGACTTATCGGGCGTTTACCATCATCGAAAATAAGTCTTACCACAAATAAAAAAGATGCAAGCCTTGCATCTTATTTTTTTCCTTCGTCATCTGATTTTGATTTGTTGTCATTGCCGTTTGTTTTTGATTCTTCAAGAAGAGGCTCAACTTGAACTTTTCCGAGATGATTTATAAGTGATTTGAACATAATGCTATTTCTGCCGTTAATCAAAGATTGTTGACCGTTTGGAAGTATGACAGTTCTTCCCATTTTGCTTAATTTCATTGTAAGCATAACATCAAACCAATTTGCATCTTTGATTTTTTCTTCATTGGAATGATTTTTTATCAAGCCCAAAGCACAGAATGAGTCATTGTTTGAAGAAAAAGTCAAAACAAGGCTTTTGCTGTTTGCGTGGAAAAGATTGTCATTTTCAAAATCATTGATTGCTTGGATTTGATAGTGCCATTTATCTCCAGTTTCTTCTGACAAAAGCTCGCAAAGTGTTTGATTTGTTATCTGCATTTTGCCTTTAAGTTTTGAAAATTTGTCGTCACAGTCAGCAATTGCGGGATGAGTTTCTCTTTCTGGATTTTCGTAAAAACTATACAAAAAATCTCTCGTTGCTAAAAGTTCTAAAATTGTCATGATTGGCTCCTTATTGATTCAAAGTCTATCACAGTCATTCGAAAAAGTCAATAGACAAATTTGATATATAATAGTAAATTTTGCTTGCATTTTATTTTTCAGTGTGATATACTCGGGAATGTCATTGGACAAATATACACCCAAAGCGGATTCTTTGACTGTTGCCTGAACGCTTGCAAACCATTGGAGAATGAGAAGTCGATAGTTTGAATTTGTTTGCTTGCAAAAGACATTGTCTTGGGATTTTCAAAGAAAAAGATGCTTGGGGAAGAGACAAAAACAGGAGGTAAAAATTATGTCAGTTATTTCAATGAAACAACTTTTGGAGGCTGGTGTTCACTTTGGACATCAATCTAGAAAGTGGAACCCAAAGATGAAAGAATATATCTTCACGGCGAGAAACGATATTCATATCATCAATTTGGAAACAACATCAGAACAAGTGGACAAGGCTTACACATTTGTTCGTGATATCGTTGCAAGCGGAAAGAACATCCTTTTCGTTGGAACAAAAAAACAAGCACAAGAAGCCGTTAAAGAAGAAGCTGAGAGATGTGGAATGTTCTACGTAAACACAAGATGGCTTGGTGGTACTCTTACAAACTTCAAAACAATCAGAAACAGAATTGAGAGACTCAACAAACTCAACAACATGGAAAAGGTTGGAGAATTTGATTTGCTTCCAAAGAAAGAAGTTGCTCTTTTGAAGCTTGAAAGAGACAAACTTGAGAAAAATCTTGGCGGTATCAAAGAAATGAGAGATCTTCCAGGGGTTATCTTTGTTGTTGATCCATCAAACGAAAAAATCTGTGTTCATGAAGCAAACATCTTGAACATCCCAGTTGTAAGTTTGGTTGATACAAACTGTGATCCATCAAACGTTGATGTGGTTATCCCAGGAAACGATGATGCAATCCGTTCAGTAAAACTTATCGCTGGTGCTCTTGCTGATGCAGTTATCGAAGCAAGAGAAGGCGTTTCTTTGAAGAAAGATGAAGAAACTGCTGAGGAAGAAGTTGACCTTGAAGCTTTGCTCGAACAAGCAAAACCAAGCGTTGCTGACGCAGAAGCAGGCGAAGAAAAGAAAGTTGCTAAAAAACCAAGAAAAAAGCCTGTTGCAAAGAAAGAAGTAAAAGCAGAAGAAACTCCAGTTGCTGCTGCTGAAACAAAGACAGACGCTGAGTAAGTGTTTGATTTGAATTTGATTTGAAAAATTTGATATTATTTAAGGAGATTTATTATGAGTTTTACTGCACAAGATGTTGCTAAACTTAGGGCACAAACAGGCGTTGGCATGATGGAGTGCAAAAAAGCACTTACTGATGCAAATGGAGATTTCGAACAAGCAGTCACTCTTCTTCGTGAAAGAGGACTCAAGGCTGTTGACAAAAAGCAAAACAGAATTGCTTCAGAAGGACTTGTTGCTTCTTACATTCACATGGGTGGAAGAATCGGCGTTTTGGTTGAAGTAAACTGTGAAACAGACTTTGTTGCAAAGAGCAATGATTTCCAAAACTTGGTTAAAGACATTGCTATGCAAATCGCTGCTGCAAATCCAAAATATGTGAGAGAAGAAGAAGTTGATGCAACAGAGCTCGAACATGAAAAAGAAATCCTTAGGGCACAAGCTCTCAATGAAGGAAAGCCAGCACAAATCATCGAAAAGATGGTTGAAGGCAGAGTTAAGAAATATTATGAAGACGTTTGCCTTATGAACCAACCTTTCGTAAAAGACTCAAGCAAGACAATCAAAGATGTTTTGACAGAGGCTACTCTCAAAATTGGAGAAAAACTTTCTATCAGAAGATTTGTCCGTTATGAACTTGGCGAAGGTCTTGAAAAGAGAAACGACAATTTGGCTGAAGAAGTTGCAAAGCAAATGGCTGGAAACTAGTCTAAACAAAGCACTCAAACTGATGTTTGGGTGTTTTTTTTAGTGACGCTGAAATGGTGAGAGTTGAACAATAATCAACAAAATTCGACATAAAAAACATTTGGTATTGACATGGAAGACGAAATTTGATAAAATCAAATTAGATAGTGGGGGATTTGGCTATGATAAATTTGACTTGGGAGAGAAATAAAGAAGGCGTTATTTCGACTCTTAGCACATATTTTGGTCTGACCAATGAACGGGTTGTAAAATTGATAGAAGAAAACTTTCTGCCAAATCCTCGTGTGCGTATTGATTACGCCACAAGAAAACGTGGGGATGACAGAGAAAAACTTGTTGCGATTGTTGGGGCGCTTGTCTCTGCCTGCAAAGAAGGCAAACCCGCTTATATTGACGGTGTTGCACAAGCCAACATTGAGGATCGCATGAAATCTGGTGAAGCAATCATGTCAAATCCAAGATTTTCTGATGATGAAAACCCAATTGATATTTATCACAGATTGAAGAGACTCTACAAATCAATTTCTGACAAGGGGATTGATATTTACAAAACCATATACGTCACAGCTCTCACAGATGGAAACTATGGAATTATTCACAACAGAGAAACTGGCACAGTTTCAACATATTCAAATTTTGACAAAGACTTTGACAATATTTACAATCAGCTCAGGACAGTGCTCAGACTCTCACACCCTTGTTGAGAAGTGTGCCGCAACAATTCTTTCAAAAGTGTCTGCTTCAAATATTTCTGCAATGTATCAAGAGATTATGCTCTTGACTTTGAGAAATGAAGAAGAAAGAAAACTTCATTATTTTTTCAGAAAAGACAAAGAGTTTGAAGGCAAGGAAAGAAGATTTTCGAAGTCGAAGATGATTGATGAGGGACTTAGCAATTGTCCAACAATCTTCTCATGCAAACCAGAAAAAGTTGCAGATGCTTTCAATTATGTTGAAAGCAAGATCTCAGAAGATTTGATTGAAAAAGAATATATGCGTTTCAGATCTGCAGGAAACACAACAATGACAAGATTTTGGTGTAAGCACCAAATCATGAGAAATTGGATCAACAACAACTTCTCGCTCCTCACAATCAATGCGGGAAATATGAGATGGAGAGAGTCAATCCTTCATGAGGTTGCAATTTCGCTCAATGACAGAGTTTATCGTGGTGGAAAAGATTCGTATTACAACTTCAGCTTCTTGTTTAATAAGCCAGTAAGTATAAGCACAATGAATGCAATCCCAGTTGAAAAGATTGACAGGAATGCAAAGCGCAATATCTTGACTTTGGAAAAGTACACTGATGAGAAAGGTGTGGTTGATTATATTGAAAGAAACCATTATGTGCTTGCGATGGACAATGACAAATTGGAAATACTTTTGAGGGTGATTTCAACACACGATGCCGTAAATCCAGACAATCCATGTATGGAGAGATTCTTCCTGCTTGGTAAGTCACTTTTTGGAAGCAAGCATTGTATCAACTTTGATGTTGAGCGCACGCTTGACAGACTTCGTCAGATTGAAAAAATTCAAATTCTTGATGTTGAACACATGGATGATTGGGAAAGACTTTCAAAGTATACAGAGTTGTTCTTGGGAAATGACCAGATATTTGTCAATCAAGTGCAAAGGTTGTACCATGAAAAACTTCAGAAAGATAAGAAGGGAAGTGGTGCTCTTAGAAAACAAATCAGAACTCTTCTCATCAAGAATGGTGGTTGGGATGCAATCATCAAAGACACAAGGAAAATGAAGGAAGTCATAAGTGAGGTCAAGTGTATTCATGATCAGAGATTTGCAGTTGAGCAAGTTGAAAAAACAGAAAATAGATATGCTGACATTGCTGCACTTCAAGCAAAAGAAGATACTTTTGCAGACGCAATCAAAGGTGTGCTTTCAAGAGTGAGAAATGCTTACACTGCAAACAAAGATAGACTCAACAAGCGCTTCACTGATGTGGACAAACTCTATGAATATACAATCGAGTTTTTGACAGAAAGATGCTTTGATGACAAAGAGCCAATCTCAGTCTTGATTGAGGAAGAACTCAGAAGTCCTTATGTTGATGCGCTCAAGAACATGGACAGCACATACATCAATCCACAACAATCTCTGTTTAATTCTGAGACGGTTGAGGTGACTGTGCCAAAAGGAGTGTATGCTCCACTGAAAAAACTTACTGACGAACTTTCATTTGACACGTGTTATAAGGTTAACACGGCAGTTGTCAATGTTTCACGTTCGAAAGATGAAGGCAAGTGACAATATCAAGAAAATACATAGTTTGAAAAAATTGCACCATTCGTGCAATTTTTTTGTTGACTAGGCTCTCGTATGCCTCAAATTGTTTGCAAAATAACTTATTTTACGTTATACTATTCAAAGATTAAAGGAGAATTTATGAACGAAATTGTTGAAGATATTTTTGCTTCGCTCAAAGAAGACCTTGAAAAGGCATATTCACATCAACGAAACGAATATCTTGTTATTAGAGCGGGAAGAGCAAATCCACACATTTTGGATAAGATTATGGTTGAGTATTACGGCACTCCAACTCCAATCAACCAAATGGGGACTGTGACCGTATCTGAAGGAAGAATCCTCAACATCAACATTTGGGACGCTTCTCAAATCAAAAATGTTGAAAAAGCAATTTCTGCTTCTGACATCGGAATCACTCCAACAGATGACGGAAAAATCATCAGACTTGTTTTTCCTATGCCAACAGAAGAGAGAAGAAGAGAGATTGTGAAACAAGTCAAAAAGATTTGCGAGGATACAAAGGTTGCAATGCGTAATGTCAGAAGAGATGCTCTTGACATGCTTAAAGATTTGAAAAAAGACAGCGAAATCTCAGAAGACGAGTACGCAAGTGCAGAAAAAGAAGTGCAAAAGCAAATCGACAAATACACTTCTCTTGCAGACCAAGAGTGCGATGCTAAAGAAGAAGAGGTTATGAAAGTATAACAAAAGAACTATATGTTTTTTTAAGGGGTTGAAATGTTTAAGAAGAAAAAAGTGATCAGCACTTTTCCAACTCATGTTGCATTCATAATGGACGGAAATAGACGCTGGGCAACTGAGCGTGGGCTTGCCAAGATGATGGGGCATAAGCAAGGTGCAGTTTCTTTGAAAAACATGATTGAAACCTTGGTGAATTATCCAGAAATTCGATATGCGTCATTTTTCGCTTTTTCCACTGAGAATTGGACCAGAGATCAATCTGAAATAGATTATATCTTTAGGCTTTGTTATGATTTTGTCGACGAATATAAGGAAAAGTTTGAAAACAAAAACATAAAATTCATCTCAATGGGAGATGTGACAAAATTTCCAAAGAAATTGCAAGATATTTTGGTTAAGACGATGGAAGAAACCAAAAATAATACTGGGCTTGTCATCAATCTTGCGATGAACTATGGTGGAAGAGATGACATCGTCCATGCTGCAAACATTTTGGCTGAGCGTGGCGAAAAAATCACCATTGAAAATATGAAAGAAAATTTGTATTCTGCTGATGCTCCTGACATTGATTTGCTCATCAGAACAAGTGGGGAGATGAGGGTGTCAAATTTTATGCTCTTTCAAATGGCTTATGCTGAGTTGTATTTTCCAAAGATTCACTGGCCAGATTTTGACAAGAGAGAACTTGACAAGGCACTTTATGAATTTTCAAAGAGAAACAGAAGATTTGGGGGAAAATAATTTTTATGAAACAAAGAATTTATTCGTCAATAGGTATTGTGATTACATTGGCATTGCTTTTCGTTTTGAAAGTCTATGTGAGTGATTATTTCTTTGATGCATTTTTTGCAATTCTTGCTTGCTATGGCGCTTTTGAGATGTCAAAATTGCTTGGCAAGATGGGGCGATACAACAATCTTTGGGTTGCAACTGCATTCCCAGCATTTTTGCTTGCAGGAAACTTGGTCGGAATCCATGTTGCAAGTGTAAGAAATGACTTGTATTGGATTTTGTACACCATTTTGATTGATATTGCTCTTATGATTTTGGGGGCGATTGTTGCATTTTTGCTTGCATTCTGCAGAAGAAAACAAACAATTTTGCATGAAATGACTGTCAGAGAAGTGCCAGACAACACGTCTGTGTTTATGTTCTGCTTGAAAAAAGCAATTCACACTGCAGTCTGTTTTGTTTATCCGGCATTCTTGTTCTTGTTTTTCACTTTGACAAATCATATCAACGATTTGCCTCTTTCAAAACTTGAAGGCATCGCATCAAATGTCTCTGTGTTTGTGCTTTTGACAACTTTTGCTATTCCAATTTTCACTGACACTTTTGCTATGCTCACTGGTTCTGTAATCGGTGGAAAGAAGTTGTGTCCAAGACTCAGCCCAGGAAAGACAATCTCTGGCTCAGTTGGCGGAGTGCTTTGGTGTGTACTTTTCAGTGCATGTGTTTATTTGATTTTTGGTTGCGTTGGCTCATTCGAACCTTTCATGGAAATCTTTCCAATTTGGGCTTATCTCATCATTGCTCTCGTCGGCTCTGTTGTTGCTCAAGCGGGCGACTTGTTTGAATCGCTTATCAAGCGTAGAGCAGGCGTAAAGGACAGTGGAAAGTTTTTGCCTGGTCATGGTGGAGTCTTGGATAGAGTTGACTCTCACATTTTTATGGCGCCATATATCTTGCTGGCATTCTTGATTTTTGCTGTCTAAACAAAAGAACTAAAATGTTTTAAGGGAACGATTGTATGATTGCTGTTTACATTTTGCTTGCGATTGTCATTCTTTTGTTTATGATTTTGGTTCATGAACTTGGACATTACATCGCTGGGAAAATACTTAAATTCAAAATCACTGAGTTTTCTATCGGATTTGGTTTTCCGATATTTTCAAAGACCAACAAAAAAACGGGGGAAAAGTTTTCACTCCGTATTTTTCCATTGGGAGGATATTGTGCCTTTGATGGTGAAGATGATGATGGAGAAAACAAATCTCCAACCGCTTTCAACAATCAGAAACCATGGAAGAGAATAATTGTCCTTCTTGGTGGTGTGACAATGAACTTCCTCACTGCAATCATTTTCTCATGGGTGCTTTTGTCAACAGTGGGATATGATGTGCCACAAATTCAATCTTTCAACAGCACAACTTATTCTTATGTGCAGGTGGTTGAAGAAGGTGATGATGTAGTGAATGAAATCCTTTCTTACACAAATCCATATCAAAAAGGTGATGTCATCACTCACATCAACGGGAAGAAGATAGATTTTGCTTTTGGTGGAAACTATGTCAATATGGTCAACAAACAAAGGGTGAATGCTCAAGAGAAATATAAGGGCATTTTGAAAGCCTTGACGGATGAGTATTTGGCGGAGCATCCAGACCTTGAATCAGTGAGTGTCGCTGAGCAGAACAGACTCTTGGGAGAGTTTGTCAAGGCAGAACTTGAAAAAAAGGAAGGTTCGGGGCTTTACACATTTGAAATAACAGTAAGACACAACTCTCTTCATGGAAAGAAGTCAAAAATCAATGTGGTTGTCTGTCCAGTTGTTGAAGAGTACACTGTGAAAAACAAAGAGGGTGTTGAAGAGGTTAAGCAAAGACTCAACACCTATGTTGGGCTTGAAAGCGCGGAAGGTCAAAAGTCTTGTACAAAGCCTTATGTTTACAATGCTTGGGAAGGTTTCTGTCGTTGTTTTGAGATGGCATTTGGATTTGCTTGGGTTGTGCTGAAGAGCTTGTGGATGCTTATTACTTTCCAAATCCCTATCACACAGATGACGGGTACAATTGGTACAATCACCACAATTGCGACCATGGCTTCACAATCGCTCTCTTACCTTTTGATATTCATTCCGCTTATTGCTGCAAACTTGGCGATATTCAATTTGCTTCCAATTCCTTCACTTGACGGAGCACATGTCTTATTTACGATCATTGAGTGGATACGAGGCAAACCAATCAATCGAAAGGTGGAAAATATGATACACTTTGTCGGACTGTGCGTGCTTTTGGGCTTTGTCATCATAATTGACATCTTGCATTTTGTGTTGTAGGTGGTGAAAATGATTTACTTTTGGCGAGAGAAAAATGCGGGCAAATGTGCTGACAAAGGAAAAATTATAGAGCCAACGAGAGAACAACTTGAAAAAGAACTCATCTTGAAGGTGGAGTAAAAACTTGGCAGAGTTGATGTGGTTTTTGATCAAAGAGCGAGAGAAGAATATTATCTGACTGACAAGAGGAAAATGAGGGAAGTTTCTTTCGAGGCAAATATGTTGTCTTTGATGAAGAATAGGCATCTTGGCTTGACAAAGTGGGCAAAATTATATAGAATGGTCTTATGAACTTTGAAGAAGAGTTTTTCACTGAGTTTGGTGACAAATATAAAGGCCTTCAACTTAAAGAAGTTGTGGTGAAGAAGCGTGAAGGCGTTTGCACCATAACTTTTTTGTACCCTTCAACAATCAAAGAACTTTCTGAGGATGACAAAAAAGAAGTCATTGCATTTTTGGAAAGAAACTTGGGCTTTGAAAAGATGAAATTGAGAGTGAAGTTTATGCGAGCATTTGTTGAGGAAAAGCTCATTCTCAAATCAATCAAAACCTTTTTTGAAGAAAGGTATAAGTTGATGTACACCTATCTTCGTGATGAAAACTTCAAGATAAAAACCACACCTATTGATGTGCAAGTCGACATTGTTGTAAGCGAGAGAATCCAAAAGTTTTTTGAAGAACACAACATCACTGCCGAACTGTCAAAATATCTGAAGAAAAATTTCTTGTCTGAGTTTGTTGTCGCTCTTTCAGTGAGCGATGAGTTTGTTGATGAAGTTGACATTGAAAATGTTGAGATAACTGCAAAATACAAAGCAACAAAAAGATATTCGGTAGAGATAATCAAAGAGTGTATTGGAAAAAATATCCCAACCAAGCCAGAGTACATAAACAACATCAAATCGCCAAAGGCTGGTGTGATTGTTGCGGGATTCTTAAACAAGATTGAGCGTCATGACTTTGTCAGAAAAACTGGAAGCAAGGCTGGCACAGAGGGGGTTTATTACACTTTTGTGCTCGAGGATGGGAAAGGGAAAATCGACTGCATTTATTTCTGCTCAAAGACAAATTTGAGGCAGATGGAAGCACTTGAAGATTGTATGTATATGCTCTTGCATGGTGATGTTGAAAAGAGCAAGTTTTCTGGAAAGTTGGTTTTGAAAGTTGACAAAATGGCACTTGCAAACAAACTCGAGGAGACTGTTGTCGATGAAAAACCAAAGAAAGCTTATACAGGTTGTGTGGTGCAGGTTGAAAAACTTGAGGCTTTGTCTCAAGACAACATGTTTGGCAAAAAGGTTGAATATGACGACGCAATCAAAGGGAAGTCAATTGTTGTATTTGACCTTGAAACCACTGGTTTCGACAAGTACAATGATCAAATCATCGACATTGGAGCAGTGAAGATTGTTGACGGTGTCATCAAAGAGAAATTTGCGTCTTTGGTTAAGCCAACGATTCGCATCTCGCAACAGATAACTGATCTTACAAACATCACAAATGCCATGGTTGAAAACGCTCCACTGATTGAGCCAGTTTTGATTGATTTTTACAATTTCTCAAAAGACTGTGCTTTGTGTGGTCACAACATGATTGACTTCGACTTTCCTTTTATAAAGAGATATGAGGATGCCCTTGATGTTGAATTTGACAACGAACTTCTTGACACTTATAAGATTGCAGTTAAGAAGGGGGTGAGGTCTCGCAACTTCAAACTTGGCACGCTTTGTGAGTATTTTGGTATAAGTCTTGTTGGGGCGCACAGAGCATGGAACGATGCTTATGCAACAGCACAACTTTTTTTGAAGCTCTATGAGAAGTAGGATTTGACTGATTGGGTTGACAAAATGTGCAAAAAACACGATATAATGTGATCTTTGTACCATATTTATATATAATTAAATAAAAATATAGTGAAAAAATCTTGATTTTTGAGTGCAATTGGGCTATAATAATCATAACTTGACGAGGAGTGAGCAAATTATTTGCTCACTCTTTGTATTAAGTGGGACTTTTTTGGAGGTGCAAATGGCAAAGGTTAAGCAAATTTGCGAAGAGAAACTTCGACCAGTCATTGAAGAAATGGGATACGAACTTGTTGAGGTGAATTTTGAAAAAGAAAACGGGGGAATGAGTCTTATTTTCACAATTGACAAGGAAGAAGGGGTGACGATTGATGATTGCGAAATCGTTAACAAAAAAATTGATCCAATTCTTGACGAGCTCAATCCGACTGACGACAAACCATATACATTGGTGGTGAGTTCTCCAGGTCTCGACAGACCTATCAAGACTGACAGAGATTTGAAAAGGACGCTTGGCAAAGAGATTGACCTTACACTTTTTGCAAAAATCGATGGACAAAAATTGTTCACTGGGGTGTTGAAGTCTTATGATGAAAAGACGGTTACACTTGAAACTGCAAAAGGCGAAAAGACCTTTGAAAGAGACAAAGTCGCAAATATGAAATTGGTAATCAAATTTTAAGGAGAAAATATAAAATGGTAAACAAAGACTTTTTTAAGGCACTTGAAGAACTTGAACAAGAAAAGAAAATTGACAAGGACACATTTGTAGCAACACTTGAAACTGCACTCACATCTGCATACAAGAAGATGTACGGTGAAGCAAAGTCTGCAATGGTGAAACTTTATCCAGAAAGAAACACAATCAGAATCTATTCTTACAAAACTGTTGTGGCTGAAGTTGAAGATCCAGACAAAGAAATTGCTTTGTCAGAAGCAAAGCTCAGCAAGAAATCTTCAAAGGTTGGAGACATTGTTGCTGTTGAAGAATCAACAAAAGATTTCGGAAGAATTGCTGCTCAAACAGCAAAACAGGTTGTTATGCAAAAACTCCGTGAAATGGAAAGACAAACGGCAGCAAGTGAACTCTCTGAGAAAGAAGACGAACTTTTGACAACAATCGTGAAACGTCTTGATGGTGAAAATGTTTATGTCCAAATCCCTGGATCAAACACTGAGGGTGTCATGATGAAGAATGACCAAATCCCTGGCGACAAATTCAACATTGGCGACAGAGTGAAGGTTTATGTGAAGAAAATCAAGGATTCTTTCAAAGGACCACAAATCCAAGTTTCAAGAAGCAACATCGGCTTCATCAGAAAATTGTTTGAACTTGAAATCCCTGAAATTGCAAGTGGTGATGTGAAAATCAAAAACATTGCTCGTGACGCTGGAAACAGAGCAAAAGTTGCAATCTACACTGAAAGACCAAACATTGATGCAATCGGTGCTTGTGTCGGAAATCGTGGTGTGAGAATCAACACAATCGTAAACGAACTTAATGGAGAAAAGATTGACCTCGTGGAATATTCTGAAGATCCACTTGAATATATTGCAAGGTCACTCAGCCCAGCAAAAGTTTTGTCAGTTGAGACAAATGACAGTTTGAATATGTCACAAGTTATTGTGCCAGATGACAAGTTGTCTCTTGCAATCGGAAAGGGTGGACAAAATGTAAGACTTGCTGCAAGACTCACTGGATGGAAAATTGATGTTAAGCCAGAAAGCTATATCAAACCAGTTGCTGCTCAAACAGAAACTGAAGAAGTTGAGTATGAACTTACAGAACTCTCCGATGACAACTCTTTCGATACAATGGGTGATTTGGAAGAGCTTGAAACAATTGATGGAGACGAATTTCCAGAACTTTAATTAGAAGAGGTTTTTATGCAAAACAAACCAAAAGAAAAAATTCGTATGTGTATCGTGTGCCGTGGTCAAAGTGACAAGAAGACACTGTTTCGAATTGTGAAAAACAAAGAAGGTGAAATTTTTGTTGACAAGACTGGCAAAGCAAATGGACGTGGTGCTTATGTCTGCAAAGACAAAGATTGCTTCCAAAAACTTTGCAAGCAGAAAGCGTTGAATCGTGCTTTCAAATGCGATGTTCCACAAGAAGTTTATCAAAAAATTGGAGAAGAATTTGAATAAAGCAAAGGGTCTTATAAATCTGGCAAGAAAAGCAGGTTATGTAATCATCGGAAAAGAAAATCTGGTGGGTTACACAAAAAAACTTTATCTCTTGATTGTCGACAAATCAGCGGGCAGTTCGCTTCTGAGGGAGATGAAATTTTTGAGTGAAAACAGAAAGCTTCCTATCCTTGAAGTTGAGAATTTGGCTGACCTTGTTGGAATTGAAAACTGCAAAGCCATAGGCTTGAAAAATAAAGCGATGAGCGAAAGCATTGAAAAATGCGTAAAAGGAGAATAATTTGGCAACACAACTTAATGCACTTAAAACTATCAACAACTTACAAAGAGATGGCTCTTTGCAGGATTTATTATTGTCCATAAAGCAGTCAAAGATTGACATCGATGCTTTTGCAAAAGGAGTACAAGATCAAAAGTCAAAATTGCAAGCAAAGGCAAGAGAAGAGGAAAGGAAGAGAGTTGACCTTGAGAAGGCAAAAGCTGTCGAACTCGAAAAAGCCAAACGTGATGAGGCGGTTTTGGAGAGTGCTCCAAAGAAAGAAGAGCCAAAGAGACAAGTTTTTGGTCAGGGAGGAAATCAAAACAACAACTTCCGCAAGTTTGACGGTCAAAACGCAAATCCAAGATTTGGTCAAAGAAATGGCGGTGCTGGCGGTCAAGGTGGAAACTTCAGACAAGGCGGTTTCGGGCAGCAAGGACAACAAGGTGCTGGTAGATTTGGCCAAAGACCAAACTGTGGTTTCAACAATGCCGGAAGACCAAATGGACAGTTCAACAGAAACGGACAAAATCCAAATGGTCCAAGAGGGCCAAAGAGCAATTCATTTGTTTCGACAAAGGCAAATGGATTCAAATCTTTTGCATCTGGTGCAACGGAGAGCAGTGCTGTGCTTGCTCAACCAGAGAGAAACTTTGGAAACAAAAACAAGCAAAGAAGAAATGTGGATGAGGCAAAGAAAGTCTCAGCAAGGGCAAGGGCTGGTTTTGGCAAACAAAACAACAATATCCTTGTTATGAATGAAGATGGTTTTGAAGAGACAACCATGGGCTCAAGAAAACTCATCAAAAAGAAGAAAGAAGTTGAGATTGTTGTTGCTCCACAAGTGACACATGCAATCCTTTCTTCAAGAGAAATCACTGTGAAAGAACTCAGTGAAAAAATTGGAAAACCAGTTTCAGAAATCGTAAAGAAACTTATGCTTCTTGGGGTTATGGCAACAATCAACAGCACAATCGATTTTGACACATGCGAACTTATAGCTGGCGAACTTGGTGTGACTGTTGAGCTTAAGATGGACAAAACTTACGAAGAAAAACTTCTTGACAAATCTGCCGAAGAAGATTCTGAAAAAGATTTGGTTAAGCGTCCTCCAGTTGTGACAGTTATGGGACACGTTGACCATGGTAAGACATCACTTTTGGATGCTTTCAGAAAGACAAATGTTGTGCTTGGTGAGGCGGGTGGAATCACTCAGAAGATTGGTGCTTATCAAATCTCATTCAATGGAGAAAAAATCACTTTCATTGACACTCCAGGCCACGCTGCGTTCACCGCAATGCGTGCAAGAGGTGCGGAAGTCACCGACATCGCAATTTTGGTTGTGGCTGCTGACGATGGTATCATGCCACAAACAATCGAAGCAATCAACCATATCAAAGCGGCAAAAGTGCCAATGATTGTTGCTATCAACAAAATGGATAAGCCAGAAGCAAATCCAGACAGAATCAAACAACAACTCACCGAACATGGCATTTTGCCAGAAGAGTGGGGCGGTGATGCAATTTGTGTGCCTATTTCTGCAAAGAGTGGAATGGGGCTTGACGAACTCAAGAAGATGATTCTTCTCGTTGCTGAGATGCAAGAACTCAAAGCAAATCCAAACAAGATGGCGACAGGTGTTGTCATCGAGGCAGAACTTGACAAGACAAGAGGTGCCGTTGCAACAGTGCTTGTTCAAAGCGGAACACTCAAGATTGGTGATTCAATCATGTCTGGTATCACTTACGGAAAAGTCAAGGCTATGTTTGACGAAAACGGAAAATCTGTCAAGAAAGCTGGACCATCAACTCCTGTTGCTGTTATGGGCTTCAACGATGTGCCAAATTCCGGTGATGCAGTCTATGCTGTTGACGAGAGCTTGTCAAAGCAAGTCATCAACGAGAGAATAAACAAAATCAAACAAGAGCGCGCAAAACAGACTTCTGGCGTGAGTGCGGATGACTTTATGAGCAGAATTCATGAAGGGAATTTGAAAAACCTCAACATCATCATCAAGGCGGACACTCAAGGTTCTGTTGAAGCATTGAAGGCGTCACTTGAGGCAATCAGAAACGATGAAGTGAAAGTTGTGTGCATCCACAGTGCTGCCGGTGGAATCACCGAAAGCGATTTGGTGCTTGCTCAGACAACCGGCTCCGTTGTTGTTGCTTTCAACATCAAAACTCCAAACAAGATGATGCAAATGGTTGACAGCCTCAAAGTTGAGTTGATTGAATCAAGGATTATCTATGAAGTTGTTGATCAAATTACACGTATCTCAAAGGGGATGATGGCAATCAAATACGAAGAGAAATATGTCGGCAGGGCAGAAATCAGAGTTGTCTTCAAACTCTCAACTGCAGGCAAAGTTGCGGGAAGTTATGTGCTTGATGGAAAGATTCAAAGAAATGGAATTGCAAAAATCAAGCGTGGTGAAGAAATCATTGGAGACTCTGTCATCGAATCACTCAAGATTGTCAAAGACGAAAAGAGCGAAGTCGCAAAGGGATACGAATGTGGTATCAAACTTCGTGACAATGTTGATTTCCAAGAAGGCGATATTTTGGAATGTTATATCAAACAAGAAATCAAAAGAGATTAGTTTTAATCTCTTTTTTCTTTGAAAAACATAAAGAATGAGTTATAATAACTTTGGAGTAAATTATGGTTACTGTGGATATTATGATGGGGCTGATTGGCTCAGGAAAATCAACATTGGCAAAGCAGCTTGCACAGGAAAAGGGGGCAATAATTCTTTCCAGCGACAGTATCAGAAAAGAACTTGTTGACAGTGGGAAATTACCCGCAATTTATGATACAAAAACCAATCAAATTGTTTATAATGAACTTCATAAGCGACTTGAGGAATCTTTGAAACATAAGCAGAATGTTATTGTAGATGGTATCAACTCAATAAAAAGAGAAGACTATTTTGCAATCACAAAAAAGTATGAATGTTATGTCGTAGGCAGATTGCTTTTGACCGATAAAACGATTTGTCTTCAGAGAGTTCGGGAAAGAGAGAAAAATGATTCCAACATCCATAAAATAGAAAATCCTGAAAAAGTGGCAAAATTTCAAATTGATGAATTTAAGAGAAATTTCCCGTCACTTGATGAGGGATTTGATGAATTGGTGATTTACAAAAATAATGTTATATCATCTGTGAAAAAGAAAGGGGAGGCATGATATGTCAAATAGAATAGAAAGAGCAAACAGTGAAATCCAAAGATGCTTGATTGAAATCATCAAAAACAAAATGAATGATCCACGAGTTGACAAAGTTGTTAGCATAACTGAGGTGAGTGTCACGCCAGATTTCAAGTTTTGCAAAGCAAAGGTGAGCGTGCTTGATTTGAATGATGTTGAAAAGGTGACAAAGGTTTTGCAATCAAGTGAAGGATTTATCAAAAGAGAACTTGCAAAAATGGTTGATATGCCACAAGTGCCAAAAATCAATTTTGTTGTTGACAAGAGTGCAATCAGTGCACTTCGTGTTGAAGAAATTTTGAAAACATTGAATATCCCTGCAGCAGAAGAGGATGATGATGATAACAAATAAACAAATTATTCAAAAAATTCAAAAAGCCCAAAATATCGCAATATTTGGGCATTTAGACCCAGATGCTGATGCTTGCGGTTCGACATTTGCATTCCGTGAGTTTTGTCGCAATTTTGGCAAAAATGCAGACATTTTTTGTGGGCACTATGGAGAGTTTGTAGAAAGTCTCTTCCCAGTTGAAGAATTGAAGTCAATGTTTTTTGCAAAGGATTATGATTTGGTTGTCCTTATGGATATGCATGTTGAAAACAGAATTGACGCATGTTTCATTGAAGAATTTAGAAAGTGCAAAAATGTCATGGTGATTGATCATCATATCCTTGATGAGAGTGAGGTGGTGCCTACCAAGAATTATCGAATCATTCACAAAGCTTCAGCAAGTCAGCTGGTTTTGGATTTGTATAGAGAGATTGGTCAAAAACCATCTCTCAAAACTGCGACATATCTCTATACTGGTCTTGTAGGAGACACAGATAGATTTCTGTTTTTGGCTGGACTTGGTGAAGTGTTTGAAGATGCAAAATATCTTGTTGAATGCGGTGTAGATTATGTCAAAATCTATGATAAAATGTTTAGGACAATTTCTTTGAAAGAAATCGCATTGACAAAGTTTTTGTATTCAAACATTTGCTATATGTGCGACGGAAAGGTTGCTCTTGCAGTGTTTTCAATGAAAGATATGAAAAAGTATGGAGCAACAAAAGACGATGTGAAGTTGTTTTCAAATTCACTTCTCAACATCAAAGGGGTGAAATGGGCGCTCCTCGTTTATGAAGTTGAGCAAAACAAGTATAAGTTTAGCATGAGAAGTGTGCCAGAAATCAATCTTATTCCGCTTGCAATCAGAATGGGCGGTGGCGGACATAAAAATGCTGCTGCTTTCACGATACCTCTCAAAGGCTCAAAAATCAAGAAGGTTGTCAAAGGTTGGTGTGATGAGGTTTTGAATGGCTAGAGAAATACGCACAAGCAAGAGTGGAATTGTCTTGGTCAACAAACCTGTGGGGATGTCATCCAATAAAGCAGTGAACATTGTCAAATATTCTCTTGGTGCAAAGAAGTGCGGTCATTTGGGGACTTTGGATCTTGAAGGACAAGGACTCTTGCCCGTGACTGTCAACAATGCAACGAAATTGTTTGATTTTTTCTTGAATAAAGACAAAACTTATGAGACTGTGTTTGTGTTTGGATTTGAAACTGATACGCTTGATACATCTGGGGTGATGACAAAACAGAAAGAGTGTGACATTGCTGAAGAAGATGTAAAGGTCGCTTGCAAGAAGATGATTGTAAGATATATGCAAATGCCACCACAATATTCTGCAAAGAAAGTGGGAGGGAAATCTGCTTACAAAAGTGCAAGGAAAGGAGAATATGTTGAGCTTAAGCCGAAAGAAGTTGAGATATTCAGTTTTGACCTTTTGGAGAAGATTGAGAAAAACACATTTCGCTTTTTGGTGTCATGTTCGAGCGGCACATATATCAGAAGTTTATGTAGAGATTTGGCAGAGTTGCTTGGCACATATGGTAGTATGCAATGCATAATACGCACACGATGTGGTGGCTTTATGCTTAAAGACGCGTATTCAATTGAGCGGATTGAGAAAGGTGATTTTGAGATGATTTCGCCTGAGTCTGTGTTTGATTATTCGAAACTTTCGCTTTCAATTGGACAATGCGAAAAGTTGTATAATGGTCAAAAAATCGCGATTGACACAGAAGACGGTCTTTACAAACTTTTTAGCGGTGAAGATTTTGTTGGCGTTGGTGAAGTTGAAAAGAAAAACCTCACTTTCAAGTTGAGGCTGTTTTAGGGAGAAGATATGAACAAAGTTTTGTTTGGACCTGCTGGAAACAGTATGTCGTTTTATGAAGCGGGGCACAAAAGTACATTGGAAGCACCAAAATGGCTTTCAGAGCAGGGAAAAGGGCTTTTTGATGGTGGTCTTGACCTTTTTGAATATAGTTTCGGACAGGGTTATCGCATGAGTACTGAAAAAGCCGAAGAAATTGGAAAGGCTTTCAAGGATTATGGAATTGAGATGTCAGTGCATGCACCTTATTTCATCAATTTTGCAAACCCAGAGCAAGTGATGTATGAAAAATCTTTGGGTTATATAAAGACCGGCATCAGATTTATGAAGGCTTTTGGTGCAAAAAGGATGGTTTTCCATGCTGGTTCTTGCGGCAAAGCACAAAGAGAAGACGCAGTAGCTCTCATGATGGAGCGTTTCAAGGAGTTTATGCCTGAGATTGAGAGAGAATTGGATGGTGATATGTTTATCTGTCCAGAAACGATGGGCAAGACTCTTCAGATTGGCACTTACAAAGAAATCATCGACCTTTGCACAATCTCTGAGAAACTTCTTCCGACTTTTGACTTTGGGCACATAAATGCTTTGACGCAAGGAACGCTCAAAACAGCGGACGATTTTCAGAAAATCATTGATTATTCTTTTGAGAAATTGGGAGAGTGGCGTACAAAAAATGCACAAGTTCATTTTTCAAAGATTCAATATGGTGAGAAGGGTGAAATCAAGCATTTGACTTTTGAAGACCAAGTGTTTGGACCAAACTTTGAACCACTTTGTGAGGTGATTTTGAAGAATGATTTGAACTTCCACATAATTTGTGAATCAAACGAAACACAAGCGGAAGACAGCGCTTATATGAAAAAGTGTTATCTTGACGCTTTGAAGAAGTAAAATTTGGCAAAAAATGCTTGCCTATGTGGTCATTTTGTGATAAAATGGTATAGTAGTTGGGGAATGTCCCCGATTGAGTAAAAATAATAGGAGATTTTAGATATGGTTACAGCAGGAGAATTTAGAAAAGGTACAACTTTTGAAATGGACGGAAACGTTTACAACGTTATTGAATTTTTGCACGTTAAGCCTGGAAAGGGGTCACCTTTCGTAAGAGCAAAAATCAAAAACGTTATGACTGGACAAGTGAAGGAAGATACTTTCAACCCTTCAGACAAATTCCAAGATGCAGTCATCGAAAAGAAAGAAATGCTTTACCTCTACAACGATGGTGAGCTTTATTACTTCATGGACAATGAAACTTACGAACAAATGCCTCTCAACAAAGAGTCAGTTGCTGATGCACTCAACTTTGTTACAGAAAATATGCCAACAACAATGTATATTTACAAAGGCGTTCCATTCGCAGTTTACCCACCAACATTTGTAGAACTTGAAGTTGTTGATACCGAACCAGGTATCCAAGGTGACACTTCAAAAGCATCTCAAAAACCAGCAACTCTTTCAACAGGATATGTTATCCGTGTTCCACTTTTCGTAAACATCGGAGATATGATTAGAGTTGACACAAGAGATGGTTCTTACATGGAAAAAGTTAAATAAGCCCGAGCGGCTTATTTTTTTGTCATCATTTCAAAATGGAAACAAAAACGCATACCTTGTGTGTCAATTTGTTTGCGTGGCTGTGGGCAGTTGTTGTATAATAAAGCTATAAGAAAAACCTAGGGAGAGCCACTTGAAAGATTTATCGCTTATCAGAAACTTTTGCATAATTGCACATATTGACCATGGAAAAAGCACGCTTGCTGACAGACTTATTGAAATGACTGGCACTGTCTCAAAGCGAGACATGCAAAATCAGATTTTGGACAGCATGGAGTTGGAGAGAGAGAAAGGCATCACAATCAAACTTGCTCCAACACGTCTTGTTTATGAATATGAAGGCAAGGAGTATACATTAAATTTGATTGACACGCCTGGTCATGTTGACTTCACTTATGAGGTTTCGCGTTCGCTCGCTGCATGTGAGGGGGCGATTCTTTTGGTGGATGCTTCGCAAGGTGTTGAAGCACAGACACTTGCAAATACTTACCTTGCGATTGACAACAATCTTGAGACTTTGCCTGTGATAAACAAAATTGATTTGCCATCTGCGAGAGTGGAAGAGGTCAAAGAAGAGATTGAGGATTTGATCGGTTTTGATGCTGCAAATTGTCCTTGCATTTCTGCAAAAGAAGGAAGAAACATTGAGGATGTCTTGAAGGCTGTCATCACTCAAATCCCTGCACCAGTTGGTGACGAAAATGCACCGCTCAAATGCCTTATATTTGACAGTCACTATGACAATTTCAAAGGTGCGATTTGTCTTGTGAGGGTCTTTGATGGGACTGTCAAGGCAGGCGATAAAATTTTGATGATGCAGACGGGCAAAGTGTTTGATGTCACTGAGGTTGGTATTTTTGTGCCAAGCACAAAAGAGACCTCATACCTTTCAGCCGGAGATGTTGGATATATTGCCGCATCAATAAAGACGATTTCTGATGTCAAGGTTGGAGATACAGTTACTTCTGCTGATAAACCTATTTGCAAACCTCTTGATGGATACAAAACTGTTCAGCCTGTTGTTTTTTGCGGAATTTTCCCTGTTGATGGGGCGAAATATAACGAGCTTAAGGACAGTCTAGACAAACTTAAACTCAACGATGCAAGTCTCCAATTTTCTCCAGAAGTTTCATCCGCTTTGGGCTATGGTTTCCGTTGTGGTTTCTTGGGACTTTTGCATCTTGAAATCATCACTGAAAGACTTGAGAGAGAATTTAATCTCGACATCATTACGACAGCACCAAGCGTGTCTTACAATGTTTACAAGACAAATGGTGATATGATTGAAGTTTCAAATCCTTCCAACTTGCCACCAACTGTTGAGATTGATCATATTGAAGAGCCAATTGTCAAGGTGAATGTCTTCACTCCACCGGAGTATGTTGGGGCGATTATGGAGCTCTGCCAAAACAAGCGTGGGATTTATAAAGACATGCAATACCTCGACAAAAAGCGTGTTCAACTTGATTATACCTTGCCACTTGGAGAAATCATCTATGACTTCTTTGACAGCCTCAAATCAAGGACAAAAGGATATGCAAGTTTTGACTATGAGATGGCTGGTTTTGAGAAAGCTGACCTTGTGAAAGTTGACCTCATGCTCAACGGCGACAAGTGCGACGCACTGTCACTTATTGTGCACAAAGACAATGCGTATAATCGAGGAAGAGAACTCACAGAAAAGCTCAAGAAAATCATCCCTCGTCAACTTTTTGAAGTGCCAATCCAAGCGTGCATTGGAAACAAAATCATTGCCAGAGAAACAATCTCAGCAATGCGAAAAGATGTGCTTGCAAAGTGTTATGGCGGAGATGTGACGAGAAAGAGAAAACTGCTTGAAAAACAAAAAGAAGGGAAAAAGAGGATGAGAAAGATTGGCTCAGTCGAAATCCCTTCAGAAGCATTTATGAGTATCTTGAAACTTGATGATAAAGAATGAATTTTGTATTATGAGGAGGGATGAATGTTATATACAAAAAGTGGCAGAGAAGTTAGCAAGATAGGCATAGGGACGTGGACTATCAAAAAAAGACAATATCAAAGATGAGGTTGCAGCGTTGCAATATTATTTTAATCAAGGGGTCAATATGATTGATGTTGTTTTGGCCTATGATAATGGTGCGACCCTTGATGTTATTGCTGATTTCTTAAAGTCAGTAAAGAGAGAAGATGTCTTTGTAAATGCTTTAATCACTCATGGTTGTGCAATGGTAAGTGATGTTGAAAAGCAATTGAAAGTTTATGTAGACAAATTGAAGATAGATTATTTTGATTGTGTGACACTTCATAGCCCAGCTGTTCTTGGATTTGATTTTGATGAATATGTAAAAGAAATCAAAAGATTGCAAAAACAATATAAAATCCTAAATGTAGGTTATAGCAATTTGAACCCAGAACAATTTGAAAAAGTAAAATCACATATTTCATTTTTTGAAGGATTGTACAACTTGGAGAATAAAATCAACGATGACAATGGGATTGTTGCTTCATGCTTGAAGAATGATGTGGCATTTTATGCATATCAACCACTTAGAAGAAATAGGACTGCAAAACAAAACTATAAAGAGGTTGTATCTCTTGCAGATAAATATGGGAAAACTCAAAATCAGATTCTTATAAACTGGATGGTTAAACATAAGAAAATTGGTATCCTTATCAAATCAAGCAACAAAAATCACATCAAAGAAAATGTTGAATCATTGAACTTTGAAATGTCTGAAAATGATTATAAAATTTTGGACAAGTTTAGAAATGCTGAATTTGATAAATTGCCTTATTCTTATGTAAATGAAGAAGGGAAGATAAGAATTGACCAAATTCCTAATCAACCAATCGGGGCTTTGTGATGACAAAATCAACGGAAGATTTGTCGATTTATATTCATATTCCGTTTTGTGAGCGAAAGTGCAATTATTGTGCTTTTGCTTCTTTCTGTGCAAGTGGTGAGCAGATTGAGGAGTATATTGATTTGCTTTGCGATGAGATAAAGCGAAGAAAGTGTAATCGTAATGTCAGGACAATTTACATTGGTGGTGGCACGCCAAGCATTTTGAGTGAGGCGCAGATTGAAAAGATTGTCGGGTGCCTCTATGAAAATTTCAACATCTATGACAATGCTGAGTTCACTATTGAGGCGAATCCAAACTCAATCACAGAAGAGAAACTTTTGATGTGGAAGAAGTTGCGTGTCAATCGTGTGAGTGTGGGAGTTCAGTCGCTCAGTGACAAGAGTCTCAAGAAAATTGGGAGACTCCACAATCACAAAATGGTACTTGAAAAAATTAAACTAGCAAGAAAGTATTTTGCAAATGTGTCAGTTGATTTGATTGTTGGGCTTGAAGGTGAGACTGGCAAGGATTTGTCTAGATATGCAATGGAAATACTTTCGCTTGGAGTGAAGCATGTGTCATGTTATTTGCTTGAAGTCTATGAAAATACAAAGATGTATTCTCTGGTGCAAGAAAAGAAATATAAGCCGCTGTCCGATGAGCAGACCATTGATGCTTTCAATAAACTGTCAAATTATCTTGTTGACAAGGGTATGGAAAGATATGAGATTTCAAACTTTGCATTTGAAGGGTTTGAAAGTCAACACAATCTAAATTATTGGGCAAGAGGTGACTATTTGGGTTTTGGGCTTGGAGCACACTCTTTTGAAGGTTGCAGACGATATTTCAATGCAGATACTCTGAGTGGCTACAAGGACGGAAAAGTTGAAGAAGAGAACTTGTCAAAAGAGGAAATCCTTGAAGAAATCATCATGCTTGGGCTTCGCTCTAAAATCGGTGTGAGTGTTGGCAAACTTTTGGAGTTGGGGTATGACATAACCAAGAATGAATACTATCAAGATTATTTGAGGCAAGAGATAATCAAAGAGGAGGATGGTGTTGTGAAATTGAATCCGGTTTATTATCATTTGAGCAACACAATCATCACAAATCTTTTGCCATAATTAGCAATTTGGGCTTCGTCATGTTCATTTTTGCAAGCAAATTCACATTCCTCGCCATAATTTTCTTCAAAATGCTTGCAAAAATATGTTTTGTGTGTTAGAATACGAAGTGTAAAGCAGTTTTGCTTGACAAATGGGGTTGAAATGGCTAAAATTGCGTTGCAAGATTTCGTAAAGTATGGAAAACTTTTTGAAGTTTATGGAAAACTTCTAAGCGAAGACAGACAGAGAATAATGAGTGCTTATTTTGAGTACAACATGACATTGGCTGAGATTGCAAAGGAGAGAAGCATCTCAAGACAGGCGGTGCTTGATGCGATTGACAAATCTTGTCAAAAACTGAAAGAGTACGAAACTGCACTTCAAATTGCGAAGAAAAACCAAGCTTTGACAGAGAGTCTCGGCGAGATACTTGTTGACAAGACTTGCTCAGATGAAGTAAAAAGAAAAGTCGAAAAAATATTAAAGGATATGTAATGGCATTATTTTCATCATTATCAGAAAAATTTAATCATATTTTCTCGAAACTTACAAAGCGTGGAAAATTGACCGAACTCGAAATCAAAGAGGCGATGAGAGAAGTCAGAATTGCTTTGCTTGAAGCCGATGTAAACTATATGGTTGCAAAGAAGTTTGTCGCTGATGTCAGTGAGAAGGCGATGGGCGAAGAAGTCATGAAGAGTTTGACACCAGGACAGATGGTTATCAAAATCGTGAAAGACGAACTCACCACTTTGATTTCTTCAGACAACCAAAAATTGCAAATTGCTCCAAATCCTCCAACTGTCATCATGATGTGCGGTCTTCAAGGTGCGGGAAAGACCACAATGTGTGGAAAGCTGGCTTATCACCTCAAAAAGAGCGGAAAGAAACCTCTTTTGGTTGCGTGCGACATTTATAGACCAGCAGCAATCAACCAACTTCAAGTTGTTGGAAAAACTACAAACACGGAAGTCTTTGAAAGAGGGACTCAAAACCCTGTCAAGACAGCAAAGCAAGCGCTTGATCATGCAAAGAAACAAGGCTTCGACACGGTGATTATTGACACCGCCGGAAGACTTCACATCAACGAAGAGTTGATGCGAGAACTCAAGGAAATCAAGAAAGAAGTTAAACCAACCGAAATCTTGCTTGTTGTTGACTCAATGACTGGACAAGATGCTGTGACAATCAGTGAGAGTTTCAACAATGACCTTGACATCACAGGTGTTGTGCTTACAAAACTTGATGGTTATACTCGTGGTGGTGCTGCACTTTCAATCAAAGCAATCACCGGAAAACCAATCAAATTCTCTGGTATCGGAGAAAAGATTGGCGACCTCGAACCTTTCTATCCAGACCGCATTGCAAGCAGAATTTTGGGTATGGGAGATGTGCTGTCGCTCATTGAAAAGGCACAACAAGCGGTGACTGAGGAAGAAGCGAAAAAGATGACTGAGAAGCTTCGAGAAAACTCTTTCACTTTCGAAGACTATCTTACGCAGATGGAAAGCCTCAAGAAGATGGGAAACATCAATGATTTGATTGGAATGATTCCGGGGATGGCTTCAAAGATGAAAGGCATCACAATTGATGAGAAACAACTCGAAGTCAACAAGGCAATCATCCAAAGTATGACAAGAGAAGAAAGACTCAATCCAGATCTTATCAAAGCAAGTAGGCGTAAACGTATTGCGGATGGGAGTGGAACTTCAATTCAACAAGTCAATGCACTTCTTCGTCAATTTGAGCAATCAAAAGAAATGATGAAACAACTCAAAGGCAAACGTGGAATGCGTGGCATGTTCTAAAAAATGGTATAAACAAGGAAACTTGATTATATAAACGACGAAAGTCAAAAGAAAATACAGGGGAAACCCAAAAGGAGAGAAAAAATGGCTGTTAAAATTAGACTTACAAGAATGGGAGATAAGAAATCACCTTTCTACCGTGTTGTGGTTGCTGATTCAAAGAGTCCAAGAGATGGACAATATATTGATCTTCTCGGCACTTACAATCCACTTAAAAACCCAGCAGAAATCAAAATTGACAATGCTAAAGCAGAACAATGGCTCAAAAATGGTGCTACACCTACTGAAACTGCAAAAACAATTTTGGTTAAGAGCGGCGCTATCAAAGTAGAAAAGAAATAGGAGAAAAATATGGACGAATTGTTGAAGTTCCTCGTGAAAGCACTCGTTGAGAAAGAAGACGAAGTTGTGCTCGAAAAAGAGGAAGACGAAAACACAATCACATATCACGTAAAAGTTGCTTCGGCAGACCTTGGAAAGGTTATCGGCAAAAATGGAAAGACTGCAAGCAGCATTAGAACTGTTATGAAGTCAATTGGTGCAAAGACGCACAAAAAAGTTTTTGTTAAGTTTGAGGACTAATATGGAGTTTGTTTGCGTAGGCAAAATTATTAAACCGCAGGGCATTAAAGGGGAGGTTAAGATTTTTCCTTCAATCGATATCCCTGCGATTTTTAATGGAAAGCATAAACTTTACATAGAAAAGAAACCGAGTTCATTCTCAAGTGCGAGTTTCAGACTCGGTTATGCTTATGTGAAGTTTGATGAAATCTCTGACAGAAATGTTGCAGAGAATTATCGAAACAAGTTTGTGTACATCACAAAAGAAGATTTTTCGCTTTTGTCAACTGACGATTTCCTCATTGAGGATTTGGTTGGGACAATCATCTATGACGAAGAAGGCGAACTGGTTGGGCAGATTATGAATGCTGTTGATTATGGATTTGACGATATTCTCATCATCAAGGAAGACGGGCATTTGTATGAAGTTCCATTCAGAAAAGAGATTTTCAAAAATGTTAAGGGGACAATTGTTGCAATCAGAAATGAATACAACGGAGCAAAGGTAGATCAAGAAGGATGAAAATTGATATATTGACATTGTTTCCAGAGGCTTTTTCACCACTCAAGACCAGCATTCTGGCAAGAGCGGAAGAAAGCGGAATCTTGGAAATCAATTTAGTCAACATTAGAGATTTTTCTAAGGATAAGCATAAAAAGTGTGATGATTATCCTTTTGGAGGTGGGGCAGGTATGCTGATGACTGTCCAACCTTTGTTTGACGCCATAAATTCCGTTTATGAAGCTGGAGCAAAAATAATTTTTCCTTCACCTGTTGGAATGACCTTCAACGTGAAAAAAGCTGAGCAGCTTTCAAAATGTCAACACTTGATTTTTGTTTGTGGGCACTATGAGGGGGTTGATGAGAGGCTTTTTGAGCTTTTTGATATAGAGCAAATCTCAATCGGCGACTATGTGCTCACTGGGGGAGAGTTGCCATCAATGGTGATAATTGACAGTCTTGCAAGATTTGTGGATGGGGTGATTTCAAAGGACAGCCTGGAAAACGAAAGTTTTTCAAATGGGCTGTTGGAGTATCCTCAATACACAAGACCACAAGAGTTTCAAGGACTTTCTGTGCCGGAAGTTTTGGTCTCTGGCAACCATCAAGAGGTGGACAAATGGAGAAAAGAACAGAGCCTCAAACGGACGAAGTTGTTGAGAGAAGATTTGTTGTCTGATTGAGCAATACGCTTGTGATAGTGTGTTATGCAACACATAATACACAATATATGGAGAAAGTATGAAGATAAACTGGTTTCCTGGACATATGAACAAAGCACTCAAAGATATAAGTGACCAAATCAAAAAAGTGGATGTCGTCACTTATATTCTTGACGCACGCATTCCACTCTCTTCCCTCAATCCAACCTTGAGCCAGCTGACTGAAAATAAGCCTGTCCTTTATGTCATAAACAAGATTGACATGGCAGATGAGGGCAGAATAAAAGAGTTGTTGCCGCAATTCAAAGGAGAGAATGTTGACTATATTCTTTTCAACAGCACTATGTCTGGGAAATCTGAACTTATTATCAGCAAACTTAAGAAATTGGCTTCAAAAAAGATTGAAAAGTATAAGGCAAAGGGTATCAAAGCAACAGTCAGGACGATGATTGTGGGGGTACCAAACTGCGGAAAGAGCACTCTTGTCAACAACCTGAGTAAAAAAGCAAAAGCAATCACAGGAAACAAAGCTGGCGTCACAAAACATGGGCTTTGGCTTCCTATAGGCGATTGTATTGAGGTTTATGACACTCCAGGAACACTTTATCCAAATATATCTGACCAAGAAGTTGCAAAGAAACTTGCTTATGTTGGAAGTGTAAGGGATGAAATCTTGGATTTCAATGAGTTGTCAGTCGAACTTTTGAAACTTCTACAAGAGAAATATCCCGTTCTTGTCAAAAACAGATATGGTGATGCCAAAACCATTGAAGATATTGCTGTCAAAAGAAAATATGTGATTGGTGGCGGTGAAATTGACTATGAAAGAGCGGCAAGAGTCGTTGTTGACGATTTCAGAAAAGGCAGAATTGGCAGGCTTACTCTTGATTAAAGTTATGAAATAACAATCATAAAGGAGGGCAGTGATGACAATTTCAAAGCATTTCAACAAATTTCATGGTTCAAAAGGTGAAGAAATCGCTGTCAACTTTTTGAAAGAGAAAAAATTCAAGATTTTGGAGAGAAATTATTCAAACAAAATTGGAGAAATTGACATAATTGCAGAAGATAAAAACTGTTTGGTTTTTGTTGAGGTAAAGGCAAGGGAAACCTTGCAGTTTGGGCGCCCTGCAGAGGCAGTTGACCATCGCAAACAACAGAAACTGAGAAATGTTGCGCAAGTTTATTTGATGACAAAAAAGAAAGAACTTTATGATTGCCGATTTGATGTTGTTGAGATCTTGGGCGAAGAGGTTCTGCAGCATATTGAGAATGCTTTTTGATTGGAGAAACAAATGAAAATATGCGTTTATAGTGATGTGCATAGCAATCTTGAGGCACTTGAAAATCTCAGAAAGACTGATGATTATAAATCAGCTGATTTGAGAGTCTTTCTTGGCGACATTGTTGCCGTTTGCCCTTTTCCAAATGAATGCATTCAGACTGTGCTAAGCAGTGGCGATGTTTGGCTTATGGGAAATCACGATTGTTACTACGCGTTTGGTTTGCCAAAAGAAGAATATCCTTATTTCAAGGGAGACAGGAGAAAACATCAAAGATACATAAAAAGAATTGTAAAAAAAGAATATGAAAAAGTATTTATGTCACTGCCGAAAAGTTATCGCTTGAGAGTGGGGGAAAAGACACTCTATTTTGCGCATTACGCATGGGAGACGGAAAGGCTTGTTTGTGATGATCCAGATGAGTTTTCCGCAGACATCTTGGACGAGATGTTTAAGGATATTCATGCAGATTACATAATCTTTGGGCATGAGCACCTTTCTCTTTATTTCAAAACTGAAAAAGCAACTTATATTTGTGTCAACGCTTTGGGTGTAAGGCATCCCGGACGCTACATAATGATTGATGTTGATGAACAGAATTTTTCATATGAAGAGAAGTGCATTGATTATGACCTTAAAAAGCTTAGGAAGGAGATTTTGGAGGCAAATTATCCTTGGGCGGAAGAATATACTAGGTACATTTTGGAAGGTTGAGAGTCATTGACTCTTTTTTCTTAAAAATTTTTAATGTATTTCGTAAAAATATTGCTCAAAATACTTGTTTTTTGGGATTTTTGTATGCTATAATCAAGAAGACTTCGGGTGCTCCGATGAAGTTGATTAAGAGAAAATTCTCAGACTTTATGAACACTTTGTCGAAAATCTGAAAAAAGGAGATAAGTCAATGGCTAATATTATCGATCAACTCGAAAGAGAAGGCATGAAAGAATCTGTTCCTGTTTTTGCAATCGGTGACACTGTAAAAGTTGTTGTTAGAATTGCTGAAGGCGACAAGGAAAGATTGCAGGCTTTTGAAGGTGTTGTTATTGCCAGAAAGAACGGTGGAATCAGAGAAACTTTCACAGTAAGAAAACTTTCTTATGGTGTTGGTGTTGAAAAGACATTCCCAGTTCATTCACCAAAGATTGCTTCAATCGAAGTAGTTAGAAAAGGTAAACCAAGAAGAGCAAAACTCTACTACGTTAGAGAACTCACTGGAAAGGCTGCAAAAGTTAAATCTGCCGACAATAAGTAGGATGTTGAAAGAAAGAAAAATCAAAAATATTTTCTTTCTTTTTTCATTTCAAAAATTTAAGGAGAAAAATTTATGGAAATGATTGATTTGTACGATGCTGACAGAGTGAGGCTTGGCAAACTTGCAGAAAAAGAAGCGAAAATGAAAAAGGGGGAATTTCGGATGGTTGTGCACATTTGCATAATCAACAGTGATGGGAAACTCCTCATTCAACAGCGCTCAAGCACAAAAAAGAACTTTCCAAATGTCTGGGATTTGACGCTTGGAGGAAATGTGCAAGCGGGAGAAAATGCTCGCAAGGCAGCACAGAGAGAACTTGAGGAAGAACTTGGAATCAAGGTGGATTTTTCAGAACTTAGACCGCTCTATACATTCAATTTCAAAGAGGGCTTTGATGACATGTTTGTCATTGAAAAGGATGTCAAGACAAGCGATGTCAAATTTGTTGATGGTGAAGTCCAAGCAGTGAAGTGGGCGAGCAGAGATGAGATTTTAAGCCTTATTGAGCAGAAGAAATTTATCCAATATTTCCCTTCAATCATCAATCTCATTTTTGACACATACAAAACAAAAAATGCTTTTAATGTTTAGGTCGAAAATATATAAAAATAAACACGGCGGTGTTGCTGTGTTTATTTTTTTTGTTTTTATTCTTTCTCTTATTTTATCTTTAATTTTTGCAATTCTGCTTTTTGCGGTTTGTCCACTCTGAAACTCTCACATGCTTTTGAGATTGCACGATTTCTGATAAACTTGTCAGATGTTTTTTCGATTTGAAGTTTTGCTCTCTCAAAGTTGAATGTGCAAAGTTCTGCATATAGCCAACTGATTGCCATTTTGACATAATAATTATTTTGCTTTATTTTTTCAATCCTTGCCAAGATGTCCTCGAGTTTGTCTGTTTTGAGGAAGTTTCTCATCATTGAGACAAGCCCAACTCTGACATAAAACTCTCGATTGTCAGAGAGGAGATTGCAGAAGTATTTATATGATTTTTCACCAGTCAACTTCTTCAAGGCAGAGACGATGCAGTCGCAAGTTGCCCAGTTGTCGATATATGGCAAGATGTTTTGAAGATACTCAAGTTGCTCATCTTCTGACTTTATCTGACCAGCAGCAAATCCATAGAGCAAGATTTCTTCGTGGGTAAGCGCTCCATCAAGGTCGATATACTCAGGCTCAACCTCTTTTGCAAACTTTTTGAGGATTGGTATGCGGACTCCAACAATTTCATATTTTGAAGTTATGAATTTTTTGTTGAACTCTGCATATCCGAAATCGCTGTTGTCTTTGATATATTTCTTTACATTTATCATGGGTATTTTTCCTTGAAATTTATTCTCGTCTGAGAGATTCGACAGGATCAAGTTTGGCTGCTTTGCTTGCAGGGTAGAGCCCTGACAACATGCTTATCACAATTGAGACTCCCATTGCAACAAGGAAGTACCACCATCGATATGAAAGAGGGGCTAAGCCAATTGTAAATTTGAGCACAAGCCAAATAATCAAGGTGAGGAGAAGATTGAAGATGATTCCCATCAATCCACTTAGCACGCCTACAAGGAAACTCTCAGATGTGAAAATTCTCTTGATGTCTTTTCTGCGTGCGCCAATTGACTTCAGCACGCCAATTTCTTTTGTTCTTTCAGTGACGCTCATATAAAGCACAACAAGAATCATCATGGCAGATACAAGAAGTGAAATGCAAGAGATGACGGTGAGTGAAGTGCCAACTGTGCTTGACATACTTGAAAACATGCCGGCGAGGCTGTCTTCAAGCGAGCCTGCATATTTTGACTTTGGATCAGAAAGATAATCATTGATTTTGTCTGTTATACTCTTAGAACCGGTGTGAATGTAGATATTTGTAGGTGCAAACATTCCTTCTGCCTTTTCGTTGAAAAGTGCCTCAAGATATTTGTAGTCAATATAAGCTACCAAGAAATCTGACATAACTGATGTATCCATGATTCCACAGATTTTGTCTATGAAAGTGAAGGATGTACCATCTGGAAGACGAAGGTTTATTTGGACTTTTTTGCCAATTATATTGTCAGAGCTTTCATTTGGAAAAAGTTTGTAAATGGCCTTTGTAAACATAAATCCACCACCATTTTTTGGATAACCATCTTCTCTTTCGATTTTTCCGTCTTTGTAAGTGGTTTCTTGGCTCATTGTACCTTTGATTACATTGCTTTCGCTGTAATAAGGTGGGATTGAATAAAGATAGTAGATGTTTTTTGGGTTTTCTTTTTCGAAGTCGTCTCTGTCTGTGACAGTTGCTTCTGGCAAAACCATGGTCATAAGAGAGAAACCGAAATCGATATTGTCATCATTGACTTCAAATTGGAGAAATGAGTTGATGTCGGCTTTGAGTTCTTCTTGGAGAAATGAGTTGATGTCGGCTTTGAGTTCTTCTATGTCTGTGTCTGTAAATTTCAGTTTGTCATACTGCAAAGCGTCAGCCATTGAGTTTGTCTTTTTTGAGACGGTGACAATCTTTGGGTTTGAGTATGACTTCATGGTGTTGTCAATGAAGTCGTTGATACCAGAACTGAAACTCATCATAAGAATCAAACTGCCTATTCCGATTGCAACGCCAAATGCCATCAAGAAGTTTTTGACTCTGCTTGCCCACATGTTGTGGAAGGAGAGTCTTATTGCTGAAATCAAAGAAAGGTTTTGTCTTTCTTTTCCAATTTTTTTCTTTTTTGGTTTGTCTGCATCGAGATCAATTTTTGGGATGACAAGAGTTGGCTCATCGTCATCAACTTCTTTCACATTTTTCTTATAGTCTTTGTTGATGTGGTCGTTTACGATTTTTCCGTCAGCGATTTCAACAACTCGTGAGGATACGGATGCAACTTTTTCTGAGTGGGTGACCATAATCACCAATTTCCCATCATCAGCGATTTCTTTCAATATGTCGAGAATTTGCATAGAAGTCTGACTGTCGAGCGCGCCAGTAGGTTCGTCCGCAATGATGATTTCTGGATCATTGATAAGTGCTCTTGCGATTGCAACTCTTTGTTTTTGTCCACCAGAGAGTTGTGATGGTTTTTTCTTCAGTTGGCTGTGAAGTCCAACTTTTCGAAGCATCTCAGTTGCTTTTTTGACTTTCTCTTTTTCGCTTACATTTGAAAGAGTCAGGGCAAGGGTGACATTATCCAAAATTGAAAGATGAGAAATCAAATTGAATGACTGAAAAACAAAGCCGACTTTGTTTTTGCGATATTTGTCAAGCCCTTTTTCATTGAGATTTTTGAGATCTTCGCCGTCAGCGATGATTTGCCCAGAGAAATCTGAGTCCAAACCGCCAATGAGATTCATGAGGGTGGATTTTCCGCTTCCACTCTCACCAACGATTGAAACAAGTTCACCTTTTTCAAACTCAACATTGATGTCATAAAGAGCTTGAAAAGTTTCTCTGTTATCAAGTTTGTATGTCTTGTTGACACCAATAAGAGACAGTTTCTTCTCCATATATTTCTCCTCCTACAAATTGGTCAATAGTTCTGAATTTATGTAAATTTGTCGACATACTTTTTTGAAAGTTTCCAGATCTTCTTGAGGTATGTTTTCAAAAAGTTTTGCGACATATTGTCTGTCAATTTCCTCAACCTTTTTTGCCAATGCAAGCCCTCTTTTGGTAAGTCTTATGACAGAATCAAGATTTTTGCTTTGAGAAACTTCAACATATCCTTTTTCTTGCATTTTTCCAATGATTCTGCTTGTATGTGCTTTGTTGCAACCAATAAATTCTGACAACTCTTGTTGAGAATGAAACTCCTTGATTGTCAAGACTTTCAAAAACACCAGATAGCCAGCACCAATATCATATTCTTTTGTGAGTTTTGTCACATATGCAGTGTGAAACTTTTTTATGTTGAACAACTTTGAAAAATCGTATTCTTTGTTTTCCATATCTTCCCTTTTGTTAAAATTTTTTAACTAAAAATAATATATCATATATAAGTTGTCTAGTCAACTTATTTGAATATTTCACATTGTTTGTGTATATAAAAATTTGGTTGTAATTTTTGCGGCAGTGTGATATAATGTGCTAGAAAAATTGGGGAGAAGAGATGGCAGGAGTTTATGTAGATAGTCTGTATGATGCCGTGGTAGATTGCCTTAAGGTGCTGCCTATCCTTTTTCTTGCTTATCTTCTGGTTTCATATCTTTCTCATGACCACAGTCACAAATTTGGAAAGTTTCTCTCAAAAGGGAAAAAGACCAGTGTAATTTATGCATCATTTTTGGGTTGTGTGCCTCAGTGTGGTTTTTCGTCAGTCATTGCAGATTTTTACTCTCAGACAAAAGTCTCTCTCGGGACAGTGGTTGCGGTGTTTATTGCAACATCTGATGAAGCAATTCCGCTTATGTTGACTGAAAGAAAGTCTGTGCTTTATATGTTGCTTCTGATTGCAGTGAAAGTTGTTTTGGCTCTGTTGTGGGGATATGCAATTGACGGATGTGTCGCTTTGATTTCTAAACTTAAGAAAAAGCATGCAAGTACGACCGAGACTGGAGCACAACAAGGTCATGTCCATGAAGAAGAGCACTCTCATCATGAAGAACATTGTCATCATGACCACGGACATCATCACTCATGTGGACACATCCACACTGAGGAGTGTGCTGATGACTGTGGACATGAAAAAGCATGTTGTGTGGACAATGTCTTTCTGGATGCTTATTATCACACCTTTGAGATTGTAATCTATATTTTTGTTGCAACCTTTATTTTGAATTTGCTGATTGGATATGCACAATATGCTGGCGTTGATGTCATATCAAAGATTCTCACTGACAGCATGTACATTCAAGTGCTTGTTGCAGCTGTTGTGGGACTTATTCCAAATTGTGCCTCTTCGGTTTTGCTTGTCGAACTTTATCTGTCGGGTTCATTGTGCTTTGCTGCACTTGTTGCGGGGCTTACTTCCTGTGCGGGAGTGGGGATGATTATCCTCTGGACAAAAAACAGAAAGAAGCCTCTCAAAAATCTTGGCATACTTCTTTTGCAGTTTGCAATTGGAATTGCTTCGGGGATGCTTTTGACATTGCTTCCATCTTCAATTCAATTCATTTCTATATAATAAAAAATTCCACCGATGTAGAATGGGTGGATTTTTTATTTATTATACTGTGCAAGCAAGGGGATATCGAATTGAGTTACGTCTATAGAAACACACGTGTGTGTCAGCCATTCAATCCGTTTGCCTGTCTTTCCATGTTTTCAACAACGATGTCTTGAATATCTCCAAGGCTGTCAGCGTATTCAAGCAATTTCCAAGGAGTGTTTGTATGGAAATGGATTTTGATAAGTTCGTCATCGCCAACGACCAAGAGGCAGTCGCCAGCCATGTTTTTTGTGATATAATCTTTGATTGTTTCATCTGACAAATCATGTCCTTCAATCAAAAGTTGGGTATCAAATTTGTATTCTATCATGATTTTCTCCTTTGTTTTTTAGCCTTCTTGATTGTAGAAATCAAAGGCTTTCATAATCTCTTCCAAGTCATCGGTTGGATTGAGTGCTTCTTCAAAACTGAAAGCATCGTTTGACTTTGGTGCTTGTTTGTTTAATGGAATCTTTACTTCCTTTGGGGTGTCTTGTTCTTTTCTATATTCTTGCATTTTTGACAAGAGTGCTCTCATGCTGTCATTTCCAGAGTTTACGGAGTAGGTGACAGTTGGAGTTTTCTTGATGTCATTCTTTGCAGATGTGATGATGTTTGAAAATTCGTTTACTATGTCCAAAAATTGAGATTCGTTTCTCAGTTGTGGAAAACGAAGGTTGAGCTCTCCAATGAGAAGTTCGAGCTTGTCCATAACAAGACCATATATTTTCTTTGAGCCTTCTTCTTGAAATTGTTGTTGTTTCTCAATGACATTCAAAGCATTTATGATGTTTTTCTCTTTGTTTTCAAGTTCGATACGTTCGTTTCTTGCGTCAAGCAACTTTCGTTCGCTTTCCAATGCCTTAAGTTTTTCTGACATCAGTCTTGCCTCATAGTTTGCTTTGAGTTTCTGAATGTACGAATCAACTTCATTCCGGTTGTAACCATTTATTTCTTGCTGAAACATTCTCAAATTCCTTTTTTTATATTTAATATAATCGACACTGTTAATTGTACCAAAAACACGCAACCAAAAGCAATAAAAATCGGGGTGGTTATCAAACTTTTTGAGAGCAAATAGGCATAAAGACTCAAGAAACTTATCGAATAAGCAAGAATCAAATGAAACTTCTGGTGGCAAAGGATGAAGGTTGCAAGCGAGGCAAGGACAAAAGAAATGGCAATGAAAAAGATGGCATAGTTTCTTAAGTCCATCAAATAAAAGATAAAACCATTTGCACCGATGTTTGTCAAAAGAGAACCTAAATAAATTGCGCTGTCCAATTTGAAAAGAAGTCCTCTTGAGAGTTCATATGCACCAATGCACAGGCAAAACGAATAAAACCATAGATTTGGAATATTTAGGTGAAGAAAACTCATAAGTGTCAGTCCCACAAAAAGAAGAAGGTTGCCAAGTGCAATGCCTCGCAGCAGCCATGTTTTCTTCAATCCTACAATCCTTCCTCTCATGATTTCAGTATGTCAAAAAAGGCAGGGTTTTAATCAAAAAAGATTGAACATTGCCAATCTTTCTAAAAATCACTTTTGATTATTTCAATGATGCGATCTGTCACATCCTTTTTCTTTCTGGTTCGGATGGTGTTGAATATTATGATTGCAAGTCCTATGGCGATGAAGATTATGCTTAGCACTTGTGACACACGCATTGCACCAAGGTAGAGACTGTCTGTCCTCAAACCTTCAATCCATGCTCTGCCAATGCCATAGAAGATGAGATAATATGCGGCGATCATACCATTGCTTTTGAATTTCACCTTAAGGAGCAACGTCAAGAGGATGGCAAAGGTTGCAAAGTTCCACAGGCTCTCATAAAAGAAGGTTGCAAGGTGCCATTCACCGATATTCTCGATGTAAACAGCGAATGGAAACCACTGCATATTTGGATTTGTTACTTCGATTCCAAATGCTTCTTGGTTGAAGAAATTTCCCCATCTGCCGACACCTTGTGCGAAAATCATTGCAATCATAACTATGTCAGCAAGTGCAAAGAAGTTTTTCTTGTGAATGACGCTGTACAAAAGCACTCCAAGTCCACCGCCAATAAGTCCGCCGTAGAGAGCGAGCCCGCCTTCCCAGATTTTGAATACATCTACAAAATTTGTGTAATTGTCAAGGCTAAACAAAACATAATAGATTCTTGCTCCGATGATTGCGAGTGGAATGACATAAAGTGCAAGGGTGAGGATATTGTCTGAGGTGAAACCTCTTTTCTTTGCAAGCAGACATGTTATCAATACGCCAAGAAAATATGACAGCGCACTGATTATGCCATAGAATTTTATATCAAGACCAAAAAGTGAAAAACCACTTGGGATAGATAGTAGCAAATTTTCCATATTTCCTCTTTAAGAATTTATGTAACAAGTATAAAAAAAATAAACTCTGATGTCAAACAAAACGACATCTTTGGCAGATTTAACAAAAAATAAGGGGGATATGACACATGATACAAAAGTTTTTTTAACTTTTTTTTGATATGAGGAAAAGAAAAATCAAGCTATGATTTAATTGCTTGCATTTTACTTGACACAAATGGTCATAATGATATAGTATAATTTTGTCAAAAATTGTAAAACTTACAAAGGAAATTGAGATATGAAAAAAATTAAATCATTTTTTACACTTGGATTTTGTGCCATAATGATTTGTTCTGTGGTTGGTTGTCTTGCTGTTTTTGGCAAGAAAGAAAAATCACATGCTGAGGTTGTGGATGTTGTAACTTTTGAGCAACTGCAAGAAGCGATTTTAAGTGATGCTGAAAGCATTGTTATTGGAGGAGATATTGCTTTTTCTTCAACGCTTGAAATCAGCAAAAATGTTGTGATTTCGTCAAATGGGAATTTCACTTTTGAAAGAGCAACGGGTTTTAGCAATTGTCTTATAAGCGTTAAGCCAGGTGCATCACTTTCTATTGAGACGAAAGCTGAGACAAGCATCACTTTTGACGGGAAAAACGTTCTTGGTGAAAACTCTGTCATTTACAATGAGGGGATGCTTACTCTTGGTGAAAATGTCACAATCAAAAATTTCCTTGTTGAATTTGCCAAAGGTGTTGCTGTATACAATGGTGGAACATTCAATTTGAAGGGTGCCGAAATCATCAACAACACACATGATGGAATTACCACGATTATTGGTGGCGGGCCTTTGGATGAAGAGGGAAATCCTACTGATATCAAACCAGGAAATGGGATTGTTTATTGTTATAAAGACTCAATTTTCAATTTTGAGAGCGGAAAAGTATCAAACAACACTTCTGTTCAATCAGGTACAATTTATGTACACGATGGCACACAGCTCAAAATGAGTGGCGGAGAAGTTTGCAATAACGTAGTCTATGGAAAAACTGCTGATGGCGCAAATACTGACAATCGTGTTGGCGGAGGATTTTATATCAAGGCTGCAAATGCAGAATTTACCGGCGGACTGATCAGCGGAAACTCTGCTGTTGATGGTGGTGGCGTTCAATGTACAGATGAGGCTGTTGCAGTGTTTGACGGTGTTGAAATTTCAAACAACACAGCAACAGGAAGCAAAGCAAAGAAAAATGGTGGCGGCGGCTTGTGCATCAAGTCAAACGCCAAAGTGACTTTGAAATCTGTGAAAATCAGTGGAAACACTTCGGCCTATGGCGGAGGTATTGCTTGCTTTGGTCATGCAGAGCTTATCATTGACGGAGCTGAAATCTCAGGCAACTTTGCAAGTGCTCAAGGTGCTGGTGTATACGACATTTCCGACAAAGAGATTGTTATAAAATCAGGAAAACTCAGTGGCAACAAAACTTCTGAAACAACAGACGCTCTCAAAGGTGGCGCATTGTATTTGGAAAGTGGCGCAAAACTGGCTATTGAGGGAGGAGAGATTTTTTCAAATACTGCCAACAATGGCGCAGGCGTGTTTCTTAACAGTGCCAGCATGACAATGACTGGAGGTGTGATTTCTTCAAATGTTTCGGGAACTCATGGTGGAGCAGCTTATGTAAATGGCACATCTTCTGTGAAAATAGGAGGAGGAACAATTTCTTCCAACAAAGCAAAGACAAACGGCGGAGCAATATTCATGAACAATATTGCAAGTTCACTTGTTATGGATGATGGTCAGATTGTGGGAAACAGTTCAACAAATGGTGGAGCTATTGCCCATAAGGGGGTTGTAACTATCAATGGTGGAACAATAACTGGAAACAATGCAACAAAACTTGGCGGTGGGATCTATCTAAACAATTCGGGCAGCCTGACTGTAAATGGTGGAACATTTGCCAATACATCGAAAACTGGCGGCGACGATCTTCATATTATTGCTGGGTTGACAGCCACACTCCTTGGGGGAACATTTACAAATATTGAAAATGCTGTGGGTGTTGTTGAACTTGGTGATGATGTAGTTGTTTCTGGCAACATCAAGGCCACAAGTGCGACAAGCAGTATAAAACTGCTCAACGAACTTAGCAATCCAATCAATATTGAGATATCAGGCTCTACTCCAAGCAATTTCCTCAAGTTTGATATGAACAATCCATATTGCAATGCTTATAGGGCAATTTCAAACATCAATCTCACAGATTCAACAAAAACATTATATGTCGGTGAATCAGAAATATTGGTGGGTTCTGCAGGAAACAAAATTGAGGTTGTTGCAGACAAGGTTGTTGTTCAAGTTCAAAAATCTGCAGTTGGCGGACAAACTGTAGAGTTCAAAGTTGATCCAAATTATGTGATTTCAAATCTTTCTGTTGTTGACAATCTTGACAACGCCGTTGAGGTTACACAAAACGGGGACACATATTCATTTGTAATGCCAGCAGCAAGCGGAGTAAAAATTGACTACGGCTATGCCAAAGCAACATTGCCAATCACAGTTGATGAAGATATTGCAGAGTTTATTCAAATCGCAACTACGGGGCAATTTATGGATACAATCAAAATTACTCTCAAAGAAGTTGTAGGAAAGAAACTCGAAAATCTTTATGTTGGAAATGGAACTTATAGTCAAAGAATTGATCTTTATGATTCAGAATTTCTTATGTTTGCAGGAGCAACAATTTCTGGGACATTCATAGATTATTCAGATGCATTGGAAACTCTCCCAGGGACAGTTATCTTTGTCGAAAATGAAACCGAACTTCTTGAAGCTCTCAAGACAGACGGAGCAATCATTGCTTTGATGCAAGACATAGTTTTGACAAACACACTTGAAATCCCAGTTGGAACATACACCATTGTTTCTGTCAACGGCAGTGCACTCTTCAGAGGAGCAAACTTGAAAGGAAACATGATTCATGTAAATTGGAGAACGACCTTAAACCTTGGGCATGAAGATGTCAGAAACGTTCTTTATATCGACGGAAGAAATCAGTCGGATACAACAGGTTCTTTAATCTTTGTTGAAGATTGTGGGGTTGTCAATATGTATGAAGGGACAGTCCTTCGAAACAACAGACTCCTTACCACAAGCACAAACTATGCAGATGCGGGCAAGGGAAACAAACTTGCAGGTGGTGCTGGGGTTTACAACTATAACGGAATCTTCAACATGTACGGTGGAAAGATTACTGGAAACTACAGCACGTCATATGGCGCTGGTGTATACAACTTTGGTAGATTCAATTTCTATGGTGGGTCAATTGATGGCAACCAGACGACAATCTATGGCGGCGGTGTTTATAATCTTCGTATATTCTATCAAGATGGCGGTGACATTTTGAACAACGTTGCTGGCAGTGATGGCGGTGGAATTTACAATGCAAAGAGTCTCTATAGCTACTATTACCTCATAAGCGGTAAGGTTTCTGGAAACAGCTGTTCAAGAAATGGTGCAGGCGTTTTCATCAATGCAAGTGGCGTCGCTTGGATCAAAGGCGGAGAGATTTCAAACAATACAACAAATGGCAATGGTGGCGGAATTGGAACGAAAGGGACTCTATATATGCTTGATGGAGTTATAAAATACAATGTCGCTACAAAAGTTGGTGGCGGTATCTACTCTTACTGTGACGGAGATGTTGAAAACTTTACATATATCAGAGGTGGAAGCCTTGTTGGCAATTCTGCCACACATGGTGGTGCAATTGCAATCAAAGGTGGACTTTTTGCAGAGATTAGTGGTGTGGAAATCACTGGCAATACTGCGAGCGTGCTTGGAAGTGGAATCTATACCTACGTTGAGGGTTATATAGTTCCTCCTAAGGTCGAGTTGAGAGATGTTTACATTGCAAACAACACATCACCAGAAAGCTCACAAATCTGCATAAGTGATGGAGTCCTTGAGATTGGTTCAGGTGTTGAGGTTGTTGGAAAGATTTCAACACTTAAAGCCGCGACAAAAAATTCTGCTTATATTATTTTTGCTGATAATTTGGATTTTGAGCTTGAGATCAATCCATATAAATATGCAGATTATGAAAATGAGCAGTACAATGTTTTGTCAGTTAAAGATGGCGTTGGTGCTTTGGAACTTTCAGAAAAGATTAAGTTGACAAACACACAATATGATGTAAAGGTTGTAAAAAACAATCTTTACATATACAAAGTGGCATAAGGAGGGGAAACGAATGAAAAACTGGTATGTTAGAATTGGATTTTCGATTATATCAATTATTGTCATTGTTGTGAGTATTGTTACATATTATGAAACATTTACACAAAGATCAACAATTGCCCTTGCCACAAAATTTGTCACCGTTGATGACCAAAATGTCAAGGTTGAAATCTATGGAAGAAACACTGGAGACAGAGACGGACACCCTGTTTTTGCTGTTTGTGAACTCGTAAACAAAAGCATAAATTACAAAAAGAAATATCCAAATGAGGATGTAACTATTGATTATGCTATTTATCGTATGGAGACTGATACTGCTTGTTATTACAATCCTTCTTCAAGAAAATATGGAAAAACAACAACTTTGAAACGAAACTACACGGATGATTGTGAAAGAGTTGCTTACAGCTTTGTTAAGGCTGCAAAACAAGGAATCAAAGTCAGACTTATCTATCACAGAGATGAAGTGATAGAAGAGAATGCAACGCTGGAGTGGTTTCAATCATTCATGAATGATAAATGCAGTTTTGACAAAACAAAAAAAGTCTCAGATTTCTTAGAGGTCAGGAAGTGTAAGTGGAACATCGCTGAAACTATGTCAAACCAAATGCACAGCAAGTCACTTCTTGTCAGTGATTATATTGACTATGACGGAAAAGAGTATCACAATGCAATAAATTCAATGACGGCAAATGTTGACAGATATGAGACTTCATATCGACCAACTTCAAAGAAGGATTGGACTCACTCAGGATATACGATTTCCAATCATGAAAAAATCTATGAAGCATATATGAGATATTTTGACATGACTTTTGATTGTTATGAAAACAGATATGCTTTTGTTGATGAAGTGCTTAATGCGCACAAAGAAAATCTGTTGAATTATAAGGACGAATACTTTGAGTGTTACTTCTTGCCAATGCCTCAAGTCTATACCAATGGTTATGATGTTGAAAACAACCCTTATGCCAAATATATTGAAAAACTCAACACTACGCAAGGACAAATCAAGTGCTATATGAATATGTACAGTCTTGATTCAAACATTATGACAAACAAGATTGTTGGCAGAATTTATGATGCTTTCACAAACAATAAAACTGAAACAAACGACTGCGGTTTTATCATAAAGAAAGAAATTAAGGCGGGTGAACCAGAGTACGATTGGCTCAAAGAGATAGGTTTCTTGAGCGTTGGTCCAAAAACTCACAGCAAAGACACGATGTTTTATTATGGCGACACTGACGAATATGTTGTAATCACTGGCAGCGCAAATCTTGGCTACAGTGGTTGGTTTGCAAAGTCAAACTATGCCATTGTGTTTAGAGAGAGCGGCGAAAATCATGAGATTTACGACGCCTTCCACAAAATTTATTCAGGTGCAAACATAAAGTAGGAGGTGGGCGATGAAAAAAGTTTTTAATTACGTTTTTAGAGACTGGAAAATTTCAGATTATGTCATTAGCGCACTTGCTTTGCTTTTAACAATCGCCTTAGTTATTGTTTCACAAGTTATAAAAAAGCCTGTTGAAGTCAGAGAAATTTTCTCTGCCCCACAGATTATTGCTGGACTGCTTCTTGTTTGGGGAATCATCTTCTGTTCAAAGGATACTATTCATGGCTATGTGATAGGGCTTGTGACAGTTTCATTTTTCAGTTATGGTCTTTATGTTTCTGAGTGCTATGGAAGTTTTATTTCAGCAATTTTGGTGCTTGCGTATTTGAGTTATAAGCTCGTTATGAAATGCCTGAAAAAAGAGTCAACTTTTGTTGGTTTTGCAATATGGGATTTTTTGTTCCTCTTTGTTGGTGTGGCAGCTTGTGCTTATCCAACCTATATGCTTATGGATGCGATTTTCACAAGCAATTTGATAACAGAAACACTTGTTGTACTATCCACACTTGCATTTATCTATCTATCAATCAAAGGGATTGGATATTACAAATTTGTGCTTCTTGCGATGGCAATTCTGTCAGTGATCTCATTGGCATCTGTATTCTTCCAAGTGATGTTGGAAGGCGCTGGACTTGCCATTGGGCTTATAAGCATAAGCATATACTACATTGTTGAATGCATCAAACTTTTTATCAAAAAGAAAGAAGAAAAAAAGATTGACTAAAGTCAATCTTTTTTTGTTACAAATATATAAATGCATCAAAGTGAATTGGGGTTTGGAAGAAACTTCTATAAAGCGAAAAGATTATTTAATGTCTATTGGTTTGAAAACTTTGTAAATGAGAGAGACATACAACGGATCGAAGAGGTCTGAGTTGTCAAAAGTGACAAAACAGGTTGTGCTCTTGTTGTTTTTGCCAGCCATGACAAGTGAACCGAGATCTTTGATGATTGATGAAGCAATTTCTGTGTGACCCATAAAACATTTTTGCTCTGTTTTCAAAGAGTAATCAACCATATTGAGCAAGGTGACAGGATCTTGAACAAAGACAGCAACGCTCTTTCCAACTTCTTGTTGTCTTCTCAAAAATTCATTGACAGAAAAAAGTGTTGTATATGGCTCTAGTGTTTTTTCATTGTATTTGAACAAGATTTGACTGTCAAAACCAATTGATTGTATGTCGAGAAGGTCTTCATCTGGCACATTTGGGATGATTGCAATGGTGATGATTGAGTTGTGCTTGAGTGATGAGACAAGTTTTGAAATTTCATCCTTCTTATCTGAAAATTTTGTCAAATCATTGATTCTATAACGATTGCCAAGTGTGAGATTGCTGCCTAGAGCAGAGATTGTTTGGTATGGATTGCACTTTTCATAAGGGTGGGCTGTCTTTGTGTACGTTTTTGTATCTTCAAAATTGATTTTTTCAATGTTTTTGAGGATATATTCATTGTTGTTGTTCATCACAACGGCAGTTCCTTCAACAAAATCGAATGGGGTGAGGTTTTCTGCAAGTTCTTTCCCAACCAAAACATATTTGAAGTTGTATTGATTATAGAAAAACAAGTCGCCATTTCCATTTTTATTTAAGATGCCTTTTGCTTTGATTGGAAAAAGTTGTTTTTCAATTACATCTTGCTCCAGTTGCTTAAAAATGATGTTTTTTTGCAAGTGAGCGTTTCCAAGCGATTTGTTTTGATTTGTGCTGTATTGTTTTCCTGTCACACTTGACAATTCTTCCAAAATCCCTTGGATGCTTGACAATTCTTTGTGTGGTCTGCCTTGCCTGAGAGGGAGTGGGCGAAGTTCTTCGCCAGAAATAATTTTGTCCATAATAATTCTGATATGTTCGTCTCTTTTGAGGGTGGTAGGAGAGTTGTCGCCAAACACTCTTGCAAGAGCACGGAGTTCATAAATGCCAAGACCTTCAATAATTGTCAGACAGTCTCGTTGGCTCTTTGTCAAATTATTAAATTCGTAATTTGGTTTTTTTGACATTTTCTTCTCCTTTTCTCAGCAATCTTTTTGCGTCACTTTTTATTGAATTATACCATAATTCGACACTTTACACAACAATTTTTTATAAATTTTTACAAAACTGCCCATTGTGTATTATGTGAGATATACTACGCTATATTTTGAGTAGTATGCAATTATTCAAGGATTAAACCACCATCAACGCAGACAGTTTGTCCAGTGATAAATGATGATTCATCTCCACTTAAGAAACAAATGGCATTTGCCACATCTGTGCATGCTCCAAGACGTTTGAGCGGTGTCATCATGGCGATTTCTTCTTTGTCTTCAGCATCTAGATTGTTGTTCATTTTTGTGTCAATAAATCCTGGTGCAACGACGTTTATTCTTATGTTGAGATTGCCAAGTTCGCTTGAAAGGGATTTGCAAAGTCCCGTCATAGCACTCTTTGTTGAGGCGTAAACACTTTCACATGAGCAACCATTTTTTTCTACGAATGAACCCACCAAAACAATGCTCGAATTGCCTTTGTTTGCAGTGATTTTGGCAAACTCTCTTACACACTTGATGGCAGATTTGATGTTTACTTCAAACAATTTGTCAATTTCATCATTGTTTACATCAAGAATAAGTGCTCTTTTTTGGGCGATTCCTGCACAATATACAAGAGTGTCGAATGTCTTGAAATCATCTTGCACAAGTGAGAAAAACTCTTCAACTTCGTCTTCAAGGGTGTTGAGGTTGAGTCTGTATGACTTGACATCGACGTCTTTGAATTCTGCAATGTCAATTTCTGTTGAATTGTAAGTCAAAGCGAGGTTGTAGCCTTTATTTGCAAGTTGCTTTGCTGTTTCAAGACCGATTTCGCTTGATGCACCGATGACTATTGCGGTTTTTCTTATCATAATTTTCTCCTTTCAATATAAAAAGCCCGCTTGTGTGAGGGGCTTTTTCGTTTTATTGTTAATCAGCTGGTTGTGCTGTCCAAGCAAATCCGACTGCTGGACCTGCATATGTGCCAACAACCGGACCAACTTCTCCTTCAAGAATTTCGATTTTTGATTTGTCAAACTTTGTTTCAATCATATTGTAAGCAATCTTTTTGAATGCTTCAAATTCTGCTTTTGCTTTTGCAAGGCACAAAACAAACAATCTGTTGATTTTTTCCGGGATAAGAGCAAACATGTCTTTGATTGCCTTTTGCATTCCGAAAGACTTCTTGTTTGAAAGTTCGTTTTTGTTGCAGATTACAATTGGTTTGATTTGAAGAAGAGAACCGATTGTGGCGGTCACTTTTCCAATTCTTCCACCTTTGTAGATATATTCAAGGGTGTCAGGCACGAAAACGATTGCACTTTTCTCAACGCATTTTTCAAGGTGTTCGACAATCTCAGCGATTGTTTTGCCTTCATTTCGATAGTTTACCGCTTCTCTGATGTAGCCATAGATTGTTTGGGCGAGTCCTTGGCTGTCAAAAATGGTCACTTTGCTTGGGTCATTGCATTGGTCTTTTGCAAGGTTTGCAACGCTGAATGTACCAGAGAAATTCGAACCTATTGTAAACACCAAAACTTCATCACCATTTGCGATTGCCTTGTTGTATTCTTCTGTGTAGAGTTCGAGTGATGGTTGGCTTGTTTTTGGGAAGATTTTGTTTGTTGTAAATTCTTTGAAAAACTCTTCAAATGTGCCAGGGAAACCTTCTTCACATTCTTGATCGTTAAGCAAAAATCTAAGTGGCACGACTGTTATGTCGTTTGCTTCTGCATATTCTTTGTCAACATACGCTGTGCTGTCAGTGATAATTTTTATCATAAAAAAACCTCCAATATTGGTCACAATGTCAATCTTAGTCAAAAGTATTCTATCATATCATTGCAACTTTTCAAAACTTTTTTGAAATGTTTTTGTGCTATTTTGAAAAATTTGTTGATATGTCAACTTGACTTTCGTCTTGCTTTTCGTTTGACTTTATATTTGTTGTATGCTATATTTTATAAATATATAACACTTCGGAGGTATTATGGAAGAAAATTTGTCAAATGAAGTTGACGTAAGAAGACAAAAAATTGAAGAATTAAAGAAGATGGGCGAAATCCCTTACAAGGAGAAATTTGACCGCACATGCACAATCACGGAAGCAAGAGCAAAGGTTGGCGAAAAGGTTAAAATCGCTGGCCGTATGGTTGCACGCCGCATTATGGGCAAATTTGGTTTCTGTCAAGTCCGTGACATCTTTGACAAAATCCAAGTGTCAGTGGGCAGAAATGAGATCGCTGAAGAAGATTACAACTTCTACAAGAAGATGGTTGACATCGGCGACTTTATCGGTGTTGAAGGTGAAGTGTATGAAACTCAAACTGGAGAGGTGACTGTCAAGGCAGAAAAGATTGTTCTTTTGTCAAAGACACTCAGACCGCTTCCAGAGAAGTTCCACGGTGTCGTTGACCAAGAAATCAAGTATAGACAGAGATATTTGGATTTGATTTCAAATGAAGATTCGAGAAAGATTTTTATCACAAGAAGCAAGATCGTTTCTTTCATCAGAAGATATTTGGAAGACAATGGATTTATGGAAGTTGAAACTCCAATCCTTCAAACTGCTGTTTCTGGAGCAAGTGCAAAGCCATTCTTTACGCATCACAATGCTCTTGATTTGCAGTGCAACCTCAGAATCGCGACAGAATGTTATTTGAAGCAATGTATTGGTGCAGGTATCGACAGAGTTTTCGAACTAGGCAAGGACTTCAGAAATGAGGGTATGGACCCATCTCATCTTCAAGAATTTACTCAAGTTGAGTGGTACGCTTCATACTGGAACTTTGAAGATAACATCAAATTCTTCAAGGGTATGATTATTGAACTTCTTGAAAAGTGCCTTGGCACAACCAAAGTGAACTATCAAGGACAAGAAATTGACTTTGGTGGGCAGTGGAAGAGAATCGATTATGTTGCAACCATGAGAGAACTTTTGGGTTGTGACTTCCTCGACATCACTGATGTTGATGAACTCAAGAAGATTGTTGTTGACCGTGGACTCTTTGGATATGGAGAACTTGATGAATGCAAGACAGTGAGAACTCTTGTTGACTATATTTATAAGAGAAAAATCAGAGCCCCAATTGTCAATCCAACAATCCTTTACAACTACCCAGCATCGCTCATTCCACTTGCAAGAAGAAATGACAAGGATGATAGAATCATCGATGTTTTCCAAGTTGTTGCAGGCGGAGCAGAACTTGTGAAGGCTTACAGCGAGCTTGTTGACCCAGCAATCCAAAGAAGAAATCTCGAACTTCAACTTGAAGAAAAGGCTGCTGGTGACGAAGAAACAATGGATGTCGATGAAGACTTCCTTCTCGCTATGGAACATGGTATGCCACCAATTTCAGGGCTTGGCTTTGGAATTGACAGATTTATGCAATTTATCTTCGACTGTCCAAACATCAGAGATGTTGTGCTTTTCCCAATGATGAAATAAGGAGATTGGTATGGATAGAGAACTGATTTGGGGGATTGTCCTCATTGTGGTTGCTTTTGCAATCTTTGCTTGGGAGATGGTGTACTTTGTGCAAATGAAAAGAGGATACTATTGTGAATACAATGGACACAAAATCGAATTCAAACTTGGTTTTGGCAAAGCGTTTTTGTTGATTGATGGAGAGCAAGTTGACAAGCAAAGGACAACATTCAGATGGCTTGTTGTGCTCAATGGTCAAATTGGAGAAGACAAAGTTGAATTTCGTTTTACAACAGGTCTTTTGAAACCTGTTATGAAACTTTTTGTAAATGGACAGGATTGTGCACTTCAAAAGAATGAAAAGGTGAAAAAAGCAAAATAGGATGGATAATCCGTGGACAGTGAAACTTGGTTTTATTTGATATTGATTGTTGTTATTCTAAGTGCTTTGACAATTTGGTTGTGTATTACTTTAGCAAGATTTAAGAGAGTTTTTTTTACGAGAACAAAGGCACAAAATTGTATTAAAGATGCCAGGATGGTCTAATGCTCAACTCTATGTTGACGGCGAAGTCGTTGACAAGGATTCTCATAAATCCACCAAGGTTAAGAACAGATCTCTATCACTTGAAACCATTGTATAAGGTGATAAAATTCAGGTTGGCATAGAATATACGCACAAAGTTTGGTGGACTTTTTATATGTTGTTCTGGGTCAATGGAGAATTCAGGCAAATGAAGAAAATACCAAGAAGGAAGAAAAAGAGTGATAAATAAAAAGGAAATCATGTCAGGACTTGACAAAATGTATGAAAACCCTAAGTGTGAGTTGAAATATGAAACACCATTTCAACTTCTTGTTGCGGTTGTCCTGTCAGCGCAATGCACGGACAAAAGAGTCAATCAAGTGACGAGTGAGCTTTTCAAGGTTGCAAACAAGCCAGAAGACTTTGTCAATATGCCACTTGCAGAACTTGAACAGAGGATTCACTCTTGCGGGTTTTATCACAACAAAGCAAAATCAATCCAAAGTGCAAGCAGAGACATAATCGACAGATTTGGTGGGGAAGTGCCAAGCAATTTTGATGACTTGACATCGCTTGCTGGGGTTGGAAGAAAGACAGCGAATGTCATGATTTCTGAGGCGTTTGGTGGCGACGCATTTGCGGTTGATACTCATGTGCTTAGGACATCAAACAGACTTGGGCTTGTCAAAACTGACAATCCAGATGTCTGCGAGGCAGAGCTTAAAAAGTATTTTCCAAAGAATAGTTGGTCAAAACTGCACTATCAAATGGTGCTCTTTGGACGTTATACTTGCAAGGCAATCAAACCAGATTGCTTCAGCTGTGCCTTCAAAGACAAGTGCAAAAATGCAAGGTTATGAGAAAAAACTGCACTCTAGTTTCGGCTTGCTGACGCAAGCACTCAGAAAAAGCTTGTTTTTCCCTTCTATGCCACCACACGAAAATCGCACAGCCGTTGGCAATTTTGTGTCAACTTAGAATTGATAGATGAAAACAGAATTTCAAGAAATATTTTGTTAAAAATTTTCAGATAATTATAATCGATAGGAGAAAAGAAAATGTTTTTGGATAGAGTGAAAATTTCTATAAAAGCAGGAAATGGTGGAAAGGGTTCTACCTCTTTTCTTCGTACCAAATTGGTCGCAAATGGTGGTCCGGATGGCGGTGACGGCGGAAGAGGTGGACATATCATTTTTAAGGCAACAAATGATTTGAACACACTTTATTCTTTCAGATTCAAGAAAAAGTTTGTTGCGGAAGATGGTGAAGATGGCAGCCAGAAAAATCAAACAGGAAAGACCGGAAAAGATGAAGTCATCCTTGTGCCTACAGGGACAGTGCTTATCAATCCAAAAACAGACAAAATCATTGCTGACTTAAACGAAGACGGGCAGACATTCATTGCACTTAAAGGCGGTCTTGGTGGACATGGAAACGCTTATTTCAAGTCATCAATAAAGCAAGCACCAAGTTTTTCTCAAGCTGGAGAAGTCACTGAGGCAAAAGAAGTTATTCTCGAACTCAAAACAATTGCCGATGTTGGACTTGTTGGATTTCCAAATGTCGGAAAATCAACCCTTTTGTCAGTGATTTCAAATGCAAATCCAAAGATTGCAAACTATCACTTCACAACGATTTATCCAAATCTTGGCGTATGCGAGGTTTTGGGTGAGACATTTGTTGTGGCAGATATCCCTGGACTTATTGAAGGAGCAAGCGATGGGGCTGGACTTGGACATTATTTCTTGAAACACGTTGAGCGTGTGCGTTTGATTGTGCATTTGGTCGACATTTCAGAATGTGAGGGCAGAAACGCGATTGAAGATTTCCGCATTATAAACAACGAACTTGTCAAATACGACAAACATCTTGCAAACACCAAGCAAATTGTCGCTTTTTCAAAGTGTGATTTGCTTGAAAAGAAAGAATTGGAAGAGAAAATCAAAAAATTCACCAAAACTTTGGGGGTTGAGGATTATGTATGCATTTCTTCTTACACAAGAATTGGTGTTGAAGAGCTTAAGAAAAAGGTCCTTGAAAACTTGAAGAAAATCCCAAAGAAACCATCACTTTCAGTTGAAGAATTTGATTTTGACAAGAAAGACTTCTCAAAAATCGAAATCACAAGAAATGATGAGGGGGCATTTATTGTTTCTGGTGGAAGAATTGAAAATCTCGCAAGGGGTATCATAATGTCAAATGAATACTCATTTGCTTATCTTCAGACCAAACTCAAAGAGATGGGTGTGATTGAGATGCTCTTGGATCGTGGAATGAAAGAAGGTGACACTGTCATCATCAAAGATATCGAATTTGAGTATGTTGAATAAAATCAATTTGTTGTGTAGTATGTTGTACAAAGATTTGAATAATACACAATATATCGATAATAAAAATTGGAGTAAAATATGATAACAACAAAGCAAAGAGCCTTTTTGAGAGGGCTTGGAAATGCACTTGAGCCAGTTATGCAAATTGGAAAAGAAGGTGCAACAGAGAATGTGTTGACAGGGGCAGAACAACTTTTGCAGGCAAGAGAACTTGTCAAGTTTAAGGTGCTCAACAACTGCGACAGTGACGCAAAGGAATTGGCAAACGAGATTGCACCTATGCTTGGTGCAGATGTTGTACAATGTATAGGAAACGTCTTTATCCTTTACAAAAGGTCAACAAAAAAAGGATTCAAACATATCCAGTTGCCATAAATTAGATGATGTCATCCTCTTTTTTCGTGTTGAAAGATGTGTTAAACTGCGAAATCAGGGCAAAAACGATGAGTAATGAAGCGATTATGCAGTAATAGATTGAAAGTCTCACAAAAAGGCCACTCAAAATGAGAATTAAAGCGGAGAACAAATAACTTTTTGTTCTTTTTTTGTTGAATGAGTAGGAAAGCATATCTTTGAATGCCACGCTTTTCTCTTTTGGGTAGGTTTTTGTGATTTCTGGGAAATAATCATACAATTTGTAGAGTTTTTCGTAGGTTTGATATCTGTCCAAAATGACGATTTTTTCTTCAAAAGTTCGTAGAAAACTGTTCAAATTCTTGTCTGAAGTCTCATAGCAGCATATGACAATTTTTGTTGCTTTTTCTTTCTTGATTTTGTCATAAATTTCGCACAATCGTGGCACTGTCAACCCTTCGAAACTGCCGTCAAACCACAAAAGAGTCTTGACATTTTCAAGTTTGTAGTTGACCAAAAGGTATTTTTTATGTTTTGTGATGTCATGATGGCGTTTTGATGCCATTTTGAAGAAGAAATCCATAGGATTGTTTTCAAAGCAGAGGGACAAAAAGATGTTTTCGGCGTCTTCTTTTTCTTTCAACTTCATCCCAAATTTTTTCTTTCTTTTTTTTGATATAACGAAAAAGATTGCATACAAACAAATGGTGCAAATCGCAGAAACAAGCACTGAAAGCCAGAGGCGTTTTGCCATGTATCTTATCCAAACGAAGAAAATCAAGAAAATCAAAAAGAATTTGAGAAGTTCTTGAACAACCAGACTTATCTTTTTCATACAACAATCTTTGACATAATCACAGGCGTTTAATCATTGATTTGGACTTAAAACGGTTGACAAAGGGGCAGATTTGTTGTTAAAATCGTCTTATGATTGAAATAAAGTCTTTGGTTGAGCTTCTCAACGCAAACAAAATGAAAAATGTGTCTGTTTATGATCTCTCTGAAAACGCTGAAGAGAAGTTTGTTGTTTTGTCGACCTCAAACAAGGTGCAAGATAGCAAGAAGGTCGCTGATATCATTGCAGAGAAATATCAATACAATGACAAAATCGAGGGCTATCACAAGGGAGAATGGATTGTTTTTGACTTTGATGGCGTGACACTGCACATTTTTCTTGCAAAAGTGCGCGACAAATACAATCTTGACAAACTTTACAAGCCAAAGAAGATTCGTATATAAGGTGATTATTTTGAAAAACAAAGTATTTTTGCTTTGTTTTTTTTGTTTATTGGGTTATAATCACACTAGGTGAAATATGATTGAAATCTGTTTTGTTTGCACTGGAGGCACCTGTCGCTCGTTTATGGCTGAGCGAATCGCAAAAAAAATGGCAAAAGATAAGAAAATAAAAGATGTCAAGTTTTCTTCTGCTGGGGTCTATTCAAAAGGAGAGCCTAGTGCCAAAAATGCTTGCGAGGCGCTGTCTACACTTGGTTATGATGGCAGAAAGAAAAAAAGTGTGCTTCTGAAAAAAATCAAACCGAATTGTTTGTACATCACAGTCACAAATGACCACAAATGCTTTGTAAACTCGAAAAAGCTTTTGAGTTTTGAAGATTTGGCGGGGAAGGTAATCGATCCTTATGGGCAAGATCTTGAAACATATATTCAATCAGCCAAACTTATTGAGCAGAATGTGAAAATGCTCTTAAACAAAATTGAAAATTTGAGAGGTGACTTATGATAATTATGGCAAGTGACCACAGAGGGTATCAATTGAAGGAAGAACTTAAGACTTTCTTCAACAAAGAAAACATCATCACAATTGATGTTGGGGCTTATAGCAAAGAGCCTGTCGATTATCCAGACTTTGCAAAATCAGGAATGACAAAAGTCCTTGAAGACAAAAATAATGTTGGGATTTTTATCTGTGGAACAGGCATCGGCATGAGTTTGGCGGCAAACAGAAACCCGAAAATAAGAGCAGCACTTTGCTTGAGTGAAGATATGGCAATGTATGCAAGAAAGCACAATGATGCAAATGTCCTTTGTCTGAGTGCAAACTATCTTAAAAAAGGAAAAGCAATCAAGATTGCGAAAGTCTTCCTTACAACCGCATTTGAAGGTGGGAGACACGCAAGAAGACTCAAAAAGATTTCAGGAGAAAGCAAATGATAAATATTTTCATCCCTATTGTCGAAAATGTTGAAGGTTTTTGTGAGTTTGTTGAAAAACATAAAGAAAAAGACAAGCATATTTATGTCGGCATAAGAAAGTCATTGAAAGAAAAATTTGTTGTCAGCAATGACAATGTTGAGATTCATGTTTTTGACAGCAAATCAAACAAAGAAGAAATCATCAATGGACTTCAGAAAGTTGAAAGATCAAAAGGAAAACTCCTTGTGATAAGAAGTCCACTCACAGATGAGGAATATACAGCTTTGACAACTGCTGAGTCTGAGATAACCACACTTCGTGCTCATCACAACAAATTTGTGACAAAACTCAAAAACCTTGCAAGAAAGATTGTCAGAAAGTTTTTTGCATTCAGTTTCTTTGAGGATATCTCAGCAATATGTTACAGCGAATTTCTGCACGAACTTGTCAGTGCTTGTCCAAATTTGTCAATGGCGACAAGAATAAACAAATATGTTGGTGTTGATATCGAGGAGATAGAAACTCAAACAACACCAGTCAAAAAAGATTTCAACAAAGCAAAAAATGCAAGTATCCTTACTCTTGGAGTTTTGCTCTTTGCAGGGAGTATTGCGGGTGCAGGATGCATCTTTGCTTTTGTAGAACCAATCAGAGCGCTCTGGGTTGTGCTTGTCCTTGCAATGCTCTTTGTGACCTTCACAATCTTTGCAATTTGTCTTGTAAACTACACAAGAACAGTTGCGGTCGGCAATCTTGAGTACAAAGCGGCAAATGAGTTGGAAGTTGTCCCAGCAAACTTTGAAGAAGAAAAGGTGGAAGAAATAGAAGAGGTTTTGACTGCAAAGAAGAGCACAAAAGCAAAAACTTCAAAAACTGGAGCGAAAGCAACTGGAAAGACCGCTTCCGTAAAAGCAGGGGCAAAGGCATCAACTGCAAAAAAGACCAAATCTACTTCAAAAGCTACCGCAACAAAATCAACAAAAATAGCCTCAACTAAAACTGCTACGACAAAGCCAAAAACAACAAATAACACTGCAACAAAGAAGTCTGCCACTGCAAAACCAAAGGCAACTTCAAAAAAATAGGATAAAAAGGATAAAGGAGTAGGATATGAAAAAAGTAAGATTGGGAATCAATGGATATGGAAGAATTGGAAGACTTGTTCTTCGTGTGGCACAACATAGAGATGATGTCGAAGTTGTTGCAATCAATGATCCATTTCTCTCAGCAGATTATGCTGCATACATGACAAACCATGACTCAATCCATGGTCATTTTGATGTTGAAGCAAAAGAAAAGGATGGCAAACTTGTTGTAGGAAGAAACAAGATTTCTTTCTATCAAGAACTTAAGCCAGAACTTATCCCTTGGAAAAACGATGCTGTCGACGTTGTCGTTGAATGTACTGGAAAATTCACTGATTATGATGGTGCAAAACTCCACATCAAAGCGGGTGCAAAGAAAGTTGTTGTTTCCGCACCTGGAAAGAAAATGCCAATGTTTGTTATGGGGGTGAACAATGAGACTTACACACCAGACATGGACATCGTTTCAAACGCATCTTGCACAACAAACTGTCTTGCTCCACTTGCAAAAGTCATCAATGACGCTTTTGGAATTGAAGAAGGGCTTATGAGCACAATTCACTCTACAACAGCAACACAACTTACTGTTGATGGCCCAAGCAAGAAAGATTGGAGAGGCGGAAGAGCAGCAAGTTACAACATCATCCCTTCTTCAACTGGTGCAGCCAAAGCCGTTGGAGAAGTTATCCCAGACCTCAAAGGCAAACTCACTGGGATGAGTTATAGAGTGCCAACACTTGATGTTTCTGTCGTTGACCTCACTTGCAAACTCAAAAAACCAACAACTTATGAAAAGATTGTTGCTGCAGTGAAGAAAGCAAGCAAAAACGAAATGGCTGGAATCATCGGCGTGACTGAAGAGCCTGTTGTTTCAAGCGACTTCATCGGCGACTCAAGAACTTGTATCTTTGATGTCAATGCAGGAATCATGCTCAGCCCTACATTTGTCAAACTCTGCGCTTGGTACGACAACGAATGGGGTTATTCAGTGAAACTTGTTGACCTTTGTGCTTACATCATGAAAAATCAAAAATAAAGGAAAATCAGATGAAAAGTCTATTAAACAGAGAAATTATTGAAGGGTTGAATGAGAGCAGCAACACAGCTTTCGCAGATAATGTGACAAACACTGTTTATTCGCTTGTTTCGGAAGCGGTTGAAAAAATCTCGATCAAATCACCTTTTGTTCAACTTGAAAAGTGCAACATCATTCCTGTGAATGAAATCTATATCGGCGCTTTCAGTCAGCTCTCAGAATATGATTATTTTCTGGGGGTGGAGAACACTGAAATTGAGTTCAACTCGAAAGTAAAGAGAAATTGGTGGAAATATCTTTGGAAAGAGTTTAAGGCTTCTTGGAGAATTGGAAGGAAAAAGAAGTACAAGAAAAAGAAACGTAAAGAGGAAGAGGCTGCAAAAACTCCTGTTACGATTGAGAAGTACAAAGTGTCAGACCTTAAAAAGGATTTGATGTACAGAATTGCTGACCAAATCACTGAGACATCAATGGTTTATGATTTTCCATATTGCTTGAGTCTTGTTGGAAGCGATGATTTTGGTACTGGAGTAAAAATCAATATTTTTGTGACAATTTATGACGCTGCAACAGACACATACAAGCTCTATAAAGAATCAAGGAATAAATTTATCCCTATCAATTTCGGACAGAGATATGAAAATCTTGACAAAAAATATGAAACATGCGGACAGATGTTTATCAGTATGGCAAAGATTTTCAACGCACTCTATTCAAAAATTTATGACAAAATTCCAAATCAGATTGTTTTGGAGAGTTTGCTTGCAAACTGCCCAGACAGTCTTTATGATCAAAATGATGTTTATAAGACTTTCGTCAATGTTGCAAATTATATCAGAATAAGAAATCCAAAGACATTCACTTCAATTTGCAATCCTGAAAAAACACTCTTTGAAGACCCATTAGTTTTCAGAACAAATGCTCAAGTTGATTATGGCAAGATTGTCAACATGCTTGATAGATTTAAGTACTAATCGACAAATTTGTATATTTTTCGCTCTTTTGCAAATCCTAGGGATAGGAGGAAGCAAATGAAAGAAATTTGGATGATTATGGGTTTTGGTGCTGGACTTGTGACAGGTGCGCTTTTGTACAAGCACTGCCAAGAAGCAAAACAACTTGTAAACAGTGGTGAAAAAATTGTTAAGCAAGAAGTTGAAATGCTTAAAGAAACTGTCAAAGAGCAAAAACAAAAACCAAAATCTAAGGGACAATCAAAAAAACAACCAAAGAAAGAACAAGCCTAGAATAACAATGGCTCAACTTTGGAATATTTGAAGATTGTCTAAAAAAGTTCCTCAAAAAGCACAGGTGACTGTGCATCAAAAAAACAAGGCTTAAAACCTTGTTTTTTTCATTACTGGGCGAATGCTTCGTTGCAAACAAACCGCTTGCCTTGCAAATTTCAAACTCCACCAAAGCCACCTTATGGCACATCAACATATCTCCTTAGTGATGCTTCCGTCAGGACCTGACACGGTTCGAAGGTGCTAATTGCATAAGACCTTGATTTCATCGCTTGAAAATTGCACACATTTTCGACTTGATTGCACCTAGGCAAATGTTCAATCCTGCTGTAGCAGATTGCAGGTTACAGGGCACTGCTAACTCCCCATCTAGCCCAGTGTTATCATTATAATCAGCGGGCAAGTTTTTGTCAAGCGAAATGAAAAATTGTTTGAGTTGACAGAAGGCGAAAATAATGATTGAGAAATAGAAAAATCAAAATATGACAAATCCCGTCATATTTTTTTCTCTTTTTGCCCTTTGGCGTCTCATACAATGGCGTTGAGGAAGGGAGTATGTTAGAGAAAATTTTGCCAGAAAAGTTTTTCAAAATCATAACCGAAAGGGTCAACATGCGTGCAGTCGGAGAAATCAGATTGCGCGCTGACAAACCAGTGGTTTTGAACGTGAGCGGAAAGAATTATTTCTTGAGCGAAAACGGGGTGACTGGCAGCATCAAAAACGCACTTTACGCCAGCAAAATTATCATTGAAGATGTCATTTTCAGAGCGAGCGAATGCTCAATCTATTCCGTCAATGAGCAAATCAAAAAAGGGTTTATTGTCACAGATGAAGGGGTGAGAATAGGCATTGGCGGAAATCTGATTGTCGAAAATGGACAAGTCAAAACGATGTCAGGATTTTCAAGTTGCAACATAAGAATCCCTCATGTTGTGAAAAACTGCTCCCTTGTGGCTTTGCCATTTATTCTCAAAGATGACACCATTGAAAACACACTTATCATCTCTCCACCATCTTGTGGAAAGACAACATTCTTGCGAGACTTTGTGGGGCAGTTGTCTGAGCGAAACTTGGCACTTAATGTTTTGCTGTTGGATGAGAGGGGCGAGCTTGATTGCGGAATTGATTCAAACTTCACTGACAAAATCTGTTTTTCAAGCAAGAAGATGGGATTTGAAAACGGTATAAGGTCACTCGCTCCAGACATCATTGTCACTGACGAGCTTGGACAAGAAGAGGATATTGAAGCCATTCGTTATGCCTGCACTTGTGGGGTGAAAATTATGGCATCAACTCATGCTGAAAGTATCGAAGTTTTTTCAAAGAAACCACTTTTTGAAAAACTAATAAAAGAGAAAATCTTCAGACGCTTTGTTGTGCTTTCAAAGAGAAATGGCCCGGGTACATTTGAAGGAGTCTATGACGAAAACTTTTCAAGGGTTTTCATCTCAAGGTAGGGGGAGTTATGAAATATGTTTTGATTTTGGTTATTTTTTCACTCTGTACTTATGTGGGATATATCTTTTCCGTCAAATACAACAAGAGAAAAAAGTTTTTTGCAACACTTATTTGTTTTGCAGACAAACTTTCACTTGAAATCAACTACTCAAGAGAGAGGCTGAGAGTGCTCATTGAAAACTTTGACAGCAAACAGAAAAAGTGTTTACTTGGGGTGGATGAAGCATTTTTGAATTATCTTGACAAGAAAGATGAATTGACACTTGAGAGCATGTTCAAAAAAGCGACTGTGCTCAAAAATGAAGAAAAGGATGCAGTGCTTCTTTTCTTCAAGACATTGGGTCGAAGTGATGTTGAAAACCAAACCAAAGAAATTGGCTCCTTTGTGTCAAGGTTTTCTGAAATGAAATCAGTGTGTGACAACGAGCAAAAGAAATACGGAAGTTTGTCGCTTAAACTTGGCATCATTGCAGGGCTCTTTTGTGCAGTGATAATGCTGTGAAATTGGAGAAAAATCTATGGAAGTTGAAATCATTTTCAAAATTGCCGGGATTGGCATTTTGACAGCGGTGATTGGACAAATCTTGAAAAACAGCGGAAAAGAAGACATCTCTACACTTGCTACGCTTGCTGGTGTCGTCATCGTTTTGTTTATGGTGGTTGGCATGATTTCGGATTTGTTTGGGTCGCTTAAGTCGATGTTCAATTTTGGGATGATATTGCCCTATACTTAACTTGTGAGGTGAGGAAGTGGACACTTTATACAAAATCATAAGCATTGCGATAATCACTTGTGTTGCATGTCTTATTGTCAAACCAATAAGAGCGGATTTTGCGATTTTTATCTCCATTGTTGGCGGAATAATCGTCCTCTTTTATTCTGTGTCTTATCTTTCTCAAATTTTTGATGTCTTCAACAACATCTTCCATATCTCTGGAATCAACACCTCGCTCTATTCAATCATTTTGAAAGTCATAGGGATTGGATATTTGACTGAGTTCACCGCTGGCATATGCAATGACACTGGAAACCCTAGTCTTGGTGACAAGGTGCTTCTTGGTGGGAAGATTGTGATTTTGTTTATGGCAATACCGATTGTGACAAGCATACTGCAGATTGTTGTGGAGTTGTTGCCTAGATGAAGAAGAAAGAAAAGAAAAATAGATTTGTTTTTGTCATTGTCTTTTTCATTTTATTGAGTTGTTTTTATGGCAGATTTGACATTGCTTTTGGATTTGAAAAGAACGTTGCTCTTGCCGAGGTGACAGACTCAAAATCAGACATCGAAAAAGAATTGGAAGAAGAGGTCTCATCTCAGATTTCTCATCTTGATTTCTCTGAAGTAGAGAGTGTTTTGTCGACTCTCACAACTGATGCCAAGAAGTTGTTTTCTGCCGAAAGTTTCACAAGCAAAATCAATTACATCGTCTCGGGCAAGTACGCCGAAAACTCGCAAGGATTTTTCTCCTCTGTGGCTAGCATATTTTGGAAGGACTTGAAAAACTATCTGCCTATCATTGCAACAATTATTTCCATTGCAATTTTGGGAGGTATGGTGGCAGCACTGAAACCGGTGACGGGTGGCAAGTCAATTGGAAACATTGTCCACTTTGTCACTTATGGGATTGTGCTTATCTTTTTGGGCACAATGGTGACACAAATTGTCACTTTGACAAAAGCGACGCTGACAAGCATAAAAGCTCTTTTTGATGGCATATTTCCTATCTTGCTGACGCTTTTGACGGCGCTTGGGGGAACGGTGTCAGTTGGGATTTATCAGCCAGCAATTGCATTGCTTGGAAATCTGTTTGTGTCACTCATCACTTATTTTCTTCTTCCGCTTTTCATTTTCTCAATTGTTTTCTCGATTGTGGGAAATCTCTCAACAAACACCAGGCTTGACAAATTTGTTTCATTTCTGCAATCAGCTTTCAAGTGGACTATTGGATTGTGCTTCACAATCTTCCTGGGATTTGTCAGTATCCAAGGGGTGATGGCTGGCTCTGTCGATGGGCTTTCAATCCGCACTGCAAAATATGCAATCAAGAGTTATGTGCCGATTGTTGGTGGCTATGTCTCTGACGGAATGTCCATCATCATGGCAAGCAGTTGTCTCATCAAAAATGCAGTTGGTGGCGTTGGACTTTTCCTCTTGCTCTCAACCGTCATTTCTCCTATCCTAAACATCGCAATCTTTATGCTGGCACTCAAGTTTATGGCTGGGATAATTGAGCCGATAGGAGATAAGAAAATTTCAAACTTTATCAGTGATTTGGCAAAGAGCATGTCAATGCTGGTTGCACTTCTTGTGGCAGTGTCGTTTATGTATGTTGTGCTGACAGGGCTTGTCATGTGCAGCGCAAATTTGGTTGTGTGATGTGAGGTGACTATGGGGACAGTTTCGACTTGGCTTTTGAGCATTGCGGGTATTGTCATTTTGAGCGTGCTTGCAGAACTCGTTTTGCCGGAAGGACAAATGAACAAATATACAAAAGTAATCTTCTCATTTGTCATCTTGCTTGTCATCATCATGCCATTGCCGAGACTTTTGGGAAAAAACTTTGACATCTCAAAGTTTTTGGGTGGTACGCAAGACACACTTCAAGATGATTATCTTGAGCAAATCAATCTTGACAAACTCACTGTGATAAGTGAAGGCGTCAACACAAAAATAAAAGAGTGCGGACTAAACAAAGTTGTGGTATCTATCAACGCAAATATCTTCAGCGCAAAACTCGAAATTTATGGGATTTTGGTGGATTTGAGAGAAATCGAATATACCAAAACATTTGGCAGTAAGGATATAACGAAAGCGAAAGCAAAGATTTTGGAAATCATTGGAGGCTATCCTCAGTTGAAGGGAGTGGAGGTAAAATATAATGAGTAAACTCAAATCAATTTTCGAAAAAATAAAAAGCATAAAACACATCCATATTTACATTGCACTGCTGATTGGCATTGTGATTTGTGTGATATATTTCAGCGGCTTTGCATCTTCAAAGCACAAACCTGACAATACAGACAATAATTCGACAGAAAATTATGGGACGAGCGTGGAATATATAGACTACCTCGAGAATAAATTGTCTAATGTATTGTCCAAAGTTTCGGGCGTTGGAAAGGTGGAGGTAATCATCACTCTTGAAAGTGGTTTCTCCTATGAATATGCCACGGACACTGAGACAAAAACAATGATATCTGGTGGGACGGAAACAACTGTCACAACAGAGACTTTGATTCTGGTTTCAAACGAACCTGTCATTGAGAAGGAGATATATCCAAAAATAAAGGGGGTGATAGTTGTCGCTGAAGGTGCAAAAGAGGTAAGTGTTAGATTGAATATTCTTACCGCAGTTGAAACTGTTTTGGAAGTTGACCGAAACAACGTCACTATTCTGACTTAGGATTCGCAAAAAATCGGGCATTGCCCATGTTTAAGGAGTTTTTATGAAAAAGAGAACAAAAATAATCATTCTTTCACTTATGATTGTTTTGCTTGGCGTGACAGGATATCTCAACATCGCTCTCAACAACGCAAGCAAACAGACAAGCACTGGCGTGACAACAACGAGTTATTTCACAAGTTATCGAAATGACCGTTCAAGCACAAGAGACCAAGAGATTTTGTATTATGACGCAATCATTGACAACGCTTCATCAACAGAAGCAGCAATCAATGCAGCACAAGAAGCAAAACTCTCACTCGTTTCAAAAATGGAAAAAGAACTTGCCGTTGAAGGACTTGTCAAAGCACAAGGATTTTCTGATTGCGTGATTTCAATCGCAAACACAAAGGTGAATGTGGTTGTTCAATGCAAATCACTCACTGAAAACGAAGTTGCACAAATCACAACCATTGTCAAAGAACAACTTGGCACAGAACTTAAAAATATCGTTGTTTATTATGCTGAATAATTTGCCAAACGCACAAGTCTTGTGATAAAATATCACTATAAAAACTTTAGGAGATTGTTTTATGGCTACAAAATCACAGGCGACAAACAATGGGAAAATCACACTCAACAGAAAAATCTTAGTTTCTATCATAAATTTGGCAGCAAAAGAAATCAACGGCGTTGAGAGTGTCACAAACTCTGCACGCCCTTGGTACAAGAGAGTTTTCAATCGCTATGACGACGGCGTGAAGATTGTTTTTGAAAAGAACGGTGCTCTCACAATTGATGTTTATCTAAATATATATGCTGGCTACAATGTGCCAGACATCGCATACAGAGTTCAAGAAAACATCAGAAACTCGCTTGCAACAATGGTTGCACTCAAACCGCTCAAGATAAACATACACATCATCAATGTTGAATGTGACAAAGAGGTGGAAGAAAATGCGTAATGATGCAAGAGAAAACGCTTTCAAGTTGATTTTTGAAGGGCTCTTCCATGATGTTGATGCAGAGCTTTCTCTTCCCAACTTGACAGAACTTAAAAAAGAGGATGACAAGAAGTTTTTTGAAGATATAACCACTTCTTTCAATCTCCACAAGGAAGAGCTTAGGACAGAGATAGAGGCACACCTGAAAAACTTTGACTATTCGAGAGTTTTCAGAGTTGACCTTGCTCTCATCTATTTGGCACTTACTGAAATCAAATATTGCGAAACTCCAAAAGCGGTTGCAATCAACGAGGCATTGGATCTCGCAAAAAAATATAGCACAGAAAAATCTTCGAAATTTATAAATGGGCTTATCTCAGCCATAATAAACAAATGACACAAGCATACACTTTGACAGTTTCAAAATTTAATAACATTATTAAAGACATCTTTAATAGCGAAGAACTTCTCCACAACATAAAAATCGTTGGAGAAGTTTTTGGCATATCTCAATCAAAAAGCAGTGTATATTTTTCTCTTAAGGATGAAGAAAGTACTCTGCCTTGCGTCTGTTTTTATGGCGGGGCAATGGCTGGCGTCAAAGAAGGTGACATGGTGATTGCCACTGGCAGTCCAAACTTCTATACCAAAGGTGGAAGATTCAACTTTGTTGTAGGCAAGGTTGAGCCGTTTGGGCTTGGGCTTCTCTTCCAAAAATTTCAAGAGATGAAAGAGAAACTCGAGAGGGAAGGTTTGTTTGCTCAAGAACACAAAAAGCCAATTCCACAAAACATCAAAAGAATTGGCGTTGTCACATCGAAGGATGGGGCAGTCATTCAAGATATCAAAAACGTGACATGGAGAAGAAACAAGGCAATCGACATTGTGCTTTATGACACCAAGGTTCAAGGCAACGGTGCAGAAAAAGAAATCTGTGCCGGCATTGAGTTTTTCTCAAATTATGACGGTGTGGATGTTGTCGTTGTTGCAAGAGGTGGTGGAAGCATGGAAGACTTGTCCGCTTACAACACCGAAGAGGTTGCAAGGGCAACTTATGCTTGTGAGAAACCGATTGTGTCAGCAGTTGGACATGAGACAGATTTCACAATCATCGACTTTGTTTCTGACCTCAGAGCGCCGACACCGAGCGCGGCAGCAGAACTTCTCACCAAAGACACAAAATTGTCAGCAAGCACGCTCAGAAGGGATATTTCGAGGGTTTGCAGATGTCTTGATGTCTATGTCGCAGACAAGACAATGCGTTGGCAACAGGACAAACAAACTTTCCTCGTCTTGGCAGAAGATTATCTCTTTGAAAGAAAGTCACGCCTAGAAAAACAGGTGACAAAGATATCAGCAAAAATCAAAGACTTTGTCGTTGAGAAAGACCACGATTTGCAATTGAAACTTGCACACTTAAACAAACTTAATCCGCTTGACATTTTGGCACTTGGGTATGCTAAAATAGAACAAAGCGGAAAGAGTGTTACAAAAATCGAACAATTGAACTTAAACAAAAAATTTGAAATCAATTTTGTAGACGGAAAGCTTGAGGCTGTCACTGCAAAAGAAGATTGAAATATTGGAGAACATGAATATGAGTTATGAAGAAGCAGTAAAAGAATTGGAAAACATCATAGAAAGATTGGAGAAAGAACAGTTGCCGCTTGCAACCGCTCAAGAACTTTTTGAGAGAGCAAACACTCTTTCAAAGTTCGCTCAAGAAGAATTGTCAAAGACAACTGGAAAACTTTTCCAAATCAAAAAAGAGCTTGATGAATTTACAGAGGAGGAAGTATGAAGATAAGCAAACTCGTCGGAAGACGTGAAAAAGAGACTCCAAGTGGAGCATCCCTTAAGAGCCACATTTTGATGCTTAGGGCTGGATATATCAAACAAATTGGTGCTGGTATTTTTTCTTTTCTTCCTCCTGCACAAAGAGTGAGTTTGAAATTGCAAAAAATCATTCGTGAGGAAATGGACGCTGTTGGCGGGCAAGAAGTTTTGTTTCCTGTTGTTATGACCAAAGAACTTTGGGATATGAGTGGAAGATATTCTTCAATCAAAAGCGAGATGATAAGATTTAAGGATCGAAACAATCATGATATGCTTCTTGGGATGACACATGAAGAAGCCGCTGTTCATATGATGATGAACACTGTGACAAGTCCAGAAGGATTGCCTTGCATGATTTATCAGATTCAAACAAAGTTCCGTGATGAAGCAAGACCAAGAGGCGGGCTTATTCGTGCCAGAGAATTTACAATGAAAGATGCCTATTCTTTCCACCTCTCACAAGAAGATTTGGAAAGTTATTACAAAAAAGTGTTTGATGCTTATGTAAGAATTTACAAACGTATGGGCTTCAAAAATTTTGTTGCAGTTGAAGGTGACAATGGCGTTATGGGAGGAAAGGTATCTCACGAATTTATGGCTGTGACACCAGCTGGAGAAGACAGCCTCATCATATGTCCAAATTGTCATTACAGCAGCAACAGCGAAGTCGCTGTCTCTGTCAAAGAAGAAAATGATCACACAGCTGTCGGTGAAATGCAAGAGGTCTTCACTGGCAATGCTCACACCATTGAAGAGATTTGTGCGTTCCTTGAAACAGATGCAAAACATACAGCAAAGGCGGTTTGCTACAAAACCGCTGAAGGTGGGAGACTTGTTGTCGCATTCCTTAGGGGTGATTGCGATGTAAATGAAAGCAAACTTTCAAAACTTGTTAGAAGCGAACTTGAATTTGTGGACGTTGAACAATATGGACTTTATGCAGGGAATATTGGGTTGACAAATTTGCAAGTCCCTGAAGACGCTCAAGTTTTCTACGATGTGTCTCTCAAGGGACTTGAAAATTTTGTCTCTGGTGCAAACAAGAAAGATTTCCATGTCAAAAACATCTCCATGTCAAGAGATTTTGCTGATGTTGAATTTGTTGATATATCACTTGTCAAAGAGGGGGAAAAGTGTGTTCATTGTGGACACAAACTGACTCTCACAAGGGGTATCGAAATTGGAAACATCTTCCAACTTGGTACACGCTATACAAAAACTATGGGAATGAAAATCAATATGCCAGACGGCACTGTTAAAGAACCTATCATGGGTTGCTATGGTGTCGGGGTCAGCAGGTCACTTGAAAGTATTATTGAAGAAAAAGCCGATGACAAAGGCATTGTTTGGCCAATGACAATTGCTCCATGGCAAGTTCATTTCTGCCCAATCAGAATTGATGACGAAAATGTCGCCACAGTTTCTGAAGAATTCTACAAGAAGATGGAGAATGCTGGGATTGAAGTTTTGTATGATGACAGAAATGTCTCTGCAGGGGTGAAACTCACCGACAGCGAACTTATGGGAGTGCCACTTAGAGTTGTCATCAGCCCAAAGACAATGGCAAACTCTCAAGCAGAAGTTACAATCAGAGAATCTGGTGAAAAATTATTTATCCCAATCAACGATTTGATTTCAGAACTCAAGATGATGATTGAAGACGAAATCCACGAAATCGAAAAGGATTTGTAAATTGTAAACCATTTTGAAGCCCACAAAATTATGCGGGCTTTTTTATGCTATATTTATTGTTTATATAATATAAATTAGGTATTGACTTTGACTGCATTTTCCTTTATAATCTGATATATTGAATGCTGGAGGAGACAATGGACAAAGAAATAAGAGAATTGGTGTCAGCAGAACTTGACAATGTGTTTAAGAAAGTTTTCAAACTTACTGACAAAGACATCAAAAGTTATATAGAGAGAATTTTGGATGAGAAAGATGAGGATGTAATTTTGTCACTCACAGATTTTTTTCTCAAGTTTGAGCAATATACTGACAACTCCATTTATAGTGTAGAGCGAGCAAAAGCAGGAAAACTTGTGCTTGACAGAAGTATCAAGATGTATTTGTCAAACAAAGAAAAATTCAAAGAGGGTTTTTTCAAAGCAATGGACTTTGCGATTTTGCAAAATATTGATCCAATCAAAATTGCAACAATGGAAAACCTTAGGGGATTGAATGCACAAATTTACAAAAACACATATGACATTCTTACACAAATTGAATATGACAGCCCAATCAGTGGTGAAAAAAGTCGTCTTTTCGATGATAAAGATTTCAAAGAATTGATTGAAAACTGTGCATCAATCATTTGCCATGTAAATGAAGAAAATGTGAAAGATATTGTGTCAGCCTTAAACCATTTTGTTTATGACAAAGAAGAAAAAGCCTTCCTTACAAAAACAACCCCTGCTGAGATGATCAAAAACTGCGGAACATTGCTTACATACCCAAGCGCAAGACTTCAATCAAACATCGACTTTTTGATTAAAAATTTTGTTCCTCCGATGGCGAAGGCAGATCTTGTTGACAGAATCTCAAAGTCTCCATCAATCCTCCTTTGCGATCAGACCAAAATCAACAACTTTGAAAAATGTATTTATCAAAACTTGGTCGAACTCAAAAACGAAAACTCTGCGCTTTTTCCAGAAGGCGAAAAGTTTGAAGAATTTGCAATTTCGTATGCCAGAAAGGCAACTTTCAATATCGACAAACTTTCTTCAATTTCTGGGCTTACAAAAGAAAATCTTGATAAATTTTCAGAGACAAAAAATGTCCTCGTAAAATATTTGGGAGCGAAGAATGCATTTGAGACTTTCACTGATTTCAATGTGCTTTCAATCGAACCACAAATTTTGGACGGACTGCTTGCAAAACTCACTGAGTATGACAATCAAAATAATACTTTGCTCAGAAAGTTCTTTATCGAACATACTGCAAGGGCACTCAACATGCTTCAACAGGATGAGCAAATTTCAATTACTCCATCAAAAAGGACAGGGCGAACTGTCACTCCAAGAAGGGTGATTGCGGATATTGGAAGCCTGCCAAAAGATGTCTCAGGTGAAACATTCTTGACCTCTTCAAACAAAAAGATTGTCGAGAGTTTGTTTGACAATGTGAAAACAACCTTTGAAGCAAGAAAAGCCAAAAGAGTGGTAGATGGTGTTGTTCAACTTTCTGAAGAAGAGGAAGAAGAACGAGAATACATGAAGGAAGTTTTCGACAGAATACAAAATGAATTTGATGTCAGCAAATGCACTTCTCCTTTTGATGAACTGATTTCAAGAATGGAAGCCATGATTGACGCAAAAGAAGGCAAAGGCTTTGCAGAAAAAAGGTTTGAAATCAACAGAATGCGTCATTTGTACAGTCTTTATGCAAAATCAGGCGAGGATGCAAAGATTTTGGCGGAAAATCTTTTTCCAGTTTTGCTTGAAATGAACAGTTTGGAACGTCAAGGCAGAGATTTTTGCATGAAGGATTTCACATTTTTCGTTGACGTAACTCAAAAGCATGGAGAAATTCTCAGAAAGTTTAATCCTCTCGCATACAAAGTTGATGAAATTTTTACAACAGTCAAAAGATATGTTTTTGCCGATATTCAAAAGGTCTTTGAAAGAATTGGAATGAGACCTTTCCAAAATGATGACGAAGAAGACAGAAAAGATGGGGATTACAATCCAAGGTGGTTCAGCAAAGAAGAGCAAAACACTGTTTTGTTGACAGGATTGTCAATCACACAAACATTGACAGCATATGCAAGATACATCAGAAATTATATGTATGAAATCGTGCCTGACGCAAAATCAAATGTAAACTTTAGAATGAGTTTGTCAAATTTCAGACATCAGCAAATTGACATAAGATATTTACTCTATGCATCAAGAATGAGATGGGAAACCCTTTCCAAGTCAAACAATCTCTATAAAGAAGAAGTCATACCTTTGGAAAGAGTTGGAATACTTGGAAGCAGCAAAGTTGCAATCCCTAGTATAAATGTCCTTGCAAAGCCTTCAAAGAATATTGAAGCTCTGTTTGGGGGTCAGCCATATTCTCTTCTTGGAAACATGGATCGCAACATTATCAATCAAATAAGAGCGTCTGAAGATATTGAAATCAGCGTTGTTGATGCATTTGAAAGACTTAACAAGGCGTCTAGATTATTCAAAAAACCTATGGAAAAAAACTCTGACAACATGGAGGAGATTTGGCATACAGCTGGTGGCTTGATGTTCTATTGTCCATCGAATGAAAATAAACTTGCAGTGTTTGTTGTTGAGCCACTTGTCAAGACCTATGAGAACGAAATTGAAGGACTTGGGGTCAAAATGGCACAAGACGAACACTTTAAGGATGCGACTGTTGCAAACTATACCTATCTCACATCAAACATAACAAACAAAGATATCGAGGCAATGGCACCAGTTACATTTGAAGCAAGCAAAGCTTAAAAGAAGTCGATAAGGCTTCTTTTTTTGTCCTAAAAAGCTATGGTTATAAATATATTAAATTATGAAACAAAACAGCGTCAGATGGGCACTTAAAACCCTTATTTTGTCAATTTGCCTCTCAATTGTCTTCAGTGTAATCTCTCAAAGCCTTTTCCCTCATCTTTCGGTAATCTTATCAATATTCATCATTGTCTTTTTTGTTGCACTCAGCACAATCTTCGATATGGTGGGGGTTGCTGTGACATCTGCAAAACTTCAAAGTCTCAAGCAATATGAAAACCACAAAGCGTATTCTACTGCTTTGAAGCTTTGTGAAAATACTGAAAAAATCTCATCATTTTGCGGGGATGTCGTGGGTGATATATGTGGCATTTTGAGTGGAGCAGGCGGCATCAGTTTGGTGCTGAGTATGCACATAACAGAGCCAAACATCTATTTCATCGTCACATGTTTGATAAGTTCGGTTATTGCTGGTCTGACAATTTTCAGTAAGGCAATTTTCAAAAGTTATGCTGTATCAAACGCTGAGAAAGTAGTTATCTCAACTGCAAATATCATCAATTTCTCACCAAAGAGTTTTTTCAAAAATAGGAAAAGCAAAAAGAAAAAGACAAAATAACTGAAATTTTGTGAAAAATCATTGACAAAGTTGTTGTTATTATGATAATATAAGCCAGTAAGAAAGCAGAAGACCACTTCTCACCTATCGAATTTCGTTTTGATATGGTCAAAAATTTTGAATACTTTTTATTCTTTATTTTTGTATGGTGGGATTTTGCGTCCTACCATATTTTTGTTAAAAGGAGATTACGACCATTTTCAAGGAATTATTGATCAACAGTCAAATCACAGCAAAAGAAGTAAGACTTATCGGAGAGGAAGGCGAACAACTTGGAGTTCTTTCAACAGTACAAGCACAAGAAATTGCTGACAAAAACGGAGTGGATCTTGTTATGATGAATCCAAATGGAAATCCACCAGTTTGCAAACTTATGGATTATGGCAAATACAAGTTTGACGCTGTAAAGAAAGAAAAAGAGCTTCGCAGAAATCAAAAGATAAGCGAAATCAAAGAAATTCAACTTTCAATGCGTATTGATGACTATCATGTAAGTTTCAAACTTAAAAACGCTCAAAAAATCCTTCAAGAAGGAGATAAAGTCAAAGTTTCTTTGCGTATGAGAGGAAGAGAACAGGCTTATTCACAAAATGCTGTTGAAACAGTGAAAAAGTTTGTTGCCGATCTTGCTGATTATGGTTTTATTGAGAAAGACCCAGTGATTATGGGCAGAAATGTCTCAGTCGTAATCAATCCAAAAAAAGCTAAATAAAAAGGAGAAAGAAAAAAATGCCTAAAATGAAGACACACAGTGGTGCAAAGAAAAGATTCTCACTCACTGCAACAGGAAAAGTAAAATTTGCTAGACCAAACAAAGGTCACTTCTTGACAACAAAAAATCAAGGAAGAAAAAGAAAACTCAGAAAAGGATCTTATATTGCTGGAAAGAACCAAGACAATATCAAGAGACTTCTTTGCAAGTAATAGGGAGGTAAGACATGAGAATTAAAAGAGGCGTAAACGCAGTAAAAAAGCGTAGAAAGATTTTGAAAGCAGCCAAAGGTTACTTTGGAGCAAAGAGCAAACTCTACAGAACAGCAAGAGAACAAGTGATGAAGAGCGGACAATACGCTTACATCGGAAGAAAACAAAAGAAAAGAGATTTCAGAGCACTCTGGATCACAAGAATCAACGCAGCATGCAGAATCAATGATATTTCTTACAGCAGATTTATCAATGGTCTCAAGAAAGCAAACGTTACTCTCAACAGAAAAGTTCTTGCTGACATGGCAGTAAGAGAACCAGCTGCATTTGCAAACCTTGTTGAAGTTGCAAAGAAGGCGTAAGACCTGCGATAACCCGAATGAAGTTGATATATCTTCAATTTGAGTAGAATCCTCACAGAAATAGGGGAGTTGAGTATGGAAAATACCAGCAAAAACTTTATATCAAACTTGAAAAAGCAAAAGCGTGAAAACAAGGCTTTGCTTTTTTTAGACAATGCAAAAATCATCAGAGATGCTTTGAAAAACAACACTATCAAAGCACAATACATCTTGACAAGCCTCTCAGAAGAAGAGTTTCAAACGCTCAACATTGATTGCGCTGGGGTAGAATTGTATCACACAGATGAAAGAAACATCGAAATGCTTGCAGACACAAAAACACCACAAAAAGTGTTATGCATTGCATATCTCTCACAATATGTTGTTGAAATGCCAAAAACAAACTTCTTGGTTTTGGATACACTTCAAGACCCAGGAAATGTTGGCACACTGATTAGGACAGCCAAAGCTTGTGGCTTTGAATATATCTTTCTTTTGGACTCTGTTAGAAAGCAAAACGAAAAACTTATCAGAAGTTCGGTTGGTGCAGTGTTTGACAGCAAAGTCTATGAGATGTCAAAAGAACAATTTGTTGATTTTGCAAAGAAAAACAAACTTCATCTCATCATGACAGATATGGATGGCGAAAACATATTCAACTTCAAAGTTGATGATGTTGTAGGCGTCGTTGTTGGAAATGAAGGTAATGGAGTATGTGAAGAAATCGAGAAAATCTGCAAAGATAAGGTCAAAATCCCTATGAAAGAGGGAATTGAAAGCCTAAATGCAGGGGTGTCTGGTTCGATCATCATGTATGAAATAAACAAAAGGAAGTTTTAATGCTTCCTTTTTATGATTATCTTCCATATATTTGACAAAAACACGGGAGATATATTATTATATAAACAGCAATTTTATTATGAAGGAGAAAGAAAATGTCAGGACATTCAAAATGGCATAATATTCAAGCAAAAAAAGGGAAAACTGATGCCGCAAGAGGCAAAATATTCACAAAAATTGGAAGAGAACTTGCTGTATGCGTTAAGGCAGGCGGTCCAGACCCAAATGTCAACAGCAAACTTAAAGATATCATCCAAAAAGCAAAAGACAACAACATGCCAAACGATAATATTGAAAGATCAATCAAAAAGGCATCTGGAGAGCTTGGTGGCGTAAACTACGAAGCTCAAACATATGAGGGTTATGGTGTTGGTGGCTCAGCAGTGATTGTTGAGTGCCTGACTGACAACAAAAACAGAACTGCAGGGGATGTTCGTCATGCTTTTGACAAGCACGGCGGAGCACTTGGCTCACTAGGTTGCGTGTCATACCTTTTCAACCGTAAAGGTGTTGTAGTTGTCGTTGATGCAAAAGATGTTGAGACTTTGATGCTTGATGCAATCGAAGCAGGTGCAGTTGATGTTGCCGAAGATGAAGAAAGTGTTGAAATCATCACAGAACCAAACAAGCACAATGAGATGAGAGATGCTCTCTCTGCAAAAGGATACAATGTTGTTTCTGCTGACACAGAGCTTGTGCCAGATATGTATGTTGACCTCAATGCTGAGCAACTTCCAAAATTCCAAAGAATGATTGATGCACTTGAAGATTTGGACGATGTTCAAGAAGTTTATCACAACGTAAATCTTCCAGACGAGGAATAATATGAGAAAACTTGTGACAATCAAAGAGGATGAGGCGTTTTTGAGACAAATCTCAAAAGAAGTCATCTTTCCTGATGTTGAACTTACCAAAGATTTTGAAGATTTGAAAGAATATACTCTTGCAAACAAAGTATTTGCAATGGCATCCGTTCAGATTGGAATCCCAAAAAGACTTATCTTTGTGAAAAATACTGATCCAACTGACCACACAAAAAATGGAAGCAATCATATCACAATGGTAAATCCTGTCATCCTCTCAAAAAAAGGAAAGACGGAGTTTTTGGAAGGGTGTCAAAGCTGTTTGCAATATTGGGCGGTTGTTGAAAGACCATATGAGATTGTTGTCAGGTTTCAAGATTTGAAAGGGACGGAACATACTGAAAAATTTGAAGGTTTCAGTGCAACAGTATTGTCACATGAAATCGACCATTTGGATGGAATCTTTCACATGGACAGAGCAAAAACATTCATTGATATGGATGAGAAAGACAGGAAGTCGTATAGGAACAAAAATCCTTACAAAATCATCTCAAAAGATTGCCCTTTTGAATATGCTCCAATCAAGAAATTTACTCAGAATCCAGATATCAAAATCAAATAAAATCAAAAGAATCACTTCATTTGAAAACGGAAATGAAGTGGTTTTTATTTATGGGGTTTTTGTTTGACAAAATGCGTGCTTTTACATTAAAATATTCCTATGAGAATTTTGGGAATTGACCCTGGTTATGGGATTGTTGGATTCGGGATTATTGACACTCACAGAGACAACGCTGTGGTGGACTTTGGTGTCATTGAAACACCAAAAGAAGATACCTTTCCAGTCAGACTTCAGCACATAGAAGAGGCTTTTAGGGTGCTGTTTGAGACCTACAAGCCTGATGAGGTTGCAATTGAAGAACTTTTCTATTTCAGAAATCAAACAACAGTCATCCCTGTTGCAGAGGCGAGAGGAGTGATTGTGCTTACTGCTCACAAATATTGCGAGAGATTGTTTGAATACACACCAATGCAAATCAAGCAAGCACTGACAGGAAATGGAAGGGCAGAGAAGAAGCAAATGCAGTTTATGGTCAAAAGCGTGCTTGGACTTGAGAAAGTGCCAAAACCAGATGATGCTGCTGATGCACTGGCGGTGGCTTTGTGTCACAGTCAAATCAATCCAAACTTAAACAACAACAGAATTTATTAGAGATTAAAAGGAAAAAATATGATTGCTTTTTTGATTGGGACAATTGAATACAAAAATGAAAACACTCTTATTTTGGATGTAAATGGTGTAGGGTACGAGCTTGCAATTTCAAACAATACACTTATGACTTTGCCAAATGTAGGCGAAACTATCAAAATTTTGACATATCTTCAGGTAAGCGAAAACACAGGCGTGACACTGTATGGTTTTGGCTCAGATGAAGAAAAGACGTTGTTTTTGAAACTCATCACGGTGTCAGGGATTGGACCGAAGATTGCAATTGGCATTCTCTCCGGGATGAAGCTGTCTGATTTGATTGTTGCAATCATAAATGAGGACGCAAATTCACTCTCAAAAATCAAAGGACTCGGCAAAAAGGGAGCTGAAAGAATCTGTCTCGAACTCAAAGACAAGGTCAGCACCACATCTCTCAGCATTGATGACATGGCATCTGTTATGGCGGGTGGCGACTTTAATGAAACTGCACTTAATGATGCCGTTGAAACACTTATCTCTCTTGGAGTAAACAAAAATGAGGCTTATAGGCTTGCAAGAAGCAAGGCAGAGCCAAACATCACTGCAGAAGAAATCATCTTGAAAGTCTTGAGAGAACTTGGAAGATAGCACAACATATAGTGTCGTATGCAAAACCGAAAATTGCATATCACACAACAACTAGAAGGAGAATTTATGGAAGATAGATTCATTACAAGCACAAAAAATTGGACAGATGCAGAGATTGAAAACTCTCTTAGACCAACAAACCTGAGCGAATATGTTGGGCAAAGAAAAGTCAAGGAGAGTTTGGAGATTTATATCAAGGCGGCAAAGTCAAGAAAAGACTCTCTTGACCATGTGCTTTTGTATGGACCCCCAGGACTTGGAAAGACAACGCTTTCTCACATCATAGCAAACGAACTCGGCTCACAATTCAAGGTAACTTCTGGGCCTGCGATTGAGCATGCTGCTGATCTCGCTGCAATTCTCACAAATTTGGGGAAGAATGATGTTTTGTTCATTGATGAGATTCACAGGCTCAACAAAAGTGTTGAAGAAATCTTGTATCCAGCAATGGAAGATTTTGCGCTTGATTTCATCGTTGGAAAAGGTCCGTCTGCAAAAAACATGAGGCTCAAAATCCAACCATTCACTCTCATCGGGGCAACAACTAGAGCAGGCATGCTTACAAGCCCTCTCAGAGACAGATTTGGTGTGATTTGCAGACTCGAACTTTATGAGGATAAAGAACTTCAAGAGATTGTCACGCGATCAGCAAAAATTTTGAAGATTGAAATTGACGAGCAAGCAAGCCTGAACATTGCAAAGCGTTCAAGAGGGACTCCTCGTATCGCAAACAGACTTCTCAAGCGTGTGAGAGACTATGCAGAGGTTATGGGATCAGGAAAAATAACCAAAGATATTGCTGACCAAGCACTTGCAAAGATGGAAATTGATGATTTGGGACTTGATTTCATTGACAGAAAAATCCTTGAAAGCATCATTCACAAGTTTGGTGGTGGTCCAGTTGGGCTTGACACACTCTCTGCCACCATTTGTGAGGATGCCAGCACAATCGAAGATGTTTACGAACCTTATCTTCTTCAGCTTGGTTTTATTGCAAGGACTCCAAGGGGTCGTGTCGCGCTTGAAAATGCTTACAAGCATCTTGGAATATCTTACCCAGAGCATCAATGATGCTTTTGATGGCAGAAAAACTTCTACAAAACTTATCTAAAGAAGGGAATTATGCAAAGAGAACTTTTACGAAAAACATATTATTATGATTTGCCGGAAGAACAGATTGCTCAAACACCTATTGAACCTCGTGACCATTCGAGACTTTTGTGTTTCAACAAGTCAAGCGGTCAGATTGAACATAAACATTTCTACGACATCCTTGACAAGTTGCACAAAGGTGATGTGCTTGTCGTAAACAACAGCAAGGTTTTGCCAGCAAGATTGTATGGTTTCAAAAGTGAAACAGGAGCAAAAATTGAGATTTTGCTTCAAAAACGAATTGATTTGAAAACTTGGGAAACAATTGTAAAACCAGCAAAACGTCTTGACAAGGGGACAGAAGTTGTTTTCAATGAAAACATAAAGTGCGTCGTCTTGGAAAAGGGCGATTATGGTGCGTGCAAAGTAAAGTTTGACTACAAAGATAACAAAAGCTTTGAAGAACATCTGATGGAGATTGGCACAATGCCACTTCCTCCATATATCAAAGAAAAACTTAAAAATCAGTCAAGATATCAGACTGTTTATGCAAAGGTTGATGGATCAAGTGCAGCACCAACGGCAGGGCTTCATTTCACGACAGAATTGATGGAAAAATTGAAACAGAAGGGCGTTGAAATCATTGAGGTGCTGTTGCACGTTGGGCTGGGGACATTCCGTCCAGTGAAAGAGGACAATATCCTCAATCATGAAATGCACAGCGAGTATATTGAAATAACGAAAGAGGTTGCAGACAAAATCAACAAAGCAAAGGCGGAGGGAAGACGCATCATCGCAGTTGGGACAACTTCTGTGCGTGTTTTGGAAAGTGGTGTTGACAAAAATGGAAAACTTGTGCCACAGAAACGAGAAACGCAGATTTTCATTTATCCACCATACAAATTTAAGATTGTTGATGCACTCATCACCAATTTTCACTTGCCAGAAAGCACACTCATAATGCTTGTTTCAGCACTTGTGGGCGACATTGACAAAACACTTGACATTTACAATACTGCTGTAAAGGAAAAATATCGTTTCTTCAGTTTCGGTGATGCGATGTTTATTGAAGGTTGATGCACTGTATATATTAGGAGAACTATGCAAGATAAATATTTTAGTTATGAAATTATAAAAGAATGTCCAAAAACTGGCGCTCGTGCCGGTATTTTTCACACACCAAGAGGAGACATAAAGACACCCGTATTTATGCCAGTGGGGACACAAGGCACAGTGAAAGGGCTCAGACCAGAAGATTTGCATGACATGAACGCTCAAATCATTTTGTCAAACACATATCATCTCTTTTTGCGTCCAGGTCACGATATAGTGGAAAAAGCTGGTGGACTTCACAAGATGATGAATTGGGATAAACCAATTCTCACAGACAGCGGCGGCTTTCAAGTTTTCTCTTTGTCTGACCTTCGAAAGGTTTCAAATAAGGGGGTTGAATTCAAGTCTCACTTGAGCGGCGAAAAATTTTTGATGACGCCAGAACTCTGCATGGAAATTCAACATGCTCTTGGCAGCGACATCAATATGGCTCTCGACCAATGCACAGAAGCAGGTGCGACTTATGCTGAGGCTGAAAAAGCAAGAGATCTCACCAAAATTTGGCTTGAGAAATGTTATAAGGCTCACAGGGGTGGGGAGCAGATTCTTTTTCCAATTGTTCAAGGCAATATGTACAAAGACTTGAGAGCAAAATGTGTTGAAGATTGCAAGCCTTTCACAAGATGTGGCATTGCAATCGGCGGATTGTCAGTTGGTGAAGAAAAAAGCGTCATGTATGATATGCTCGACTTCTTAAAGCCTATTTTGCCACATGATATGCCAAGATATCTTATGGGTGTCGGAAGTCCAGATTGCCTCATAGAGGGCTTCGCACGTGGGATTGATATGATGGATTGCGTTTTGCCGACCAGAATTGCTCGCAATGGCACAGCGTTTTCCAAGACCGGCAAAATGGTCATAAAAAACTCTTCATATAAAGAAGATTTCAGACCAATCGAAGAGGATTGCGACTGCTATGCTTGCAAACATTATTCTCGAGCATATATCAGACATCTCATCAACGCTGGTGAGATGCTTGGCGCAGAACTTTTGTCAATCCACAACTTGAGATTTCTTATTCGACTTGCAGAACAGTCACGTGAGGCAATCTTGGGGGACTATTTCCCAGAATTTCTTGACGAGTTTAGGAAAAATTATAAAGTATAGGGCGACTATAAAAATAGGATAATAGATGAAACTTAAAAACACAATTCTTTATCAAGTTGCGACAAACAGGGATTTCAAGGTAGGAGACACAATTCACTTTGAAGAGAATTTCAATGGTCAACTGAAGATATTTGATTTTGAATTCAATGAAAATGGGAATCCTCTTCATGGACTTGGTTTTCAATCAGCAAAAAAAGGTATTTTCAAAGACAAAGACTTGATGTATAAAATGTCAAACGCATTGGGAAATTATGATTTGTTTATGAGAGAAATTGCACTCGAAGAAGTAAGAAAAGAAAAATTTCCTACTAGACCATCTCGTTTCAAATGTATGTATCTTTCTGAAACAGTGGAGGAGACAATAAAAAACTGGGAGATAATGACAAAAAAATTCCCAGAAAATCATTATCAAGTTGTCGCTGTCAAATTGAATGGTGAGGCATTTTATGTAAAAGACTGCGTAATAGGCAGACCAGGAGTCTCTTTCAATCAATACAAGCAACTGGCAGAGAAATATTGGGGGCAAAATCAGAAATCAGCAGAGAAAACAAAGGAGATTCTTTTCATAGGCGACGCAGAGATTGTGAAAATAATAAAAGACTCCACTGCAACGAGGAAATTGTCGTAAAACATACACAAAAAAAATGTGGGCGGGTTGCAAAAATTTTGTTTTGGAGAACATCTATATCTATTCGCAAAAGACAGGTTTTACGAATAAATATGCTATATTTTGGGGTACGCCTTGAATAATTCAATCAATATATGGTATTATGCAATAAACATCGTATGTGAAGACATTTCTGAATTTTATTTAATTATAAGCATATTTTTATGTAAAAAAAACACCTCTTTTATATTGAAGTGTTTTTTTATTTTTGTTTTATAGATTAGCCAATGCTTTTCTTTGTTTTTCTTATCGCTGCCTTTGTAGCTTTTTCTCTTCTTTTATAATAATCTTCGACAGCGAATTTGATAACTTCTTCTGCAAGAAGAACGCTATGTATTTTGTGTGATGGCAATTCTCCCAAAACATTTATAATATCAGCACTTGTGATTTTCAGTGCTTCATCAATTGTTTTTCCCTTCACCAAATCGCATGCAATATCAGATGAAGCAATTGACGCAGAGCATCCAAATGTCTTAAACTTTGCATTTTCAATTATTCCACTTTCAGAGACTTTCAAAAACAATTTTACAACATCTCCACAAGCAGAATTTCCTGCTTCACCAACTGCGTTTGATCCAGACAACGCTCCAGCATTTCTTGGATTTTGAAATCTATCTAAAACCGTTTTGCTATACACCATTCTTACTTCCTCCCTGCTTTAATTGGAGAAATTGCACGAAGTTTTGCAACAACTTTTTGAATTTCTGCAACAACATAATCTATATCCAACTTTGAAATATTGTTGCCAAATGATATTCTAATTGAACTTTGAGCGACCTCATCAGGAACATTCATTGCTTTAAGCACATGAGATGGCAACAATGATTTTGATGTACACGCGGAAGATGTTGAAACACAAATCCCAGCCAAATCCAAAAGCATCAAAACTGATTCACCTTCCACACCATAGAATGAAATATTCAAAATTGTGTTTGATTTTTGTTGTGGATGACCATTCACTTGAAAATGATCAACTTTTTCATTGAGTTTTTCCAAGAAATAATCTCTGATCATCCTCATTCTTTTGTTTGTAATAACATAGTTTTTTGCAGCAATTTCAACTGCTTTTCCAAATCCGGCAATTGCAGGAACATTTTCTGTGCCAGCACGCTTTCCTCTTTCTTGATTTTCCCCACCAAACATAATTGGTTCAATCATGACACCATCTTTGATATACAAAGCACCAACACCCTTTGGTCCATGAATTTTGTGTGATGAGATTGACATCAAATCAATTTCCATGTCTTGAACATCGATTTTCATCACTCCAATGGCTTGCACTGCGTCTGTGTGAAACAAAATGTTGTAATCATGAGCAATCTTTGCAATTGCTTTCACATTTTGAATTGTCCCAACTTCATTGTTCACTGCCATGATAGAAATCAAAATGGTATCTTTTCTGATTGCATGCAAAAGTTCTGCCAAATCAACGAGTCCAGTGCTGTCCACTGGCAAGTATGTAACTTCATAACCTTCTTTTTCGAGTTGTTTGCATGCATTCAAGACTGCATGGTGCTCAATTTGGCTTGTAATAATGTGTTTACCTTTGCTTGCATAAGAATGCGCAACACCTAAAATTGCCCAGTTGTCAGCCTCAGTTCCACCACTTGTGAAGTAGATTTCGTTTGATTTTCGAGCATGAATTGCATCTTTAACCCTGTCTCTTGCCTTGTCAACGACTGCCATTGCATCTCTTCCAAAACTATGAACTGAGCCTGCATTGCCATAAACCGTGCTGAAACAAGGCATCATTTCGTTCATCACTTCGCTTGAGACATAAGTCGTTGAGGCATTATCCAAATAAATCTTTCTGTCCATTTTTCTCCCCTTTAATCACCCTCAATTTTAACACCAAAGGACACCTTATGTCAATAGGCACTTATTTTTTTACATACTTGTTCAAAGCACTGACAACATCATTTTTTGCCCAAAGACCAATGTGTTTTTCTTGTTCTTTTCCATCGGCAAAAATAAAGAGTGATGGAATGCTCATGATTCCAAATTTTCTTGCCAATTTTTCATCTTCATCAACATCAACCTTGAAAATCTCAACTTTGTCGCCAAATTCTTCTTTTACTTCTTCAAGGATTGGTCCCATCATACGACATGGCCCACACCAAGTTGCAAAGAAATCGACCAAAACTACACCATCTTTTATCTTATCTTCAAAGTTTTTTTCTGAAATAATTTCCATATAATCCCCCTTATTTTATCAAATTTTCAATCACATAAGCACTCAAGACAGCACCGCACATAATTGGATAATATGAAATACTGCCAACAGAGTGTTCTCTTTTATCAATTTTTTGTGCTGCACTGTCACAGATCACAACATCCAAACTTTCAACCTGTCTTTCACGAAGCTTTTTCCTTAAAACTCGAGCAAGCCCATCATTTGATGTCTTATATATATCCGAGATTTTGAAATTTGGAATCCCAACTCTGTTTCCAGCACCCATTGCTGAAACAATTTTAATTCCATGCTCTTTGCAGAAACAAATAAGTTCAATTTTGTCTGTAACATTGTCAATTGCGTCAACAACATAATCAAAATGCCGTTTTCCAAGTATCTCATCTATATTATCTATGGAAAGTTTGGCGTTTACTTTATTTATATTGCACTTTGGATTGATTTTTATAATCATCTGCTCCAAAACATCAACTTTGACTTTTCCAACTGTATCAACATTTGCCAAAATCTGCCTATTGATATTTGTCTCATCAATCAAATCAAAGTCAACAATTGTGATATTCCCAAGTCCAGCACGGACAAGAAGCTCGCATGTTGCCCCACCAACTCCACCAACTCCAATCACAGCAACAGATGAGTTTTCAAGTTTTGAAGCCCCATTTTCTCCAATCAAAAGTTTTGTTCTATCATTCCACATACATTTCTTCCTTGCCTCAATATATTGTGTGTATTATTCAGTTCTACAACTGAATACCACACAATATATTACAACACATATTTCTTCAAATCATATTGTTTTTGTCTATCTTTGAAGACATTGTTGACATACTTTTTGTCAATCACAACATCAAGCATTGGATGTTCGCCAGTTGCATTGAATGAAACATCTTCAAGAAGGGCTTCCATGATTGTGTGCAATCTTCTTGCTCCCAAGTCTTCACTTGTCTCATTTTCTCTCTCTGCCATTTCAGCAATTTCATCCAAAGCATCATCTTTGAAAACAAGGTTTATGTTGTCCACTTTCAAAAGATGTGAATATTGGACAGTCACCGCATTCTTTGGTGTGCTCAAAATCTTCTTGAAATCTTCTTTTGTCAAACTCTCAAGTTGAACTCTGATTGGAAATCTTCCTTGAAGTTCTGGAATCATGTCTTCCATTTTTGCAACGTGGAAAGCCCCAGCTGCAATGAAAAGAATGAAATCCGTCTTCACATTGCCATATTTTGTTGAAACCGTGCTTCCTTCCACGATTGGCAAAATGTCTCTCTGAACACCTTCTCTCGAAACGTCTGCACTGTTTGTCGCTTGACTCTTCCCAATGATTTTGTCAATTTCGTCGATGAAGATGATTCCTTGTTCTTCTGCAAGAGTGATTGCTTCATCGTTGACATTGTCCATATCAATCACCTTGTCAGACTCTTCTTGCAAAAGTGCTTCTCGAGCATGTTTTACAGTCATCTTCTTCTTTTTGTGTCTTTGTGGTGCAAGTCCTTCAAACATAGAGCCCAAGTTTATTTCGCCACCACCAATAGCCATCATTGGCTTTGGAGTTTCCAAAACCATGACCTCAACAACCTCTTCTTCACATTTTCTTGCACGAAGTTCTTCCAAAACTTTCTCTTTTGAAACATCAACTTCAGTCACTCTGCGGTTTTGAATGAGAGCGTCAACAAGTTTTTCGTCAACGATTGGCATAACCTTGTTTTCAACAGCCTTCTTCTTTTGATCTTTGACCATTCTCACAGAAACTTCAACAAGATCTCTCACCATGCTTTCAACATCTCTTCCTACATAACCAACTTCTGTATATTTTGTAGCCTCAACTTTGACAAATGGCGCACCAACGAGTTTTGCAAGTCTTCTTGCAATTTCTGTTTTGCCGACACCTGTTGGCCCGCTCATAACAATGTTTTTTGGAGTGATTTCATCTCTCACTTCAGCAGGTAAAGTGCTTCTTCTGTATCTGTTTCGAAGTGCAACAGCGACTGCTCTTTTTGCCTTGTTTTGTCCAACGATATATTTATCCAATTCGTTTACAATTTGTTTTGGTGTATAATTCATAACTTTCCAAGCCTCCTTTTAGTTCAACTCTTCAACGATGATATTCTCATTTGTGAAAACGCAAATCTCGCTTGCAATCTTAAGTGCCTTGTAAGCAACATCTTTTGCCTGATAATCTGTATTTTGAACAAGCGCTTTTGCAGCCGCCAACGCGTAGTTTCCACCAGAACCAATTGCGCAGATATCATCCTGAGGTTCGATAACATTTCCTGCCCCATCCAAAATCAAAATTTGATTTTTGTCAGCAACAATCATCATCGCTTCAAGTTGTCTTGCAACTTTGTCATCTCTCCAAAGTTGTGTAAGTTCGACGGCGCTCCTCATAAGATTTCCTGCAAATTTGTTGAGCATACCTTCAAAACGTTCACTCAGAGAGAAAGCATCAGCCACTGAGCCGGCAAAACCAATCACAACACTGTTGTTGTAAATTCTTCTGACTTTTCTTGCGTTGTTTTTGAAAATGATGCTGTTTTGCATAGTCACTTGCCCGTCACCCGCAACAGCAATTTTTCCATTTCTTTTTACCGCACAAATTGTTGTGCCTCTAAACATAGGTTCCATATTCTTCTCCTTACAAAGCCCAAAAAGACTTTTCCAAGTTAATTATATCACAACACCAATCTAATAACCTAAAATTTATCACAATTTTTTAGAACAAAACCACAAAAATAAGACGACAAAATTGCCGTCTTACAAAATTGGGGTTATTTTTGCTCATTTATGACTCTAAAGTCACACTTCGAACACTTTATCATCTTTCCTCGTTTCACGAGAAATTCGCCACAGTTTGGGCAATTTTCACCAGTAGGAATGTCCCAACTCATGAAGTTGCACCCTTCCCTATCTTCACAAGCATAGAAAGCCTTTCCTTTCTTGGTTTTGAAAGCAAAAACTGCTTTGCCGCATTTTGGACACTTTGCAATCGGTTTCTTCTCTTCGGTCTCATATGGTTTGACATTTCTGCATTTAGGGAAGTTTGAGCATCCCAAAAACTTTCCATATCGACCTTCTCGAATCAACATTTTATGTCCGCAATTTTCACATATGATGTCAGTCTCAATTGGTTGAGATTTCATAGTCAAACTGCTTGCATCCGCTCTTTCCAAAAGTCCCTTGAAGCCATTCCAAAAACTGTCAACAACATCATGCCAATCATCTTGGCCTTCTGCGATTTCATCAAGTCTGTTTTCCATATGTGCAGTGAATTTGACATTGATTACACCATGGAAAAACTTGTCTAGATATTCTGTGATGTGTCTTCCAAGTTCAGTAGGCACAAGATATTTTCCTTCTTTTGAGCAATAGTTTCTTGCAGTCAAAATAGTGATGGTTGCAGCATAAGTTGCAGGTCTTCCAATCCCTTTTTCTTCCATTGCCTTGACGAGACTTGTTTCAGTGAATCTTGCTGGAGGCTTTGTAAACTTCTGTTCTTCTTTGATGGCGTCAACCTTGACAGTTTCCCCCTCCTCAAATTTTGGAAGCTTTCCAGATTCTTTCTCTTTGTCTTCTTCAGTGTATTCTTTATAGACAGCAGTGAAACCTGCAAATTCCAAAGTCTTTCCAGTCGCCTTGAATGTGTAGTCATTCACCTTCATTGAGACGTTTACATTTGAATATTCTGCCTCAGTCATCTGGCTCGCCATGAATCTCTCATAAATCAACTTATAGAGTCTGTAGTTTTCTTTTGTCAAAGAATCCTTCACAGCCTCTGGAGTGATTTGCATAGAGATTGGTCTGATTGCTTCGTGCGCATCTTGTGCATTTCCCTTTGTTGCATAGAAGTTTGGTTTTTCTGGCACAAACTCCTTTCCGTATTTCTGCACAATAAAGTCACGACATGCACTCTGAGCATCAGCTGAGACTCTGGTGGAGTCAGTTCTGATATAAGTGATAAGAGCAATCTTCCCCTCACCCTTGACTTCAACTCCTTCATAGAGTTCTTGTGCGCAAGATGTGATTTTCTTCAAACTCATGCCAAGCTTGTTTCCCGCATCTTGTTGCATCGTGCTGGTCGTAAATGGTGCTGGAGCGTGAGATTTTGAATTGGTCTTCTTTATCTCGCTGACAACAAAATCTTGCCCCTTGATGTCTGCAAGCACCTTGTCAACTTGCTCTCTGTTTTGGATTTTTATCTTTTTGCCTTTGTGCTGAGCAAGACTTGATTTGAATTTGATTGAATTCTTGCTGTGCTCCGCAGTGACATTCCAATATTCTTCAGGCTTAAACTCTTCAATTTCAATTTCTCTGTCAACGACAAGTTTGAGTGCAACAGACTGCACTCTTCCTGCAGAGAGTTTTGGTGCAATCTTCTTTGACAAAATTGGTGAGAGTTTATAACCCACGATTCTGTCCATAACACGTCTTGCTTGTTGAGCGTCGACAAGACTCAAGTTGATTTCTCTTGGAGTCTCCAACGCCTTGAGCACGGCCTTCTTTGAGATTTCGTTGAATTGAATACGGCACTTTGTGTTTGGATCAAGTCCCAAAACATGTGCAACGTGCCATGAAATCGCTTCCCCCTCTCTATCCGGGTCGGTTGCGATTAAGACTTCGTCAGCGTTTGCTGCCTTTCTTTTCAATTCACTTATAAGTTCTTTTTTGTCCGCATTATTTTCATAATGAGGTTCATAATTGTTGTTCAAGTCAATGGCGAAAGATTTTGCTGGCAGGTCTCTTATGTGACCCTTTGTTGCAAAAACTTCATATCCATCACCCAAATACTTCTTCAAAGTTTCCCTTTTTGCTGGGGCTTCAATAACAACAAGTTTCAAGCCAATTTTCTCCTTATATAATGTTTCATATTTCCAAAACTAAATCAATGCGTAAGTTTTGGCTGGCAACCTTCTTATTAAACCACGAATTTCCAAAGTTGTCAAACAACTACTCAAAATATTGACAGGAATCTTGGATTTTTCTGCCAAATAATCCATATCACACTCCCCATCTGCAAGAAGTGAGAGGATTGTTTGCTCGTCAAATGACACTTCAACCTGCCTCTTTTGTAGATTTTTCTTCATTCCATAATATTCAATGATATCATCAGCAGACAGAGTGCATTCAGCTTGAGCAGTTTTGATAAGCTCATTGGTAAGTTCGCTCTTGTCACAAAACACACTCCCTGGCACAGCAAAAATATCTCTGCCATACTCAAGTGCATATTCCTTGGTGTGAACCGTCCCGCTTTTCTTTCCTGCCTCAGTGATAAGCACGCCATCGCTCAGCCCAGCGACAATTCTATTTCTCCTTGGAAAAGTGTATCTCTTTGCTTCAAAAGATGGTGGATATTCAGAGAGCAACAATCCACTTTTTGCAATCTCTTTTGAGAGATTTGTGTTTGTGGATGGATATATGTGGTTGAAACCGCTCCCTACAACGGCAATTGTTTTTCCGCCGACCGCCAAAGTCTTTTTGTGTGCAATTTCGTCAACCCCATAACAAAGTCCGCTGACAATCACAAAGCCAGCCAACGCAAGATTTCCAACAAACTTTTCTGTGACAATCTTTCCATAATTTGTAGGGCTTCTTGTACCAACAACTGCAAGGCACTTTTCACTCATAAGTGACAAATCACCCATCGCATACAACACAAGCGGTCTGTCTGGCAAATTGAAAAGTTTTGATGGATAACGTTCATCTTCAACAGTCAAAATTTCAATGCCGGCTTTTCTCATGTTTTCAATTGCACTGTCAAGTGTTCTCACGTCAAAGTTTGACACAAACCTATGATATTCTTCTTTTGAAAGATTTTTCTCAATGAAACCATTTTTGGCAACTGCTTGCATAGAAAAATCATCAAGAGACTCCAAGAAGAGTTCTTGCTTTTTGTTTGGCAACTCACATATTGACATATAGACAATAAATTTCTCTTTCTCTGTCAAATCAAACTCCTAAACACTCCAATATTTCCTGTCGAGCCCACGATATGAAATCGCCTCAGCCAAGTGCTGTGGCAAAATATTCTTCTCTCCTTCAAGGTCAGCAATTGTCCTTGCAACTCTCAAGATCCTGTCATGCGCTCTTGCAGAGAGTTTAAGCGACGAAAAGGCTTGCTCCATAAGTGTCTGACACTCTTGTGAAAGTGCACAGAATTTCTTGGTCTGTGCAACTGTCATCTTTGCATTTGAAAAAGTTTTCGAACCAACAAATCTCTCAAGTTGGACACTTCTCGCCTTGTCAACTCTCTTCTTTATATCAGCTGAGCATTCTTCCTTCCTGTCATTGTGCAAATCACTGTAAGCAATATTGTCGACCTCCACTTGGATGTCGATTCTGTCCATAATAGGGCCAGAAATCTTTGCGAGATATTTATGTATCTGCACTGGCGAACATTTGCACTCTCTGTCCTTTGAGCCATAGTTTCCACAAGGACAAGGATTCATGCTGGCAATAAGCGTAAAACTTGATGGATATGTCACAGTCTGGTTTGCTCTTGCCACAGTGATTACCCCATCCTCAAGAGGCTGACGAAGGGTCTCAATCAATTGTCTTGAATATTCTGGAAACTCGTCAAGATAAAGTACACCATTGTGTGCAAGACTGATTTCTCCAGGTTTGCTATGAGTTCCACCGCCAGTCAAACTTACGGTTGTCGCTGTGTGGTGAGGAGTGCGGAAAGGTCTTTCTGTGATTATGCCTTGCGACAAATCAAGCACACCTGCAACAGAATGGATTTTTGTTACTTCCAATGCCTCTTCAAAAGTGAGGTCTGGCAAAATCCCAGAGAAGCATTTTGCAAGCATACTCTTTCCACTTCCCGGAGGTCCAATCATGATGACATTGTGTCCACCTGCAGCAGCAATCTCCAACGCCCTCTTTGCAACCATTTGCCCTTTGACGTTTTCAAAATCAAGTTTGTTTGAAGAAGTGCTTTTTACTTCATCGAAACTCTTAAGTTGGATAGGCTTGATTTCTTCTTTTGACTCTCCATTCAAAAACTCAACAGTTTTTCTCAAGTTTTCAAAAGCATAAATCTCAAGCCCTTTTATAAATCGTGCCTCCTCCATGTTTTCCTTTGGCAAAACAAACTTCTTGTATCCAAGTTTGAGTGCACTGATAAGAATAGGCAAAACACCTTTCACCTTTTTGACAGAGCCATCAAGAGACAACTCGCCGAGAAAAACAAATTCTTTATATTTCTTTGTCAAAATCTGATCGGAAGCGGACAAGATTCCGACTGCAATCCCAAGGTCAAAATGAGGACCCTCTTTCTTCACATCCGCTGGAGCAAGATTGATTGTGTAATGCTTTGCAGGATATTCAAATCCAGAATTTCGAATGGCGGATTTCACCCTCTCCTTTGCCTCTTTGACAGCGGTGTCGCCAAGTCCAACAATTTCAAAGTGAGGAAGTCCTCCCACAATATCTGTTTCAATTTGTGTTGCAAACCCTTCAATTCCGTTAAGTCCAAAACTTAAAACTTTTGATAACATCAATTTCTCCAAATAAACAATTCTGTGCTTATTATAACAAAACCATCAAATATCCTCAAAGCAAATCCGACACATTACACCATTATTTTTCACGAAACACGCACGCGACTCAAAATTACCAAAATAAAATTAGACCTTCCAACATCCTCTTTTTTCATTATAAATTAATAAAAACACCTATTGACTTTTAACTAATTAATTGATACAATATAGATATATTGGAGGTTATTATGACACAAGAAGAGAAAAAATTTGTTGATGCGATTTATTTGAAAAAAATTGAGGTTGTTAAAGAATATATCAAATCAGATGTGAATGTCAATGCTCAAAGCAAAAATGGGAAAACAGCTTTGATTGTGGCCTCAGCATATGGTATAATTGACTGCCTTAAGGAATTGCTTAAAGTTCCTGGTATTGATGTAAATTTGAAAGATATCGATGGTGAAACAGCATTGATGTGGGCTGCAAACAACAGCCATACAGAAGTCGTAAAAGAACTTCTTAAGGTTTCTGAGATTGACTTTAATGCTGCTGATAATCAAAAACGCACTGCATTGATGTGGGCTGCCCACAATGGTCATGTGGAAATTGTGAAAGAACTTCTTAAAGTTTCTGGCATTGATGTTAATGCCAAGGACGAATACGGTAATACAGCGTTGATGTGGGCTTCGTACAATGGTCACACAGAAGTTGTTAAAGAACTTCTCCAATCCCCTGACATTGATATCCACATTATGAGCAAAGACGGGAACACTGCTTTCTTCTGTACAAAAAATGCCGAGATAAGATATTTGTTGATATTGAAAGAAGAGCAAAATAAAGCAAAAGAAAAAGCTGGTGCAACAACAAAAATAGTTGTTCCTAAGAAAGCGGATAAAGCTGGGGAAGGGAAAAAATAAAAAAGACCTCTTTGAGAGGTCTTTTTTTCTAGCCCAATTTTAGTAAAGAATAAGTGCAACCAAGAATGCAATTGCAACTGCGAAACAAAAGCATATCATAAACCATTTTATGAATTTCTCTCTTCTCAGTTTTTTCTTGAATTCTTTTTTGTAAGCCACTTCACTTGCTTCATAAACACTTGATGTTATGCGAAGTTTGTTTATCTTTTCTGCCTTGAAAATTTTGTACTTTTCGTCAATCTCACTCTTGAAATCAGTGTAGTATTTGTAGATGAGCCAACCACCCCAAAACAATCCCAAAATCATGATAAGTGAGAAGACAAAATACACAAACCCATCCCAAACTTGCTCCTTCAAAATCGTAAAGAGTGCAGTCAGCACGGCAATAGCAATTGTGACAATATATGATATCTTATCCTTCATTTTCCTTTATCCATTACAACATTGCAAAGATGTAAATCACAGTAATGAGTACTGCAGCAACAATCCAAGCAATCAACCACCAAATATTTCTCTTTCTTCTAGTCCAATAGAAACCAAGCCACATACAAACAATATAAGCCATACATTCACCAATTGCTTGGAATGAAGTTGCAACAGTTGGTGTGTGTTGTTTGAATGCAAGCCTAAAAATAAGTGCAATTGCAATGCATATCATTGCAAAGTATCCAACAGCATCCAAAATCTTTGTTGAAGACCATGGTCTTGGAGATGACTGAGATTGTGAAGATGTGGTCTTTTTTGATGTTGTGGTTTTCTTTGTTGTCTTTTTCTTTTCTGCCATTTTTTCTCCTCCTTTGCGCCATATGACGCTTTATGTTTTTATGATATATCTTTTATGAAACTGCAGACAATGTTGTGTTATTTTGCAGTCTCACTATATCTGCTTTCTCTTATGACATTGACTTTGATTTGCCCAGGATATTGCATTTCGTTTTCAATCTTTGATGCGATTTCCTTTGCCATAAACATTGCCTCGCTGTCAGAAATTTGGTCAGGTTTAACAATGATTCTGACTTCTCTGCCCGCTTGAACGGCAAATGATTTGTCAACCCCCTTGAAGCCATTTGCGATTTCTTCAAGTTGTTGAAGTCTCTTGATATAACTTTCAAAGCTGTCTCTTCTTGCACCAGGTCTTGAAGACGAGATTGCATCTGCAACTTGCACAATCACAGCCTCGATAGTCTTAAATTCAACATTGAAGTGGTGTGCTTCAATGCAATGAACAATCGCCTCGCTTTCGCCACATTTCTTTGCAAGTTCGACACCGATTTGCACGTGCGTCCCTTCGAGTTCGTGGTCGAGAGCCTTTCCGATGTCATGGAGAAGTCCTCCACGTTTTGCAATCTTTACATTTGCTCCCATCTCACTTGCAAGAAGTCCTGCCAAGATTGATGTTTCAACAGAATGTTTCAAAACATTTTGACCATAACTTGTTCTGTACTTAAGTCTGCCAAGAGTTCTGACAAGTTCTGGATTCAAATTGAAGATGCCAGTTTCGTTGCAAGCCTCTTCTCCAGCCTGCTTGCAAATCTTGTCAACTTCATTTTGCATTTTCTCAACAATTTCTTCAATTCTTGTTGGATGGATTCTTCCATCAGAGATAAGTTTCTCAAGAGACAATCTTGCCACTTCTCTTCTGATTGGGTCAAACCCAGAAACTGTGATGCTTTCTGGTGTGTCATCAACGATAAGTTCGACTCCAGTTGCGGCTTCAATTGCTTTGATGTTTCTGCCTTCTCTTCCAATGATTCTCCCTTTCATTTCGTCGTTTGGAAGGGAAACCACTGACACTGTCATCTCACTTGTTGTGTCTGTTGCACATCTTTGAAGTGCCTGTCCGATTATCCAACGAGCCTTATTTTCACCTTCTTCCTTTGCGTCGTCTTCAATCTTTTTGACAATCACCGCTGCCTCTTTTTGAGCGTCCGCTCTCATGTTTGCAACAAGCATATCTTTTGCTTCTTGTTTTGAAAGACTTGCTGTCTTTTCAAGTTGTTCCAAAATCTGAGCTTTGATATTTTCTTGCTCAACTTTGATTTTTTCGACATTTGCTCTTGCTTCTGTCAAATTCTTTTTTTCTTCTTCAAGTTGTTCACCTTTCTTGTCAACGGCTTGCTCTTTCTTTTCGATGTATTCTTCTCTTTGATTCAACCTCTCTTCAAGTTTTACAACTTCGTTTCTTCTTTCCTTCACCTCTTGCTCAACTTCATCCTTGAGTTTTTGAGTTGCTTCCTTGCTTTCTATGATTGCTTCTTTTTTTATTGTCTTAGCTTCTGCATACGCATCTTCAATAATTTTGATAGCATTAGATTTATTTTTTTCAAGTTTCTTGCTGCTGATAAGTTTGCACACAAGAAATCCAACGATAAGTCCAACCACAATAAAAACCGGAGTTAATCCCCATGCGATTGCAGAAGAAGCACACAATATTTCTATCATTCTTCTCCCCCTTAGAAAATGGTTTCCTTTCCGACGAAAAATAAAAGGTAAACCACTTACAAAAAGAGTTTACCTTATTTATCAATTCTTTGTCAAACAATTAAAGAAATTTTTGCACAATTTCGTACATTAGAATATATAAATTATGCTTTACCCCCATCTGTTGATTTTGCCCTTGAAAGCGAACATATTGCTTTCGCCAGAGTTGTTTTTGCCTTGTCGTTTTTTTGATTTTCAATATTTTCCATTCCCAAATCAATGTTGAGCAAACATGGATTGATTTTTTTATCCAATTCCAAAAATCTTGCGCCAGGGTTTCCAATAGACTCTACTCCATTGGATGGTCTAATTGCGTCAAACTTACATTTATTTTGTCCCATAAGCACATGATCATACACATGGCTTCCATCAGCCAATTTGTCTTTCAGACTGATAGAGACGTCATCAAATACGAAAGAAGGATAATCATTCTCAACTTTTCCAAATCTTTCAGGCACAATACATGTCCTATGAATAATCAAAGAATAATGCAATGTGCAATTTTTAAGAATCTTTTCTGCTGTCCTTTCCCCAGAAGCCAACGATTCTTTATTCCATGGTTGATACAACATACCCTTTGGATAAATTGTGCAATAATATCCTGTAAATCCCACAACAGATCCTCCTGTAAGTCTGTTGAGTTCCTTACATAGTGCTGGCAGACCAACCTTAATCTTTGGAAGAATACCTTCTTTTGCTTTTTCCATTTTATGTTCCCCTTATGCACACATTTTACCATAAAAAAATCACTTAGTCAACACCAAATTTCAACAAAAAAATCACCATCGAAGTGGTGATTTTATATAAGTGAAAACTAGACTGCTTCCTCAGTCTCATTTTCAATTTTCTTTTCCAAAATTGGTTTTGCACCTTTTTCAAAGAAGTCTCTTGTGATGACAATTCGGTTGAACATTTTTGGGTCTGGCAAATCAAACATAAGTTCGAGCATCTTGTTTTCCATGATTGTTCTGATTCCTCTTGCCCCAGTCTTGAGGTCGATTGCTTGCTTAGCAATGTAAGAAATTGCCTCTTGCTCAAATTCAATCTCAAACCCATCAATCTTAAACATCTGTTTATATTGTTTGATAAGCGAATTTCTTGGCTCAACCAAAATTCTCTCAAGAGCAGTTTGGTCAAGGTCATCAAGCCCTGTCACGATTGGAAGTCTTCCAACAAATTCTGGAATAAGTCCAAACTTGATCAAATCGTCTGGTTGAACATCCTTGCTGAAGTCAATCTTCTTCTTTTCACTTGAGTCCTTGATGTCAGCATTGAAGCCAATTGCAGAAGATGAAAGACGCTTGTTTACGATGTCTTCCAATCCCACAAAAGCTCCACCGCAGATAAACAAGATGTTTGTTGTGTCGATTTGAAGCATCTCTTGTTGAGGATGTTTCCTTCCACCTTGTGGAGGTACACTTGCAATCGTGCTTTCGATGATTTTCAAGAGTGCTTGTTGCACGCCCTCACCACCGACATCACGAGTGAGAGAACGATTTTCACTCTTGCGTGAAAGTTTGTCGATTTCATCAATATAAATGATTCCCCTTTGCGCCTTCTCGATGTCATAGTCTGCGTTTTGAATAAGTTTCAAAAGCACATTCTCAACATCTTCGCCCACATATCCCGCTTCAGTCAAAGTTGTGGCATCTGCGATGGCAAAAGGAACATCCAAAATCTTTGCCAAAGTCTTGACCAGCAGGGTCTTCCCCGAGCCCGTAGGGCCAATCATCAAAACATTGCTTTTTTCAAGCTCCAAAACGTTTTTGACATTGGCGTCTCTGCCATCTTTCTTGGCATTGATTTTGTTGTGATAGTTGTAGTTAATTCTCTTGTAATGATTGAAAACAGCAACAGACAAAACCTTCTTTGCCTGCTCTTGACCAATCACGAAGTGATCCAAACTCTTCTTAATGTCTTTTGGAGTTGGCACAACCAAGTCCTTAAACACTTTGAGTTTTTGAGTTTCTTCTTTGATTATGTCCGCACAAATTCTTATGCAATCGTCACAAATGAAAGCATCCCCATTTGGACTTGCAATGAGTTTCTTTGCTGCCTTTTGAGGTTTGCCACAAAAGGTGCAGCAGCACATATCAATATCTTTCATAAAGCCCCTTATTTTTTATTCTTTCTAGTCACAAAGATTTCGTCAATAAGACCATACTTCTTTGCATCTTCAGCAGACATATAGTTGTCTCTGTCAGTATCCTTTTCAATGTCTTTGATTGGTTTTCCAGTGTTTTCACTCAAAATTCTGTTAAGTTTAATCTTTGTGTTTTTGATGTGATTTGCTTGGATTTCAATGTCACTTGCTTGACCTTGCGCACCACCAAGTGGTTGGTGAATCATGATTTCACTGTTTGGCAAAGCAAATCTCTTTCCTTTTGTTCCGCTTGAAAGAAGGAAAGCCCCCATTGAAGCAGCAAGCCCAATGCAAATTGTTGACACATCACACTTGATGTATTGCATTGTGTCATAAATTGCCATGCCGGCACTTACTGAGCCGCCAGGACTGTTGATATAGAAGAAAATGTCCTTATCAGGATTTTTCCCTTCCAAATAAATCAGTTGAGCAATGACAATGTTTGCAGCGTTGTCATCAATCTCGCCAGTCAAAAAGATGATACGATCTTCGAGCAAACGAGAATAGATGTCATAAGACCTTTCTCCAGAACCAGATTGGTCAACGACCATAGGAATCAACATAATTAGCCTCCTAAATTTTTTTGAAATTATTCCTTAACAATTTCAATTTTGTTGTTTTCTTTGAGGAAAGTATAAAGCTTGTCAAGAAGCAATTCATTTTCTTTTCTCAAAACTTCGTTTTCATCCTTAGCGCCCTTGTGAGCATCTTTGATTTCTTTTGCAGAAAGGTCAATCTTGTTTTCATCAAGGAGCTTTCTATAGATATAACGAGTCTTAATCATCTCAAGAGATCTTGCTTTGGTGTTTTTCAAATAGTCTTCCATATTTGAGCCCGTTTGAAGAAGATAATCCTCAACAGAAACATTGTAGACCTTGAGAGCATCAGAAAGCCTGTGAAGTTCATCATGCACAGCATTCTCCACCATAACTTCTGGGATTTCAACCTTTGTGTTTTTAAGAAGATAATCACGAATAACATATTGGATTTCGTTTTCGTGTTGTTTATCCTTCATACCTTGAATATGAGCAGAGAGGTCTTTTTTATACTCTTCAACTGTTTCAAATTCTGTCGTATCAGCGACAAACTTGTCAGTAAACTCTGGAACAACCTTTTCTCTTACATCTTTGATTGTCACTTTGAAGAGTGCTTTCTTGCCTTGAAACTCTTCCGCTTGATAATTTTCAGGGAATGTCACATTGACATCAACTGATTCACCTTTCTTATGTCCAACAAGTTGATCTTCAAATGTGTCGATGAAAGAATGAGAACCGATTTCAAGTGGATAATCTTGTCCAGCGCCACCATCAAAAGCAACGTTGTCCATATAACCAACGAAATCAATGAGTGCACTGTCTCCAACCTTAACTGCTCTGTCCACGCTTTCAAATTTTGCATGATCTTCAAGCAAGTGGTGGATTGCATGTTCGAGATCATGGTCAGTCACTTTGCTGTCATGAACCTTGAATGTCTGTCCTATATAGTTGCAAAGAGTGAAGTCTGGCACAATTTCAAACAAGATTTGCATCTTGAGTCCGTTTTCAAGAGTAAAACTCTCAAACTTTGTTGTTGGCATCGCAACTGGCTCAAGTTCTGGATTTTTCTCCAAAACTTCGTTGAGTGTGTTGTTTACAAAATATTCAACAGTATCTTCAAAGAAAATACTGTCACCATAAGTCTTTTCGATGACTCTTCTTGGTGCATGACCTTTTCTGAATCCTTCAACGTTAAATTTGCCTTTTGAAGACTCATAAACCTTCTGAACGCCTTCTTCCCATGTCTTTGCGTCAACAGAAAGGTCGATTTCAACTTTTGTGTTTTCTTTTTTAAGCTTAAACATTATTTTACCTCCGAAATGTAAGTTCGATTGATTTTATCACACGAGAAAACAAAAAGCAAACAATATTGACATAAATGTCACATTTATTTATATAAAGAGCTCGATTTTTGTTTGACAAAGCATTGGCAACAAAACCTCATACAATCCTCACCGAATCCTACCTGCCCGATGCAACAAATCAATATATTGGTAGTGTTATGCAAATACTACACAAAATAGATGAAAATCTATGCGAAAAATGTTTGTATCAATCTCAAAATTGTTTTACAAACTACAAAAAACTTGCTATAATAATTCGGTATGAAACAGATGTCTTATTATGAGAAAAGGGATATAAAAAACATGCGCAAAATTGGAGATTATCTTTCTAGTCTCCCAGATTATTGCTATGACTTTTTCACTGGCATCGAAAACAACACATCTTCTCTTACCCGCGTCAACTATGCAATGGATCTCAAAGTGTTTTTTGATTATCTCGAGCAATATGTGCTCAGAAAACCAAAAAAAGAGATTACTCTCGAAGATTTGGACTCCCTCCAAGCCAGAAACATAGAAAACTTCCTTTCTTACCTTTCTTATTATCAAAACGGTGAGAATATGCTCAAAAACACAGAAAGAGGCAAAGCAAGAAAACTTGCCAGCATAAGAAGCTTCTTCAAATATCTTTTCAATCATGACATGATCTCTTCAAATGTCGCAAGCAAGATTCAAACACCAAAACTCCACAACAAAGAAATCATCAGATTGGAAAAAGATGAGGTCTCAAGGATGCTTGACGCAGTTCAGTCTCCAACCTCTTTCTCAGAACATCAAAAAAACTACAACAAAAACACACAAATACGTGACAATGCCATTGTCACCCTCTTCCTTGGCACCGGCATAAGAATTTCAGAACTTGTCGGCCTCAATGTTGAAGACTTTGATTTCTCACAAGACGCTTTCAAAGTCACCCGAAAAGGTGGAAATCAGGCAATCTTGTACTTCTCAAAAGAAGTGACAGCCGCTCTTGATGCTTGGCTTGAGAAAAGAAAGACTTTGGGACTTGATGAAAACGAACATGCGATGTTTGTCTCACTTCAAAACAAGCGTATCTGCGTGCGCGCAGTTGAAAACCTTGTCAAAAAGTTTGCAAAAGAGAGTGCACCTCTCAAAAAGATATCCCCACACAAGCTTAGGTCAACATTTGGCACCAATTTGTATAGGGAAACAAAAGATATTTATATCGTTGCCGATGTCTTGGGACACAAAGATGTAAACACAACCAAGAAGCATTACGCAGCAATCAATGAAGATATGAGAAAATCCGTCGCAAATGTCATCAAGATTCATCAAGACTGAGCCATCGCATTGTTTACGCATAATACAAAATATAGTGTAGTATTCACGACATACCACACTATATTTATTTTTAATCTATTCCAACATCCAATCTACATAAACTCCATATCCCTTGGTTGGATCAGACATAAATACATGCGTAACCGCACCAATTATCTTTCCATTTTGCATGATTGGAGAACCACTCATTCCCTGCACAATTCCACCAGTCAATTCGATCAATCTCTTATCTTTCACACGGAAAACCAAGCTCTTGTCATCTGCACTTTTTTGATATTTTGCCTTGATGATTTCGATATCGTATTCCTCTCTTATTCCACTTATGCTTGATACAATTTTCGCCGCCCCCATAGTCACACCGAGCCTACCACCAAGTTTTGCAGTCAGATTCTCATCAACAAGCCCATCAAAATCATTCAAAACCCCGCCAATACCAAACTTGTCGTTCTTTTTTATATCTCCTTTCTTTTCAGCATTTGCAGAGAAAACGCATCGAAGTTCCCCAGGAGAGTTTCGTTTCCCTTTGTTTATCCCAATCAAATTGCACTGATATACATCTCCACCTGAAATTGGTACAATATTCTCCCCGTGGGAGTCAACTATCGGATGTCCAAGCGCTCCATACTCATGCGTTTTCGCATTGACAAATGTCAAGGTTCCAACCCCAGCGACATCATCCTTCACCATAAGCCCAAGTTTAAGCCTTCCACTCTCCATGTCTCTATGCGTTTTGATGATGGTCTTGATTTCTTTGTTTCTTCTCAAAAACTTGACTTCCACTTCATCTGAGGCATTTTGCACAACCTCAGACAATGTTTCCAAACTATCAACCCTTACCCCATCAACTTCTGTGATTATGTCGCCATCTTTCAACTTGTCTGACACTTCTTTGCTTTGCCTATTCACAACTATTGCACCATCTGCATTTATTTCAAGCCCGATAGGCACACCGCCGACATAATAATCATCATCATTCGCAAGGTTTACGGTCACCTTTTTTATTGGAATAAAACCAAAGAGTTTGAAGACGACTTCACCTTTCTCACTTCTCTGACCAGAGACCCCTTTTTCCGTCTCATTCAACTTTGTTTTTACCAATCTTCCGAATGTGTGATTTTTGTTTGCAATTTCTATATCTTCATAATCAGCAATAAATCCACCTTCAATATCATTGAGAAGTTGAATTGGTGAAAGCACAAGAAAACAAAGACACAGCAACAGTGCCATAAATACAAGAGAAATATTGCGTTTCATACACAGATAGAATGTGTTGAAATGGTCAAATTATGCAAATATCAGAGTTCATTCTTAAGCAAAAAGGAATATTGATTAAGTTCTTTTCTGGCCGCTTTATAATCTGGACAGATTTTTGCAACCGCTTGCCAAAATTGTGGTTTATGATTCATGTGCTTACCATGACACAACTCATGACAAATGACATATCTCACCAGACGTTCCGGCAAAATCAAGAGTTTCCAGTTGAGTTTCATGACCTTTGCAGTGTTGAAACTCCCCCAAATACGTGTTGAATTTGTAGGTTTTATCTTGTCATAAGAATACCCGGTCTGAGCACCAAGTTCTTGCACAATCTTTTCAAGATTTGAAAAATGAGATAAATATATCCTTTTGATTGCAGCCAATTTGTCCTTATCTGACAAGTCTACAAACCCAAAGATAAGACTATCAAGCGAATCAACCTTGTTTCCAAACAAATAGAAAAACTTTTTCAATTCAAAACTTTTTGAGAAGAGTTCGTTTTGTTTAAGCTTCTTTGATTTGCTCTCAAGCCATTTTTTCTTGCTATCCAAAAATTCTGAGACCCTTTTATCACTAAGACTTTTAGGAACTTTCAAAACAGCCCTGTCCACATCCACAAGACTTAAAACAATGGTTTTTCTTCTTTCTCTGATCAAATCTATCTTCATAAAAGCATTATATCACACAAATTTCATCTTTCAAAACAAATCAACAGATTGTATCTTGTCACATACCACCACAATATATGGTATTATTCAAACACATACCACAATCGATTTTGTTATGTTATGCAAAAATTTCTTGCATATCACCTGAAATCATTTGACAAAATCTTTTTATATTATTTATAATTTCACTATAGGAGATTTTGTTATGGCATTCAATTCAAATGGACAAATTTCATATTTAGTTTTGGACAGCCTTTCTTCAGGCTCAAAATATGGACTTGAAATTATAGAATACATTTCAAAAAAGACTGGTGGCACTTATCTCATGAAGAAACCTACCCTTTATTCATGCCTAACCCGCATGGAAAAGAAAGGCCTCGTTTCTTCGTCATATTGGGGAGAAAGTGAACTTGGTGGCAAGCGTCACTATTATTCAATCACAGCCGCTGGAAGAGGTTCTTTGGAAGAACTTTCTCGTCTCTTTGCAAATGCAACTTTCGTAAACGATGATGCAGCGAAAGAGACTCCTACCCCAACTGCTCAACCAGAAGAAAAATCAACTTTCCTTCACCAAGGAAATATTTTTGATATGGTGAAAGAAGAGAAGGTTGAAAAGAAAACTGAGCCAGAGACGAAATCTGATATTATCGAAAATCAAATTGATATCTTCAATATGGATCCAATCGCAGAGCCTGAGAAACGTGACGATGGCGTATTCCTCAGCGAAACAGAAACAATTGACAGTCGCTTGGACGAAGAGAAGATGACATACTATCAAAACAAACTTGAGCAATCTCCTCAACCAGAGTTTGTTGACGGCGGAAAGTTTCTTGATGAAACAGAAAGACTCACTCCTGACCAAGAAGAACAAAACAAGAGAATCTATGACACTTCAAGCGAGTTGAAGAAATACAGAAAGAAGAAGAGTTTCTCTGAAAATCAAATCGAAATGGCAGTCGTTTATGAAGATGAAGATTATGAGCAAATCCAAAAAGAGAGAATTGCCGAACTCAAACGATCTCTTCTCAACATCAAACAAAATGGTGCAGATCAAAAGGAAGAGCCTGTTCAATCATTCTCAAAGCCAGAATTTGAAAAAAGCCAACAAATGCTTGAAGACAGGGACGATGGCGTACTTCTCTATCAAACAGAATATGTTGAAGCAAGACCTCTCTCTCGCCCAGAAACAAAAATTGAAACTGAGGAAGTGGAAAGTAACGACGCAATCTTCATCACAGAACCAAGAATGACCGATATTCCTGTTCAAAAGAAAATTACCCCTCCAAACATTGAGATAAATCTGTATGACAGCAATCTTCCCGCACCAAAGAGAAACAGTGAACTTGAACCAACCTATAAAGATATGATGGCAAAGCTCTTTGAAAGGAAGAAAGAAAAAGAAATTAAAAAACCTTCAACTCCATCAAATCATGCAGCAATCACTGGGGCAGAACCAATAAATACATCAAATTTCACAGATTATTCAACACTCAAGAGATATTACAACTCACAAGGCATCACATTCAAAGAGTACAAGAAGACAAACGTTGAAAGAAACCACAACACAAATCTACTCAATCTTATCAGTTCTGCAATTCTCTTGTTGTTGTCTGGCATCGGAAGTGCGATTATTTTCGGAATAATTTCTGGGACTCACAACCTCAACAGTGGCACAAACTTCATGTTCTATACCCTCCCAATCTTGTTCCTTGTGCTCGTAGTTGTTGATTTTGTGCTTTACAAATTTACAAAGAGCAAGAAAGCAACACTGTTCTACAATTCATTCATAAATTGGATTATTTTTATCCTCTCAGTTGCAGTAATTTTTGGAATCAACGCGTTGTGCAAGATGCAGTTTGAAACAATCGGACAATATGCAACATCATTGTTTATCCCAATTCTCGGAATTTTGCTCCTGCTTCCTGCAAACTATCACATCAGAAAATTCCTTTACAGCAGATATGGAAAATAAAATTTTTCAAAATTAGATGAATAATATCCAGAAAAGCTCACACAATAAAAATAAGTTAAGACGAAAAACATCTTAACTTCAAAATGAAAAGAGATTTATTTAGTTCGTGAGGAACAATCTTAACATCTCTTTTCTTTTTTTTACTGACATTAGAAAAACCTTATATTATTCACCCTTCACTTTTTTGCAACCGATTTTGTTGATTAGCAATATAATCAAATTTGCAATAAGAATTACGGCTACAAATATCATCGCCATAATAAAAATATAGAAAGCAGAATTTTCAAACAAAGCACAAACAATTGTCATCCCAACACATGCGAAGACTTCCCCAACAACAATCGCCAAAAAACCTTGCCAAAGTTTCAATGAAGACAATCCTGCAATCAAACTGCCAGTGTATACACCCGTAAGAGGAAGTGGTATTGCGACAAATCCAGCAAGATAGATCAACTTTTTGAGCAAAGTTGACTTTTCACTGAATCTTTGAAAATATTTTCCAACCTTCATATTTGCAAAACTCAAAAACTTATCGTTTATAAAACCGGTTGTTTTGCTCTTCAGTTTCCTAATCAATATCATGACAAAAAATGCAGGCAAAAGACTTCCAAACATTGCTATCAAACACGCAGCAACTGGACTCAGCGTAGCTTTTCCAAAAATTTGGACAGACATTCCAAATGGAATGGCAATTTTGCTCTCCAATGTCGGAATCAACGCAATCAGCAACACTGCAAGCCAAACACAACTTGAAAAATTATCAGCAAAAAAATCAAGCATATTAGACAACCCCTTATGCTCTATAAATATGACGCCAATCAACTGATAATTCCAGATAATAAAAAAAGATGGACAACTTCCATCTCCTTTTATTCTTCAAAAAGTTTCCTTGCATGCTCCAAAGCGGTTTTTGAAACTTCATTACCGCCATCGAAAAGCCTTGCAACCTCAACAACAGATTCTTCTGCAGCAAGTTTACTCACAGTTGAAAAGGTTGATCCATCTACAACGTTTTTCTCAATGAGTAAATATGAATTTGCTTTTGATGCAACAATTGGCGTATGAGTGATGCACAACACTTGGGTAAAATTTGAAATATTTGCAATCTTATCAGCCAATTTCCCAGCAGTCTGTCCACTGATTCCCGCATCAATCTCATCAAAGACAATCGTTTGTACTCTCTCTTTGTCAAGCATCGTATTCTTGAAAGCCAACAAAAGCCTTGAGAGTTCTCCACCAGAAGCAGTCTTGTGCAAATCTTTCAAATCCTGACCTTTGTTTGCGGAAAACATAAACTTGACATCATCAAACCCCTTTTTGCTGACGTTTGTCTTTTGAAAATCAACCTTGAAGACTGTCCCTTTCATATCCAAATCTTCAAGTTCCGCCACAATCTTCTTTTCAAAGACACTGGCAAACTTCCTTCTTTGTTCACTTAAACTTTCGCACGCCAGCTCAAGTTCTGCTTCAGTCTGAGAGATTCGTTTATTAAGTTTTTCAAGCATAAATTCACTATTCTCAAATTCGTCCAATTGAGATTTGCTCTTTTCAAGATGTGCCAAAATATCTTCAACACTCTTACCATATTTCTTTTTGAGCGTTTTCAACAAATCCAATCTTGAATCAATTCTCTCAAGTTCTGCTGGATCAAACTCAGTTTCTCCCTTTATACCATTGAGTGTATCAGCAATATCCTTGACCTCATAATAACAATTCTCAAGTCGACTCCTGCACTGCTCAATATTTGAGAAATTTGAAAGCGAATTCAAATCGTTCTTTGACTCATAAAGGAGCGCTGCTGCATTGTCCCTTTGCTCATCAAGTTTCAAGAGTACCTCGCTCACCTTTTCAAAAATCTTTTCTGCAGATGACACAAACTCAAATCTTGATTTCAATTCGTCCTCTTCACACAAGTCCAAATTTGCGTCTTCAATCTCTTTGATTTGAAATTTGAGTATATCTTTTGCCCTCTCTCTTTCCGTCTCATCTCCACCCAATGATGAAATTTGATTTTTCAATTCAACAAGTTGAGAATAGAGCGAAACAACTTTCTCTTTCAAACCCACCAAAGCATCACCAGCAAACTTATCCAAAAGCACAAGATGATTTGCAGAATTGAGAAGTCCAACACTTTCATGTTGTCCACAAAAATCAACCAAAAGTTCTGAAAGACTCTGGAGCGTTTTTTGTGTTGCAGGAAAGCCATTTATCTTTATTGAAGATTTTCCATCTTGATTGAGCGTACGCGTTATGATAAGCTCATCAGAAACATCAATATCTTGCTCAGCCAAAAATGTCTCCGCATCATTTGTCAAGTCAGAAAAGACTGCATCAACTCTCAAATTCTGTTCTCCAGATCGAATAAGGTTTTTGTCTGCTTTTGCGCCGAGACAAAAAGAAAGGGCTTCAATGATTATACTCTTACCTGCACCAGACTTTCCGAGCAAGCAATTGAATCCCCTATCAAAATCTACAGCCTGTTTTTTTATCAAGGCTACATTATTCAAACTCAAAGAAGAAAGCATACCATTCTCCTTCCTATGCCATCAATTGTCCCAAAGTTGACACTGCTTCTGTTGCATAAGTTGTTGATGGAAAAACCAAAAGGACAGTGTCATCACCACACGTCACACCCATAAGTTCTGCCAGATTGAGTTTATCAACAAACGAACATACACTCGCACCCATGCCTTTGATAGTTTTCACAACAGCAAGATTCAAAGCAGGCTTCACAGAAATAACACATTCTTTGAAGATTGTTATGTACTTGTTTGAGACAACTTGGGTTTCAGAGCCGAGAATGGCGTACTTATACTTGCCAGAACTGCTCAAAATCTTTGTGAGTCCCAACTCTTTTATGTCACGTGAGATTGTCGCTTGAGTAATTTCAAAATTTGCATTTTTCAACTCCCTAGCCAACTCATCTTGTGTTTCAATCTCTTTTGTGGAAATCAATTCCAAAATTTTCGATTGTCTCGAACTTCTTGCCATTCTTCGTCTCCTTAATCGCTACATCGCCCTAATTTAGGGCAGTGTAGCCATTTTTGCATAAATATAAATTTATGTTTATTCATGCATTTTTGATTATTATACAATAAAATTTATAATTATGCAAGTGTTTTTTGTATATTTATTCATGAAATTTTTATAAAAATTTGAGATTATGCAATTTTATAAATCGAGCATTTATAATTATAAACGAATATACATTTTATGCAACAAGCACGCCCAAAGACAAAAGCACCACCCCAACCACAAACATTGCCAACCAACAAAAAAAATCATGGCCGCCGCCATGATATAAAATTGGAAACAAAATATCAAGTTTTTATGACAGTTATTTTTAATTGTTGCACAAAGCAACAAACTCACCTCAAAAAATTTATCTGTCACAATCTATGTATACAATTTCTTCATTTGCAATCGCCTGTTCAACCAAAGCGTCAACATCCAAGAATTTCTCATTATATTCTGCACGAGCAACGGTTGGTTTTATAACAGGATTTTTTGGCAAGAAAACTGTGCAACAATCCTCATAAGGCAAGATTGATGTTTCATATGTCTTTATCTTTTTTGCAATATCCATAATCTCTTCTTTATCAAATGCAAGCACAGGTCTAAACACAGGAATATCAACAACCGCATTTGTAACATTCATACTCTGCATCGTCTGACTTGCAACTTGACCAAGACTTTCTCCCGTTATGATTGCACCCAAACCATTATCTTTACACAACCTTTGAGCAATTCGCATCATTATTCTGCGCATAATTGTGATCATGTATTCAGGATCACAATTTCTATGTATCTGCTCCTGAATCTCAGTGAATGACACAACATGCAGTTTTATCTTTCCACAATATTCTGAAATCTCTTTTGCAAGCTGAAAAACCTTTTCTTTTGCTTGCACACTTGTATATGGATACGAATGAAAATGAACAGCCTCAATTTCAAGTCCACGCTTTGACATCATGTACCCAGCAACAGGGCTGTCAATCCCTCCTGAAAGCAGCAACAAACCTTTTCCAGCACTTCCAAGCGGAAGTCCACCCGCACATGGCAACAACTTATTATATAAGTAGGTCTTTCCATTCACTCTGATTTCGATGTTGACAACCACATCTGGATTATACAAATCAACACTCAACCAGTCAAATTCATCAAGTATCACCCCACCAATATGCGCACTGAGCTCCATTGATGACATAGGGAATTTTTTGTCAGCACGCTTCGTCTCAACCTTGAATGTCTTGAAAGAATCCAACTCCAAAGCCTTCACCCTAGACTCAATACTTTCCAGAGACGTTTCAAACTCCAGAGCCGGCATAACAGCAATAAGCCCAAAAACCTTTTGAACATTTTCAATAATCTCATCCTCAAGCAGCTCATCATAATCAGAAATTATCAATCTACCTTGAGTCTCCTCAAGTTTCAATTGATACCCATTTAGTTTATTGAGAATGTTTTTCATGAGGAGTTTCAAAAACTCATGCCTATTCTTTCCCTTGAGAAACAACTCTCCAAACTTCAACAACAGAACCTTTTTCATCTTAAGCCACCCTTTCTTTTATATCGCGATATACATCAACAATGATTTTCCCAGCCTTTTCCACTTCTTCAAATGTCTGATAAGCATTGAAACTCACCCTGACACTTGAGATAACCTCGTCTTTTGAAAAACCAATATTCTCCAAAATACGATTTCCAGCTTTCTTTGCAGAACAAGCACTTCCAAGACCAACAATCACCCCTGCTTTGTTCAACGCGTGAAGCATAGTTTCGCCCTTAACCCCATTAAAAATGAGATTTTGAATATATGGTGATCCGCCAAAATCAGCATTTACTATTCCATCTTCACACTTCAAACTGTCGACAAATCGTTTTTTAAGTTCTTGCACATGCGCCAAATTCGCCTCTACATCGGTAAGTTCAACAGCCTTTGCAAATTGCATTATTCCAGATACATTTTCTGTCCCAGAGCGAACCCCATATTGCTGCCCACCACCTTGAAACAACTCTTTGAGAGAATCCTTATTTTTGACATAAAGCCCCGCAACTCCCTTTGGACCATGTATTTTATGAGCACTGAACGAATATAAGTCAACAGAGGTTTTCCTGAGAGAAAATGGAATTTTTTCAAATGCTTGAACCCCATCTACATGCAAAACTGCACGAGGACAAAGCCTCTCTTTGAGTTTTGACACCGCCTCAAGGTCATTTATCGCACCAGTCTCATTGCTTACGTGCATGACACTTATCAATCTAGTTTTCTTATTCAAAACTTTCTCAAGCTCATTCAAATCAACTTGACCATTTTTCGCAAGAGGCACAAAATAAACCTTCACCCCATCCAACTCAAGTTTTTTTGCCACATTATACACGGATGGATGTTCACCAGCTGAGAAAACATACTCCCAGTCACCACTTCGAAAAGCACCTTTTATGGCAAGATTGTTACTTTCAGTCGCACAACCAGTAAACAAAACATTTCCATCACTCACACCCAGCTCTTTTAGAAAATTTTTCTCAGCTCTTTTTATAAGCCTTTCAATTTCAACAGCTTCATTTGTCAATGCTGAAGGATTGAAAAAAGCGTCGCATGAAAAAGTCTTGTGCACAGCAGCACATTCTTCAAACATTTTCGTTGTCCCAGCATTGTCCAAATATATCATATCACTCCTTATATTGTGTACTATGCATACCAAAAGATTGCATCATACACCATATACATTATCTAAGTTTTGCACCATATCTAAATTCAAGACTCTTCAAAACTTTGTTCATCACTGAATTGATTTCATCGCTTGTCAGCGTCTTTTCATTAGACAAGAAGACAATCTTATATGCCAAACTCTTCTTTCCACTTCCAATGGCAGCATTTCTATACACATCGAAAAGTTGAACATCATAGAATATTTTCCCACAAGCAGACTTGATTGCGGAAATAAGTTCTTCATTTGTCACTTTTTCATCAACAACGACAGCAATATCTCTTTCTACTGGTTGATATTTTGACACTTCCTTTGTCTCGTGCACCCTTTCAGGAAGAGTCATGAGATAATCACAATCAATCTCGCCATAATAAACATCTTGGGCAATATCATAATTTTTCAAAACATTTTTATGCAACTTCCCAAAACAACCAATCCTCTTTCCATCTTTTGTAATTATATCAGCACTCACACCGCTGTGCATAAAAGGCTCAGTTGATCTCTCAATCTTATATTCTGCAGACGTCAAAACAAGAAGATTTTCAACCACCCCCTTCAATTGGAAGAAATCATATCCATTCTCACAAACAGCAAACGACAACCTGTTGTTTTCAACAGGAAGTTCTGTCAGTGGCAAAGCTTTTGGCATATATACTTTCCCAACCTCAAAGAATCTCAAATCCTTATTGCCAACAGAAAGATTGTATGCAATGTCAACAAGAAGCGCATGCGCCATAACAGTTCTCACCGTAGACAAATCTTCACTGATTGGGTTTGCAATTTTGATAACATTTCTTCTCATATCCCCTTCTGGAATAAGCAACTTGTCACATGCCGCAGAAGTGTAAAGAGAGTAGTTCAACGTCTCATAGAATCCGGCATCGACAAGAAGATTTTTGAAATTGTTTTCCATAACAAGTCTTGGGTGATATTGTCCGATTGTCGTTGCAGAGTTTTCAAACGCAATTCCGTCAACATTGTTGTAAACATCATATCCAAATATTCTGATTACTTCCTCAGCAACATCATTCTCATTTTTGATATCTTCCCTCACATATGGAGGAACACATTTCAAAACATCGCCCATAATTGTAGATTTAATCCCAAGCCCATTCAAAATTTGAAGCATTTTTTCTTTCGAAACTTCCACCCCAAGAATTTTGATAATCTTTGAGTAAGACAAAGTAAGCTCCACAGAATATTCCAACTTAACTTTTGAATCAACCTTGTCAATCACACCATCTACAATCTCTCCACAACCAAGCATGCAAACCAAATTCAACGCTCGTCTCAAAGCGATGCTTGGAGAATTGATGTTTACCCCTTTTTCATATCTTGCAGAAGAATCTGTTCTAAGACCAAACTTCTTGGCAGTAAGTCTTACACTCTTCAAGTCAAAAACAGCACATTCAAACACAGTTTCTTTGGTATCATCGTTGATGCAAGAGTTCGTTCCACCAATTACTCCCGCAATAACAACAGGCTTGTTTTTGTCAGAAATCACCATAACATCTTTATCAAGTTCGTATGTGTTGCCATTCAAAACCCCAATCTTTTCACCATCTGTCGCTTGACGAACAACAATTTGGTGCCCATCAATATACTTATAATCAAACGCATGCATAGGCTGACCTTGTTCAACAAGCACAAAGTTGGTGATATCAACCATATTGTTGATAGGTTTGATACCAACAGCAGCAAGTCTGCTTCTCATCCAAAGAGGAGATCTCTCAAGCTTGATATTTTTGATATATGAAGCCATATATCTTGGACAATTTGCAGTCTTCACATCAACCTTAACAAAATCATTTACGTTTTGACCAACAGTCTTATAAGAAACATCAATTTCTTTGAAATCTTTGCCAAACATTGCGCAGATTTCTCTTGCGATTCCAACAACACTGTTGCAATCTGGACGATTTGGAGTGACATTGATATCAAAAACAACATCATCAAGCATCAAAACGTCTTCAATTTTTGCACCGATCTCAAAATCTTTTGGCAAAATCAAAATACCATTGATTCCTGCGCCTTCAAAATAGTTTTCATCAATACCCAACTCTTCTCCAGAGCAGAACATACCATCGCTTACAACACCGCGCATTGCAGAAGGCTTAATTTTCACACCATTTGCAAGATCTGCACCATCCAAAGAGACCGGCACATTTGCCCCCTCAAAAACGTTTGTTGCAGAGGTAATGATTTGCACTTGTTTCCAACCCAGATTCACTTGACAAACAACGAGTTTGTCAGCGTTTGGATGCCTTTCAATCTTCACAATATTCCCAACATAAACATCGTGCAAATATTTGTTTTGATAGATTATATCTTCAACCTCAAAACCAGAAACAGTAAGTTTTTCCGCAACTTCTTCCGCCGAAATATCACTCAAATCAACAAAATCTTTCAACCACTTATATGTTACTTTCATTTTTTATTCTCCATTTAATTTCTCATTTTAATTGCATAATACACAATATATAGCGTATTATGACGCATAATACATACAATCATCTCATCTGTTTCAAGAATCTAAGATCATTCCTAAACAAATACTTGATGTTTGGAATCTTGTTTGTAATCATAACACTTCTGTCAATTCCTGGACCAAATGCAAAACCAGAATATTTGCTGCTGTCAATACCAGACATTTCCAAAATTGCAGGGTTCACAATCCCACCACCAAAAAACTCTGAGAAACCAGTCCCCTTGCAGAGCGCACACCCTTTGCCACCACAAATCTGACAAGTCGCATCAATTTCAATACTTGGCTCTGTGAATGGGAAATATGAAGGCCTAACTCTCATCTTTACATCTTTTCCATAAAGACGCACCGCCATCTCCTTCACCATAATCATAAAGTCTTTAAGACCGATATTCTCATCAATTACAAGCGCTTCAAATTGGTTGAAAATTGGCGAGTGAGAACTGTCATTATCATTTCTATAAACCCTTCCCGGACAAACAATCTTGAATGGAGGCTTAAGTGTTTCCATTGCATGTACTTGCGCAGGAGAAGTATGAGTCCTCATCAAAATTGAGTCTGTGATATACAACGAGTCTTGCATATCTCTTGCCGGATGATTCTTTGGCACATTCAACGCTTCAAAGTTGTAATAATCAGTTTCAATTTCCGGAGTCTGAATAACTGTGAAACCCATTTCAACGCAAATATCAATAAATTTGTTGTTGAAGCGTGTCAAAGGATGCAAAGCCCCACGCTTTACCCCAGTGCTAGGCTCTGTGATATCAACCTTTTCATTTTCCATGTCAGCAAGAAGCTTTTCATTTTCAAGCTTGCACAACTTCTCTGTGAGTGCGGTTTCAATTTTTTCTCTCACCTTGTTTGCAAGAGAACCAATCTCCCTTCTAGCCTCCGCAGCGACATCTTTCATACCTCTCAAAATTTGAGTAAGCTTTCCTGTTTTGCCGAGATATTTCACCCTTATCTCATCAAGCAACTTCAAATCACTTGCGGAAGAAATCTCTTCCGTCCCTTCATTCATAATTTGGTTAAGTTCGTCTTTCATTTCTGCTCCTTTTAATAAAATAATCGCCCTAACTATTAGGACGATTTTTGATCGTGGTACCACCTAATTTCTCATCACAAGGATGACTTATTTGCAATTTACGCATTGCTATGCGGAGATCTCTACTATTTCTTGTTCAAGATTCAGCTAAAAAGTGAATTCAATGCAGTCCTTCATACCCGATTTTCAGCAACCTCAGGCTCTCTGAATGATATTCCACACCTACTAGTCTTTTATCATAGCTTTTATAAACACTTTGATTTTATCATACAAAAGCAAAACAAGTCAACAATATCAGCGCAAAAACTTTGAATTTGAAGTCGTTTGTGATATCATCACCATATGGAAACATATGAAAAATACATAATCAGAGACCATTCATCACTAAAACAACCAACAATCTACTTCTGGCTCAAATCAATTGGCTTTTCGGAACATTTTATCAAAGCCTTACGAAAGAACGAAAGGTCATTCAAAGTCAATGGCACATATTGTAAAATCAATCACCGCATCTCCAATGGAGATATTCTCGAAATCATGAAAAACCCTCACCCAGCAAGCGCTATACAGCCTTGTGATGGAGAATTGGAAGTGATTTATGAAGATGATGAGTATTTAGCAGTAAACAAACCACATCTTCTCGCTTGCATCCCAACCCGTTCGCACTACCAAGATAATCTTGGTGGAAGAATTGTGAAATATATGCAAACAAAAGACCAAAATTTTGTTTTGAGAATGGTAAATCGGCTTGATAAGGACACCGCTGGCATTGTCATAGTCGCAAAATCAAACTCAGCGTACAACAACCTCAAAAACATTGATAAAACATATTATGCTCTCTGCAGAGGAAAATTCGGCGAGAAAAATTTTACAATAGACAAACCAATTCTCACTATAAATGAAAATGGAATAAACCAAATGAAAAGGGTCGTGTCCAAAGATGGCAAACCATCAGTGACCCATGCAACAATTGAAAAAGAGTTTGTCACCTACTCTCTCACCAAACTCAAGCTTGAAACCGGACGAACACACCAAATAAGAGTTCACCTCTCAAGCATTGGACACAATTTGATTGGCGACCACATCTACTCTTCCGTGACCGAGTCAGAAAACCACACTTTTCTTATATTGAAAGAAGCCTCCTTCACACATCCTCAGACATGCAAACAAATCAACCTCAACATCCCCTTCCCAAACGAATGGGACAAATACCTTTCATAGATCATCGCACACCTAAAATATCTCAAACTAAAAAAAGAACTTATCTTATTGACAAGTTCTTTTTTTAGTTTGGTCAACTATTTGCAATTTTTTGTTGAGCCCGATCTCTTTCCACAACAACTTGATTTTGATTGTTGTTTTGAAGAGGAAGAATTCTTCTTTGATGAAGTCATTTCTCTTTCAGCTTCAACATTCGCACTTTTGCAAGCCTTATCTTCCGACTTTCTTCTTCCAAACATAGTTTACCTCCCTTTCAAGGCATTCAATCCTTGTAATATTAGGATGCACTAATCTGACCATTTTATTCAAACAAATGAAAAAATGGCACAAAAGTGCCATTCATATTTCAACATACATAAACAAAACTCAAATTAGTTCTTTTTAGGTTTCTTACTGCTTGCTTCTGCTTCATCAAGAAGGTTGTAATATTCATCAAAGACATTGATTGCTGTCTTTTCATCTGTTTCAACCATCAAAACAGGTTCTTCCCCTTCTTTCTCTTCAACATAGAAGACAATTGCTTCATCATCTTGAACATTGTCAATCTTGTCAACAGGTTTCAAAACGCAGTAGATTTTTTCATTGTAAGGAATAACTGCAATTTGTTCGAATGTCAATCTTCTTCCATTGTTGTCAAGAAGAACGATTGGATCCTTGTTATCTTCATCCAAAAGAATGTCAAGAATATCTTCTCTTTCGATTTCCTTTTCTGCTTCTTTTGAAACTTCTTCAATTTGCTTCATTTTTTTCTTATCCATAAAAACTCTCCTTTATTTATTTGGATTTTCATCAAGATAGTTTTGCAATATTATTTGTGCAGAAACCTTGTCCAAAAGTTCTTTTCGTTTTTCCCACTTGATGCCTGCCTCTTTCAAGTACTCTTCTGCTTCAAATGATGTATACCTTTCGTCTTGGAAACAAACTTCTGTGTCAGAAATTTTTGACAATTTTTCTGCAAATCCTCTCACAGCCAAAGACATTTCACTTTCCGTCCCATCTGCATTCAGTGGCAAGCCAAACACAACCTTGTCAACAGCCTTTTCTTTGATGAGGTTTGCAAAATAAATCAAGTCGTTTTCCTCACCCTGTGACTTTCGGATATGGTCAGCACTCGCAATTGTTGATGACAAATCTGAAAATGCCACACCAATCCTTGCCTTGCCAAAATCCAACCCCATTTTTCTTGAATATTGCATTATATCACCAGTTTTATTTTATCTTATTTTAATCAATTTAGTCAATAAAATTTGCACATTTTACTTACATTCAAACAAATTTTTCCCACTTTCAACAGAAACTGTCAAAGGAACGACAAAATGGCAAACATTTTCCATACATTCTCTGAGAAGCTTTTTCATTTCTGACACCTCCTCTTTTGGAGCATCAATGATAAGCTCATCATGCACCTGCAATATCAGATGACTTCTCATTCCATCAAGTTTTTTGAAGACTTCCACCATCGCCATTTTGATAATGTCAGATGCAGTCCCTTGAAGAGGCATATTCATGGCGACTCTTTCACCAAACTTTTTGACATTGATGTTTGAAGAATTTATTTCAGGAATGTGACGAATTCTCCCAAAGTATGACTTGATATAGCCCTTTTCCTTTGCAAATTCCACATTGCCATTCATGAATGATTTGATCTTTGGATATTTGTCAAAATAACTCTCAATGTATTGTTTTGCTTGACTCACCGACGTTTTGATGTTTTGCGACAAACCAAAATCACTTATTCCATATATGATACCAAAATTCACCGCCTTCGCATCTCTTCGCTGAGTTGAAGAAACTTTATTGACCGGGACTCCAAAAATTTCACTAGCCGTTTTGGTATGAATGTCAATTCCATTTTTGTAAGCATCAATCATTCCATCTTCTTCTGCCATGTTTGCAAGAAGTCGGAGTTCGATTTGGCTGTAATCAGCAGAGATAATCTCCCCATCTTCATATTTTGAGACAAAGATTTTTCTCAAATTTTTGCCTTCCTCATCTCTTGTCGGAATATTTTGCATGTTCGGCTCAGAACTTGAGAGCCTTCCAGTGGATGTCAAAGTCTGATTAAACACCGTATGCACAACGTTGCCCGAAGTCTTGCATATACTTTGGTAGACATTTATATACGTGCTAAGAAGCTTTCCAACTTTTCTAAATTGAATTATATACTCAACGATTTCATGTTGCCACTTTATGTCCTCAAGCACATCAGAGTTTGTTGAGCGCTTTTTGTTGTTAAACGCCTTGAGCCCAAGTTTGTCAAAGAGGATTTCTGCAACTTGTTTTGGGGAATTGATATTAAACTCCTGCCCAGCAAGTTCGTATATTTTTTGAGTAATTGACTTGAGTTGCGCGCCATATTTTTCAGCCAATACCTCAAGCACATCCTCATCAATCCTAAAACCCTCTTCTTCCATAGCAACCAAAACATCAACAAGAGGCAGCTCGACATCATAATAGAGTTTGTCAACTCCCATCTTTGCCATTTCAGTTTGATATTCATTTTTCAAAGAGAAGTACTGTGAAATGTCTGGCTTTTCGGATTTTGCAAGCCCAGCATAAAGCACATAGTTTGCAATGTCAATATCAAAGAAATTCTTAAGTTCTATCCCAAGTTTAGACAAAATCTTTATATCTTCTTTAGATGAATTTGTGATTTTCAAAATATCAGAATTTTCAAAAACACCCTTGAGTGATTTCAAAACTTCATTCGCATCAAGGCATTCAGAGAACAAATCAATTTCTTTCTTTACATAAAAATATTTGTCTCCACCAAAATAGAATTTCAGCTCACCAAGATCATAAGCAAATGAAGATTTGATTTGTTTTGCAAAATCATCAACCATTTGCATATTCTCAAGAAGCACACCCTTCACTTCAACACTCTTCGAAGTCACTCCTTCTGCAAAAATATCTTTTCTCGCAGTCAGGCTTCTGAAGTCCCATTCCTCAAAGAAATCCCTGACCGTTTGTGAGAATGGAAAATTATATTTGCAGTCCTCAATATCAAAATCTATCTCACAATCAGTCTTGATTGTCGCCAATGCTTTTGACATGTAAGCACTTTCTTTTCCTGTTTCAATCTTCTCTTTAAGTTTCCCAGTGATCTCCTCAACATGAGCAAAAACACCATCAAGATTGCCATACTTTGAAAGTAGTGACAATGCAGTCTTCTCTCCAACCCCAGTGATACCAGGGATGTTGTCAGAGGCATCCCCCATCAATGCCTTCAAATCAATTATGCCACTTGGCTTCAATCCATATTTTTCAAACAAAGCATTTTCATCGAAAACATCAACTTCTGTCACACCTTTTCTAGTCAACCAAACTTCTGTAGATGGAGAAATAAGCTGCAACAAATCTCTGTCTCCAGTGACCAAAATGTTTTTCACACCGGAAAGTTTTGAAGCAGTGCCAATTATGTCATCCGCCTCAATTCCGGAGTGCTCAAAAGTTTTCACACCCATGTCAGCAAGCATTTGCTTTATCACACCAAACTGAAAAATCAAATCTGGAGACGTTTCTCTCCTTGTCCCTTTATACTGCTCATAAATCTCATTCCTAAATGTTTTTCTCGCATGGTCGAAAGCAACGGCAATGTAGTCAGGTCTCTGTTCCAAGATCAATTTCGTGATAAGATTTGCAAAACCAAAAACAGCTCCGGAAGGTTGTTTTTTTCGATTTGATAAATAGGGCATTGCATAAAAAGCCCTATTTGCCAAACTATTTCCATCAATAATGATAAATTTTTTCACAATGCCCCCTAGGCAAGATTTTCAGCAAAAGCCACACTATCTAAAACAAACTCATCAAAAATTCGGCTTCCGCCTTCTTTCCACCGAAGAGTTTGAAAAGTGGTTCTGGTGCGCTCAAAACCACGATATACAAAATAATCGCAACAATAAGCGCAATAAAGAATGCAACCTTGAGTGGACTTCCTGCAAAGTTTACAAGCGCAAACGCAAAGATGATGGCAACACCACCAAAGTTTACAATGATGTCAAACCACTTTTGGAATCCACCCCAACTTGGAGTCCACAATCCCTTAGTGATAAAGATATTGAGCGACAAAAACACAATATAAACAATTGCGCAGATTGACAAAATCGTGTACAAAATCTTTTTCATAATACCCCCTTTTTATAAGATTATTTTAACATATTTTTCTCCCATTTTCAAGCATTTAGAATAATAAATATATATTTATATAAATTGCCACAATTTGTCCCAATTTACGCAGAATTATAGAAAGTCAACAAAAAAAGCGAGCAAATCCCTATTCACCCGCCTTTCTCACATTTGTATATTTATACGCAATTATACATATTTATTCTTTGCAATCATTTTCATCATTGCAATCATCTTTGTCATTGTTTTCGCCATCATCACCTTTCATATTGACAATACCAAAAACAACAAGCATACCAGCAACCGCCATAATGCAATCTTCAACAATTTGATTTTTTATTGAAAAACCAAATGCCGCTCCGAAAGCATTGAGAAGAATTACAACTCCTGCAGAGAGACTCACCCAAAAGTTGTAATCACCCATTTTCTTAAAGAATTTTTTCATCACAATCTCCATTTTTCAAAAACTCTTTTATGTCAGTCAAATCTTGTTTGACATCATCCAAAACCCTCAGATGTAATGTCAATTGTCCAATCGTATCTTGATACTTACTTTCCCTTTTCGAACTGTCTCTAAGTTGATAACAAAAGAGCCAAACAAACAAAATTGCAAAAATCCCGTTGCTTACGACAATGCTCAATATATCATTCCAAATATTCATCTTTCCTCCCAAAAACCTTAAAATCATTTATCAAATGATTTCTTATTTGGTAATCTCCATTCTCATAGAAAGATTTCAAAATACAAAACTTGGTCATATCAAAATATATTATTTTCATTGCAATACATCGAAAACCACGGCGGGTTTTATCACTTCAATTTGTTCGTTCTCTGTCTTAAAAACAAACTTAAACTTTCTTCCGCAAACACAAATTTGCAATCGTTGTTCATTTTTTTGCCCATAAATATGTATTTTCTTTGTTTCTTCATCAGAAGCAATTTCAAAATCACAGTCATATTTTGATGTCAAAATCACACTCTTAACACATTTTCTTTTGTCAACCTCTCCAAGGTCAGAATATACTGATTGCCAACTCTTTTCATTTGATTTTTCAAATGTTTTTCCATGGCGATTAAGCTGACCAACAATCTGCTTGTTTTCATTGTAAAAGCATGCACAAAGTTTTCTAAGAAAAGGTGTGTCAAATGCGAGCAGTTCTCTTATATCAACACCTCGCAAAATATTCACACCGCCATCAATCAAATCAAACTCAAAAAGTATGTTGTTTACATATTCTCCTTTCTCACATCCAACAACTTGTCCATCATCAAAATTACACCTTGTTGCAAGATAATACTTTCCGTCAAGACATGCTGCAGTGCAGTTTGCGTGGTCGCAGTTTTTGAGATAGCCATTGTAATTTTCAAAGATTCTCGAGACTGAGTTTCCATTGAATTTATAAAGTCCATCTCTTGTTGCAAACCAAACGGCATCGCCACATACACAGACTGATTGCTCAAATATCTTGGATGTAGAAGTGTAGATATGTGTGAAAGAAAAATTGTCTTTTGAAGAGTAGAGTGAAATCTTCGTTATGCCGTATTCTCTGAATAAATATACATAATCATTAAACAAAACCAATTTCGTAAACGCACCACGATTATCCAGAAATTCGATTGTCGAACTCTGCTCGCTATCCCATTCAGTCAAATTCAAATTTTTGGTGTACACAAGCGTATTTCGATTTTTGTTTGTAATTCCAAAGAAATTTCCATAGTGTACAACACACGAAATCATCTCTGGCACATTTTCAAAAATCTGTTCTCCAGTATAGGTCAAATAGATCATCCCCTGGTCAGTGAAGAAGATTGAACTATCCAAATTTTCAATACGATAGTTTCTGCCAAAGTAGATTTGCTTACCTTTAAGCTTGGTAGATTTGGGAATAACATTCCCCTCGTGTGCATCTGGGACAACAACTCCATAAAGCATATTTTTTGAATCAACCATCAGAAGTTGATAATAATATTTGTTTGTATTGTTGTTGTACCATCTATCCATCCAAAGGTGTTGAACTTCATCAAGCATCTCTGCAAAATTGAAATTGTGACACTCATCAAGATTCTCTTTGTTTGCTGGCGCATTGAACTCTTCAAATCCCAAACCAGTCTTTATTGTGCCACCCGAGAAAAAGACATTGTAAGCATCTTTGCAAACATTTGCCTCCAAAATCGAGTCATCTTTGTCTGTCACAATCCCATTTTGAAAGATTGAGAAAATCAAATTTCGAGTCTTTGTTTTTTTATACTTCTTTGTATTTTTATAGAAAATCAACGCCAACTCCTTTTTGGAAGTCTATGCTCACCGCGCTTCCTAGATAAGATAAACAAACTCTCTTTGTATCGTTCTTCCCAAATCTCTGCATCACTGCTTAGTCCACTTACAAGCAAAAATTCGCTTGCAACTCCATAGGCATACACTCTCGCAGACAACCCATTGCAAAACTCAACTTCATCTTCAATCTCCAAGCTCTCTGGCAAGAAACTATACACAACTGTTTTTGCACTCTTTCGAGTCTCAACACAATTTGAAATCACCTTGAAATTCAAATTGAATCCAAACTTGTCTTTCACCTCATAGATGTTGACAACCTTCTTTGACAACTCAGAAAAAAGAAACATTCCTCTTGTTGCAGCAAGTGTTTCCTTTGTCAAAAATGGCAGATAGTCGCTCGCAATCTCTTGATTCACCATGTTGAAACATAAAAGCATTTCATCAAGTTTTTGCCGCTCTCTTTCACTGAAAACAATTTCCTCAACCCCTTGATTTTCGTCGCTCTTATTCACCTTTTCAAGCAGTTCTTTTTCTCCAACAAACTCCAATGCAAGTTTGAGAATATCTTTAACTTTCATACAATTTCTCCTTAAAGGTTTTCATCGTGGCTGAAATGACCTGATCTTGTCTTCTTTTATTTTCTCTCTCCATCTCCTCAAAAAGAGCATCACTATTTTGCACTCTCGTCTTTTTTGCCATGTCAACCATTCTCTCATCAATCTGGTCAAATGGAAATGTCAGACAATAAGAGTTCCTCATCTGTGACTTATCATGGAGTTCGTACTTTTTCTTGTCAATGTCAAAGACAAGAAAGTATCCACCGTCAATTTCTTTAAGCCTTTGGACAATTCCAAGACAGTCACTTTCAACCACAAAAAACCTTTTCATATTTCAATCCTCAAATTTACGCATTTGGAATTGTTGTTGGAATATTTTTGCAGAATGCAACGCCATTTGGTTTTTGGCAAACAAGCTCTGTGTATTTCACCAAAGTTGCAGAATATGCAGGTTTGCTTTGATGTTGTCTAAGCACTCTTCCGCTTTCATCTTCAAGCCACTTCCAATCGCCGAGTTCGTAGAAAGCGAAGTCGTTTGTGTTGAGGAAATAGCACTCGTCTGCTTTAAGTTGACTTGTTGGCACGATTGGTGTACCAAAGTGAGTCAATACTTTCATTCCGTCTTCCAATGTTGTGTACTCAATGTTCTTCTTGTACAAAGTCAAATATCTTTGATAGATACGCTTGAGTTCGTAAGAGCAATTGATGAAGTTTACAGATGTTCCGTTCATTTCGAGCTCATCAATGATTTTTTGAACAAAGTCTTCATCAAAAGCATCCCCTGTCTTGCCAGTGTAAGTCATTGCATTCATGATTGGATAGTCGGCTTTATTCACTCCATACAATGTTGAATTTTCCACAATCCCTCTCAAACCAACGATTTCGTTGTCTTTTGAGTTGTGAGCATAAAGTTTGTATCCAGTTTCAAGAGTGACGCCACTTGGCAAAGTTCCAAGAGCGACAACCTTTGAAAATTTGTTTACATCTTTGACCATGATGTTTGACGCAACCAATGTCTCGCCGTTGTAAATGTCAACAAACATTCCTGGAGCAACAGCGTCAACATAGTCGCTGATTGAAACGGTTTTGCCTGTTGCAACAGAGATTGTTGCAAGAGCGCCAGTTCCGTCTCCATAAATCATTCTTGAAAGATTGAAGATGCTTGCCTTCAAAAGGCTGTCCATCCCATCTTGAAGAAGATTGACAAAAGAGTTTACGTCAGTTGAAGAGCAACGAATTGCCTTGTCGCTGATTTCAAATCTTCCATAAAGATTTTTAAGAGGTGCAACAAATGAGAGGTATGGTCTGTCCACGCCTTCTGGAAGTTCGCTTGTTTCACTTCCAGCCATAATCCCTCCATTGATGCCGATAGGTGCAACCACCCTAACCTCTTTTCCCACGATATTTCTTGTGCTTCTTTTGATTTTGCTGAAAAGTGGATTTGTTTTTGTGTTTATTTGGTCTGCAATAACACCCAAATACACATCCTTGAGCACATTTTCAGCACTTGATAATGTAACCATCAAATTCTCCTTTATAGGCATGCAAAACTATGACAAAAGATCAAGCACTGCTTGTTTTGCCTCTTCGAAAGTGTCTGGCTTGGAAGTGGCAATGCGTGCCACTCTCTCACCAGTCACACTTGTCATAACAACAGGTGCTTTATTTTCTTCCAGTCCTTTGACATAATTTTGAATAACCAAGTCTTTTATTTTTTCATCTTTTAGAATAAGATTTTGAACCAAAGGTTCGTTTGCTTTGTTTGAGCCTCTAAGTTTTTCATAAATCATTTCAGCCCATACTTTGTCAAAAGGTTTTTCCATTGCCTTCAATTTCTCGTCAGAGAAAACTCTGTTTTTGATTTCGTCAACAAAAAAATATGCCTCTTGATTTTCCAAAAGGAACGATTTCAAACCTCCCTCCAATTCTTCTTCGGAAGGTGCAACCGCTTTGTCTTTCTCAATCTCAGCCAACTTTTGACACTTTTTGGTAAACTCTGATTGCAGACTGTTGTAAGCATGATATAAGTCATCTACACTCTTAAATTTTCCAATGGGAACGCCCCTTTCTGCTTCACTTTGTTCATTTTCACAAACAGTCTCTTCAGAGTTTTCCAATGGGGAGCCTTGAGTTTCTTCAGGTTGTTCCCCAACAATTTCTTCATTTTCCATAATTTCTCTCCCAAATAATTTCAGATGTTTATTTCTTTTCGTCACCTACATTCTCTTTTGCAAGTTTTTCTTTATGACCTCTTATGTGCGTCAAGAAGACCTCTTCAGCTTTCTTGTCAACACCGCCCACATAAATCACCTTAAGCATATAAGCGATATGTTGCGTAAGATGAATGTCATCGTCATCAATCTCTTTCACTTCCACCGACTTGCCAGAAAGCATAGTGTTGTTTTCTTGGTCGGCATTTTTGATATGCAAGTCGGTCAAATCGACAGAGTTTTCCCAGTTTCCAAAGCCAATGTTCTCCATGATTTTTGCCTTCATAGAGTTTGAGATTTTGCCATTTTCATCACAAAGAAGGTTTTTGTCAAGAAGATCAAAAATCATATTTCTTCTCTGAGACAATGTTTCGTTGCTTTCACTCTCGGTGTCAAATTGGACATCATCACTTGACAAATCACTTCCCTTGAAATAAATCACGTCAAGATTTCCATTCTCACCAACAATTTTCAAAAGTCTTGGCACAACAGCAAACTGCTTATAGAGTCTGAGGATTTGTTTTGCAACATTCTTGATGGCAGCCTTGATGCTGTCAGTCGTAAATTTGAGACGAGTTTCATTTTCGTCAATCAAAAGCTCAAGAGCGACCCCACTCAAACTTGCCGACACATTTTCCATCGAACCAATCTCACTTGTGCCACTGAGCGTCAAAAACTCTTTCAAGAGTCTCTCTTCTTCCTTTTCAAAATCGGCAGGCAAATTCTCTCCGCCCAAAAATGCAGGTGCAGTTGAGCCTTGCCTATAGACCAAAATCTTCCCCGGAGCAAGCCCTTCTTCTTCCAAATTGTCTATGTCAACACTTCCGTCCTCAACAGCAAGCACTCCCAAGGTCAAGCGATTTATGTATTCATGCTTTCGATTTTTGACAGCATTGTAAGCTCTCTGGATTGGAATAAGTCTTGAAATCATGCTGACACCCCAAAAATTCCCGACTTCTTCGTTGCAAATCTGTCTGACAAATGGGAAATCCCTTTTGCCATCAATTCCATTTTGATAAGGCAACTCCCCATCATAAACCAAGCAATCTCCCGCAACAATGATAAATCTTCCGTTTGGAAACTCTGCACTTGGTCTGATATATTTTTCAAGCACAATCGCACTATTTCCTCTGACAGTCTCAACAAGTTTGGTCGAATGCCCAGCAATGCCAAGTCCACCAAGCGACGAAGTTGTGCCATCAAGCGAATATACATTGATATCTTTGCCCTCAACATCAACTCCATACATGTGCTTGATTTGTTCCACCGAATAAACCCTTGCATGAATCAAACTCTGACACTCATCCAAACTCTCATGAGTTGCGCTGTCTGGATAGATTTCAAATGGTGAGCAAACCGAAATGTCAACTTCTCCACTTTTTATCTTTTTGCCATCCTCTTCAAGAGCAACAACTTGTCCCAGATTGCTGTTCCATGAAATTTTATAAAAACTTGTCCCACAAATCTCACTCCACTTTGTCGCTTGGTTGATTTTTGCCATGATGCCAAGTTTGTTTCCCACAACATCAAGAACTTTTTTGCCGACCTTTGCAGTGTAGATATCTTGCTCTTCGTTTGTCGACGGACAAATCATCATCTTTGGTTTGATTTTGGAAAGTTTTGAAAGTCTTATGTCAATGATTGGTGCAATGTGATTAAACACTTCTCGCTCTTGCCAAAAATATTCTCTTTCAACATCTCTCACTGCTCCGCCATAACCAACATCGCAATATTGATTTCCCATATAGAAATTCATGTTGAGTTGCCATTGACTGTCAAATGGTTTTCTCTCTCGCACTCTCTTTGCATAATCTTCCAGCGTCTCTTTCACCAAATTTTCTTTGTTATTTCTTTTCATTTCCACTCCTTTTGTTTTTGAATGGTGCATCAATTGGTTTTGGCACACATTCTTTTGAGAAACACTCAAACATCTCTTTCATACAACTCTCACAAAACACAAGGTCTTTTCGCAAGAATCCCTTCGTGCTGAAACTGTATTTTGCAAGATTTTTGCAACCATAAAAATCACAGCCCTGTTGCGTTTTACAAATTTGCATTCTCATTTTCTCTCCTCCTTCTCTTTCAAAAGCGACAACAACCTCTCTTTTTCTCTCAAAAGTTCTTCATCAGTCATCTTTGAGATGTCGTCATCAGAAAAGTTGCTTTGGTCAAGCAAAAACCTGAGTGCAGCAACATCAGGTGGATTAAACTTCTTTGTTATCTTTCTTTTGGAAAGCACTGCCAAACCATTCTCATCGGTGACATACTCTTCCACAATCTCATCGCACTCAAATCCAATCGCTCGCCTGCACAAAGCCTGCCTCAACTCTTGTTCGTCCATAAGCCCCTCTTTTCAACTTTTGTCCAAATTCTAAACTCCTCGAAACAGATATTCAAGAAAATGTGTCACCGATTTTTATTTAACAAAAATCAAAAGCAAAAATAGAATGATATTGTAAGGCAATGTTTTCTTTATTGCCTGTCACAAAGGAAAAATATGAGCAACATATTATCATTCAAAAATGTAAACTACTTCTATCAAACAAAAAAGGACGAAATCTTTGCCCTTAACGATGTCAACTTTGATATTGAAAAAGAAGAATTTGCTTCGCTTGTTGGACCAAGTGGTTGTGGAAAAACAACAATTCTTTCACTGACCGCTGGACTTTTGAAACCTTCATCTGGTGAAATTCTTCTTTCTGGTGAAAAGAAGATTGACACAAAAAAAATAGGTTATATGTTTCAGCGTGACCAACTCTTTGAGTGGCGCAGCGTATGGAAAAATATAACTCTTGGACTTGAAATTCAAAAACCGAAAGACAAAACTGAAAAATTGAAAAAAGCGGAAACCCTTCTGAAAAAATATGGGCTTGACGGCTTCAAGGACAAAAAGCCAAGAAACCTAAGTGGCGGAATGAGACAGCGTGTAGCACTTATTCGCACCCTCGCCCTTGAGCCAGAACTTCTCCTTCTTGATGAGCCATTTTCTGCCCTTGATTATCAGACAAGACTTTCTGTCTGCGATGACGTATATCAAATTATAAAGAGCGAAAAAAAGACCGCCCTTCTTGTCACACATGACATTTCTGAAGCAATTTCAATGTCAGACAAAATCATCGTGCTTTCATCGAGACCAGCAACTGTCAAAGACATAATCTTGCCAAACATGGAAGAAGAGACTCCTCTGAAGCGTAGAGAAAACAAAAGATTCTCGGTTTTGTTTGATAAGTTATGGAGAGAACTTGACAATGAAAACAAAAAAAATAAATAAAAAAACATTCTCCAAGACTCATCGATTGTATGTAAGAAAACTCAGATACGACAAATTCTTTATTATATTTTTCCGAATATTTCTCTTGGTCGCCTTCTTGGGACTTTGGGAACTTCTCACTTACTACAAAGTGCTTGACCCTTTCTTTGTAAGCTCCCCTTCAAGGATAGTCAAACAAATCATCACTCTCGCCCAAACTGGCGAACTCTGGTCCAACACTTGGGTGACCTTATATGAAACCCTGATTGGATTTGCTATTGCAACAGCAGTTGGTTATATCATCGCCATTCTCTTGTGGTGGAATGAGAAAGTGAGAAAGATATTCGAGCCTTACATCGTCGTGCTGAACTCATTGCCAAAAATCGCTCTTGGTCCAATGATAATCCTCTGGGTCGGAGCTGGCACAAATGCCATCATCTTGATGTGCGTGCTGATTTGCGTAGTCATCACCACGATGAGTATGCTCTCAGCATTTATGTCCGTTGACGAAGGCAAAGTCTTACTCCTAAAATCGATGAATGCAAACAAGTTTCAAATCCTATTCAAACTTGTCCTCCCACACTCAATGCCAGACTTCATCTCCGTGCTGAAAATCAATGTCGGTATGAGTTGGGTTGGTAGCATTATGGGAGAATATCTCACCAGCAAGGCAGGTCTTGGTTATCTGATTGTATATGGCGGTCAAATCCTCAAGATTGACTTAGTGATGGCAGCGACCATGGTTTTGTGTATCCTTGCCTTTGGCATGTATTACATTGTCAGCCTTGTTGAGAGAAAATATCGAAAATAAAATCACAAATACCCCCAAAATACTGCAAATAGGATACAAGAAAGAGATAATTTCCGAAAACCCTACAATGCTTATGACAAATGGCAGAAAAACCGCCAAAAACATGCAAAAATGCATATTTTTGAAACAATTTTTAAGCGAACCATTTATCGTATAAAGCAGTGAAAATAGAGTTGTAAAACACCCAACCAAGATAACAATATATTCCAAGACAAAGAAGAATTTGTTGTTTCTTACAATATACAAGATTGGCATTTCACTGACGAAACTGTCTGCATTCTTGAGCAAAACAAAGTTGCAAAGCATCAAAAAAACAAACAAAATAATTGCGGAAAACAGGCTTGACAAAAGAGCCTGTTTTTTGCTCAACTTCTCACCAGCCTTTGCCAAAACAAACACACTCATTGAAGAATTCAGTGCGACATAAAGCGGACAGTACAACACACCGGCAAAAGACATCACATTGCTTTGAGTTACCCCCTTGACATTGCCAGCAAAAATCACCACAGCAAAAAATGCAATTGTCAGAATCGGCGTCAAAACAGCATTTGCTTTTTCAAGCCCACCAATCCCCTTGGCAGTCACAATGAGGCTTATCAAAATCAACATAACCGTCAAAAAATAATATGACTTGTCATCAAAATAACTAAACAGATTTCTTATGCCAGCAAACATCGATGCACCAAAAACAATTGTTATGCCCAAGACCAGAAAATTGAGAAATTTGTTCTTTTGTATAAATGTAGACAGCTTCTGCCCCTTTCTCAAAAAGAAATAACACACAAAAAACATCAATACACTGGCAATCACAATGTAAAGATATGACCATACCCCAAATCGGCTGAAAAAGACGACTACCTCATTTCCACTAGAAAAACCAGCACCCACAATCGTCCCAAAAATCAAAAAAGTTGTTACAAAAACATTCCACATAAAATATGTTTATTTGGACAACTTGAGTTTAATTCTCTCAAACAAATATTTTTCTAACTTTTTCACAAGATAAAAATATGAAAAAATCCATTTTCTTTTATGCACTGGCTTTTTTGATTTCATTTTGCGCCTTCGCTTGTATCTTTCCATACCCAGTGTTGTCTCGATATACCAACTCTACGGAGAAACAAGTAAACCGTGCAAATCGCATTCATGAGACAGAATTTACAAGAGTCGAAAACACATCAAACGCCATTCTAGATATAACATGGGATGACGGTATAAATATCTTGCTAGAGACAAACCACCCGTACGAAGTTTTTGATTTCTCCACGAAGCAGTATTTCTTCATTCAAAGAATAGGTGGAGAAAATCATGCAGATGTCATCCCAAACTCTGACGAAGACTTCAACTTCATAAACGAAAACTTCTCCCAAACAGCCAACACCCCAGTTGTGCTCATATACAACTCAAGCACAATCATCCCAGCCAGTTTCTCAGCCTATATGCACGGCTACCCAGATTCAGACAACACTTTCCACGGACACTATTGCCTCCACTTCAAATCATCAAAGACCACCGAAACTGGGAATGTCGACTATTATCATCAAAAAGCAATAAAATCCGCATTCAAACAAGCATCAAAGTTGATCAAAGAATGATCAAATAGCAAAAAAAGAAGCCAACTTGACTTCTTTTCTATTGTTTCCCCTCTGATTTTCTTTGTTGTCTTTCTCTTTCTTCGGCACTTTTCTTTATTTTTATGTGTCCCTCGTGACTACACAATTTTCCAGCAAGGAGTCTTTGGTTTTGATCTTCCATATTCAAGTATGATTTTGCCTTTTTACCATCCAAGTTCTCTGAGGTTGAATCAACGCCTTTTCTTCTTGCCACTTCCCAAATTTTAAGCAATTCATCAGATGCCAAAGGTGGAAGATGAGTCTCGCCCCATTGTGTTCTGTCAAGTCTCTTTGTCCATACCGTAAGGACAGAATCCAGCTTCTTGTTTTTCATATTCAAATTTGCACCATGTTGAAGGCACAAATTCAACATTTCGACACTTCTCACTCCCATAATAGCTGTATTTCCAAGCCCATCACGAGCATTAATATCCACACCATCTTCCAAAAGACGTCTTGCAGTGTTAACATGGTCTACCCTTACTGCATTCATCAATCTTCTTTCTTTTGAAGTCATTTCTTCACCTCAACCTTTACATTTCAAATTCACTTATTCATCAAAAAGTCTCAAATAAATCGCTTTTATTATATCTTACAAACCATCAAAAGTCAACCCTCAAATTGTAGATTTGTCTACAACTGTCGCAATTGATGTCTATATAATACAAAATATGTCGATTTGTATCACGTATGACATAAAAAAGAGATAGAGATGAATGTTCCATCTCTATCTCTCTTTTCAATTAAATAGT
>CAJUGX010000004.1 GCA_910586385.1 uncultured Christensenella sp.
AATTCCACGATGTCGCCGGCTTTGTAATGTCTGAAACTCCATAATTCCCTTTTATAACTGTCACATAAAAACTCTTAATTGTCCACTGTGCATATATGTCGGCACCAGTATAGATTGACGTCTCTGTGATTCTTGTGCCACCACTTTCCGCAGTATACCAACCATTGAATGTATAACCCGTTCGAGTCACTGTTGGCAGGCTTCCATATTGCAAACCAACGAAATGGTTTTTATATGCTTCGGGTTCTGATGTGGCATGCCAATATAAATCATTTTCAAACCATAATTGCAATGTGTCGTTGTATGAATTGTTAGAGCCGTCTTTTCTGTATTTTATGTAGATTTCGTGATTCCCACTCGATATACCGGTGTAGGTCAATGTTTTTACGGTGGCAGAAGACTCCCCGTATGTCCGCTTGAAATACGACGAGTCCGCCGTATAACTGTCAGCCAGAGCAGAATCTAAATTGCTGAAAATCGCATAATCATAGTTGCTCTCTCCATAACTTATGTATTTTATCGTAAATGAAGCATTTGCAATTTCTGCACGAAATTTGATGCCAATCATAGAGTGTGAGTTGTGCACGCCCTTGTTTTGGCTTTCAAAATAACCGCTCGAATTTATGTTGAAACCATATCCATAGTATGACACGGATATGTTTGTTATTTGATATGTTCTTGGAAGTGTGACAGTTCCACCTGTCTTGTTTGCGGTCAACTTTTGTTTTGTTGGCAAGGTCGCATTCCCGCCATTTGCAATCCAGTGTGCATAAAGAGTCCAGTTTTGTGTGACAAAGAACGAATCTGTCGCAAGATCGCCGCCCACTTTCTTTGTATACCACCCAACAAAAGTATATCCCGCTCTTGTTGGCTTTGGCAGACTCATCGTCCTAGTTGTCGCTCCACCATTCAAAAGCATATATGATGCTCCCGGTCCAGTTATGCAAGTTCGACCAGTAGGTGAGTAAACTGATGAAGAACTTTTTGTAATACTCATCGCTCTAACACTGCTTGACAATGCTCCACCACTATAACTCGCAGTTAATGTTGCTTTAAGATAATAAGTGCCCGCTGTTGGCATACAACCATATTTCAGTTTAACAGATTTACTAGTTAATTTCGCAGTGTTATAATCTGTTCCAGACACAGAAAAAGATATATTCAAATTTGCAAGTGATGTGCTATAACTTAACGAATTTCCAAATTTATATGAACCACCATGTGACGAAGAATTGTCGTTTGAAACGGTGGCGATTTTTCCGCCACTGTAAGAATAGATTGTTCCACTTACATCCGAAGTTGTTCTTATGCTATCCGTGCCATACGAGCCGTTGGTTATGGTACTATCGTCGTACAAATCCGATGGGGTTGTGACATAATATGGATCAAAATAATTGACTGGGATGTTGTCATAATTTAGATCAAACAAAATTCGGTAGCCGGTCGTCGCATTTTCAGTAACCCTATCTTCATTTTTTTCTGTAGATGAGCCAAGACTTTCCGCCAAAAGAACACCGCCTGCAATTGAGCACACAGCAAACAAAAATACCACAAAGATAAGTGACAATATTCTTTTCATAGGTATACCGATGAATATATATTTATATATTCATTTTTAGTATACCCCCCCCCCGCAAAGAAATATCAAGCAAAATGAAGAGATTTCTCACTATTTTTCGACAAAAAACACACGAAAAAACGAAAAAAGACATCAACTGATGTCTCTTTCTTTGTGTTTAGTCTTATTTCTTTGAAGATTTTGTTGTCTTCTTTGCAGCAGGTTTTTCGCTTGCAACAGGTGCAGCTTTTTCTTCAACCTTTGGTTCTTCCGCTTTCACTTCTTCAGTTGAAGCAGCTTTCTTTGAAGTTTTTGCAGTTTTCTTTTCTGCTGCAACTTCTGCTTCACGCTTTTCTACTTCTGCTTTCAAAGCTTCTTCACGAGCAATTTCTTCGTCGCTTTTGAAAACTGTGTAGATTGCATAAGCGTCAACTGTCATATAACTCTTTGTTTTTCCGCCAGTTTCAAGCACAACCAATTTTTTTGAATCATCAAACTTGAGTTCTGTGATTGTCCCATAAACCCCGCTTGTTGTGAGCACTTTGTCTCCAACCTTCAAAGAATTTGTTTGTTCTTGAATCTTCTGAGACTCTTTTTTGTTTCTTTGGCTCATCATGATTGGCATAGCAATCAAAAGCAATGCAACAACACCGATCAAAACATAGTTCCAAACGCTGTTTGATGCGAGCAACATACTATTCATATCCTCTCTCCCTTCACGCCCCGTGGCGTTTTATTTTATTTGAAGTAAAACCCCACAACGAGCATAAGGAATATCACCCCGATTGGAATTATCAATTCATTTATTCCCATTGATCTTTACTCCTTTTGTCATCTTACCATACAATTATACATTAAACCAAACAAATTTTCAAGATAAAAATCAAATTTTGTCGATAAAAGTCGATAGGCACGCCTATTTCTATAAAAATAGCATATTAATTTTTTTTCGTCTTTATTTCTTCATCAGGGGACACGTCCCACTCTATCCAAGCTAAGGACATCACCGAAAACAACTAATTCAACTTTTTCGTCTTTATTTCTTCATCAAGGCGAACAAGGAAATCATCAAGGTTGAGACCGCTCTTGTTTTCATAACCTCTTCCACGGATTGAGATTTGGTTGTTCTTTTCTTCTTCATCACCAACGATGATAAGATAAGGTATTTTCATTGAGAGTGCTTCTCTGATTTTGTAGCCAACTTTCTCATTTCTGTCATCGAGTTCCACCCTTATTCCATGTGCAAAAAGTTTGTCATAAATCTTCTTTGCGTATCCATTGTTTCTTTCAGTAAGAGTCAAAACCTTAACTTGCACTGGTGCAAGCCAAAGTGGGAATACCCCCGCAAAATGCTCAATCAAAATCCCAATAAATCTCTCCAAAGAGCCATAAACAACCCTATGAATCATGATAGGTCTGTGCTTTTCGCCATCCTCACCAACATATTCAAGGTCAAATCGTTGTGGAAGTTGGAAATCAAGTTGAATTGTTCCGCACTGCCAGGTTCTTCCAATCGCATCAGTAAGATGGAAGTCAATTTTTGGTCCATAGAAAGCCCCATCGCCCTCGTTGACAACATAGTCAAGCCCAAGATCGTCAAGAGCCTCTCTAAGTCCAGCCGTTGCAAGTTCCCAATCCTCATCACTGCCCATGCTGTTTTCTGGTCTTGTTGAAAGTTCGACATGATAACTGAAATTGAATGTTTTATAAACTGTGTCAATAAGTGAAACAACACCTTTGATTTCGCTCTTGATTTGCTCTGGGGTCATGAAGATGTGAGCATCATCTTGTGTGAAGCAACGCACTCTCATGAGTCCACCAAGTTCGCCAGACTTTTCGTGACGATGAACAAGACCAAGTTCGCCAACTCTCATTGGCAAATCTCTGTAAGAATGAGGTTCATTTTTATAAACCAAGATGCCACCCGGACAGTTCATAGGCTTGATTGCAAAATCAACATCATCAATCTTTGTTGTGTACATATTTTGTTTGTAATGATCCCAATGTCCTGAAGTCTCCCAAAGGTGACGTGAAAGCATGATTGGAGTTGACACTTCGGCATAGCCTGCCTTTCTGTGAAGATCGTGCCAATAATCAACCAACAGATTTTTGACAATCATTCCATTTGGAAGATAGAATGGAAATCCTGGTCCATCTTGAGAAAGCATAAAGAGTTTGAGTTCTTTTCCAAGTTTTCTGTGGTCACGCTTTTTTGCCTCTTCAAGCATATTGATGTGCTCATTCAATTGTTTTTTGTCAGCAAAAGCATAAACATACACTCTTTGGAGCATCTTGTTTTTTTCATTGCCACGCCAATATGCACCATTGACTGAGTGGATTTTGTAAGCATAGTTTTGCAAGTTTTTGCTGCTCTCAACATGAGGTCCTCTGCAAAGGTCGAAGAAGTCATCTCCTGTGTAGTATACAGAAATCTTTTCTCCCTCTGGAAGTTCGTTGATGATTTCAGTCTTATACTCATTCCCAGCAAAAAGTTTGAGTGCCTCTGCCTTTGAAACTTCTTTTCTGACAAACTCCTCGCCCTTGTTCAAGATTTCTTTCATCTTCTTTTCGATCGCGTCGAAATGGTCTGGCGTCAACTGTTCGTCAAGGTCAACATCATAATAGAATCCATCTTCAATCGCTGGTCCGATTGTCAACTTTGTCTTTGGGTAAAGTGAGACAAGAGCCTTCGCCAAGATGTGTGCGAGACTGTGTCTTGCCTTTTGCAATTTTTCATCGAGTTCTTTCTTTTCCATAATAAAATCCTCCAAATATGCCTGTCTCTAAAAACAAAAAATCCTTAAAAACAAGTCATGCCTTGTCTTTAAGGACGATTTTTCAAAAACCGTGGTTCCACCTTAATTGCGACTGAACTATTTCAACCGCCACTCTTTTCTTCGTATCTCAAACATAAAAGGTGGTTTCACTTTTTCCAATCAACTTCGGTTTTTCACCAGCCAACCTTTCTCTGTGCGTCTTTTGGAATGCTACTTGTCTTTTACTAAATACTTACCTCAATTATACGCCACATCAAAAATGTTGTCAAGAAAAATTTTCAGTTTTTCAAACTTTCCTTCCAACGAAAACCGCATTTGGTCTGTCGGTGATTTTCTCCACCGCCTTGTCATAGCACACATTCACCCTTTCTTCGAAAATCTTTGACAGAAAGCCAGCCGTGCCTTCATCGGACTTGCAAAAGAGGTTGATTTTCTTTGGACACAGTTCGATAAGTGACGACACCAACCCCTCACTAGATAGCTCGTTGCACTGAAAATCATCAGAGTCTCTGCCCAAACAAATCGAATATCCTTTCTCATCTTCAAAGACACTGATTTCTTCTTCACCAATTTCAAGGTTGTCAATCAAAAATTTCAAAAGGTCAAAGAAAGCATCACTGCTGACAAGATAATCACTGTTTTCGTTTGCGAGCGTGACAAGTTCTGTCCACTTCTCTCTTAGCGCTCTCAAACGAAAGAAATAGAATGAGTCTAAATAGAGGTTTTTCTGCAAATTTAAGTTTTTGCTTATGAGATAGAAGTCCGTTTCCTTGTCGAAATTGATGAGAGCCTTTTTGAAAGCCATAACCGTCATGGTCTCGTGAGAAGGCAAGTGAAGATTTTCAGTCAAAAACTTCTCTTTATAAAAATTGCATATTGTTTTGATGATGCACCTTTCAACAATCCCTGAAACACGCACCTGCTCTGTTTCTGGGCAAGCCAAAAGCACATAAATTTTTTCGTATTCTTCATAACAAGTCACGACAGTGTCGTATTCACTCGTTTGAGCCTTCAAAGTCTGATAGACAAACCTTGCGACCTCAAAATTTTTAGAGTCAACAGAAATAGAAAGTTCCCACATAAAAAACTCCTCACCAAAGTATCATATGCAAGAGACTCGGAAATACTCATAAATGTTTTTATTTTTGTAATTGTATTCTTTTGATTGACTTTTCTGGCTTCTTTCCGATAAAATTTCTCCAAGAAAGGAACTATCATAATATGAAAAAGAAAATTGGTATTTTTGCATTGCTGCTTGTCATACTTCCACTTCTGGTTTTGACCGGATGTGGGACAACTGACTCTTTCACTATAAATGTTAAATCAAATTGGACTGGACTTCCAAGCAACACTGGCGGTGGCTCTGTGATGGGTGCTGGCTCATACTCAGAAGGCAAAAAAGTCACCCTTACAGCAACTGCAAAACCAAACAGCAGGTTTATTGCGTGGGTTTATGAAGATAGTTTGCTCATCACAAATGACAGCACTTACACAATCAAAAACGATGGCGCGGACAAAGCAGTCACAAAAAGCGAACTTACTTTCAAATCAAACAAAAAGACCAAAGGCACCTACACCGCAATCTTCGACGACAACAAAATCGCCTACACGATGCTGTCCTCATGGAGAGTGACAAACGACCTTGGGGTCGGCGGGGTTGAAGACTCAGAAACAAGTACCCTTGTCACAATGTCTGCAAACCTTTATATTTCACAAGGAAACATCCCTTCAGATGTCTACACAGCCACAAGTTTTGAACTCAAAAACAATGTCATCAACCACATATCAAGCATCAAAAATATCTTGAAATTGAGCGCGGAAGAGCCTCAGTCTTTGACAGTTGATTTCACCTTAAACGAAGGTATGTCTCAACCATTCTCAAAATTGATGAGCGCACAGATTCCATTTGGCACAGGCACAGAAGATTTCGTTCAGTCAAGTGATGCGTCTTATTCATACAAAACCACCTATACATCAAAAGGAACATACGAAATTGTCTTCAAATTCACAATGAGTGGAGCAGAAAAATATTTGGTTATTGAATATTCAAATTTGAATGTGATTTTCTAAAAACACCTCAAAAACAACAAAAAACAGCGCATAATCGCTGTTTTTTCTATTTTTTATTGATATTTGACACTTTTCAAATAAAGTCCGTTTGGCTCCATTGTTTTTCCAAGTGAATTTCTATCCAAATTTTCAAAAGCATCTTTTATGCAATTTTCATCAAGTTTCCCCCTGCCAATGTCAAGCAATGTGCCAACGATGATTCTGACCATGTTATACAAAAATCCATTGCCGGTGATTTCAAATTTTATGACTTTGCCCCTCTTTGAAAGTTTGACATCATACACTTCTCTTTCAAAGTTTTGGACGCTTGTATCAGCACTTGAAAACGCCTTGAAATTGTGTTTTCCAACAAGATATTTTGCCGCATTTTTCATTTTCTCAAAATCAACATCATAAGGGAAAAATCCAATTGTCTGAAAATCAATTGCGCTCCTCTGTCCACCCACTTGGACGACATAAACATATGTCTTTTTCTTTGCGGAAAACCTTGCGTGAAAATCTTCATCAACCTCTTCAACTTTGACAATTCTGATGTCACCATCGAGCAAATTGTTGAGGGCTGATTTGATATTTTTCAAAGGGATTGCACATTCACATTTCACACTTGCAACTTGTCCAAGTGCATGCACTCCTCGATCTGTACGTCCACTTCCTTCAAAGACAACCTTCTCTTTTGTCAGGTCGAAAAAGCAACGCTCCAGTTCTCCTTGCACCGTCCTTTTCCCATTTTGCTTTTGCCAACCGAAGAAACTTCCGCCATTGTATTCAATCACAAATCTCAGATTTCTCATGTTTTTATTTTACAAGAATTGGTGTCATTTTGCCAAACAAACTTGAAATAAATTTGACTTATTTTTTTGAAATAGTTAAACTATGATATACTATGATATAAAGTTTTTTATATATAAGGAGTACTATAGTGAAAAATATCGTTGTTGACGGAAACACCGCTGCCGCAATGGTCGCCTACAAACTTTCTGAGGTCATCCCAATCTATCCTATCACACCATCTTCACCTATGGCTGAATATTGCGACGGAGAAGTCTCTGCCAATCACAAAAACATCTTTGGCGTTTTGCCAACTCTTGTTGAAATGCAGTCAGAAGGCGGAGTCGCTGGCACTCTTCACGGAAGCCTTTGCAGTGGTGCAATGTCCACAACTTTCACTTCAAGTCAAGGTCTTCTTTTGATGATTCCAAATCTCTACAAACTTGCTGGAGAGCACCTTCCTTGCGTCATCCATGTTGCTGCAAGAGCAATTGCTGGACACGCACTTTCAATCTTTGGAGACCACAGTGACGTGATGGCAGTGAGACAAACTGGCGTCATTCTTTTGTCATCTTCATCCGTTCAACAAGCACATGACTTCTCGCTCATCGCCCATATTTTGACATACAAAACAGGTCTTCCTGTTGTTCACTTTTTTGACGGATTCCGCACTTCACATGAGATTCAAAAAATCGAAGTGATTGAAGACGAGCAAATCAAAAAACTTCTTCCAATCAAAGAGATAGAAAAGTTTAGGGCGTCACGCATGACATCCGAAGCACCTTATCAAAAAGGGACCGCGCAAAACCCTGATGTCTTCTTCCAAAATAAAGAACTTTCAAATCTTGACTATCAAAAGGTTTCTGCCGTTTTGGAAGGAATTTTGAAAGACTTCGAAAAAGTCACTGGTAGAAAATACGAGTCACTCCAACTTTTGGGTGCAAAAAATCCAAAAAATGTCATCATAAGCATGGGCTCTTCTTGCGAGACAATCCAAGAATATCTTCAAAACGAAAAACTCTCTGACACGGCACTTCTCAATTGCCACCTCTATCGTCCATTTGATTATGACGGACTCTCAAAAATCCTGCCACAGAGCGTTGAGAAAGTTATCGTGCTTGACAGAACAAAGGAAAGTGGTGCAAGAGAGCCACTCTTCTTGGACGTTGCTTCTGCACTAAAGTCTCGCCCAAACATCAAGATTGTAGGCGGAAGATATGGACTTGGTGGAAAGGACTTCACCCCTGCAATGGTACAAGCAATCGTCAAAAATTTTGACAAAATGAAAGATGATTTTACAGTCGGAATCAACGATGATGTTTCTTTCACATCGCTCAAAATCGAAGATTACAAATCAAAGAGCAAAGATTTTCAAATGAAGTTTTTTGGACTTGGCTCTGACGGGACTGTCTCTGCAAGCAAAAGCACAATCAAAATTTTGGGGACAGAACTTGGTCAATTTGTTCAGGGTTATTTTGAGTATGACAGCAAGAAGAGTGGAAGTCTCACAAAGTCTCACCTTCGTGTCAGCGACACCCCAATCAAAAGTGCATATCTTGTCCATGAGGCAGACATCATCACAATAAGCAACTTCTCATTTGTGCATAAGTACAACTGTCTTGATGGGCTCAAACAAAACGGAAAGGTTTTGATCAATTCTATTTTCAGTGCTGACGAAATCGACAAGGTTTTGCCAGACATCTACAAAAAGCAACTCCAAGAGAAAAACGCCCGCCTCTTTGTGGTGGACGGTTTCAAACTTGCAAAATCTGTCGGACTTGGAAACAAAATCAACATGGTTATGCAAACGGCACTCTTCAAAGTGTCTGAAATCATCAACTTCAAAACTGCAATAAGCGAGATTGAAAAATATATCAAAAAGACCTTTGCAAAGAAAGGTCAAGTAGTGATTGACAAAAACTTGAGAGTTTGCCAACTCACCTGTGAAAACATTGAAGAAGTTGATATATCAAAACTCGCACTCAAAAACATTGAGCTTTCTCAAAAATCAATTGATGACAATTTTTATACAAACATAATGCGACCAATCGAAAAACTCGATGGTGACAATTTGCCAGTTTCTGCTTTTGACAAATGCGGAATCGTGCCACAAGGCACAGCCGAATTTGAAAAGCGAGGCATTGCAAACATGCTTCCAAAGTGGATACCTGCAAACTGCATACAATGCGGTCAGTGCATCCTTTCTTGCCCACACAACGCAATCAGGCCAATACTCACAAAGGCTGAGACGCCTGAAGAAATTGAATTTGCAAAAGCGTTTGGCATGAATGGTTATCTCTATCGTGTCCAAGTCAGCCCAGAAGACTGCACTGGATGCGGAAACTGTCAAACTGCCTGCATCGCCAAAAACAAAGCAATCGAGATGGTTATGGCGGACGAACTTCTTGAAAAAGAGAAGAAAAACTATGCAGTCCTTTCAACAATCGAAAAAGAGACTGCCACCCCATTTTCGACAGACCTTCCAAAAGGACTTCAATTCAAGGATAGTTACTTTGGATACTCTGGTGCTTGTGCAGGATGCGGCGAAACGCCTTATATCAAACTTGCAACCATGCTGTTTGGGAAAGACATGGTGATTGCAAATGCAACTGGATGCTCAAGCATCTATGGTGGATCATTCCCAAGTTGCCCATATCTCAAGGATGCTGATGGAAATGGTCCAGCGTGGGCAAACTCTCTCTTTGAAGACAACGCAGAGTTTGGACTTGGACTTAAACTTGGAAGCAAGTTCACCTCAAAGAAAAAAGAAAGCGTTTGGATAATCGGCGGTGATGGCTGGGCTTATGACATTGGTTATGGCGGACTCGACCACATCCTGAACGGAAACGAAAACGTCAATGTCCTCGTGCTTGACACAGAGGTTTATTCAAACACTGGCGGACAAGCGTCAAAGTCAACACCAAGAGGCGCAATGGTGAAATTTGCAAACTCTGGAAAAAAGACAAAGAAGAAAGATCTTGTCTCAATCGCAATCTCCTCAAAAAATTGTTATGTCGCACAAGTCAGTCTTGGCGCAAACATGATGCAATGTATCAAAGCGTTTAAGGAAGCGGAAAGTTTTGATGGCCCAAGCCTTATCGTCGCCTATGCCCCATGCGTAAACCACGGCTTTGACATGACAACAACTCCAACCGAGATGAAAAAAGCAGTTGACTGCGGTTATTGGTCACTTCTCAGATACAACCCAACCACAAACAGTCTGAGCATCGACAGCACTTCAGACTTTGACAAATACGAAGACTATTTGAATGGTGAGAGCAGATTCAGCGCAATCAAAGAGCTCAAAGCCGAAGAAGCAACTAAGCTTCTTGAAAAAAGCAAAGAGGACGCAAAAAATCGTATAAACACAATAAAAAGTTTTATAAAATCATCCGAAAACGCATAGAATAAAGTGTCAGAGCAGTTAAAACGCACAATTATTTGACAAATTCGACAAATTTTCTTATTATTAAACAACAAAACAAATTTTTATGAGGAAGGCAAAAATGGATTTATTTCAATCTTGGCTTGTTGAAACGCCTATCGCCCATCGTGGTTATCATTCAAAAAACATACCAGAGAATTCACTCTCTGCTTTTTCCAAAGCAATTGAAAAGGGATATGCTATCGAACTTGATGTCAAAATGCTCGCCGATGGGACTTTGGTTGTTTTCCATGATGAGAGTTTGGCAAGGATGACTGGCAATGATGGTTATTTGAAATATCTCAACAAAGAAGACCTCAAGGCTCTCTACCTCAAAGGCTCAAAAGAGCACATTCCAACTCTTCAAGAAGTTTTGGATTTTGTTGACGGAAAAGTGCCACTTCTTATAGAAGTAAAACACTATTTCAAGCCAGGCAAATTTGAGCAGACACTTATCGAGATGCTCAAAAAGTATAAAGGCGAATTTGCCGTCCAATCATACAACCCATATGTTTTGGGTTATATCAAAGAGCATGCCCCATCATTTATCAGAGGACAACTCTCTGGATACTACAAAGGCGAACCCCTTTCTTGGCTCAAGAAAGCACTTCTTGGCAGCATGAGATACAACAAGAAAGTGAGCGAACCACATTTCATCAACTATGATGCAGCATCTCTTCCAAACAGACATGTCAGAAGATATAAAAAACTTCCTCTTATTGCAAATGTCGTAAGAAGCAAGGAAGAATATATGAGAGTTGTGAAATATTGCGACAATATCGTGTTTGAAAAATTTGACCCTGAAATCTAATGTCTAAAAAAACACCAAGCAAAATTGGTGTTTTCTTTTTTATATTTTCTGTCACTCAACCGTGACTGACTTTGCAAGATTTCTTGGTTTGTCTGGATCATACCCCTCAGCAAGAGCATAGGCAAGAGCGAGTTGTTGCAAAAATGCAATGCTTTCAATCGGCATAAACTCTTCATCAAAAGCAGTCAGATCAATCTTGTATTCAACATCGACATTGTGCTCAAACTGAGACAAAAGCAAAATCTTCCCACCACGCGCCTTGATTTCTTGGATGTTGTTTTCAATCTTTTCTCTCATTGATTTTTTTGTAGAAATCACAACAACCAAAGTCTTGTCATCAACAAGTGCGAGAGTGCCGTGCTTGAGTTCTCCAGCAGCAATACCGATGCAGTTTATGTAAGCAATTTCCTTAAGCTTCAATGCTCCCTCAAGACTGGTCACATAGTCCTGACCTCTGCCGACAAAAAAGATTTTTGAATAAGAAAAAATTTCTTTCAAAATCTCTTCTGGAAAAGGCTTGATTTGGAAACTAAGCACAAATCTTTTGAGCGTCTCTGAGAGGTCTTTCTCCGACATCAATCCAGCAAGGATAAGCATGGTGAAGACTTGTGCCACATAAGCCTTTGTTGATGCAACAGCAATCTCTTTGCCTGCAAAAGTTGGCAAGATAAAATCGGCCAAATTGTTCAGCGTGCAATAAGGCACATTTGTCACACACAACACCTTTGCACCTTTTTCTTTGACCATACTTGCACAAGCAATTGTGTCCGCAGTTTCACCACTTTGACTCACAAAAACATAAAGGCATTTTTTGTTTATCTTTTGACTTCCATATCTAAATTCACTTGCCACCGAAACTTCACAATGCTTCTTGGCAAATCGCTGCAAATATTCTGCCCCAAGGAGTGCGCTGTGATACGCAGTCCCACATGCAACAAAATGAAAATTGTGAAATTTTTTCAACTTTGATATTGTTTCATCAGAGACAACTTTTTCCGAAAAATACTTAAAACTCGTCCTTTTAAGCACGATAGGCTGTTCTGCGATTTCCTTTCTCATAAAACACTTTTCGTCCGGAAAATCCTCAAAAAACGCTGTTTTTTCAAACATTTTTTGCTCTTTTTCAATCCCTGTGCAGTCAGCAGCAAAAAACTCAACTTTATTTTCGCTCAAAATTGCAAACTCATCATCCTCCAAAACGTAGAAAAAATCAAACTTATCTTCAAACGCAGAGATATCACTTGCCGCCATAATCTGTCCCTGCCTAATCGCCACATAAAGAGGACTTTTTCTTTTTGCACAATATATCTTTTTCTCATTTTCAAAAAGCACTGCAATCGCAAAACTCCCTTGCACTTTTTTCGATGCTGAAAGAAGTTTCTCAAGACTGCTTCCACTCTCTTTTGCAATCAAATTTGAAAATACCTCAGTGTCAGTCTGAGAGTGAAATTCCACCCCATCAAGTTGCTTTTTCAACTCTTCAAAGTTTTCGATTATTCCATTATGTACAATTGCCACACTCCCATCAAAAGATAAATGTGGGTGAGAATTTTCTTTGCAAACTTTTCCATGCGTTGCCCAACGAGTATGCCCAATCACAACGTTAGAATTGTCATTGCCACACACTTTCTCTTCCAGTCTGTTTATCGTCCCAACACTTTTGATTGTCTCAATCTTTGCTTTTTTCAAAAGTGCAATTCCACTTGAATCATAACCTCTATACTCCAGCCTTTTGAGCCCCTTCAAAACATCTTCAATTTGATTTCCTTTGCCTATGCTGGCACAAATTCCACACATAAAAATTCTCCTAAGATTTTTATATGAAAAAAGGGATGGTATTGCCACCCCTAATCAAATTCAAAATGCTATTTGCATAGATATGTCAACATGATTGTCCCATATCTTTTCTCGTCAAAAACGACAAAATCTTGATAGTCAAACTCATCCTCTTTTGCATGCTCGCAAACAATAATCCCATCGTCTGCCAAAAGCTTTTTCTCTGCAATTTTCTTGAGCACCACTTCATAAAGTCCGCTCTTGTATGGTGGATCAAGGATAATCAAATCAAATTGCTCTTGGCACTTTTCCAAAAACATTACTGCATCCATTTTGAAAACCTTTTCGATTATTCCAAGACTTTTCAAATTGTCTTTTGTCATCTGGACACTTCTTGCATCTTTGTCGACAAAGACAACCTTTTCTGCACCACGACTGACTGCTTCAATTCCCATCGCACCCGTTCCGCAAAAAAGATCCAACACCTTCTTGTCTGGCATAAAAAATTGCAACTTGTTGGAAAACGCTTGCCTAGCCTTGTCAACAGTTGGTCTTATGTGTTTGTATTTATTTTCAAGCAATCTTCTGCCATTAAACTTCCCTGAAACGACTTTCATAAAATTATTTTATCATATTTGATATATATTTCAAATCATTTTAATCAACTATTCAATTTTTGTCTTCCCCCGAAAGTTTGAAAATCCCGTCAGCACCTCATAAGAAATCGTACCAAGTTTCTTGGCAAAAAGCCCTGCATCATCCATAACTGTGACCACATCACCCATTTTCACAGATTCGTCAATTTTTACAAAAAAAACATCCATACAAACATTCCCAACAATTGGGTATTTTTTGCCATTTATCTGGACGCAGATTTTCCCACTCAATCTCCTTGAAAAACCATCTCCATAACCAACCGGAACAACGGCAAACTTTCCATCAGTTTCGACATAATAGTCTCTCCCATATCCCACAAATTCACCAGCACTGGCATAAAAAGTTTTGCAAACATAGGACTGGATTTTTAGCACAGGCTTCAACGCCTTGCTTCCATACCCATAAAGACCAATGCCAAGCCTCAGCATGTCATAGTCAAATGGATATTCAATCACCCCACTTCCCCCAAGACAGATTGGCGGGTTTTGTGAAAGGCAATTTTTTATTTTCAAAAATCTTTGATAATTCTCTTGCGTCTGCCTTGGACTTGTTGTGTTTGAAAAATGTGTATAAATTGATTTCAGTTTGATTTCGTGCTCACTTAGAATATTGTCCAAGATTTTCATGTTGAGAGCGCTTCCCACCCCAAACCTATTCATCCCACAATTGATTTTCAAATGACACTTATCTTTCACTCCAAAGTTGATTGCACTTTTCAAACCAACTTCATCATCAACCATAAACTCAATGTCATGCTTGCCACATTGCTTGAAATTTGTTACCTCCCCAACAACCAAAACAGGCAAGCTCGAAATGCGTCTCACTCTCAACGCCTCGTCAATGTTTGCTACACCGAAATAATCCACACTGCCATCAAGCAGTTCAACCACTTCTTCAAGACCATGCCCATAAGCATTTGACTTGACCATGGCACATACTTTTTTCTTTTGAAATTGCTTTAAGTTTGAAAACAAATTTCCCAAACTCAATATCTTCTGATTTTCCATATTATCATATATAAGAAAAAAAATGCCAATGTCACAAAAATCGAAAATTCAAACAAAAATGAAAAAACAGTAAACTGAAAAAACAATTTAATGTTAAAATTACAAAGGGAGTTTACAAATGAAAAAAACAACAAGGTTTACGCTCAGGATACCTGAGCAGTTGCAAGAGAAGATAAAATACACTGCAGATTTCAACTGCCGAAGCCAAAACAAAGAAGTGGAAATTGCAATCAAGAGATACATAAATGATTTTGAAAGACTTTATGGAACAATCGAAACAACCAAAAACAAAACCTAAAATTTTGTCACAAATTAAACTTTTTGATTGACAAGAGGACAAATGTGTTGTATAATACACATAGTTTTTCGTTGGAAGACATTTGTGGGTTGCTAGCTCAGTTGGTAGAGCATTCGACTCTTAATCGAAGCACGACGCGTAAAAAAAGTTGCCGGTGGCAAGTTTTTAGCCAAAGTGGCGAAGCAAACTGTGTTTGCAAGTGGAAGGGTTCCCTGGGCCCAACAAAAATTCAGGATAAATAATGTGGGTTGCTAGCTCAGTTGGTAGAGCATTCGACTCTTAATCGAAGGGTCCAGGGTTCGAGCCCCTGGCAACCCACCACATCAAGGTTGTACGTTTCGTACAATCTTTTTTATTAAAAAAAGAGGATTTCCCCTCTTTAATTTTTTCAAAAAACTCACTCTATCACTACTTTTCCATCGACATATGCACGAAAAAGACCTTCCATGTTTCGCCTTGCAGTTTTAGAAAAGCTTTCAACCATCTTTTCGTAAGACGAATTTTTGAATTTGTATTCTTTGAAATAATTCTTCAAACACTTCTCAAATTTTCGTTTGCCGAGGGATTCTCTCAAACTGTCAAACAAAAGCATCCCCTTTGTGTAAGTGCAGTTTACATATTCCGGCTCAGTCTCAAACTCAGACAAATCTCTTTGCATTCTCTGGTCAACTTCACCCAAAATTGATGAATAGACTTTGACAAAGTTTTTGTAAGTTGCAAACGCATTATCAATCACTGTGTCATATTCAAATCCATACTCTGGATGTTTTTCAAAAAAAAGTGCTGTCGAATATTCAGTCAAGCCTTCATCCACCCATGCATCGGTGTACTCATTGTTTCCAACAAGCCCATACCACCACTGATGTGCAATCTCATGCACAATGACATAATCAAATGTCACTTTGTCAGTTATGTCATCCGCAACCATAACAAGGTTTGGATATTCCATCCCACCAAAGCAGAAATTTGTTTTCACGACTGACAACTGCTCATAAGGATACTTTCCAAACATCTCTCCAAAAGTTTCAATCGCTTCACAAGAAGTTGTCAAAAAATCTTGAGCATGCTCATCATCATAAAAATAATAACTCACTTGCACTCCATCCACCTGGCTTGAAACAACTTCAAATTCTTTTGAAAGGACAAAACAAAAATCTCTCACATTTTTTGCTTTGCAACAGACTTTTCCATCTTCAAACTTCTTTTGATTTCCACTTGACGCAAGCACATACTCTTTTGGGAAAGTTATTGTCACTTCAAAATCAGAAACATCGCTATAAAAAGGGTCTCCACAAGTCGAGAAGCCATTTTTGACAAATCCATCTTCATAAACACATGCGATTGGGAAAAAACCGCCGCAATTGATTGTCTTTTCTCCATAGCCCAATCTGTGATTGACATTTGCAAGACTCACCATATACTGCATTGAAATCTCAACCTGTTCATTTGGAAAAAGTTCTTTCTCAAGCTGAACAATCAAAATGTTTTTGTTTGGCTCTTCAAAGGAGAAAGTCGCCTCTTTTTTATCTACGCAAACCTGCTCAAAATCAATTTGCCCAAAACTCTCTCCATTTGGATAAGTTTTTTCATAATTTGCACTGCTCACCACCTTTTGCCCCTCTGCAAAAGAATTTGCATACAGATAGAAATCTACCTCAGCAAGAGCATTGTTGCTTGTGTTGACATACTTCACTGTCTGCGAGCAAGAAAGCGTCATGCTCTTATCGTCAAACACAACATCAATGTTATAAGAAGAAAGTTTTGTCTCTTTTTCGCACCCAACAAGGCAAAATGGAAGACAAATCAAAAGGACCAAAATCAATGCAATTTTTTTCATAGATTATTTTATGACCGCCAAAGACAAAACATTCTCTCAAAAATGTTGTCAAAATCTTGAAATTGTGGTATCATAAACTCACTTAGAAAGGAGCAACTATGGCATTTTGCAAATATTCCATTGATATGATTGCCAACAACACAACTGCAGTTGACAACATCTTCATAAACAATTACCTCCCATACGCCGACCCAATGTATGTGAAGGTCTATCTCTACGGACTTTACAAATGCCAATCAGGTGACGCTCAAGACAACACACTCGAAAATTTTGCCAACGAACTTAATCTCTCTCAAGGACAAGTTGAAGGAGCATTCTCCTATTGGCAAGAGCAAGGTCTCATTCAGTTTTTGAATGTTTTGCCTTTTGAAATCAGATATTTGCCAATCAGCGATGTTTTGAACAACACAAAAAAATATAACGCAAAAAAATATGAGAGTTTCAATGCTCAAGCTCAAGAAATCTTGTCTGGCAGGATGATTACTCCAAACGAATATCGTGAATACTATGACATCATTGAGCGCCTTCATATGGAAAAGGACGCCCTCTTGATGATTATCAACTACTGTGTAAACATCAAAGGAAATAATGTTGGTTATGCTTACATAACTACAATCGCAAAAGACTGGGCAAACCAGAAGATTACAACTGCAAAACAAGTGGAAGAAAGACTTCTCGAATTCGAAGACCTTCGCACCAACATGGAGGAAATCACAAAGGCGCTTGGCATCAAACGCCCACTTTCAATCGAAGAGCGCTCCCTTTATCAGAAATGGGTTTCTCAAGGTTTTGAAGATTCTGTTTTGAAGTATGTTGCAAAAACTGCAAAATCAAAAAACAAAGCCAACTTTGCATATGTCGACGCGCTTCTTGAAAAATATTACGCCCAAAGATTGTTCTCAGAGAGTGAAATCAATCTTTATGAAGAGGGAAAAGCAAAAGCAAAAGACATTGCAAAACTCGTGACAAGAAACCTTGGGCTCTATTATGAGAATCTCGAACCAGTTGTCGACAACTACATCTGGAACTGGCTCAACCTTGGCTTCAACGAAAAAATGCTTGAAGAGGTTTCAAACTATTGCTTCAAGAGCAATGTCCGCACCCTTGACGGCATGAACACTCGCCTTGAAGAATATCTCAACCTTGGGATTTTGTCCGAAGCAAGTTTCGCCGAGTATCGCAACGAGACTCTCACCTTGGACAAAAAAATCAAATCAATTTTGGAAAAGATTGGGCTTTCAAGAAATGTAAACCAATTTGACCGAGACAAATACAAAGTTTGGAAAGAAGTATGGCAGATGTCTGACGAACTCATTGACTATGCCTGCACCCTCTCAGTCGGCAAAGACCAACCAATCCAATATCTTGCAAGTATACTTTCTTCATTCCATGACAAAAAGATAAGCCGAGTTGAAGAAGCAAAGCAAGCCTTCGACATCGTCGCACCAACAAAAGGCAATCAAAAGTTTTCAAATCAAAGGACTCACTCAAAAGAAGAGGCAAGAAAACTTTCTGTCAAAATTGAAGAAATCGAAATTTAGGAGTGGTTATGAAAAAGAATATTACTGAAGACGCACTCAACATCATCCGAGAAAGGAAGAAGAAAAATCAAGATGCTTTCAAAGAGAAAACTGCCGTGCTTGAAACTGACGAAGCATACCTCTCCGCAGAAAAAAAATATACCGCTGCCGTTATTGAAAACAGAAAGAAAGAGGCATACGAAGAAAAAGTTGACGCAGCAAAAGAACAACAACTTTTGAAAGAACTCGAAACAATCAAGGCAAAGTATGGTCTCAAAGATGTCACCCTGCACTATGACTGCCCACATTGCAAAGATGAGGGCTATGTAAACGGCAAACAATGCACCTGCTTGAAATCAGAAATCTCAAAACTCCTCCTCAAAGGGAGTGGATTCGAACAACTTGAAAACTTTGATGACGCAATCAAAACTGCCAAAACACTTCAACCTCTCTACAAAAAGATGCAAGAGTGGTGCAATGTAACCTCAGCAAAAAATCTCATTTTCTTCTCTGGACCAACAGGAGTTGGAAAAACTCATCTTTTGTGTTGCATGGCAAACGAGTTTATTCAAAACGGAAAGGTAGTCAACATCGTCACCTCCCTCAATTTGAGTATTGATTTCAAAACCTTCAGCAAGACTTCTGATGAAGAGCTTTTGAAGAAATACCTCACTCCAGATGTGCTTTTCATCGATGACCTTGGGACCGAGCCAATCTTCAAAAATGTCACAGTTGAATACTTGTACCTCATCATAAACGAAAGAAAGATGAGAAACAAAAAGACAGTCATCACAAGCAACCTCGAGCTTGACGAGATAAGCGACAGATATGACGAAAGACTCTACTCAAGAATTGGTGACCAAAAAACATCCATCGCAGTCCTGCTTGACAGCGAAGACAGAAGACTTACAAAAAAATAAAATCGCTTTTTATATAAGCGATTTTTTTATCTATTTATAAATCTGAGCCACAAAAATGCAACCTTGTCTTGAGTCACCTTGTCATTATCGTCCCCGTGTCCAGAGTGCATTGTGATGTATTCATGCTTTCTCAAGACTTCAAGACTCTTGCACATCTCCTCTTTGCTTCCACCATAAAGGTCAATGCGTCCCATATCCCTTCCAATCAAGACATCACCCACAAACAAGTCACCTTTGAAATCAAACATGACATCACTTTTGCTATGTCCGCCAAGTTGCTTGTATTCAATTTCAAAGTGAGGAAGTTCAAGCACTCCCTCGTCACCTTTCAAATATTCAAAAGCGGAAAAGTCAGAGATAGAAAACTTCCCTTCGCTATAGTTGTATTGTCCGTCTCTCAAATACTCTTCGATTTTCTCACTTGCATAGACTTTTGCACCGAAACGCTTCACATAATCCAAAACTCTTGCACAGTGGTCATAGTGTCCATGCGTCAGCAAAATCCCCTCAACCTTTCTGCCAGCAACCACCTTTGCCACCTCTTCGACTTTTGCCCCAGCATCAACGATGAAACAGAAGTCTCCCTCAGAGACAACAAACACATTGCTTGATATCAAATCACTTACAACTCTTTCAATCATAAATCCTTCCAAACGCAATCATATTACAAAGAGATTTTCAAACCCGCACCCAAAATTTGCACATCAAACTGAGTTTTCAAATCTTCAACAAAATACTGGCAAACCAAATCTGAAGTGCAGTGCCCCAAGTACAACTTCTTTACTTGAGTCTTCTTGAAATACTTCACAGTCTCTTCAACTTGACTGTTTATCTTTTTCAAGTGGAAACCACCGATGACTGCCAAAACATTTTCATTTTTCAACACTTTTTTTGCATATTCGATTGTGTTGCAAATGCCACTATGAGCACAACCTGAGATAACAACAATTCCCTCTTTTGTGTTGATTACAACACCAGAATCATCTGGCGCAACATCATCTGTTCCGTCCTCAAACAAAGATGGAAACTCTTTGCATTCAAAATCAAACTTTCTTTCAATCTCGCCCAAATAAACAACATCTTTTGTCAAGAAATAAGGATCCTTAGAAAAATTCACATCAAATTTTGACACAAACTCATCTTTTTTGAATGGCAACCCATTATAACACCCATCAGATTTTTTCTTTCTCCAAACAACACATCTTGGGTGGCAGACAATTTTCGTGCCATTTTTCAAAAATTTCAATCCTATTGTATGGTCATAATGTCCATGGCTCAACACAAGACATTTCGCTTCATTCAAATCAATTTTCAATGTTTTGGCATTTTTGATATAATTATCATCTTGTCCGACATCAAACAGAAACTTGAAACCATCAACATTTACAAAAAGAGAAAGTCCATGGCTGTTGTTGCATTTTTCGTTTGTGCATCGGTCATCATTCAATACAGATATTTCAACCATAATCCCCTCGCTAAATCAATATCAATTATAGCAAAAGCAAAGTTTCCAAATCAATCTTTTTGACACAATTTCGGTGTAAATAGAACAAAATCCATTGACATAAAAACTTGTTTATAGTAAAATGTAAAAGCGTAAACAAAGCAAAACAAAATATAGGGGTGTAGTTCATCGGTAGAATGAGAGTCTCCAAAACTCCAGAGGAGGGTTCGATTCCTTCCACCCCTGCCAATTTTATTTCAAAAATAAGGAAAGAAATATATGAAAATTGAAATGTTAAAGCATTTAGACCGCAAAGGAAATGTTATTGGTGAAATTTCTCGCAAAGAAGTCCATGTAGTTGGGGCTTGGCATAGTTCAATTCATGCTTATATTATCAATAATAAAAATGAAATATTACTTCAATTAAGAACTGCGAATAAAGATATTTTTCCTAGTGTTTGGGACATCTCGGTTGGCGGTCATGTTGACGCAAATGAAGAATCCATAACAACTGCATGTAGGGAGATAAAAGAAGAGCTGGGTGTTAAAGTTAAAAAAAGCGAATTAACTTATCTTTGCACAAATAAAGAAATACTGAAAACTGGTAAAAACATAAGTCGTGAATTTGTAGATATATATTTAACAATACAAGATATAGATGAAGGCGATATAACTTTCCAGAAAGAAGAAGTCGCAGATGTAAAATTTATAAAGCTTGAGGAATTTTTTAATATGGTGGAACGCAAAGATGATAAACTGTTCCCTCACTATAAAGAATACAAAAAGGTAGTACCTCATCTTAAACAATTATTGCAAAAATAAAAAATGAAAGAAGCAAATAAATTGAGGACAATGAAAAAATAGCATAGATGGTATTTTTAACCAAAATTAAAAGGAATCTTTGATGATTCCTTTTTTATTATAGGAAAGGTATGTTATAATTGTATAGGAGGAGTAAAATGACAACTATTTATCTTGTTAGACATGCAAAAAGCCAAGCCAACGAGACTGGTATGTTTGGCGGTATAACAGATTTTCCCCTTTGTAAAGAAGGACTCGACCAAGCAGAAATCTTATCTGATAAAATTACAAGCAAAAACTTGAAAATAGATGCCATTTATTCCAGTCCTCTAAAAAGAGCAATACAAACAATCACCCCTACTGCCACAAAACTTGGATTGCAAATCAAACTTGAAGAAGATTTGAGGGAAATCTATGTCGGCGAATGGGAAAACAAGTTGCGAGCAGATTTGGTAAAACAATATCCAAAAGAAAATGAATACATTTACGCAACTGAACATTATACCGGCATGAAAGGTCAAGAAGAAACAGAAGATGTTGCAGAAAGAATGGTAAACATTCTCAAAAATATTGCTGAGGCAAACAAAGATAAACGCATTATCGCAGTCTCCCACATTGTGTCTATACGAGCCTTTTTGTGCAAAATACTTAACATTCCTTTTGAAAAAACAAAAGAATCAATCGGAAAAATAGACAACGCTGGGATTGCAACAATAGAATATGACAACAAAACAAAAAAATTTAAACTGCTAAAATTAAATCAATAAACAAAAAACACCATTTCTGGTGTTTTTTCTATTTTTTTCTTTTCTTGTCAGATTGGGCATTCTTTCTATACTTGCAGCCAAGGTCAAGCATGCCCATTGAAATGATTGGCGAAATGATAAGCCAAATGCAAGCAAGAAGCACAAGCACATAGATTGCGATTGACCAGCCATTTCTATACGCCCCACAAATCCAACCGACAAGATTGAAATTGAAAATGCCGACAAGTCCCCAGTTTATTCCACCGATAAGGGCAATCACATACGCGATATAATTTGCAATAACCATTTTCTTCTCCTCCAAAGAAAAGTCTTGCCATGAAAATAAAAAATTAAACAACATTCGCTGTTTAATTTCAGTTGTAATATTCTGTTATGTTTTTCGACCTCCAGTCTTTGTCAACCTTGACGAAAAGTTTGAGCATACATTTTGTCCCGAGAAGTTCTTCAACATATTTTCTTGTGTGCTCGCCCAATGCTTTGAGTGTCTTTCCGCCTTTGCCAATTATGATGCCTTTGTGTTGATCCCTCTCACAAACAATGTCGATGTCAATGTGAACGATTGTCTCTTCTTCCAAAAATCTGGTCACAACAACTGCAACCCCATGAGGGATTTCTTTGTCGATGTTTTCAAGCAAATATCCTCTCACCTTTTCTGCAATCAAAAATTTGATGCTCTTGTCAGTGTAAAGATCTTCATCATAAATCGCCATTCTCTCAGGCAAGAGTGCGACAATCTTCTCTTGCAAAACAACCAAGTTTTCTCCAGTTTGGACTGAGATTTTCAAAGCATCAAGTTTGTTTTCAAAACCTTTCTTGTCCGCTTTTGAAGCAATCAACAAAACGTTTTCACACTTTTCTTTGAGCATATCGATGTAGGCAAGTTCTTCTTCGTCAAGCGGTTTTGTCCCATCAAAAAGGTACAGCACAACATCCGCCGCAGCAATTGCACTTCTGACGTTTTTCATCATAAACCTGTCAAGTTTGTTTTCGCTGTGATGAATGCCCGGTGTATCCACAAAAATCATCTGAAAGTCACGACCATTTTTTATCCCAAGGATACTGTTTCTTGTCGTTTGACGTCTATGCGAAACAATGGCAACTTCCTCTCCCACGATTGAGTTCACAAGACTGCTTTTGCCGGCATTTGGTCTGCCAAGCACCGCAACATATCCGCACCTCATCTTGTCACCCCAAACGCTTGCAGAATTTTCTCTGCAGTCTCTTTCATAATTTTTTCTTCCTCTTCTTTGACGTGGTCATATCCCAAAAGGTGCAACAATCCATGAAGCGCCAAGAAACAAATCTCTCTCTTTGCACCATGCCCATACTCCTTTGCTTGACTTTTTGCAACTTTCTTGCAAATCACAACATCCCCCAAAAACAACATCCCGTCGTCGGGATTTCGTTCTGAGTCAAACTCTGTCAGTTTTTGAGAATAAGTCTTATTCAAATTTGGAAAAGACAAAACATCTGTCACTTTGTCAATCTTTCTAAACTGATTGTTGAGGTTTTTGATTTCATCCCCACTGACAAAATTCAAAGAGATATTAACTTTGGAAAAATCCTCTCCCAAAATCTCTCCAGCAGTTTCAAAAAGTTTTTCAATTTTTTTCTTGTAGGCAAATATCTTTCCTTCAACCAACATGTTCTCCAATCTCCTCTTGTGTAATGATGCAATAGTTGACAATTGTCACACCGCTCAGATGTCTAAGCGTATAATACTCTTCAATTATTTTATCACAGTTAGAGCATTTTTCCAAGGCTTTTTCCCGTGCTTTTTCCACATACTCTTCCTTTACATCTTCAAAATTGCTGTCAACCACTCTTTCTTTCAACTCGAAATACTTTGTCTTCTTCAATTTGAATGGCAAAAAGTTGTTTTTTGACAAATCGCTCTCGCTATTCTCCGTCTCATATCTTTCAAAAATGTTCTCTGTCTCAAATCGATAAATCTCAAGTCCAAACAATGTGACAACGCTCTCTTCGCAAGTCCTACCCGTCCTATAGACCTCTACAAAATGGTCATAGTGATCCACACTGCCCTCGTTGTAGACATCGGCATAAATCACTGCCTTTGCCGCGGTTTTCATAAGTTCGCCGGATGAGTCCAAAGTGTATGGCTCAACCAAAACATCTCCCTCTTTCACAACATCACCCACCTTTACTTTGAGTGTGCCAGAGATGAGGTCGATTTTTGTTATCTTTGCGTTTTTGGTTGAAACAATCGGCTTAAACTCACCATATTTCTCATCAGGAAGCAGTTTTTCTTTTATGTTTACAACCAGCGTCTGCCCCTTTATCATGCAAGAGACAAAACTGATTTCATCAAACTCTTTCAAAAGCGCAACCTCAACATCTCTCGTCTTCAACTTGGATTTTTGCCTTTTGAAGTTTGAGTTTATATAAGTCACAACCTCCCCTTTGTCAAGTTTGTCCGTGCCCAAAATTTGATATTGCAAGATGAATTGACTTTGCACAACAAAGAAAATCAAAACAACAATCACCGCAAAAATCAGCCCAAAGGATGTCCAGACTTTTGTTGCATTTGACAGCACTCCAGAGTGCTTTATTTTCAAAATCTCAATATCTTTCTCTTTGAGCAATTTCTCCACTTTCTTGTGCTGCGAAAAACTGCATGAAAAACAGACTTCTTTCTCATTGAGCCTTTCGACGTTTGTAATGTTGAAGTCCTTGATTATCACATTGAAAAGTTTTTCTTGATTGAGCGTTTTTATATGGAATTTGGTTTCATTTTTTGTCTTCATCAAACTTGCTCCACTTTCTTGATTTGCCCGCAAATTTTCAGGGTATTTTCGCTCAGTTCCGCCAAGACGAGGTCTTTGCCTTCTACAATCACTACCGCCCTTTTAACCTTGAATGAAATGATTTCTTTTGAAAGTGTAACAAGCCCCATATGCCCTTCTGCATACAGAATTCGCCCAGATATATTGACCAAATTGAAAATGTCTAATTCCATTTTGTTTGTCGTTTTAAGATTCTCTTTTATCTCATTAAAAAAGTTAAACATAATGCACCCTGCAATATTTTATGTTTGTGTCAGATTATAAAGAATAAAAAAGTGAAGATTTCATCAATCTTCACCATTTTTCCTTTCAAAAATATCATTCAAAATGAAGTCTTGTACGGTCGGAGAAAGGTCCTTAATCATCTCTGCGACTTGCTCTCTCGTCTTCCCTTTCAACTTGTCAAAATCGAAATTCATGAGCGCGTCAATGTCGTTTTGATCATCTTCTGAAAGATCGTCTATCTCATGACTTTCTTGCTCTTCTTTCAAAAATTTTTCATAGTCTTCCATCTTGCTTTCAAAAAGACTTTCATCTATGTCAAAATCAGTCTTTCCGTTGAAAGAATGCGGATCACCAACATCCGATGCATTTGAAAATTCATCCAGTGAAAAATCTTCAAGTTCTGCCTCTATCTTTTTCTCTTCTTTAACAACTTCCTCTTCAGCTGCTTTCAAGTCTCTTTCAAGCTGTTGCTCTGCTTCTTCTTTCTCATTTTTTTTCTTCTTTTTTTGTTTTTCAATTTTTGGTGACGACAACTGTTCAAGCGTCTTTTTTCTCTTTCTTGTCACCCAACAAAAGTAGAAGACAACAAGTCCACAAACAACAACTATTGCCACGATATACAATGCAATCATAAAACTCTACCTTCTGTTTGGATTATCTTTTTTTTCGAGTAATTTTCTCCTCATTTCAGTGTCTGCTTGCAAGTTTTCAAGTTTGTAATAATCAATCACATCCTTAATCTTTCCCTCTTCAATGGCTTTGATGATTGCCTTTGGCACTTCCGCCTCGTTTGCAATCGTCTTTGCTCTCATCTCTTCCGATTTTGCTTTCATCTCTTGTTCGACAGCGACAGCCATCAATCTTCTGTTTTCAAGTTGATTTGCAGAAATAATTCTCTGTTTTTCAATCTGTTCTTTTTCTGCAAGCAGGGCCTTGTTTACTCCCAAATCAATATGAATAACATCGGCAGAAACCAACTCATATTTTGAGTCATCGTCTATGCTGGCATCGAAAATTGCCTTATCCAAAACTTGCGGTCTTGAAAGAAGAGAACTCGCTCTCTCAGAATTTGCAATCTTGGTGACAACTGCTTCAACCGCTCTTGCAGAGATTGTATCCACATTGACGCCACTCAAAAAGTTGTCAACCTTTGTTTTGAGTGTCAATGAGATTTTGACATTGATTTCTTGATTGTCTTGAGTGACGCCAGTAATAAGTGGCACTTCAACGACTTTTGGATTGACACATTCCTTGACTACTTCAAGAAAGTTCATCCCCGCAATATCGACAGCTTTTGCGAAATCTAAATCAATGTTCAGTTTTGCACTCTTTGCTGCATTGAGCCCCTCAACAATGTTCATTGGGTGTCCACCACCCGCTGAGATTAGTTCGAGTTGATAAAGCGAGATTTTGAGTCGTGATTTTTTTGACAAAATGTATGCTTTGACAATCTCAACATACTCTTGCTTTCGAAGTTTCATGCTGATAAGTTTGAATGCAGAAACATAAACGCCAGAAAAAATTGCCATAAAGTACGCTTTCTTTGGCATCATGATAAATATAACGAGGAAAAAAATAAAAATGATACCTGCCAAGACTACGGCAGCGATTTCTCCACTATTCATCAAACCTCTCCTATCTTCTCTTATTCTAACACAAAAATAGATGTTTGTCTACACCCAAAACAAAAGAAAAAGAGCAATTTTGCTCTTTTTCTTTAGAAATCATCTTCATCAAAATCTTCATCAATGTCAGGCTCAGCATTTGGATCTTGATGCTCTGTGACTGTCCTCAAACAAACCTTGAAGTCATAACTTACTCCGCTCTTGCTTGGATCTTTGACAATATCGAAATATACTTCGATAAAACTGCATCCGCCATCACCTGCAAACATGGTTTCGTTCAAAGTGCCGTATTGTCCACCTGACTCTGAGTTGTTGAGTTTGTAGTATTTTCTAGCATTGTCATATCCAGACAAATATTTTGAAGCCTTGATTGCGGATTCATCAATATTTGTTCCACTTACAAATGGATTGAGTACGCCTCCACCAATTGTGTTGTCGAACTCTCTAAACTCAACGCTTCCTTCCTCAAGGAAAACTTGATATGGACCATCTTCCCCTTCACCAACCATAAACATTGATTGGTCAGAAATGTCCTCACCATGTTCATCCTTCTGAGTCCCAGACTTGCCATATACAATTTTCATTTCTGCTTGTTCATCAACAACAACCTTGTTTTGCTTGTGGTCATAATATCTGAAACCAACATTGATAGTCAGTTCGTCAAGCATTGTCTTTGTAGGATCATTGTTTTCATAATACTCAAAGTCAAGCCACAAGTCTCCCAGAGTTTTTCCAATGAGTTCTTCCCCTGGATAGATAATTAAACTCTGATATTCTGCAGCTTCAATGTTTTTGAAAAGTTCTGAGTCATCATTTACATGGACGCCATCGACAATTGTGTCATAGTTTCCAAAGAAATAATTTCCTTTATACTCTGTGATCATTGATGCGGAGAATCCATTGCTTAGAGAAAGGTAATCAATTTTTCCATCCTCACCCATTGTTGCACCGATTGGTGCTTGCTCGCAAGCATATCTTACAACATTGTTGACGATTGCTTCATAGTTTCTGTTGAACTCAAGTGTGTAAGGAGGTTTGTCTGTGATAGGTCCATTGTTGTTTGCTGTGTTGTATTTCTCAAGGCTGACATTGACAACATCAGGGCTGTTTGAACCAATCACTTTTTCCAAGATAAATCTTGTGATTTGTTGAAGGTTTTTCTCAACAACACCAACATAACCACCAATCTCTTGGTATCTGCTTTTTGCAAATGCAAGAGCATCAACAACCGAAACATTTGTCCCAACACCTGGCACAGCGGCAACAGTCATGCCAGAGACATAACCATCATTTCCGTGCTTAACATCAAAAGTGAAGTATGGTGCATCAGTTGGATTTTCAACACCTACAATCACTTGCCCGTCGTTGTCATATGTGTGATAATCATATCCAAGCACAAACATGTAGATTGCATACTCCAAAGCGTCCTGGAAGAAGTTTTTTGCGGTTGAAGCAGCACTTTCCTCAACAACTGTTTCATAATATGGTGATTTGTAATAGTTTACAATGTTTGGAATGATTGTATCTTGTTTAGACTCTGCTGCACCAACATAAGAGTCTTTGAAATTTGGATATCGCGAATCCAAATTATTGTTGTATGCATTCAACCAATTCCCACTGAAAGTCACCTTCGCGGTATTTCCTGTCTGAGAATATGTTGAAGGTGAGATTGTTTGGAAGAAGATTTTATCCGTGTTGTCTTTGATTGACCAATTCCAAGACTTGTCAAGTTCCAAATATACGGTTTCGCTTGAAGGATTTGTTGCTGTATTTGAAGCATAGAAACTTTCAACTCTGCTGATTGTATATCTCATGCTGTCATAGAGATAATATTTTTCATTTCCAGAGAATTTTCCATATGTAGTATTTGCGTCTCCCTTCAGAGCAACAAAATCATCTTTTGACAAGGATGTTGTATCAGCATTTATGATATTACTATCAAAATCATCTCCTTTTTCATTTCCTGTATAACCCTCATAAAGGTATCCCAAGATGTTTGCCGCGTAAAGATTGTAATAATGCTCAGAGAATTCTCCCACCGCTTCGGCAAAAGAATATCCTGTTGGTCTTGAAAGGACTTTTGTTCCATCCAACACTGCGATGTCATCACCAGAGCCATCAGAACCGCCCCCTGCGGAACATCCCACAAACAGGAGAAACATACAGCAGAACATAAAAGACAAAATCTGATAAATTCTCTTCTTTTTCTTCATAGTTTTATCTTACCACATTTGTCTGAAAAAAACAATATTTTTTGTTGAAAATTTCACACACAACAAAAAAGGTCTGATCAGATGATCAAACCTTTCAGATTTTATATACTTTTCCCATTGTTTGAGGACAACACAGCGACATTCTTTGCAACATTATTTTTTGCTTTTTCTTCCTCTTTGAAGAATTGATTGTCAATATTTTGTTCTATATCCATCTTATAAACAACAAATTTGTTGTTTTTATCTTTTTCTTTGTTCAAAACAGTGTTTTCAAATGAGTCAAGGTTTGTTGTTGCAACATTCATGCTGACAATCACCGGTTGTCCGTTTCCATCCTTGATTATTCCGACAAGTCCCTTACGGTGAGTATATCCAAGGTCAAGTCCAGCTTGCCCATCCAAACCATCACCAAACTCAAACACTGCAAGCACTTCTGAATTTGCATATCTATCTTTTGGCTCACCTTTTTTGTTGTAGCCAGAAACTTGAACACCATCAACAGCAACCTTGTCAAGTGCCTTTCCAAAGACTTCTTTCAAAACTGCTTGATGTTCTGCATCCATCGAAGCATCGTAGTCAATACGAATAAGTTCATATCCCAAAACAAACTCTGTTGTTTGTCTTGTTATTTCGCTAACCCATGCCTCTTTGCTATCACCAATTTCACCAACAGATGATTTCTCAATTTTGAAAATTTCAATAATTTTATTGTTTGAGAATTGTGCAACTGTACCTATTTCAATGGTATCACCCTCAGTAGAAACATACAAAATATCATCTACAGAAACTCCTACACCAGATGAAAACTTGTTGAGCAAAGTCTTTCCACTTTCATCTTCAGTGTTCATGGCTGTTTTCAAAATTTCTCCAAGAAGTTTGCTGTTGTAAGTGCGTACGCCTTGAGCATCAACTGTATAAATCTTGTCTCCAGGCACAACTGGTTTTTCTGGATCAACAGGCTTAACTGGAGATGATTCATCTTTGATTTGAGAGTTATCAATGACAGGGAAAGTTGTCTTGTTGACTGCCTCCACAACGCAGATTTTGTTTGAATCATCAAAAACAACAGCATCATCTGACACAGTTGCTGAGTATTGTTTACCATCAAGCTCGACAATATATTTTTCAGAATCTTCGTCATATGAAACGATATTTGCATTTTGCATATCTTTCAAGATATATTCATCAGTATCAAAAGCATCAATGTTTGTCTTGTGATAATATCCGTCATCCTCATACTTAAGCTGATATGAAGAGCCATTCTCGGTGTACCAAATGGTCTCATAACCACTGCCAACTTCATAGAAACAAACCTTGTCTCCATCAATTTGGTAAATAGTTGCTGTTCCGTCCGCAGTGACACTGTATGTGTAATTTCTTCTCAATCCCATGTTTGCAACAAAAACATCATAAGCTTCTGTTGGGATTTGATCTCCAGGTTCTTCTGGACCTGGTGTCACAATTGGTGGGTTAACTGGTGGATTATCCGGTGCCTCAATCCCTGGACCTGGATTCACAGGTTCTGTTGGTGTTTTTCCATCACCACATGCAGTGAGTGAAATAAACGAAAGTCCCATAACTGTTGCCAACACAAGTGGAGCCAATCTTTTTTCAAACTTACTCATAAAATATCCTCCTAAAATACTTAGTCAAATACATTTTAGCACCAAAATCATTATTTTGCAATGCTTTTTGTAAAATTTTTTACATTCCTGCTCTCATAAAGAAAAATAAATATTGTTGCGCATAGCCCGAAAACTCTCCAAACTCTGCAACAAGTTTTTGTCTGACTTTTTCTCTGTTTGGGATGTGAGTATAAAATCTGTCGTACATTTGTTCGATCCATGTGTCAACAGGAAAGACATCTCCTCTCCCATAACCAAACAAAAGCACACAATCTGCCACCTTTGGACCGATGCCCATAAGCGTGAGCAGTTTTTTCCTAAGTTCTCCCGTCGAAAGTTTTCCCCACGCCAAAAGAGTCTGCTCATCCACTTGGCGAAGCACTTCATACAGATATTTCGCACGATAACCCGCTCCAAGTTCTGCAAAGTCTGCCTCTGTTGCCGTCATCAACTGCTCTCTTGTAGGGAAGGCAAAATATCCATTCATCTTGCTGCCATATCTTTCTTTTATGCGATTCAAGATAAGTTTGATTCTCTTGATGTTGTTGTTTGCGGAAACAATAAATGAAATCATCGTTTCAAACAAATCTTGCTTCAAGATTCTTATCCCATGTCCATACTCAATCGGACTTTTCAAAATGTCATATTTTGACAACTTCTTTTTGATTTGCCCATAGTCGGTTTTCAAATCAAAATATTCTTCAAAATACCTTGGCTCGGCGGTCTCAATCACAAATCCATTTTCCATCTCAACAATCTTTGCACACTTGTCTTTTGAAGATACAACATAATTTCCGTTTTCATCCTTATCGAAAGAAAAAACCTGCCCACATTCCAAAATGTGTTCTGGATTGAAATCATCTTTTCCAATGACAATAATTCTATTTTTTTCCAATGTATACTTCATACCACTCACCCAAAAGAAAAAGGACTCCGTATGAGCCCTTAAACATTATTCAGCAACAACTGAAACGATATCTTTTCCTTTGCCTTTTCCGAATTGAACTTTTCCATCTTTAAGAGCGAAAAGAGTATAATCTTTTCCAATCCCAACATTTGTGCCAGGATAAATCTTTGTGCCTCTTTGTCTAACAATAATGGAACCAGCAGTTACAAATTCGCCAGCGTAAGCCTTCACGCCAAGACGTTGACCTTTTGAATCTCTACCATTTTTTGTGCTACCGCCACCTTTGTGGTGCGCAAAAAGTTGTAAATTAACAAACATCTTCTCTAACCTCCATTCTAACATTTTTATCATAATTTTTTGCAATATCTTCAAGAGTTTTCTCCATGGCACTCAAAATTGCTTGAGCCTCGACATTTTGAAAGTCTTTCAACACAACATGCAAATAAGCTTCTTTGCAGTCAAACTCAACATCAAGTCTCAAAACTTCTTTGAGTCCAATCAACCCCATCTGTCCTGCGGTCGAAACTCCTGCACAGACAATGTCGTTGTCCTCTTCTGCATAGCCACTGTGTCCCTTGATTTGATATTCACAAATCTTTCCATTTTTTTTGAAAATCGTAATCTTAGTCATATTACATCTTTACTGAAACAATTTTGATTTCTGTCCAAGGTTGTCTATGACCTTGCTTGCTACGAACGTTTTTCTTAGGTTTGTATTTGAAAACTACAACTTTATCACCTTTTCCGTGAGCGAGCACTTCTGCAACTACTTCTGCACCTTTAACTAATGGCGAACCAGCAACAGTCTTTTTTCCATCAGAAACGAGCAAAACATCGAGATTGATTTTGCTTCCAACTTCACCGTTAAGTTTTTCAACTTTAAGCACATCGTTTTCTGTAACATTGTATTGCTTTCCACCAGTTTGAACTACTGCAAACATCTTTTCTTTACCTCCTCTAACCAAACTCGCTGTCATCCTAGGTGGCAACGTCACAAACTTCGCTCATGCTAATCTGTGTGTCACACTTCCAAAACCCGATACAAGCGGATACCTTGGTATTTTAACAAAAAGGAAGAAATTTGTCAAGTATTTTTATCACAAAGAATAAGAAAAACACTTTGATTCCTCAAAGTGTTTTAAATTAGTTTTTGCCTATTCCAGCCGTCTTTTCAGCAGGTTTTTCTTGGGCAACGAGCCATGTCCCAATAAGACTCCTTTCAATTCCGCCTCTAGCCATATTAGATACCTCATCTGAGAAATTGCAATTTTTACCCTCAACCAATCTAGAAAGCTTAAGCAATGGAAATACAATGTTGTCCTTTGCTTTTCTTAATTCTCTCATTGATAATTCATCCTCACCTGATATAAACTTTTTATTTACCTTTTCATAATTTGAACAACGCAAAGCTTCCATAGAATCCTTAATTCGTATTATTTCAACAAGACATATGGTCTTGCGTTGTCAAACAAAAAACCATCAAGGTTTTTGCATGCTGGCAAGCCTTCAAAATACATTCTGCTGATTTTGCCAACACCATCATGTGCAATAATCACCACTCGTTGTCCTTTGTGTTTTTCCAAAATCTCATCATAAAAACCAGAGACCCTCTTAAACATGTCTGCCGGCTGTTCAAAATTTTCAAAGTGATATTTTTTCTTAAAATCCCAAACCAGATGAGGATACGCCTCACTCTGCTTCATTCCAGTCGCAGAACCATCTTCTCTCTCAACCAGCCTGTCATCATAAATTATAGGCACATGCTTGTGATGTTTCATGATGATTTTTGCCGTCTGTCTCGCCCTTTTGAGAGGAGAGCAATAAACAACATCAAACTTGTCCCACATCATAATTTGTGCACACTCTTTGGCTTGAATTTTGCCAGTTTTGTTGAGAGGAATATCTTTTCTGCCAGTATTGATTCCTTCAAGATTTTCTTTTGTTTGTCCATGCCTAATAAAAATTATCATGTCATTTCTCCAATTTGTTTAAGTACTCGTCAAAATAATCTGGCAGTTTTGCCTCAAATTCCATAAACTCTCCCGTTCTTGGGTGTGTGAAAGAAAGTTTGTAAGCATGGAGCAGTTGACCTGCTAGCCCCTTTTTCTCCTTTCCATAGAGTCTATCTCCAACTATAGGATGCCCCAAATACTTTGCATGCACTCTGATTTGGTGAGTTCTGCCCGTCTGAAGCATAAATTCAACCAAACATTCTCTGTCAAAATATTTGACAACTCTGTAGTTAGTAACAGCAAGTCTTCCATCACCTTGGACTGACATTTTCTTTCTGTCCTTTGGGTCTCTCTTTATGTATGTCTTGACCTCTCCCTCACTGTCTCTCAAATGCCCCTCAAGAAGTGCAAGATAATTTCTGTGGCAAGACTTGTTTTTGATTTGTTCTGCCAAATTCACATGAGCCAAATCATTTTTCGCCACAACCATAAGCCCACTTGTGTCTTTGTCAAGACGGTGGACAATTCCTGGTCTAAGTTCACCGTTGATTCCACTCAAGTCATTGATTTTTCCTAAAAGCCCATTCACCAAAGTTCCGCTTTTGGTTGAAGTGCAAGGATGCACAACCAAACCTTGTGGCTTGTTTACGACCACCAAATCTTGATCTTCATAAACGATTTCAAAGTCAACATCTTCAGCCTCTGTTGATATCTTTTGTGGCTCAACCACCTCAATCTCAATTTTTTGCCCATTTTTGAGCAAAAGCCCTGCTTTGCTTGGCACTTTCCCATCAACCTTCACAAGGCCTTTTTCAATCAGATTTTTGACATGGGAACGAGAAAAATCAGGATACTTTTCCACCACAAAAGCATCAAGCCTTTTCCCGAAATCAAATTCAGAGACAAACAACTGCTTATTCATCCTTCTTGCCACCAGTCTTCTGTTTTGTTTTGTACTCTTTCACAAAGTAAATTATCAGATAAATCACCAAAAGCACAACTCCAACCGAGAGTGCCACATCTGCAAAGTTGAAAATTGGAAAACTCTTCCAAAAATCAAACTCAATCATATCTCTCACATATCCGAAGACAAGTCTGTCATAGAGATTCCCCAAACACCCAGCAAAAAGAAAGCCAAAAGTGATGTTTAGAAGCCAAGATTTGTTCTTTTCTTTGATGTAATACGTGATAAAAATCGCGAGAAAAACAAAGGTCAACACAATCAAAAAGACTTGTTTTCCAGCCAGCATACCCCATGCTGCACCATAATTGTGCACAATTCTGAAATTGAAAAGATGAGGGATGACAGAAACCGTCTCCCCATTATCCAATTTTGCATCAAAAACATATTTGGTGACCAAATCAAGCACAAGAAAAGCGACAACAATCGCCATCATAACGCCAAATTTAAGCCAATCTTTCTTTTTCAACCGCTCAACCTCGCACCTTTTTGAATTTTTTCTTCAATTTTTCGAGATTATTGCCCTCAAAATATCGCTCAGTGTACCCACAGTTGCAGCACACATATCTTGTCGTGACAATATCTCCTCTTAAAGCACCAAGTTTTTCGCAATCAACAAATTTTTCTTTTCCATCTTGCGAAAAGACCAAAATGTCATCACTTTGGCACTTTGGACATGAACCATTTTTCATAGTTAGTCTCTCTCAATTTTCATATTTTTAGGTAAGAAGATATAGAGATTTTTCTCAACTTCTTCCATGCTTGCACCCAAAACGGCAATAAATCCACTGAGATAATTCAATGCTTTGTTTTTCTCGGAGTTGTTGCAAGCTCTGAAATCAAGGAAAAATGGAGTGTTTTTCTTCAAGAGTTCTGCCCTCTCCTTGCAATCATCCAAATCCTCTGGATAAAAAACTTTTACACCATCAATTTCTTCTGGCATATCTTGCTTGATCTTCAGATTGTATGTTGCTTTTTGTGGATTACTTCTCTTTTTTGCGATTGGTTTTACATCATCGCCCTCAAATCCAAAAAATTTGTAAATATAATTCATCAATCCCATAGTCCAACCTACTTATACACAAAGATTATAGCACATTGCACCCGCCCAGCAAAACAAAAAACACTTTCAAAAGGCATGTTTTTGCCAAAAAAGTCTATTTTGACTATTGAAATCGACATTTTTTCATGATATAATGACAAAGTAATGTACTTTAGGAGGAAAAATGAACATTATCAGAGAAATCCCAAAAATAAGACAAGACTTTTTGTCTCTCCGTGGCGAGCGTAACGATCTCGACAATTTGATGAGTGAAAAATGGATTGAATCAAATGCCATGGTCGAAAACCTCAAGTGGTATGAAAAACTCTACTATACAATCAAAAGAATGGACAAACTCAGTACAACTTGCAAAATAAGCATCAAGGCTTCTCTTAAAACAGACAAAGCAAATCGATCTTTCACTCAAGCCACAAAAGCATTGGCAAGAAAAAACAACCCCTATTGCACCGCAAAAAAAGGCACTTTGAATGAAGTGTTTTCAGATTGCTTCACAACAATGAATCTTATGAAACTTGAAATCGGATTGGTCGCAATCAAAACGGCAAATGGAGACATCAAAAATGCTCTCCGCATTTCAGAAGCTGCAATAAGATCATTGCCAGCAACCGATAAGAGTGACATGAATATTTTCTCAACAGCACTTGCAATTGCAAAAGATGATGGCGTAAAACTTGTAGGATCTTTGATGTTCACAGAAAAATCAAATACATCAATAAATAAAGGAAGGTAATTCTGAATGGATAATAGCAACAACAGCCAAAAAACTTTTGAAGAACTGCTTAAAGAACTTGTTGTCACACACAAAAATTTGATGGCTTACAGATTTCCTGCAGAGATATGCTCTGTATACGCCTATCATGCCAAATCATTTACGATGCGTGAATATATACCAATCACAGAACAAGTGAAGAAAAATCCTATGTATTTTCTGGATTTGGACAACAAATATTTTTGTGATTTCCAAAGGATATCCGAACTTATGGAATATTCCGACAACGCATTCCAAGCAGAAGTACGAAACTTGTCCGAGAGAGAAAAAGAACAAAACATCAAACTGTTCCGTGCATCCATAGTTGAAAAAGCGAGGAAAGAATCCAAAGCTTACTACACAAAAGCCGGATTGATCCGAAATGAAAACTCAGGCACAGGAAGAACATCAAATCCAAATGGAGAAGGAAAATAAAAGATGATGGAAACATCATCTTTTTTATTACATATCTATCTAAATGAAAAATTATCAACAAAAAAAGACCGATATTTCGGTCTTTTTTATTCACATTATTCGATAACTTGTGAAACAACACCAGAACCAACTGTTCTTCCGCCTTCACGGATAGCGAAACGAAGTCCTTGCTCGATAGCAATTTCCTTTGAAAGTTCGATTGTCATCTTGATGTTATCTCCAGGCATAACCATTTCAACACCTGCAGGAAGTTCGATTGTTCCTGTTACGTCAGTTGTTCTGAAATAGAATTGTGGTCTGTAACCATTGAAGAATGGAGTATGACGTCCGCCTTCTTCTTTCTTCAACACGTAAACTTCAGCAGCAAATTTTGTGTGAGGTTTAATTGTGCCAGGTTTGCAAAGAACTTGTCCTCTTTCGATTTCTGTTCTTTGGATACCACGAAGAAGGATACCAACGTTGAATCCAGCGATACCTTCATCAACTGTCTTTCTGAACATTTCAACGCCAGTTACAACTGTTTGCTTCTTAGCGCCCATACCAACGATTTCAACAACATCATTGATTCTAACAACACCTCTTTCGATTCTTCCAGTAGCAACTGTACCACGACCTGTGATTGTGAATACGTCTTCAACTGGCATAAGGAAAGGTTTGTCAGTATCTCTTTCTGGTTCAGGGATATAAGAATCAAGAGCGTCAAGAAGTTCTTGAACAGGTGCACATGCTGGATCAGCAACGTTTCCTGCTTGAGCAGCTTCCAAAGCTTTGAGAGCTGAACCTTTGATGATTGGAGTGTCATCTCCTGGGAATCCATATTCATTCAAGAGTTCTCTGATTTCCATTTCAACGAGTTCCAAAAGTTCTGGATCGTCAACTTGATCAGTTTTGTTCATGAATACGAGAATGTAAGGAACACCAACCTGTCTTGCAAGCAAAATGTGTTCTCTTGTTTGAGGCATAGGACCGTCTGTTGCAGCAACAACAAGGATAGCGCCGTCCATTTGAGCAGCACCAGTGATCATGTTTTTAACATAGTCAGCGTGTCCTGGGCAGTCAACGTGAGCATAGTGACGTTTTTCTGTTTGATATTCAACGTGTGCTGTGTTGATTGTGATTCCTCTTGCTTTTTCTTCTGGAGCCTTGTCAATTTCATCATATCTCATCTTTTGAGCAAAGCCCTTTGCTGCGCTATACATAGTAATAGCAGCAGTCAATGTGGTTTTACCATGGTCAACGTGTCCGATTGTACCAACGTTAACGTGTGGTTTAGTAATGTCATACTTACCTGTAGCCATTTTTAAAATCTCCTTTTTATTTTTTACTGTTACATTTTAACACATATTTTGTAAATGTCAAAACATTTTTGATAGATTTGTCAAAAATTTTATTTCTCTGACAATCCCCATTTTTATCACCAAAAACTATTATTTCTTTCTGTTTCCAACGATAGTTTCAGCGATGTTTCTAGGAACTTCAGCATATTTCAAGAATTCCATAGTGAATGTTCCACGTCCTTGTGTTTGAGAACGCAAATCTGTCGCATAACCAAACATTTCTCCAAGAGGAACTTCAGCATTTACAACTTGAACGCCTGGTTTTGTTTCGTTTCCTGTCAAAATTCCACGACGAGAAGTCAAGTTGCCCATAACTGTTCCAAGATAGTCATCTGGTGCTTCAACTTGAACTTTCATAATAGGTTCAAGAAGAACAGGATCTGCGTGCAAAGCACCATCCTTAAACGCCATAGAACCAGCAATCTTGAAGGCTGCTTCTGATGAGTCAACTTCGTGGTAAGAACCATCAATCAAAGTAACTTTGAAGTCAACAGTTTCATATCCAGCAACAACACCAGTCTTGCAAGCCTCTTGAATACCATTGTTGATTGGTTGGATGTATTCTTTTGGAACTGATCCACCAACAGTCTTGTCTTCAAATTGATAACCTGTACCAGGTTCCAAAGGTTCGATATTGATAACGCAGTGACCGTATTGCCCCTTACCACCAGACTGTCTGATGAACTTACCTTCAGCCTTTGTTGCTTTTCTGATTGTTTCTTTGTAAGCAACTTGAGGTGCACCAACGTTTGCCTCAACTTTGAATTCACGAAGCAATCTGTCAACGATGATTTCAAGGTGAAGTTCGCCCATACCAGCGATAATTGTTTGACCTGTTTCTTGGTCAGTGTAAGTTTTGAAAGTTGGGTCTTCTTCAGCAAGTTTTACGAGAGCGAGAACCATCTTTTCTTGCATAAGCTTTGTTTTTGGTTCGATAGCAACTCTGATAACTGGTTCTGGGAATTCCATACTTTCCAAAACGATTGGTTTCTTTTCATCACAAAGAGTTTCCCCTGTGATTGTGTCTTTAAGACCAACAATAGCAGCGATGTCTCCAGCGCCAACTTCTTTGATTTCTTCTCTTTGGTTTGAGTGCATTCTAATAAGTCTTCCGACTCTTTCTTTCTCACCCTTGTTTGAGTTGTAAACATATGAGCCAGCAGTAAGTTTACCAGAATAAACTCTGAAGAACGCAAGACGACCAACAAATGGGTCTGTCATAATCTTGAATGCAAGACCAGCAAATGGAGCATCTTCACTTGGCTCTCTTGTTTCTTCTGCACCTGTGTCTGGATTTGTTCCAGCGATATGTTCGATGTCAAGTGGAGATGGAAGATATTCAACCATAGCATCCAAAAGCATTTGAACACCTTTATTCTTATAAGATGAACCGCAAAGTACAGGAACGAGTGTTCTTGCAATAGTTGCTTTTCTCAAAGCCTTTTTAAGTTCGTCCAAAGAAATTTCTTGTCCATCAAAATACTTTTCAAGAAGAGCATCATCAGTTTCAACGATTTTTTCAATCATATCATCGTGAAGTTCTTGAGCCTTGTCTTTGTATTCTGCAGGGATATCACAAATGTTAATCTTTGTGCCCATATCATCTTCGTAGATTTCAGCCTTCATTGTAAGAAGGTCGATAATTCCACTGAATGTATCAGCTTCGCCGATTGGCATTTGAATTGCGAGTGGGTTTGTCTTCAATCTGTCTCTGATTGAGTTTACGCATCCGAAGAAGTCTGCAGCATCTCTGTCCATCTTGTTTACATAGATGATGATAGGAACTTTGTAGTTTGCAGCCTGTCTCCAAACTGTTTCAGTTTGAGGTTGAACCTTATCGCGGGCAGAAAGGACCAAAACTGAACCATCGAGAACTTTCAAAGAACGTTCAACTTCAACAGTGAAGTCAACGTGTCCTGGAGTGTCAATGATGTTGATTTTGTGGCCTTTCCATTGGCAAGTTGTACAAGCAGAAGTGATTGTGATACCTCTTTCTTGTTCTTGTGCCATCCAGTCCATTGTAGCCTGACCGTCGTGAACTTCACCGATTTTGTGGCTTTTACCAGTATAGTAAAGGATTCTTTCTGTAGTGGTAGTTTTTCCAGCATCGATGTGAGCCATGATTCCGACATTTCTGGTCATCTCAAGGTTTGTAGCCATAAATTTTCTCCTAATATAAATTTTTCACAATTTTAAGTTTTTCTAAACCATGGTGCGAAATCGCCAAAAAATATTATCTTTCTTTTGGAGGTTGAACCACTTTTTGTTCTTTAACGCAAGCAGTTTTCCCATTTTTTTGTTCATCCTCAAGTTTTTGGGCTTTTTCAGCCTTTTTTACTGCCTGACAATAAACTTTGTACATTTCAAATCTGTTCATAAATTTTACCACTTATAATGTGCAAAAGCCTTGTTGGCTTCAGCCATTCTGTGCATTTCGTCACGCTTCTTGATTGAAGCACCTGTGTTGTTGTAAGCGTCCAAAAGTTCTCCAGCAAGTTTTTCATTCATATTTCTTTCACCAGATCTCTTTCTTGCATTTGCAACAATCCAACGAATTGCAAGAGTTTGTCTTCTTTCAGGACGGATTTCCATAGGTACTTGGTAAGTTGCACCACCAACTCTACGTCCTTTTGTTTCAAGCATTGGTTTTACATTTTCGATTGCAGTAAGGCAAACATCAAGAGGTTCTGCACCAGTTTTTTCTTTCAAAATATCGAAAGAACCATAAACAATTCTTTGTGCAAGACCTTTCTTTCCACTCATCATAACTTGGTTGATAAGTTTTGTGACAACTTTGTTATTATAAATTGGATCTGGTAAAACTTCTTTCTTGACAGCACTATTTCTTCTTGGCATTGTGTTTTACTCTCCTTTTGTTAATTTCTGTTTTTTAATCAGCGAGGATTATTTCCCGCTCTTTGGTCTTTTTGCACCGTACTTAGAACGGCTTTGCTTTCTGTTTGCAACACCTGCAGTGTCAAGTGTTCCACGGATGATGTGATAACGCACACCAGGAAGATCCTTAACACGTCCGCCTCTTACAAGCACAACGCTGTGTTCTTGCAAGTTGTGTCCGATTCCAGGGATATAGCAAGTTCCTTCTTGACCATTTGAAAGTTTTACTCTGGCAATTTTTCTAAGAGCTGAGTTAGGTTTCTTTGGAGTTGCAGTTCTTACTGACAAGCAAACACCACGTTTTTGTGGGCACTCTTCCAAAAGTGGAGCCTTTTTCTTCTTTTCAAAACTCTTTCTGCCGTTTCTTACCAATTGGTTAAATGTAGGCATCTTTTTCTCCTTTATTTGTTTTTTCTTGATGTATGCAAATTTGCATCGACTTTACACCTGTGTCATAAGAAACGCTCACACATTCGCGTTGTTCTTGCGTTCCTAAAAAAAGGCACGAAAGCGAGTTCGTGCCATAGAAAATGCTTTTTAATGAAACATGAACAACACAATCACTTTTCAATGACTTTGAAGAACTTTTCCTTCAAATCGGTGGGGTTTGTAACCCTTTGTCCTGTCTGCTTTTTTCAAAGCATATGCCGAAACTAAACTATGTTAAATCGGCTTGCCACCTGTTGTTTGTTTATGCTCTTACAATTTTGCGAAATCACTTTCACAAAACCAAAGCATGGTTTCCGACAACGAAACACCTTGTTATTATAAATAAAAGCCATCTCATTGTCAAGAGATTTGAGCAATATTTTCGAAGCCTCAACAAAACAAAAGTTCGCCATCAAAAAGCGAACTTCCATTCAAAATGTTTATTTCTTCATTTTCAATTTTTTCTTTGCTTCATAAGCTTGTTTCTGAGCAGTGTAGATTGCCCTCTTCATTTCCATCGTTATCCCCGTAGGGTCCCCAACCAAATTGAATGTGCCAAGAGGAGTCCTTTCCAAATATGACTTTGATTTTGAATAACAAAGTGGACATTCTGGAGCACCATCTTCTGAGCCAGAATAGTTGCAAGTATAATAGAGTTGTCTCTTTGCCGCAACAGGGGATGCTATCCCCGCAGTGAGAGAAGAGGCAACAGATCTTGCAAGCATTTCTCCCGTCCATCTCAATGTCTGAGCCAGAGCCGCATCAAAGACAGCCATCATTTTCATTTTCTTTTTCTTTCCACCTTCTTGCTTAAATCCAACTGGCAACATTTCAATTGACAATGGGTTTTTGCAAATTGGGCATTTTCCAAAAGGTGCTGGTGCAGCCATAGTTTTCTCCTCCGTATAGATTTAGTATACCATGAAATTTGCTATTTATCAATATATTTCGACAAAAATTCTTCTTCGGTCAAAATCGGAATCCCCAGCATTTTCGCCTTGTCGAGCTTGTTTCCCGCCTCCTCGCCAGCAATCACAAAAGAGGTATGTTTTGAGACAGATGATGATGTTTTCCCTCCATTCTCTTCAATGATTTTTGTCATCTCATTTCTTGATATATTGGGAAGAGTGCCAGTAAGCACAAAAGTAAAACCCTCAAGCACACTTGATTTTTGCGCATCCTCATGCTTTGGAGAAACACCAACCTCAAGAAGTCTTTCAATCTCGCCAAGATTGTCCGCATCTTTGAAATAGTCCACAATGTTTTGAGCAATTACCTCTCCGACATCGTCAACTTGCAAAATTTCCTCAAAAGAAGCATTTTTGATGCCTTCGAGAGTCTTAAATCTCTTTGCAAGATCTTTTGCAGTCTTTATCCCCACCTCACTTATACCAAGTCCATGCAAAAACTTCGAAAAATCAATATTTTTGCTTTTTTCAAGTGCAACCAACACATTTTCAGCTTTTTTCTCTTGAAACTTTTCAAGTCCAACAAGCTGTTCTTTTGTAAGTGAATACAAATCTGAGAAATGCCTCAATCCCAATTCATCATAAAACTGAGAAATTGTCTTTTCAGAAAGTCCAACAATGTCAAATGCTCCACGTGACACAAAATGCGTAAGTCTTGCCACAATTTGCTCTTTGCATCCATCATGATTTCTGCAGAAAAGCAGTGGACCTTTTTTCTCCAATGACATACCGCAACAAGGGCAATATCTTGGGGCTTCGATTTCCACAGAATTTTCGAATTTTTCAGCCAACCCCAAAACCTCTGGAATAACCTCATTGCTTCTTCTGATAAATACACGGCTGTGCAAATATACATCTTTCTTTCTTATGTCTTCGATGTTGTTGAGTGTTGCGCGAGAAATTGTCGCCCCAGCAAGCTCAACTGGCTCTAAGATTGCAATTGGCGAAACCTTTCCACTTCTGCCCACTTGCCAAATGACATCTTCCAAGATTGTCGAAGTCTCTTCTGCCTCAAACTTAAACGCTCTTGCCCACTTTGGAAATTTGTTTGTATAACCAATCTCCTCACGAGGTGAAACATTGTTGATTTTGATGACCATTCCGTCGATGTCAACTTGCAAATTAGACTTGACGTTTCCAACTTTTTCAATGTTTTTCACAATCTCATCAAGTCCATTGCAAATTTTGAAAAATTCTCCGACGTCAAAACCATTGTCTTTCAAAAAGTTGTGCATATCTTCTTGAGTCTTGAAACGTTTTTCGCAGAAAATGATTGAATAACAGAAAAAATCCAATTTTCTCTTTGCAGTCTCTTTTGGGTCAAGATTTCGAATTGCCCCCGCAACTCCGTTTCTGGTGTTTTTGAGAGGAATTTCTGCTCTACGATTGTAAATTTCGAGAGCCCTTTTGGTCATCATGCCCTCGCCTTGCACAATCAAGCGCCCTTGATAAGGGATTTTGAGTGGGACAGAAGAAATTGTCCTCACCTGTGCAGTCACATCTTCACCAATCTCACCAGTGCCACGAGTGGTTGCATTGACAAACTCCCCGTTGTTGTATTCAAGCACAAGTTGAAGCCCATCAAATTTGTATTCGAGAGCAAACGCGGTGTTTTTGTCAAACTCACGCATCTCTTCCACCCATTTTTCCAAATCTTCAAAAGACCTGACTTTCATAAGGCTATAGAGCTTATGTTCGTGCTTTCTCTTGACAAACTGGCTCAAAATTTCTCCGCCAACTCTCTGTGTTGGAGAATTTGGCAAAACAACACCCGTCTCGCTTTCAAGGTCAACAAGGGCATAATAAACCTCGTCATATTCCTTGTCAGAGACAATCGGATTGTCAAGCGTGTAATAATGATAGTTGTAAAGGTTGATTTTTTCAATCAACGCTTTCATGAGTTCCGTTTTGTTGTCCATTCAACTACTCCACCTTTTCAAGATTTGCCAAATTAAGCATAAGACTCTTTCTTCCAAAGTCATCGAAATCAATATCAGCAACAAGTCCATCATCAGAAATGCCCACAATTTTCCCTTCACCAAAGCGAGAATGAGTGACCACATCTCCAACTTCAAAACCACTCTCAAAGGACTCTTCTTGCTCTTCATAATCTCTTGCGACACTGAAGAGCCTTGGTTTCTCTTTTGAGACAATTCCAAGTTCTCCAACAAAGCGGCTCTGCTTTTGATAGTTGCTCTTGCCATACATAAATCTCTTCTCAGCGTGAAGCAAATAAATTCTCTCTTCCGCACGAGTGATTGCCACATACATAAGCCGTCTTTCTTCTTCCAACTCACTAGCACTGTTCATCGCTCTTGAAAGTGGGAAAAGTCCCTCTTCAAGTCCAATCAGAAAGACAACCTTAAACTCCAAACCTTTGACAGCATGGATGGTCGACACTGAGACACAACCACCTTCTTGGATGTCATCACTGTCACTTTTGAGCATAACGTTTGACAGATAATCCGCCAGCGTCACTCCTTCGTTTGCCTCTTCAAATTCGACCACTCCGTTTATCAAACTTTCGATGTTTCCGACTCTGTCCACATCTTCATCTTCTTTTCCAGAAAAAGCCCTTGCAAGCCCAAAAACTTTGACAACCTTTTCCACAAAGTCTGAAAGTGAAAGAGTGTCCATTTGTTCATTCAAGCATTTGAAATCCTCAACAAATTTTTCAAGTTTTGAGTGGTATTTCGAAAACTTGAATTTGTCACCCAAAAGATATTGCAAAAGCCCAACTTCACCCGCTTCTTCTTGCAAGTTTGCAATGGCAACATCTCCAATCCCTCGTTTTGGAAAGTTGATGATTTTGAGAAGCGAAATCTCATCTCTTGGATTTGCAAAAACAGAAAGATAAGAGAGCACCATTTTGACTTCTGCTCTTTCATAAAATTTGAATCCACCATATATTTTGTATGGAGTTTTGAAAGCCATGAACATATCTTCAATTGGTCTTGACTGAGCATTGACTCTCATAAGCACAGCAAAATCGCTGTAAGTGTACCCTTCCACAAGCAAATCATCAATGGTCTTTGCGACAAACATCGCCTCATCTCTCTCGTCAAAAGCGGTGAAAACGACAGGTTTTGCCCCCTCTTCTTTGTCTGTCCAAAGATTTTTTGACATTCTTTCCTTGTTGTTTGCAATGACATTGTTTGCAAGCGTCAAAATGTTTTTTGTAGAGCGATAATTCTGTTCCAACTTAAACACTTTCACATCCTCAAAGTCGTTTTTGAGGTTGAAAATATTTTGAAAATTCGCCCCTCTCCAAGAATAAATACACTGGTCTTCATCCCCCACAACAAAGAGGTTTTTATGGACGCTTGAAAGCAGTTTGATGAGTTTGTATTGCACAAGGTTTGTGTCTTGAAACTCATCCACCAAAATATACTGAAATCTGGTCGCATAGTGCTCCAAAACATCCCTATAATTGTGAAACAAAAACAGCGTCTTATTCAACAAATCGTCAAAGTCAAGTGAGTTGTTTTTGTGCAAAAAATCTTCATAGTCATAACAAATTTTTTCGTAAGTGCGCAGTTCTCCACCGCGGTTGTATTCTCTCAATGCAGAGAAGTATTCTCCGATGTCAAGCCCCTTGTTTTTGATGTTGTCAAGATGACAAGAAACACGGTCTTTTTCATCGTCTTCACATTGATATTTTTTGAGCAAATCTTTCAAAATTCTGTCGCGGTCAGCCTCAGCGATGATTGTGAAATTTTTGTCAAAACCATCTAGTCTGTCAATGTTTTCTCTCAAAATCCTCACACACATAGAGTGGAATGTCGAAATCCAAACACGGCTCACCCCCATGTTTGCGAGCCTATCCTTCATCTCGTTTGTTGCTTTGTTTGTGAAAGTGATTGCAAGGATGTTGTATGGCGAGACCCCCTTTTCAATCAAGTGGCAAATTCTGTGAGTGAGCAGTCGAGTCTTTCCACTGCCCGCCCCGGCAGTCACCAAAACAACTCCTTCTGTCTGAAAGAGTGCACACCTTTGCTCATCATTCAAAGAATCAATGTCAAAATTTTCCATATAGATATTTTACCACAATCACCCAAGATTTGCAAAAAGAAAAAACACCTAATCTTTAATACCGAGCAAAAAATCAACCGTCACATTGAAAAATTCTACAAGTTTTATCAAACTATCCAACTTCATGCGAACATCCCCCGTCTCCCACCCTTTAATTGACTTAGGATTTATATTCAACATATGCCCCATTTCATAAACAGACAACCCCATTGCTTCTCTCAATTTCCTGATTCTTTGTCCAACTTCTTTCTTAAGTTTTTTTGTAGACTCTTTTTCCATGTTTTACCCCCCTATATCACCAAACACAATTATAAAACAAAAGAAATTTTTATGTATAGACATCTACATTATATAATGCGTACATTAGATACCCATTTTCACAAAACAAAATTTCTTTTCCACTGCCATAGTAACAGATAAAAGAAATAAAAAAACCAACTTCCCATATAAGTTGGTATTTCACAACAAAAAAACTGCCATTTGGCAGTCTCAGTCTTCCCTTCCAAGCAAATAGTCGGTGCTGACACCAAAAAAGTCTGCAAGTGCCTGCAAATTGTCACTGCTTATGTCACACCTGTTGTTTTCCCAATTACATAAAGCGGACGAACTTATCTTCACCTCTTTGCTCAACTTCTCAAAAGACAAATTCGCTTCGGTCCGCAATTCTTTCAATCTTTGTGCAAACTTTCTTTCCATATCAGTATTATAATGCGAAATTTGTCGAATTTTATTGACATCCAATATATTGGATGATATACTGCGTGAAACAAATTTGCCTTTATGGGGAGAAGCGGATGTCCAAATACAAAACTTATCTTGTCGAACAGTATCTCAAAGCAAACAAAATCACAAAACAGCAGTTTTGTGCCGACTGCAACATAAGCATATCCACACTGCGCAGATTTCTTCAAGGTGACCAAAGCATAAACTATATCTCGGCAATTGCCATATGCTCCCACATCGGCATCTCCTTCACTGATTTTGTCAAAGACGAATACAAAATCAAAAGACTCTCTCGTGGCATCATCAAAAGCACATCTCTTCTCAACTGACACAAAAAACATAAAAAAAGCAGACAACTTTGTCCGCTTTGTTTTTTTCTTAGCCTCTTTTTCTTGCTCTCTTTCTTGCGTTTTCGCTCTTTTTCTTTTTTGCTACGCTTGGCTTGTCATAGGCTTCTTTCTTTCTGATATCTCCGATAATTCCATCTTTTTGGCACTTTCTCTTAAATCTTTTGAGAGCGCTTTCGAGAGATTCGTTTTCTCCTACTTTCACTGTTGTCATTCTTTTCTCACCACCTTTCAAGGTCACAATTCTTGGTTATCTTATCATACAAATATGAGATAAGTCAAGTTTTCTTGCAAAAAAACGTGAGTTTATTTGCTTCCTTTATTTGCGTTTTGAATATTCTGTGCAATTTTTTCAACTACCGTTCTTGATTTTGATTCGTCCTCAGCAGTTGCATTTTCTCCAAACAAAAATGATGTCATTGCCGAGCCAACAGTCTGGTCTTTATTTCCTTTTGAAGCGACAAGCCCTCTTTCTTCATAAGGCTTGACTTGTTCATAAAACTCTCTGGTCTCTTTTGCAATATATGCACGCAACTTGTCTTTGTCCGCTTTTGGTGATTCAATCGAATCAAACAACATATCATCTTCAATCAGCGCTTTACGGAGTGGATAAAGTTCAAATTCAGTATATGAATAAGAGTGAAATTCTTCATGGCTCACATAATCACGTTCTTGATGTGGAGACAAAGTCCCCAAAAAGTATCGTTTCAAGCCTTCAAAATTGTCATGTTTCGATGCAAGAGCAATCAAATCACGATTTTCCCAAATCTTTTCTTTTGGAAGGCATGCAAGGGACTTAAAGCCATCACTTTCAATGCCTGTCATCATGATTTCAAGATAATTTGGGTTCTCTCTTGAAACATGTCTGACAAATTTATGCCCATGTTGTCGTGCTTGACTTATGCAAACATCCTTTGGCAATTTTGACATCAAACCATCAAAAGCCTTTTCTCTTTCTGTATAACTATAATGTTCTGAGACTACTCTGGAAAGGATTCCGGCAAAGTTGCAATCTGGAAATTTTCTTGCAAATTCGATCAAAAACTCTAGGTTTTGTCTAATAGGAAAATGCTTCAATTCACTATAATAGCCAAAGTAATCACTCCTACCTTGAATTTTATTTTTCTTATAAGCCAATTCCAAAAATTCAAGAACAAATTTTGTGTCATTTTTTAAGCTTTTTGAGATTAACCAATAGTTTATAAATTCTTCATTTGTCTTCACAATTTGAAGTATAAATCCAGCATCATTTTCTTGTTCTTCTGTCAAAAAGGTTTCACCCCAATAATTCTTTACAGTTTTTACCCACTCCAAAATTGCCTTTCTTTTGATATCTTCTGATGCACCAAAAACCCCAAGTCCTTTTTGAAATCTTTCAATTCTCTTTTCTCTTTCTTTTGCTCTTTTCTCTTCATCAGTCATTTTGTTAAACAATGCCATAACACCCCTCCGTCTTTCAAACTCGATTTATTTTAACAAACTTTTTCCCAGGTGTCAATACCGAAATAAAATATTAAACTCTTTTTTTTGCCAAAACTCCGTCTTTGAAAGGCTCCCACAGACTTACTTCCACGATATCTCCAACCTTGAAGTCACCTTGGACATAACACTTGATGTAGTTTTCTGTGTATCCTTCTCCAAAACCTTTTGACACCTCTTCAATCAAAACTCTCCCCATTTTGTTTTGCTTGAAAAATTCAAGTTTGTGTTTTTTGCCAAGTTCTTCCAAACGTTTGAGTCTCTCCGCCTTGACAGTGCCAGACAAATCGCCATAAAGTTTTGCAGAAGCTGTCCCCGTCCTCTTTGAATATGGAAAGATGTGCAATTGTGAAAACCCAACTCTCTCAACAAAAGCAAGCGTCTCTTCAAAATCTTCATCCGTCTCAGTAGGGAAACCAACAATGATGTCAGTTGTTATGCCCGCAAGCGGGAAATAATTTCTGATGAGTTTCACACTTTCTTCAAACTGAGCAGTTGTGTATTTTCTGTTCATTTTTTTTAGCACATTGTCACATCCACTTTGAAGCGACAAATGGAAGTGTGGACAGAAGTTTTTCAGTGACACAAGTTTTTCCATAAACTCCTCGTCAATCAATCCATCTTCCATCGAAGAGAGTCGAAGTCTCTTTCCAAGCCCATCAAGACTTTCAAGCAAAATACCCAGCCCTTTCTGACCATCAACTTTATAATCCGAGACATCAATCCCAACAAGCACAATCTCCTTGACATCTTCAGAGAGTTTTGATGCCTCACTCACAATACTTTCAAGACTCCTTGATCGACTTCTTCCACGAAGATAAGGGATGATGCAATAAGAGCAAAAGTTGTCACAACCATCCTGTATTTTTATGAATGCACGAGTGAGCGACTGTGCAGAAAAAAGATCATCCTCATACTCTGTTGGAAGCTCAAAAATCTTGTGCCCATTTTCATCGAGCATATCGATGAGATTTTTCTTTCCAGCCGTCCCAATCACAACATTGACATCTCTGTCATCAAATTGCACTGGACGATTTTGGCTTGCACATCCCATGACATAAACTTTTGCATTTGGATTGAATTTCCTCGCACGCTCAATCATCTGTCGAGATTTCTTCTCCGCCTCATTTGTGACAGCACAAGTGTTTATTATGTAAATGTCAGCCTCTTCAAGGCTGTCTGTTGTCGCAAAACCTCTCTTTTTCAGCTCAAAAATAAGAGAGTCGCTCTCATATTTATTTACTTTGCAACCAAGCGTCAAAACTGCAACTTTCATACTAATTTCCACTCAAAATTGAAACCAAACTCATCATAGCAACTGATGCGGTTTCACATCTATAAATTCTTTTTCCCAAAGAGATCGTGGTCGCACCTGCCCCCTCAATTTTCTCTTTTTCTTTTTGAGAGAATCCTCCCTCAGAGCCAACAATTATGGCAATGTTTTGGTACTTGTCAAGGTCTTTGATTTTCTCACTGACAACTGCTCTCTCGTTTGCAAACAAAACCAAATCAAAGTCCTTAAATTGTGAGATTACGCCGTCAACATTTGTGACATCAGCAATCTCTGGGACAAGCGTCCTTTCACATTGTTTGCAGGCATTGAGTGCAATTGCCATAAGTCTGTCGTGCTTGCTTTCTGAGACTTTGGCAACAACAAATTCGCTTAGGAAAGGGACAATTTTTGATATCCCAATTTCTGTCGCTTTCTGCACAATAAACTCAAACTTTGAGCCCTTGGTCACCGCTTGAAAAAGCACGATGTTTTTGCGAGGATTTCCCTCGCATTCACACTTGCCATTTATCTTGCAAATTGCGTATCTTTTCTCAATCTTTTCAATCTCACAGGTATAATCAAATTCGTCATTGAGGCTGACAAGAAGTTCATCCCCAACACCCATTCTCAAAACATTTTTAAGGTGGTTGAACTCGTCTGCCTCAACAATCACTTTTCCATCTCTTTCTACACCAAAAAATCTACGCATAATGCCCCCGACAGTGTTATTCTACACCACAATTTGTCCAAAAAGCAAACATAAGACACAAAATCATGCAAAATCACAAAATAAACAAGCATTTCTTCTAGAAAACAAAAAGGGTTGCAATTTTTACAACCCTTTCATTTTATTTTTGAAATCTTTTGATTTTGGGAAATCACTTTCAGACATATTTGAGTCAACTTGTTTCAAAAGTTCTCTTGTCTTTTTGTCCAAGTTTCTTGGTGGTTCACTCTTGATTGTGATAAGCAAATCGCCATAACTCTCACGATTGAGCACCTTGACACCTTTGCCTTTCACTCTCTTGACATAACCACTTTCTGTCCCCTCGTCAATGTCAAGCATCATCTTGCCTTTGGTAAGTGGGATTTCAACTTTTCCACCCAAGAGACAAGTTGTAAATGGCACATACAAATCAAACAACAAATCTGTGCCAACACGCTTGAAAATTTTGTGCTTTTCAACAGAAACTTTGATGTTGAGGTCACCAGAAATTCCTTCCATTTGTGGTGCATTTCCCTCACCACGCACACGGATTGTCTGTCCGTCATCAATACCCGCAGGCACGCTCACTTTGACAGACGCACGCTCTTTTTTGCAACCTTTTCCAAAGCACTCTTCGCACTTTTCTTTTATCATCTTTCCAGTGCCACCACACTTTGGACAAACACCTTCTCGTATGCTCATCCCAAATGGAGTGCGCTGTTGAAATCTCACACGACCAGCACCATTACACTCTGAGCAAGTCGAAAATTCTTTTCCGTTTTTTGCACCAGTTCCGTGACATTTTTGGCAAGTCTCAATTCGATTGAAAGAGATGATTTTCTCAACTCCAAAAACTGCCTCATCAAATGAGAGTTTCATTGCAACATTGATGTCCTCGCCTCTTTGTTGAACGCGAGAGCCATCGCCACTTCCACCCCCAAAAGCGGAGAAAATGTCTGAAAAGATGTCAGAGAAACCTCCGCCGAAGCCACCTGCTCCGCCGCCAAAGAAATCTCCAAAACCGCCAGCACCGCCGCCGCCAAATTGAGGTCCATCAGCAGAGCCATATTGGTCATAATTGGCACGCTTCTTGTCATCTCCGAGCACCTCATATGCCTCGTTGATTTCCTTAAACTTTTCAGCCGCTTCTGGTGCTTTGTTTAAGTCTGGGTGATATTTTTTCGCAAGACGACGATATGCGGACTTAATCTCATCCGCATCCGCCCCCTTTTGCACTCCCAAAATCTCATAATAATCTTTGTTTGCCACAGTATTATCCTTTTACAATTTCTAAATTATCCAAAAAGTCTCCGCACAAAAGACTCCCAACCCCTTAGTCATCTCATTCTTCGCCAGAGAGTTGCGACAAATTGCATAGCATTTGCAATTTCGTTTGGTCGCAAGATTGAGTAATCAAACGATAAGACGATGCTTTTCGCCCTCATGCGAAAACGAGCGGGAGTGCAGATTACTCAATTGTCACGTCTGGATCAGTGCCATTGTTTGAGCCAGCAGAACCATTGTCCCCAGCATTTCCTTGAGCGCCATTTGCACCATTTGAATTTGCATTTTGATACATCTTTGTGAAGACTTCGTTGCTTACTTGTGTAAGACTTTCAAGTGCTTTCTTGATCACTTCAACATCTTCGCTTTCAAATTCTTTCTTGTCTTTTTCGATTTCATCTTCAAGACGCTTCTTGTCTTCTGCAGAGAGTTTGTCTCCGTTTTCTTTGAGCATCTTTTCAAGAGAATAAACCATGTTGTCGGCTTGATTCTTTGTCTCAACAAATTCTTTTCTCTTCTTGTCTTCTTCAGCGTGTGCCTCAGCCTCTTTGATTGCCTTATCAATGTCGGCTTCGCTCAAATTTGAAGAAGCAGTGATTGTGATGTTTTGTTCTTTGTTTGTCCCGAGGTCTTTTGCAGAAACTTTGACAATTCCGTTTGCATCAATGTCGAAAGTAACTTCGATTTGAGGAACTCCTCTTGGTGCTGGTGGAATGTCAGAAAGTTGGAATCTTCCAAGAGATTTGTTTTGAGCAGCAAATTCTCTTTCACCTTGAAGGACATGAATGTCAACGCCTGGTTGATTGTCAGCAGCAGTTGAGAAAACTTGAGACTTCTTTGTTGGGATTGTTGTGTTTCTTTCAATCAATTTTGTAAACACACCGCCCAAAGTCTCAATTCCAAGTGAAAGTGGAGTCACGTCCAAAAGAAGAACGTCCTTAACATCTCCAGCCAAAACACCAGCTTGGATTGCAGCACCGACAGCAACACATTCATCTGGGTTTACGCCCTTGAAAGGTTCTTTTCCAGTGTATTTTTTCACAGCTTCAACAACTGCAGGGATACGAGTTGAACCACCAACAAGAATAACCTTGTCAATGTCAGCATTTTTAAGTTTTGCATCAGCAAGAGCCTTTCCGCAGCAGTCTGTTGTCTCTTTAACCAAATCTTCAGTGAGAGCATCAAATTTTGCACGAGAGATTTCAACTTCCAAGTGCTTTGGACCATTTGCATCTGCAGTGATGAATGGAAGAGAAACAGTTGTCATTGGGGTTGCAGAAAGGTCGATTTTTGCTTTTTCTGCAGCCTCTTTAAGTCTTTGCATAGCGAGTTTGTCTTGTGACAAATCCATTCCGCCATTTGATTTTTTGAATTCTTCTACCAAGAAATCGATGATACGATTGTCGAAGTCATCTCCTCCAAGTCTTGTGTTTCCGTTTGTTGACAAAACTTCAAAAACGTTGTCCCCGATTTCAAGGATAGATACATCGAATGTACCACCACCAAGGTCATAAACCAAGATTTTTTGATTCTTGTTTTCGCCTTTGTCAAGTCCATAAGCAAGAGCAGCAGCAGTTGGTTCGTTGATGATACGAAGCACTTCAAGTCCGGCAATCTTTCCAGCATCTTTTGTTGCTTGACGTTGGCTGTCGTTGAAGTAAGCTGGCACAGTGATTACTGCTTGAGTCACAGTTTCTCCCAAATAGCTTTCAGCATCAGCTTTAAGTTTTGCCAAGACCATTGCAGAAACTTCTTGTGGAGTGTAGTCTTTTCCATTGAGTTTTGCTTTGTAGTTTGTGCCCATTTCTCTCTTGATAGAGATGACTGTGTTGTCGTGGTTTACGATTGCTTGACGCTTTGCAACCTTTCCAACAAGTCTTTCGCCGTCTTTTGTATAAGCGACAACAGAAGGTGTTGTTCTGTCTCCTTCTGCGTTTGCGATAACAGTAGGTTTTCCACCTTCCATAACTGCTACGCAAGAGTTTGTAGTTCCCAAGTCAATTCCGATAATTTTACTCATTTTTTTATTCTCCTTTTTCTTTTATATATTTTGTGTGCACAAGGCACTTTGTTGGCAATTTAATTTGTTTATCTTATGTATCTTAATCCAGTTTGTTTACGATGACTTTTGAATACCTTATCACTTTTCCTTTCATCGTATACCCCGCTTGGTATTCGTCCAAAACTGTGTCATTTTCTTTCTTTTCGTCACGCAAAACCGCGATAACTTCATGCAAGTTGTGGTCAAATTTTTGACCAATGCTTTCAATTTTTTCAACGCCGAGAGTTTTGAGTGCAGCCAAAATTTTTGACTCAATCATATTTACGCCAGAAAGCACTTTTTCGTCAGCAATTGATTTTTTCGCCTCTTTGAAAGTGTCAAGACAAGGCAAAAAAACTTCAATCACACTCCTCTTTCCTTCTTCTCTTTGCAAATCCAACTGCTCAGCAACACGTTTGCGATAGTTGTCAAAATCTGCTTGAAGTCTTTGAGCCATCTGAAGATACATCCCTGCTTCTTGACCACAGCAATCAGACTCTTCGTGCTCACATTCGCAATGCCCACAACACTCTTCTCCATGATGATGTTTGTGTTTTTTGTGGTGCTTGTGCCCATGCTCTTCCTGCTCATGATGACATTCACAGTTCTCACCACAGTGACACTCCTCTGTGCAATGACATTCGTCACCGCAAGTGCACTCATCTCCATCTTGACATCCACAATCGTGACCGCATTCGCACTGCTCGCAATCACATTCATCAATCACTTCGGCATTTCTTTCATCATCCACAATGCCGTCAATCTTTTCTTCGTCTTTCATCTATTCTCCTTTTTCTCTGCCAAGTTCGTCAATCACGACTTTCAAAGCAGAGGCAATCCCGATATAATCCATCTTTTGAGGTCCAAACACTCCGATTGAAGCCACCTTGTTTCCCCCGACAATGATTGGTGCTTTGACAACCGAGCAAGACTGCCCATCATCCTCAGCAACCACCGCAGAAATTTCTGCATTGTCATCATCAAGCACTTCGAGAAGTTCTTCCTTGTCGCTGAGCGTTTTGATAACTTTCTTTGCTTCTTCAATTTTCGCTTTATCAACAAGGTCAACCACACTCTCAGCTTGGACATTCAAAAGTTTTTGTTTGTTCATTTTTGAAAGTCCAAGGACAATGTTGTCAACCACATCTTGAAACGCCTTTATCTCACTGCTCATTCCCTTCTTGAGGTCTTTGATGTTTTCCATCATAAATCCCATCGTTTCACCCTTGAAATATTTGGTAAGATAGTTTGAAGCATCGTTGCAGCTGTCTTGGCTCGCCTGCACATCCATGGTGTTTGTGATATAACCATAATTCGTGCCAATCAAGACCATGCATTTGTCTCCCAAAAGTGGGATAATCTTAAACTCTTGCAAAATCAAATTCTCCATCCCATTGACAAGCACAACAGTTGGATAATTGGTCGCCTTTGAAATGATTTTGGCAATGCCAGCAACAATGTCTGTCAGACTTTGTGTTCTGTTTTCAATCAGCCGCCTCACATCTTCAAGCTCGGCATTTGTTGCTTTGACATTTTTCAAAAGGTTTTCAACATAAAAGCGATACCCTTGCGCCGTTGGCACTCTTCCGCCAGAAGTGTGCAACTGCTTCAAGAAACCCATCGCCTCCAAAGCATTAAGCTCGGAGCGGAGAGTCGCAGTTGACACATCAAGAGAAGTCTTGTCTTTGACAGAACCACTTGTGATTGGCGCACTGTCTTTGATAAACTCCTCAACAGCAATATTCAGGATTTTGATTTTTCTTTCAGAGAGTTCCATAATTTTCAACCCCTTTATCAGGTCTGCTAGCACTCTCGACTTTCAAGTGCTAGCACTATTATATGCACAAAAAAAATAAAAGTCAAACAAAAATGTCAACTTTTTTGTATTTTTTTTGAAATAACAAAAATTCCTTTTTCTTTTCGGCACAAATAAAATCCATTCATGCATTTCTATGCGCAATGCATATAAGACCCAAATCTCAAGATCTCCCCATCAAATCATCAACTCTGACATACAAGGCACTCGCAACCTTTATTAGATCATCAGACATAACAGTGCCGTCTTTTGCAATCATTTTGTCAACAGTGTCAAGAGGGACTCCGCAAAAATCGCAAAACCCTTCTTTTGTCATTTCATGCACCTTCATATACCTTTCAATCATTTTAACATTGTAATTTACCATTTTTTAATCTCCTTTTTTGCCTCCATTGTTAAAATTAAACAATACGATTTTGACTATACCACATTTTGAACAATTTGCAAAACGAAATAGTTAAATTTTGGCAATTTTTTATCATAAAATCTATAATTATGGTTAAGGATAGATAAAATGAAGGAAAAACTAAAAGAGTTAAGAGCTAAAAACGGCGTGTTTCAAAAAGATGTTGCTTTCGAACTTCATATGTCTCAGTCAACTTACAGCAACTACGAAAAAGGCACTGCTGAACCCGACATTGCGACAATCAAAGCATTGGCGGATTATTTTCACACAACAACTGACAACCTGCTTGGGCATAGTGTGCCATATCTTCTTGACAAAAGCACACTCACACCAAAACAAAAACATCTGGTGGAAAGGATTTGCACACTTGATGACAATCTGTGTGATCGCATCGAGTCTTACATCCAAGGAAGCCTTGACAACAAATAAGAAACATGCTTTGACTCAGAGCATGTTTCTCTTTTTTGCAATCTGGCGTCTTTCTTTTTTCATAATATGCACAAAAAATAATGCATCATATTGATAGTTCAAAATCCCCCCCCTCCCGAAAAACTTGCAAAACTCAATGCAATGTGCTATAACATGGCTGATTTTAGAATTTTTGGAAGATAAAAATGAAATCAAAATTTAAGATACTCTTATCATTTTTGTTTGTGGCTCTTTTTGTCACTGGAGTTGGAGTTTTGTCCGCATGCGGAGGAAAAAGCGAACCCGACATAACCGACGGGACTAAAGGCCTGTATTATTGGGAAAACGACGATGGTCAATCTTACAGAGTGGGAATGGGAGAAAAGGTCTCAACAAAAGACATTGTCATCCCAACAACTTACAAAGGCAAACCTGTCACAGAGATTGCTCCAGGAGCATTCGACGGCACTGACATTGTGAGCATCACTTTCACTGACAATGTGACAAAAATTGACTATTCTGCTTTCCAAAATTGCCAATCACTCACAAAAATAAATTGGGGAAAAAACATCTCCTCCATAGGAAGCAATGCTTTCGAAAATTGCAACGCTCTTCAAGAGGTTGAAGCCCCAGAAAGTGTTGTCGAATTTGGTTATTCGGTTTTCTCCGAATGCTCTTCTCTTACAAAAGTCATCATCCATGGCAATGCAACTTTGGATAACCATGTTTTTTCTCAATGCAGTTCGCTGGAAACCGTCGAATTCCTTGGGGAAAACAGTTTGACTCTTGGTTCTAGTATATTCACACATAGTCCAAATCTCAAACAAATGAGATTCACTGCTCAAAACGTGACTGCTGACGAATGGGCATTTATGGATTGCGAACCAACAACCCTCTCAGCAACAACAAACTTCCTCAACTCAGGTTTCATTGGGACAGACCAGTTGCAAATTTCAAAAAACAGCATCGAAAATCTTGAAATTTTTGATGGCGAAACACTTCCAGAAGGTTTTTCAACATTGTTCACCAAACTCAAAACATTGACATTGCCAAAGACTTTCAAAACCAGCACAAACAGAGCATTTGATTCTGCATATAGCCTCGAAAGAGTAAACTATCTTGGCACACTTGCTGACTGGTGCAACATTGATTTTGATGGATATCGTTCGCATCCATTTTGCCGTTCTTCAAAAAACAAAGTGGAACTTTATATCGACGGAAATCTTGTTGAAGGAGATTTGACAATCACATCTGGCATCTCTGAAGTAAAACCATATGCATTTTATGGTTATGACAAGATCAACACCCTCACCTTGGCAGAAGGGGTCGAAACAGTTGGCTCTTATGCATTCAACAGTTGCGGACTTCTCAAAATAACTCTTCCAGAAAGTTTGACAAGCATCAATCAATATGCTTTCTACGGCAATCAAGGGCTTGTTTCAATAGTCAACCATTCTGCTCTTTCAGAACAAAGCATCCAAGACACAACTGACGGAAGCAACTATCTAGAAATCAAAACTGAAGATGATGGTGGTTGCTTGCAAATGCTTAATGATTTGATGTTCTTCAAATTTGCTGATGGCTCGTATGCCCTTGCAAAATATCTTGGCACAGCGACTGAAATCACCCTACCAGCAAGCATCGACAATGAAGATTATATAATTCTTGCAAATACCTTCTCTGGCGCTTCTCTTGAAAGCATCATCTTTGCTGAGCAGTCAAATTGGTATGCTCAAGAAAACAACAATGAAGCAGTTGAAATGGATGTGACTGACCCAAACACAAATGCAACAAATCTGAAATCAACTCATGCAAACAAAAATTGGTACAGAATACTCCCATAAATCAAATGAAAAGAAAACACACTCAGTTTTGAGTGTGTTTTTTCTTACATTGCTTATGCATTGAATGTTGTGTCATTTGTTGCAGTTGGGTAGATTGGCAAATCCTCGAGTCCTGGACACGCATTTTGTGGAGCTGTCTGGCAAGGTGGAAGATGTGGATAGCCATATGATGGCACAAGCACATCAACAAGGCTGGTCACTTTGATGATGATTCTTATGCAACCTGTTGCAGTGAAGACATCTGGCGAAGTGAAGCTGCCAATTCTGCTTGAGAATGTAGCTGACACATCGATATTCACTGGGCTCATTGCTGGTTGTGGCACAAACAAAAGCACTGATTTGTTTACTGTCACAGTTGATGAAGCAGTGCCAAGCACCCCGTTTGCGTCACGATATGTAACGGTCACTGGGATTGTCACAACAAAGCTTACATTTGCATAATTTGGGCAAGTTTCAAGTCTGTCAATCACAAGATCAGACACAGTCACTGGGGTTCCAACACTGTTTTCTGCAGAAACATAAGTGAGTGGCAAAGTTGGATTTTCTGGATTGAAACCAGAAAGTTGCAAAATTATGCCAGTCTCAGTTGTAGTGCATACACAAGCATCAAACACCTTTGTTGCTGAAAGCAAAACTTTTTCGCAAATCCCATTGTTTGGATTTCCTCCTATTGGGCCAGGCTTGTTTGGATTTGTATTGTTGATGTAAAAAGACATTTCAAAATCCTCCTTAAAGTCTATACACTATCAAGATATGCACGCCCGCCCCAAAATGCCACCAAAGTCACTCTTTTCTCGAAAAAGGCTTGCCATTCTTCAAAATGATATTGACAACTCAGCTCCAATTTGGTATAATTCTACTATGGTTTAAGGAGGAATTTATGGAACAACTCGAAATCGCAAGACTTGCAGAACTTAGGACTTCTTCGAACGAAAATGGAATGATGGATTTGGATATGTACATCAATTTGATGACCGTACACCGTTCAGTCATGATTTGGGCAGACCAACTTGTCGACCATGACGAAGAAGCTGACTATGACGAAGTTTACAAAGATAGGGATGAAGCCGAGGACCTTTACAATGATTATATAGCTCTTGCAAGAGAGACAATGAAATCTAAGAATCCAGAGACGCTTAAAGAATATCTCGGACTTCTCAGAAAAGAAGCAGAGGAAAAATTTGCTGCAGACAAAAACCCAGTTTATGTTGCACAATCAGAAAGAATGGATATGTCATCAGAACAAATCGCCGGCATCATACAAAAGCGTGAAGCACTTGCAAAAACAAAATGCGTCGCTGCCGCACAAAGAGTTGCAACAGCACTTGAAAAAAATGCTGGTGGAGAAGGGAAATAACAATCCTCCCCACCCACATATCAAACAAAAAAGAAGGTCCAAATGGTGACCTTCTTTCTATTTTGAAATAGCTCCGCCTTCTTTCTTTGGAAGACCGCTTATTGGTTGCTTTTTGCTGGCAGTCTTTTTCATGGCATTTTTTTTCGCAATCTCTCTCAATTTCTTTCCGAGTTTAACACCCTTTTCAATAACCGCAGGTTTGATTCCAACCATAGCCTTGTGATTGATAAGGGAACTTCCACTATGGTCAGTTATTGTTTGCCTTGAAAATTCATCCCTTACAAGGGCAACGTAATCATTAAATGTACAATGAACTTCCTCTCTTACCGTGGTGAGTTTCATGCACTGAAGAGTGTCAACTGCTGAAAGGTTTTCCCTGTCCCAATCCTTGGTGAGTATAAAATCGCCTCCTCCAAGTTTGCAAGCAGAAATCCCCGCCTTTGTTTTATCGTCATAAAGATAGATAAGTTGTGCAATCATACATGAACAAACCATTTCACTCTCTTTGTCAGTAAACTTTTCAAAATGATACTCTGGTTCTGGCACATAAATCCCAAATCCACCAGGCTCACTTGCCACACAACTTGCCTGCATGTGATAAGGAGTGATGTACGCCTCCTTAAAAAATGAATAAAAATAATCATTTTTCTCGTCGTTATAAGGGTGAATCACAGGATAATACGCGAGTGGTGCAACAACTACTGATTTTCTAATGCGAGCATACTTTTTAAGAAGTTCGACCTCTTGTTTTACCTTTCCTCTTGGGACAGTAGGCTGAGAAACAAGCATCGTATACTTTTTCTCACCAAAACTCGCAACAAAAACAAGTTCTGTGTCACCATAATTGATAAATTGAATATCTGCCTTCTCTCCAGTCCTCAAATATATCTCTTCAAACCATTCAGCAACTTGATTTTTTACACTCTGCAAAACTTTGTACTCAATGTCTATTAGTTTTAGACCCTTTCTCAAAGGTTCATAATATACTGGACTGTTCACAATCTTGATAAAATCTTTTTCCGTTGTTGGAATGCCAAGTTTTTCTTTTCCGGTTTTTTCCATAAAGCCACCCCTTTTCATAAATTATATTTAATAGTACTTTATATATACTCGTATAATAACCCAAAACACACCTTTTGTCAACCCCAAATTTTTGAAAAAACCTCAATATGCTTGACTCCCCCCCCAATGTGATATTCTTTGAGCGGAGGAAAAGAAAATGTATAAACAACAAGACTTAAAAGAATGTGATATTGAATTATTAACTGAAATAACAGACACAAATCTAACCAATGAATATGTCAAACTTATTGAGAATGGGGAAAGAGAAAATCTTCCCGATAATATTGTATTCGAAACAATAGCATCCAAAAATAAACAAGTATGTTATAAATTTTATGAAGTAAGAAATGAGGAAGAAATAGAGCAAGACTTGAAAATGTCAAAAATCAAAAGTCTAAACTCAATATCTAAAAGCTTGGATGGTATACATAGAATAATGCATTTCTTTGAAATCTTGACTATAGTGGGAATGCTTATTGGCATTTTAGCAATCTTTTTAGTATTCGCACGTTGAAAAAGAAGACTGAAATCAGTCTTCTTTGTTATTATGATTATATAACTATATTCTTTACCAGTCGCACAAAATCGCCAACAGAGTGCGATTTTCGTTTGGTGCGCAAGTGAAAAATTAAGTTTTAAGGCGACGCTTTTGCCACACTTGGCAAAACGAGCGAATAACGCAAATTTTTCACCTATTCAAGCGAAATGAGGTAGTAGTAAACTGGTTGTCCACCATTTGCCACAGTCACTTCGCAATCTGGATATTTTTCAGCAAGTTTTGATTGAAGTGCTTCAGCTTCATCTTCTCTGATATCTTCACCATAGAAGAGTGTGATATTCATCACTGTGTCGCTCATAAGTGCTTCAACAAGTTTCTCTGTTGTCTCGCTTACGAGGCTTCCTTTTGCCAAAATTGCCTTGTCATCAAGTCCGATGATTTCACCTTTTGCAAGGTCAAATCCATCAACGTGAGTATCTCTGACAGCGTATGTCACAGAGCCAGAACGCACGCTTCGGATTGCTTCAAGCATTGCATTTTGGTTTTCTTCAACACTTGCATCTGGGTTGAATGCGATTGATGCCGCAATCCCCTCTGGGACGCTCTTTGTTGGGATGACAATGAGGTTTTTGTTTGTCACATCATTGGCTTGTTCTGCTGCCAAAACGATGTTTTTGTTGTTTGGGAAGACAAAGATATTTCTTGCAGGCACTTTTTCAGCAGCAGTTGCAATATCTTCCGCACTTGGATTCATAGTTTGACCGCCAACAATGATTTGGTCAACAGTGAGCTCTTTGAAGATTTCTCCAAGTCCGTCACCAGGAGCAACAGCAATCATTCCGATTTCTTTTGTCTCTTCAACGGCTTGAGCCTTCTTTTTGAGTTCTCTGTTCTGCTCTCTCATGTTTTCGATCTTGAGATTGAAGAGTTCGCCAAGTTCCAAAGCATAGCCAAGTGCTTTGTTTGGCTCATTTGTGTGTACATGCACCTTGACAAGTGACAAATCACCGATGCAAATGACAGAATCACCGATTTCCATGAGTCTTTCACGGAGTTTGTCGATGTCAGCCTCGGTTGTCTTCTTGTGCATATTGATAATCATGTACTCTGTGCAATAACCAAACTCGATTTCACCCAAATTGTTGATATCAGCAATGACATCATCAACCGTTTGAGGCTTTGTTTCGTCTTCGAAAGAGTATTCAAGATCCTCTTCACCATTGATGTAACGAGAAAATCCTGTGAAAATCACCAAAATACCGCGACCACCAGAGTCAACAACGCCAGCTTTCTTCAAAACTGGAAGCATTTCAGGTGTTTGTTTGAGGATTTCTTCCCCTGTTTCACATACTTTTCTGAGGAAAGTCTCAAAATCATCGTGTTTCTTTGCAAGTGCAACGGCATTTTCAGCCATGACACGGATGACTGTCAAAATTGTCCCCTCTTTTGGCTTTGTAACAGCCTTGTATGCTATGGTTGCACCCTCTTGCATAGCCTTTGCAAAGTCTTTTGTTGTCACCTCTTTGCAGTTTTTGGTGACTGAGCAGAAGCCTTTGAAAATCTGTGAGGTGATTACCCCACTGTTTCCTCTCGCACCTCTGAGTGCACCTTTTGAAAATGCTTCTGACAAAGAAACAAGGTCATTGTTCATGCACTTGTTTATTTCTCCAACAGCAGATCTCATAGTCAAAAACATATTTGTCCCAGTGTCTCCGTCTGGAACAGGAAAAACGTTCAATGAGTCAACATACTCTTTATTTTGTTCAAGAAGACTTACTCCAGCAAGGACCATCTTGCGGAAGGTTGTCCCGTTTATTGCTTTTTGCATCTTATGCTCCTATATTATACACACACGCCAACGACGTGAACATTCACTGTATCAACAATCATACCAGTAAAATTTTCGACACTATATTTAACAGATTTTTTAAGCGATTCAGCCACAGCACTGATAGATACACCATACTTAAGAATACAGTGTATATCGATGAAAATTCGGTTGTCTATATGGCTGATAGTGACACCTTTGGAATACTTCTCTCTACGAAAAAGTTCCCTCGCACTATCTCTAAAATTTTTTGAAACAAGGTCAACAACGCCATAACAGTCCAAAGCAACAAAACCAGCAACAGTGCGAATTGCATTGTCGCTGATTGAAATGTTTCCATAGTAGTTGTTTGTATCAACTGTCACGAGCATCTCCCTTACATTTAGAATATATCGCATATATATAATACAACATAGGCTTTGGTTTTGACAAGCAAATTGCCACAAAATCAAAAATTTTTTGACACTTCTCAGGCCTTGTATAATAAATAATACTTCATTTGGCAAATTTGTATGATAAAGATGCTGTAAAATGGTTGATTTTTTGAAATTGATGTGCTATCATAAAGAGCAATTACTTAAAAGGAGAAAGACAATGAGCAGAGTATGTGAAATTTGTGGAAAGGGCAAAATGGACGGCAAAACAGTAAGCCATGCCAACAACAAGGCTCCAAGAAAATATAATGCAAACTTGCAAACAACTGAAATCAAAGGAAAGAAAGTAAGAGCTTGCACAAAGTGCATCAAAACAGCAAAAAAAGCAAACTAATTTTTCGCTTTGAAGCATAAGCGAGAGAGTTTTTCTCTCGCTTTTTTATTGTGTTTTCTAGTCCTCTTTTGTCCCCTTTTTCCTGTAGAAAGCCTTCAAAAATGGCACCATCCATCTTGGTGCTTTCACACATATGATTCGATAATTTTGTTTTCTTTCTTTTTCCATATTTATTGTTATGACAAAAGAGAAAAACCTGTTACAATCTGCCGAGTAAAAAAATAAAACACCGATTCGGTGTTTATTTTTCTTGTTTTTGCCCCTTTCTACTCAGACAGCCGTTTACAATCACATACACAAATGCGATAAGCATAAACACTGAAAGAAAGACAATTTCCACAATATAAAATGGTTGTGCGTAAATTTTCTGACAGAAAATTATTGAAGCTGAAATTGCATATGCCACAGTTGTCGCTCCAATGCTTGACATGAAGACAATTGACAATTTCTCTCGATAATTTCTGAGCATGCCAAGGGATATTGTTGTAAGCATAAACATCATCATAAGTCTTGACACATCAAAAGCTTTCAAAGATTTGTCAAAATAAGAAATCTTGAAATACAAGAAGAGCGCAATGGCAACAGTCACAATTCTATACACAAGTGGAAGTTTGTTTGAGCCATGGATGCAATTGCAAGTCACAACAGCAACAATTGAACAAGCAATTATTCCAAACACAAAAACCATGTTATACAAATTGATTGATGACCTATTGATTATGGTAGCAATGATTGTCGCCAAAATCATAAGCCAAGAAACAATATAGAAAGCGCAAATCGAAACATTTTTGAAAATCTGTTGATAGAAATTTACAAAAAGCATCGCACATGCAACGACTGTCATTGTATCATAAATATAAAACATTGAAATATTGATATTTTCAAGCTTGCAAAGCATGCAAACATAACAAGTAAGCGCAATGATTCCAATCAAAATGAAGTCTATATATTTTGCTTTTATTTTTTCAAAATTTGAAATGCAATAATAACATATAAACAAAATCATAGCCGAAACGATAATCAAGCCGGTGTTATTGTTGTGCAAAAAGTAAATCGCAAAGTCTGTAAAATATTTTATAAATGCCCAAAGAGCAACCCCACATGCAAGAATAAGAAACAAAAACGATAAGATTTGTTTTATCTGCGAATTTCTTTCAAAAACATCGCCATTTTTTTTGCTTCTCACAAAAGCATAAACAAACTTGTAAATTTCAAGAACTGCCCCCAAAAACAGAAGCAATGCGCTCACAAGCATGAAAGCTCTACATGAGTAAGTTGGTCTGAAAGAGGTGTTTTTGAAAAAGGTAATCAGAATGTTGTTGACAAAGAGACAAACTGTGGCAACAAAAGGCAAATAATTATACTTCTTTATCAAATTGTACAGTTTTTCAGCCATTTTAAGCCTCTGCTGTGATTGTGTGAGTTTTTACCAAGACTTCGCCATCTTGTCCAGGATAATAAACTTTAAGCTCGTCAGCAATTGCTCCGCTGTCAATAATTGTTGGAAGTGGAGCAGAAAGTGAAGAAAGTTCACCTGTGCCATTTATAAAGAACAATGTCATATCTTTTGGAGCATTCATATAGAGTGTTGAGTTGTAACCCCCAATCTTAATGTCATCCCCATAAGCCCAAATCAAAACTTCCATAGGAACTTGCCCTGGCAAAACCTTAATATTGTGGTCATTGCAATATCTCACTCTGCGCTCATATGCACCTTCATATCCATCTGCCCATGCTGTACCTTTTTCATCGACACTAGTTGAAGGGTCATCAAGTCCCCATTTTGGATGTGGCTTAATCACAATGTTGTAATCTGGAAAATCTGCCATGATTTTGTTGAAGAATTTCTCAAAATCTTGTTCTTTAGTTCCGTTCTTGATATCTGCATCTACGCCTGAAAATTGCTCACTGGTCAAACTTGCTCCGCAAACAACAAGAGTTTTCTTTTGATTATCTTGTTTGATGATTGGATCAATATAATCAACATCAAAAACCGCTTTCTTAAATTTTGTTTGATTCTCTGCTGAAAGAGCCCTATACATTTGTGTAAGACTTGACTTTTTGAAATTAATATTGGCAAGCTTAAGTTTCATACTTTCACTTGAAGTTTCAAGAAGTTCTGGATATTGCATCATAACCTTGACATTATCTCTATATTCATAAGCAAAAGCATAAGAAAGTTTGTACCCTGAAGTGTATGTGGCTGCAGTAAAATCATAGTTTGGATTCGTCTTTGCCTGTTGAATCTCATTCCTTACATTTTGCAAATCATCTTCAAAAACCTCATTTCCATCTGTTCCGCCATAAATGCTCTTGAAATATGTGTAAGCAGCATTTCCATCTTCCACAAGATTGATTTTCCAATTTTCTTTTGGAATTTGATTTGTGATAAACATCTTGAATGCGAGTTTAACATTATAATCTGTGACATAAAGTGTAAATTTTGCTTTCTTATTTTTCAAATAAGTGTGAAGCACTTTGTTTGACATCTCTTCCAAAACAGTTGATGAAACACCAGAGGCATTAGGCTCATCCTTTCCCAAGAAATTGAAACCAAGTTGAGTTTCATCTGTGAATGTAAGTTTTCTGCTGTACCACATATCAGTGCTGTCCTTTGTGCCAAGAAGGTCAAGCGTAGACATAACGACTGGCACTGTCGCATTGGTGAGAACAAAGTTGTAATTTTTCTCTTCCCCCTTACCTTTTCCACAGCCAATCAAAGCAAATGGAAGTGTGAAAAGAACTGCTGTTGCAAGCGCACAAGATTTGAAAAACAACTTGATTGCACTTGACTTTTTGTTTTGTGATTTCATCAATTTTCTCCTTTTCTTTTTGTTAGTACAAGTTTAACACTTCCCCCCCCCGTTTGTCAAATCATTTCCCCACTTTATTACATTCTTTACGCTTAAAAATCAAAATAGAAAAAGGATGCACAGACAGCATCCTTTTATATCTAGAAATGAGATATTACAACCCTTCACATGCTTTTTTGCCGGCAATTGCTCCGTCATTGCATGCAGTGACAATTTGTTTCATCACCCCAGCACGGACATCTCCAACAGCATAAACCCCCTTGATTGATGTCTGCATATTCTCATCAGTTTTGACAAATCCAAGGGCATCTTTTTCAATAGTTTCTCCAAAAATCTCAACCTTTGGGACTCTCCCAAGAGCCACAAAAACCGCACTCGCTTCAAGCACTTTTTTCTTACCTTCAATCAGACATTCGACGCCTTCAACGCCCGTTTTTCCGAGCACTTTTTGCACCTTAACATTCGACAAAACTTCCATATTTAGGACGGCATTCGCCTTTGCAAAAACGGACATATCGCCCTCGTCCAAAACCAAAACTTTTGAAACTATGCCAGAGAGATACTTTGCATCTTTGATTCCACTTCCGTTTCGGCTGACAACACAAACTAGCTGTCCTTTGAAGAAGTTTGCATCGCAAACTGCACAATATGAGACTCCTCTTCCCAAAAACTCATTTTCATTTTTGCCAAGGTCTTTATAGGCAAGCCCAGTGGCAATAATCACTCTTTTTGCGTTGTAATTTGCCAAATTGCCCTTCAAAACCTTCAAATTCCCCTCTAAATTGGCAGAAATGATGTCGTCGTATATAATTTCGACCTCGAGTGCTTTCACCTGTTTTGCAAACATCTCGGTCAAGGTGCCACCATCAATCTCCTCTTGCGAAGGAAAGTTTTTGATTTTGTTGAGCGTTGCAACTGTGCCGCCAAGAGCCATCTTCTCAATGACAGCCACATCTTTTCCACTGCGTTTTGCATAGACCGCCGCACTCATCCCAGCGACCCCGCCACCGACAATCAAAACATCATATATTTTTTCCATACAATCAACTCCTTACCAAACTTAAACTCACTTGTTTCTATAATCAAAGTTGACAGATTTGTTATAGAATTCTTTGGATTTGAAAAGGTCAATATTCCCCTTTGTACCCAAGAAAAGGTTTTCTGGCAGATTGTCCAAATCAAAGAATTTCAACTCTCCGCATTTCTCAGGCTCCATGTTTTTTATTTCACCACTGAAATCAGAAATAAGAAGTCCAATTTGATAAAACAATATACTCTCACTTGACTGCGTTGTGAAAAGGTTTATCACCTTCATATCTTCCAATTTTACATCAACATCAATCTCTTCCTTCATTTCTCTTTGCATGGTTTGTTCTATACTTTCCCCACATCTTGCCTTTCCACCAATAAGCCCCCAGTTTCCAGAACCACCACGGTTTCCAATCCTAAGCCCCAGAAGGATTTTGTTGTCCTTAACAATGAGCGCATTGATACCAACAGGGATCTCATTTTTGTTTATTTCCAAAACGTGCATATTGTCTGCCACAACTTCCTCCATATGAGTTTATTTTATCATGTTTTTGCCCAAAATCAAAAAGAAACTACTTAAAAAGCAGTTTCTTTATCAAAACTATCTCAAACTTTCGCTCTCAAGTACCCATCCTGATTCTACGATTTTCGAATCTATCTCTTAAGACCCGCGGATATATAACAAAATATAATCAAAAAACCAAATCACCTCCCTCAAGCAATAAAAAATTTCCATTTGGGGAAACTTTTTGAATATTTTTTAGATTTTATTTCCTTTTTGAGCAATTTTGGTGTTGACAAGCCTCTTTTCAAACACTATACTTGTGATAGGAGAAAACAATGGACAAATACCTTTCAGTAAAAGAAACAGCAGAGATTTTAGGAATAACTGCAAGACAAGTCAGAAATCTTTGCCACAACGGAAAAATTCCAAACGCAATCAAAATCGGGAAGTCTTATGCAATCCCTTCCGACTTTAAATTCAAAAATAAGACAGTTGAGACTTTGAAAGAGAAATTTGAAAAAGAACGTGGTCTTCAGGGCTTGAAGTACAACTATATTATTGTACATGGCACTTTTGGACACCCTGGAGAGAACTGGTTCCCTTGGCTTGCAGAAGAACTTTGCAAACTTGATTTAAGCGGGAAAACACAAAAAGAGGACATTCTTATTCCTCATTTTCCATCATCAGATTGTGCCGATTACGAATCTTGGAAAAGTATTCTTATGGGATATATAGACAGCGGAATAATCAACAAAAATACCATCTTCGTCTGTCACTCTCTTGGACCATTGTTTGTTTCAAAAGTTTTGATTGAAGAACAAGTCAAGGTCAAAGGGCTTATTTCGGTTGAAGCGGCAGCAAATCATCTTATGGGAAATCCAGCATTTGACAAAATCAACAGCACATTTTTCGTTCCTTCATGGGAATATCTTGAAAATGTCAAAAAATATATTGATTTCAACTATTGTTTCTACACCGACAATGACCCACATATCCCATATAATATTCTCTCTACCTATGTGAAACATGCCGCAACAAAAGCATTTTTCATCCCAAATGCAGGACACTTCAACAGTATGTCAGGCTACACAAAATTTCCACAATTGCTTGAATTGATTCGAGACATAGAAATCAATTCTCCAATTCAAGAAAAAAAGATCGAAGGCATTGCACCAAATGGGCAATGGGATAAAGAGTTGTCTCATCAATGGACAAATATGACTTGGCCTAATCGTCCTTCTGTAAGCGAACTAGCAATATACACAAAAGCACTCCGCAGGCACGAAAAAGAAAACTCTGGAAGAGATTGCCTAATCATGGGTTCAAATGTAGAATTCAGAGACTGGGCATATGAGGAAAACCTTAATGTGTCACTCATGAACAACAATGAAGAATATCATCTTGCCACCTATCGTGAATTAAGACATAAAAAGGCACCTTATAAACTCATTCTTGATGACTGGAAAAAAATTGATTTCGATGAAAAATTTGACTTCATTGTTGGAGATGAACTTATAGGGAATCTTGAAACTCCAAACATAGAAGCATTTCTTTCAAAAGTTGCGAAATCTCTTAAAAAAGGCGGGCTGTTTTTGTCAAAATCAATATACTTGCCAAGAAATTACAAAATCAAATCCGTAAGAGAAATTTTTGCAGATTACTACAAAAATGGCAAAGGTTCAAACCCCCTTGCTTATTGTGAGTTCGATTTGACAATGAATTGCTTAAATGACAAAAACATTGTTTCCTTCGAACAACTCAACACCATCATTCAACAATCATATAATCAAAACATAATAACACAAGAAACCTATGAATTTTTGAATGATATTGGAATTGATAATATGAAGTTCAACTTTTTTGTGCCATATTTGGATGATTACGAAAAAATAGTCAGCAAATATTTCAATATTGTTGAAAAATGTTACACCGATGATGTCGGCGCAAAAGATTACCCGATATATATACTTGAGAAAAAATAAAAAATATCGCATTCTTGCGATATTTTTTTAACGTTTTGAGAACTGAGAAGCCTTTCTTGCTTTCTTGAGACCGTATTTTTTTCTTTCTTTCATTCTTGGGTCTCTAGTAAGAAGACCAGCGTCCTTGAGTTCTTTTCTGTAAGTTTCAGAAACTTTGAGAAGAGCTCTTGCGATACCGTGGCAAATAGCACCTGCTTGTCCAGCAATTCCACCACCAACAACATTTACTGTGATGTCATATTTGTCAGCAGTGTTTGTAAGAACCAATGCTCTCTTTGCGATGAGGATAAGAGTATCTCTTTGAAGGTATTCGTCAACGTTTTTGCCATTTACTGTGATGACGCCAGTTCCAGTTGTCATACGAACTCTAGCGATAGATTTTTTTCTTCTTCCAGTTGCGTTGAAAGTTGCAACTTGTTTTTGTTTCTTTTCAGCCATTATTCCCTAACTCCTTCTAATGTGATCAATTCAGGTTTTTGTGCTTGGTGGTTGTGGTTTTCATCTTTGTAAACATGAAGACGAGTGATTTGCTTTCTACCCAAAGAGCTCTTTGGAAGCATACCCTTGACAGCCTTTTCGATAACTTTGCAAGAGTTTGTTCTCATCAAAGTGTCATAACCCACTTCTTTGAGTCCACCGATATAACCTGTATGCCAACGAAGTTTCTTTTGTTCGAGTTTCTTTCCTGTCAAAACAACTTTGTCAGAATTGATAACAACAACGAAATCTCCAGTGTCAACATGTGGTGTGTAGATTGTTTTATTCTTTCCAGTCAATATGTCAGCAACTTGGCTAGCAAGTCTTCCAAGAGGCATCTTGTTGGCATCAACAACATACCATTTTCTTTCAACTGTGGCTGGATTTGCCATATAAGTTTTCATTTTTTCTCCCTCGATTTTTCATTTTTGTGATTATAATAAAATTTTATTTCGGACTTGTGAATTCTCGTGGGGCTAACACAAAAAAAACACTTCCAAAATATGGACTTTATAATTCTATATAAATCCCATACATTTGTCAAGTGTTTTTCACAATTTATTTGGAGTCGCGACTCTTTTTATTCCTAAATTCTATCCAATCAACCTGCAATATGTAAAATCTATACCACATCTGGCCAGAGGTCTGTTGCAGAGAGTTCCAAAGAGCCAACCTTTTCGGCTGTGAGCATAAGTCTGTTGTATTTTATAACATCCTTGAAGAGTTTGCTCTTCTCATTTTTGCTACCTATTCCCTTGAGCAAATAGTCCTCGATTTTGTTTTCAACTTTGCCACAAAGTGAAGTGATTATGTATGCAAGTTGCAAGTGGTTGATATTTTTGCCAACGAGGTTTGCAAACGCCTCATCCCTTGCAGAAATGTTTGCATTAAGCAAAGATACAAGTTCCTTCTCACTCTGCGTAGAAAGTGCAAGATGTTGAACTTTCAAGTGGCAATTTGAAAGGACTCTTTTCTTTGCCATTTCAAAGTCTCCCCCCTTTTCAACATCAGCCAAAACAGAAGCAAGTTCCACCTTGAAAAAGTCCGAAACAGGAAGTCCTTCTTCTTGCAAAATTGTTTGATTGTACTTGCTCAAAAGATACAAATAGTTTGAACGAGAAACGCCAAGCTCACATACGCCAGCACAAACATTGCCATTTGCATCAAATCCAACCATGTCAAACAAGTGTAAAAAGTTCATTTCCCTCTTCCGTTTTTTCTTAAATACCCCTTCATTATACCACCTTAAAATGAATAAATCAAACAATTTTTGCATATTTATACAACATTTTTGATTTTTTTGAGAAAAACGGCCATCAATCTGGAGATTGTTTTGCATTTTCATACAATTTTTTTTCAACCAGACAAAAAAAGACTTCCAATCGGAAGCCTTATTTTAAGCAGCACAATTATGCAGCGAGTTGCTCTTCTCCACCAGTTTCGCCACCTTCTTCAACGATTTCGAAGTTTGTGTCCAAATCTGTTGGATATTCATCAGCAATGTCACCAGTGAAAAGTTCAAATTCCATAACCATCACTTGACCAGCTGCGCTCATATTGAAAGCAAATTTTGTGATTTGGTTGTCTTTATATTCAAGCACAAATGACAATTTCCCTGACGCATCTTTGTATGTCATGCTGTAATTCACAACACCATCTTTGCCTGATTTAGAAATCTTCAAGCCTTGACCTTCCATTTGTTTTACAATGTTGAGATATTGGTTGATGTATGTTGACAAATCTGCCATTTGAAGAAGTTCTGCATATCCTTCCATAGCATCGCTTGCTGGATCATCAAGATCAACAGTTGATTTGAGATATTTCCCTTCGCCACCTTCTCTTGCAAACATTTCATTTCCACGGAGATATGCTTCTCCTTGTATTGTTTCATTTGTTTGTGGGTCAGGCATTTCAATTTTCAAAGCAAATCCAAGTTCGCCATCTTCTTTGAATGCAACTGTTCCTGATGCTTTCATTCCTGTCATATCGACTTTCAATTTATAGCCAGCATCCATTGTGTTGATAGTTGACTCACTTGCGACATATTCTTGAACGTCAGCAACACTGATCTTGTTTCCGCATCCACTAAGTCCCACAGCTCCAGCAGTAAGTGTCGCAACTGCAAGAGCAGCAACACCAAAGATTTTTCCAAATTTTTTCATTTTTCCTTCTCCTTTTATATGGCTTCAGCGTATCACAAAATCCCCCCCCCGTCAAGCAAATGAACAAAAAAGAGCAAAAAACATGCTTCTCGTCTTTTACTCTTTTATTATATGCATAAAATCAGTTTTTATTTTTTAGGAGTATATTTCAGTGCTCTCATACTGTTGAGCACAGCCAGCACAGTGACTCCAACGTCCGCAATAACCGCTTCCAACATTCCAGTCACACCAACAGCCCCCAAAATCAAAAAGATGAGTTTGATGCCTGCTGAAAGAATGATGTTCTGCCAAACAACTCCCCTTGTAAACTTTGAGAGTTTGATTGCAAGAGGGACTTTGTTTGGATTGTCATCAACAAGCACGATGTCAGATGCTTCAACACTTGCACTGCTTCCACTTATGCCCATGCTGATGCCTACATCTGCAAGCATAAGCGAAGGTGCATCGTTGATCCCATCTCCCACATAACCAACAAAATTTTTCTTATCTTTTTTTGTTTCTTCAATCCAGTGAAATTTGTCTTCAGGCAAGAGAGCGCTGTTGTATTCATCCAAACCAATCTTTTCAGCCACACTCTTGACCGCCTCAGCGCCATCACCAGAAAGCATAACAGTCTTTACTGACATCTGTGAAAGAGCATTGCAAGCGACTTCCGCAGTTGGTTTGATTGTGTCAACAAGCACAATCTCTCCAAGTTTCTTTTTCCCCTCAAAAAGTTCAACCAGAGTCTTAGATGAACTTCTGTCTTTTCGCCCAACAAAATAATGTTTGTCTTTGAAATCGAAATAAACTCCTTCTCCAGCCTTCTCAGTCACATTCTTTGCCTTGGGCAATTTCTTGTCATTTGCCAAAACAATCGCCTTTGCAAGCGGATGGAGAGAATATTGTTCTCCCACTGCAGCCAAGAAAAGCACATCTTTTTCTTTCAAATCTTTGTCAAGAACTTCCACACTTTCGATTGAAAATTGTCCAGTTGTGAGAGTGCCCGTTTTGTCAAATGCAACAATGTTCATCTTTGCACATGCATCAAGATAATTTGAGCCTTTGATCAAAATCCCTTTTCTTGAGGCATTTCCAATCCCAGAGAAATAAGTCAATGGGACAGATATTGCAAACGCACATGGACAAGACACAACCAAGAAGATAAGCCCACGATAAATCGCATTGTCAAGGTTTCCAGTTGCCGCCCAAACAATTCCCCAAACAGCCAACGCAATGACGATTACACCAAGCGTATACCACTTTGTCATTTTTGAGATGAAGGTTTCTGTCTTTGACTTCTTCTCTGACGCGTCTTCAATCAAACTCATGATTCTGCTTGCAGTGCTGTTTTCATATGAAGCGACAGTCTCAATCTTCAAAACACCATCCAAAACAATTGCACCAGAAAGCACATTGTCACCAACTCTGACTGTCACTGGCACACTTTCGCCAGTCAGACTCTGAGTATCAAGTGAACAACTTCCCTCAATGACCTTGCCATCAATAGGGATTTTTTCTCCAACCTTCACAAGCAAAACACTTCCAACTTCAACATCCTTTGGGGACACAACTTCAATCACATCACCTTTGACAAGATTGGCATATTCTGGGGTCAAATTTGTAAGTTCTGCAATTGATTTTCTCGATTTGTTGACAGCAAGACTCTCCAAGATTTTCCCAATGGTGTAAAGTGCCACAACCATAAGCCCTTCCATGTGCTCACCCACAAGCGTAGCACCAACAACGGAAATTGTGACAAGAAGATTTTCGTTGACAACACCCTTGAAGAGAAGCATCAAAGCCTTGAGATAGGTCTTAGACCCCATCAAAAGAGCTGACACAACAAACATTGTCCAAAACGCCCAGTCTGGCAATTTCTTTTCAAAAACAAGCGTCAAAATTCCAATTGCAAGCCCAACGGCAAACAAACACAAATCAAGGATAAAAAACGGATTTTTGTTCGATTTTTTAACCTCTCCGCAGACAATTTTTGCTTCTGGCTCAACTTTTTTTGCACATTTAATGATGTTTTTGAGAGCCTTGTCAACATCTTCTGCCTCAAACGAGAGCTCACTTTTTACAAAATTTATCTGTGCACTTTCAACATCAGAAAGCTTGCAGATTTCTCCTTCGAGCACCTTTGCACAATTTGCGCAATCAAGCCCTTCAATCTTAACAACCTTTTTCATCGACAGTGCCCTCCATGATATGTTCAAGACTGACATCAAAGACATCTTTCACGTGTCTATCTGCAAGGGAATACCAAACTTCTTTCCCTTGCTTTCTACCAACAATCAAGTTGACATCTTTCAAATTTTTAAGTTGATGAGACACAGCCGACTTTGTCATATTCAAGATGTAAGCAATGTCACACACGCACAACTCGCCTGCCTCAAGCAAATTCAAAATCTTCACCCTTGTGCTGTCGGATATAACCTTAAAAAAGTCGGCAACTGAGATGAGCAACTCATCATCAATCATCCCCTTCTTGGCTTTATCAACTAGATCTTCGTGGATAACATCGCAATCACATTCGATGTTGTTTTTTTGACAACCACACCCGCATTTTGCTTTACAAGTTTTCATTTTCTCTCCTCTTTTTATCTTATGCCCAACCACCTTAATAGTTGAATATTCATTCAATCATCCTTATTATAATTGAACACTCATTCAACTGTCAAGCAAAAATAAATAGATTTTTTTAAGATCTTTTATACATGACTTTTTCCCACATCAATCTCACAATAAATCATCCCAAATATTCTTCAAAATCAAACAAAGAAAAATATTTTACAAAGCAACTAAACTATGCTATACTATACGCGTCAAATCAAACGACCTCGTAGTAAAACAGGATATTACGGCCCCCTCCTAAGGGGTTGTTCTGGGTTCGAGTCCCGGCGGGGTCACCAAAATTTACTCCATTTTTAATCATTTCTATTTATACAATGGCTGATTCGGAGGAAGCTATGGTGGTCAATTTTCCACTTGCATGCAATGTCTGTGGATGTAAAATAAGAATGCGATATCAAGTATCAGAGGACAAATGTCCTGTAAATTTTTTATGTCCAAATTGCAAAACAACAATAAGTGGAACTATGCAAACTATATGGCACTATGGCAATGAAGATAAAGAAAAATTTCCTTGGCATTACAACTTTCAATTTAACAACGCCACCAAAGTAGAAAACGATGATTGTGAAGATTGCGAATTTGTGATGGAAGTATCATCTGACTTATTGGTTAGCAATATAAAAAGAAATGAAGATTCAGATTTAATCAGTCCATTTATAAGATGTGTTTCTAAATGTGGGAACAAAATAACACAAACTTCCAGATTTTACAATTTTCTATCAAGATGGAACAAAGAATGGAATGATATAAAGGTTAATTTGGACCTTTGCCATAATGAGATGTATGACACCCTTCTAAAAAGGTTTCCCAAAACCTATGATAAAATATTCCCAAGAGACATAAATGCCATATTAACCACACATCAACAGTTAATAAACTTTTGCAACAAAATTTTGCCGAAAGACACCCTTCATGAATTTATAAAACTAAACAACAGGATAATCACCCTAAAATCACAACAGCCTGAAAACTTCGAAAAATTTACATCAATTTTCGACTTAACTTATGTAAAAGATAATGAAAGAAAGTTGTTGCATCTTATAAAAAGTTTTATTGATATGTATCCATTGTTCTTGCCAGTTTTTACATCATTAAGCTTCACCGATGTCAATGGAATGGGCATATCTACATTAAATTTTGAAAAACTTAAATCATTTTATCACGACTCATATGAATTGATACTGCATATATTGCCCCAAATAATTGCCCTTAACAACATAAGCACTAGAAATGATATAAACAATTTTATGGGAAATATAGTTGATTTCGAATCAAAAATAAATTCATACACTTCGAAATATAAAATATATGATGATTTATTGGATAGAAAGGAAAAATTCTCTTGGTTGATTACAGATAGAATTACAAATCATATCAGAAACTCGATTGGACATTTCAACTATGAAGAAAGCCCTATTGATCAAACAATTACGTTTACTGACAAACACAAGGGCAAAATCAACACTTTCACAAAAACATTACTTGAAGTTGCACGCGATTGTATTTATATGTTCTATTCTTTAATTAACCTCTTAGAACTAAATTATGATTTGTTAAAAATTTTGTCTATCGATTCGGTTAAGGCATCCGCGAATGGTTGAGCATAAACCGATGTATACAAAAAAATGCGACAAAAACTGTTGCATTTTTCTTTTTTATGTTTTATAATACCGATGCTTGAACAAGTTCAAGCATGTGCATATAAGGAGGTGATGACTTATGAAACTCTTAATAAGTCAAGTTGGCTCCTGTTTGGAATATCCGCAGGTCATCTCCTTATTTTCTAAATATACTGGCAAATTTTAGCCATAGACATATAAAAAAGTAAGCATAAAATTCTAAGCTTACTTTTTTGTTGCATGATTCAAACAAAAACTATTTACCTCAGTCCGCCGTCGACGCAGATTGTTTGAGCAGTGATGTAGCGGGCTTTGTCGCTGGTGAGGAATGTCGCGACATCTGCAATCTCCTCTGGTGTTGCAAAACGAGCTTTCATAATTCGACCTTTCTCTTCTTCAATAAAGTCATTTGGAAGACTGTCATTCATGCTGGTCTCAACCCACCCAGGTGCAATGCAGTTTACATTGACATGTGGAGCAAGTTGCGAAGCGAGATTGTTTGTAAGTGAGATAATCCCCGCCTTCGAAGCGTCATAATCCATTGAGGTTGGATAAAGCGTGTTGATTCCGTTTGTTGAAGAGATGTTGAGTATGCTTGGCATATCACTCTTCTTGAGTTCTTCCGAAAAATGTTTTGCAGTCAAGAATACTGAAATGAGGTTTGTATTGAGGGTCTTTGTCCAATGTTGAAAAGTCTTCTCCTCAAATGGAGCATCGAAGACAATCCCCGCATTGTTTACCAAGATGTCAACTCTTCCAAAAGCCTTCAAAGTCTCTTCCCTGAGTTTGATGACATCTGGCTCCTTGCTGACATCACCTTTGACAGTGAGGCATTTGACACCATAGTTTTCAATCGCCATTTTTGTAATCTGAGCGTCAAGGTCGCTTTTGTGATAATTGACAACAACATTTGCTCCTAGTTTGGCGTAAGCGATTGCGATACTTCTTCCAATTCCACGGCTTGCACCCGTGACAACAACAACTCTATTTGTGTAATTCATAAAACACCTCCAACTCTTTCAGATTTGCAACTTTTATACTGTTTGCTCGCAGGTAATCATTGACCTGTTTGCAACGCTCAAGATCTTCGGTGCCGGCATTGATATACCCCAAAGTATACTCGGTAATCTCGTCATGATAAACACTCTTGTTTGCATAATAGATGACGCCCTCGTCAATATAATCGCAAAACTCAGGTTTATCTTTTTTCAACTGGTCGAAACTGATGAAATAAATCCCAGAGTTTTCGTTGAGGTTTTCGGCATACATCCTTGTTGTAAAGTGGTTGCAAATTTGCGCAAGCTTGCTCTTGTCATAAACATAGATGAAGTTTGCATGCACACCTTTTTTGAGTGACAACAAAATGCTTTTGAAATAATCGAGTTCTTGATTGCTGTCGCTAAACTCGACCTCATTGCCTATTGCAATGTGAGTAAATTCGTCTGTCTCGTCAAAAGAATAATATTGTTCTCTCAAAAATTCATATGCTTTCTGAATTGACGCAAATCTTTTTATCAGTTGCGGAGAAGTTTCACAACCACCAAGATCAATGGTCGCAGGAAGACAAACTCTGCCTTCAAGTTTCAGCTCCAAAAGGGAATAAATCTCTTTCAAAATCCCCTCTTCGGCATAGAAAATTTTACCATGATAAGAAAGAGTCTGCTCATCAACCAAATCAAAGCCTACAATTTTGAGAAATCGGTTGTCCTTCAACACCTTTTTGCCAACATAAACCACTGAAGCAGTCTCATCATAAAAATCTTCATCAAAGCAGTTTACAAAGATGATTGAAACAAAATTCAAATCGCAAAATGCTTTCGCAGTCACCTTTTTGATGTGATGAATCTTTGAAAGAGGCTTTATTGCAACATTGCAATAGACTTCTTTTTCATTTGTCAGAAAGTTGTGAGCAACCGCCCTCGCAACAAAACTCTCCTTGTCTTTGGTGACAATCAAGACCTTATCAAGCCCGCTACCCACCTGTTTTGCCTTGATTTCTTTTGGATTGACAGCGTCGTCTGGGATGAGATAACTCCTCCCCACTTTTTGTGCACCAGGGATTTCTCCATTTGCACACAAAGCACGCACTCTTCTTCCGCTTACGCTCCAAATCTTTGCAACTTGTTCTACTGAAAGCATTTTTTCACCCCTTTATGCTGATATTATACCAATATCGGAACATTTGTCAATATATTTTTCATAAATCAGCCTTCAAAACTCCAAATACAACTGAAAACTTCCGTTTAAGAATTGATTTCATGGGAAAATTTGTTTTAAGGAGTGTTTTATGTTTGGAATTGACGACATCTATTGGGTGCTGATAAACTCAGTTGTTTCATTCATCTATCTTTTCATCATCTCAAAATTGCTCGGCAAAAAACAGATTGCCCAGCTTGAGTTCATCGACTATGCAGTCGGAATCTCACTTGGCTCAATTGCCGCTGAGTGGGCAACCAAGACCGATGCGCCTTTCTATTATTATCTCATCGCAATGAGCATATATTTTTTGCTTGCATACTTGGTCGCAATCATCGGCAGAAAAACGACCTTTTTGAAAAGAATCATGAAAGGAAAGCCTTCCACCCTGATCTATGAAGGCAAAATCATATATGAAAACTTGAACAAATGTAAGATTGATGTAAATGACCTTCTTTCTATGCTCAGAGAAAAAGATTATTTCGACATCGGCGATGTGGCTTACGCAATCTTTGAGCCAAGTGGAGACATTTCGGTCCTTCCAAAAGGCAATCAAAAACCAGTTGTTATTGAAGATTTGACAGCAAAACCAAAAGTTGAAGAGCCGTCACTTATGAATGTCATTGTCGTTGACGGAGCGATTTCGAAGTCTGGGCTTGATGAAATCAACAGAGACAAATCCTGGCTTTTCAGATCTTTGAAATTGAAATCCAAAAAAGACTTGAAAAACATCTTGCTTGCAACCTATGACGACAAAGATGGGACATTTGATGTGCATTATAAAAAAGACTAAGATCAATCTTAGTCTTTTTTGTTATGCTCTTCTTTCTCTAACTTCTTCTCTTCCCATATTTGATATTGCGTTTCTAAGTCTTTCTGTCCTATTCAATATTTCTCTTCTTTGACCTTTCCTTTCAATATGCATCTCAACATCTTTATAAACATTGGTGAAGTTGTGATCCATAAATGTGCTTACATTTTTATAATCCACAAATCTATAAATCAACTTTTTTCCTGCATACTCACTTGAAAACACCCCTAAGTCAATTGGCAAAATTGAAACATTGTCTTTATTTTGTCCTCTGTGGCAAATGATTTCTACAAGTTTCTTTCCATCATTTCCAAAAAACTGCATACATCTTTCGCCAGCACAGTCAATCGTAACCCTTGCCCCGCTTGGATAAAACTCAACCATCTCTCTCATCTTTGCATCTTTGTCAAGATATTTTCCATTTGAAAGATCTGCGACTGGAAGAGTTGAGCTTACATTGAAAAGCAATTCTTCTTTTATGAAAAAGTTCTTGTTGTGGTCTGTGAGATTTAGATATTTCATTTTTTGACTCCTTTTCTTCAATATTCATTGACATTATATCTCAATTCTGTCATAATGTAAAATATCCAATTTTTATTGTGGAAATAAGGAGAACTTATGGCAAACTACAACTTATACAAGACATTTTTGACTGTTGCAAACTGCAAAAACCTCACAAGAGCAAGTGAGATGCTCTATATCTCTCAGCCAGCCATCACAATGAACATCAAGCAACTTGAAGAAACAATTGGCGGAAAACTTTTTGAGAGAAAAAACAAAGGTGTCGAACTGACAACCCTTGGGAAAATACTTTACAGCCGTGTAAACCCCCTTATTGACCAACTTGATGGACTAGAAAATCTGGTACACCTTCAAAACAAACTCCAACTTGGATATCTGAGAATTGGCGCAAATTCTTCAAACTGCAACACCATGATTTCTCAATACCTCATCGCCTTTGCAAAAAAATATCCTGATGTTGAAATTGACATGGTGCGCGACAACCAAAAAGATCTTCTTGAAAAACTCAAGAAAGGGGAGCTTGACATTGTTTTTATGGATAGCTGCAGAGTCAGTGAGGGCATTGTTTCAAGAAAAGATTTCCCTGTTGAATATCAACTTATTGGCTCAAAAAAATATTATGACAAATATTCTGAGCACAAATTTTCTTTTGAAGAATTTCCAATCAATGACCTGATACTACCAAACACAAAAAACAATTCTAGAAGATTCATTGACAAATTCTTTTCCTTACACAATGTCTCACTGGACACAAGATACGAAGTTGACAATTATTCGTTGATTTATGACTTCGTCAAAAATGGACTTGGCATTGCCTTTGTCAGTCTTGTCTATTACAAAGATAAAATTGAAAAAGGAGAAGTTTATCCAATCTTCCCTGACATAAGAATCAACGCAAGACAATTCTCCATATATGAAAATACACAATATCAAAACAAAACAAAAGACGAATTTTTCAAGCTAATAAAAGAAGACGCTCTTATCTAGAGAGTCTTCTTGCATTCGCATATCACAAAATCGCCATGCGTTGAAAACTGAAAATCATAGCCTTTTGTGTCTTCAAGCAGACCTTTCAAATCTTGTCCAATTGTCTCTCCCCGGCATTTGATAAACGCCTCTTTTTTTGTCCAAAGTTTTGTCAACTCCAAATCTTTGTCTTTCACCTCATTCAATGAGTCAAACTCTGATTCACTGCAGATTCTTTTTGCAAGTTTTTGGTCATAGCGAATTATCTTCTGAATATCAACCCCAACTGGCACATCTGAGACCGCAATGCAAAACAAATCCTCACTGTTTGAAATGTTGAAAAACTTCTCATTTTCAATATATGGTTTGCCATTCTCAGACAATTTCAAATCGTCAAGATTTTCACATCCAAGCATTTGTTTAAGAGAAAAATACTCAGCAATGCACATCTTCTTCCTATCTTCACCAACCCTGTTTCTCACCTTGGTCTTCAAGATATCTGGAAAACTTTGAAAAATTGTTGTATATTCTTCTTCCGAATACTTATCAAAGTTATCATAAATCCTTATCATATTTTTCATCTCAAAACTCTTCAAGACATTTCTCCGTTATCAATTTCTCTTATAAAATATATTTTAGATGCCGAAGAAACCTTTGTCAAGGCAAATAAACAGAATGCTCTCACCACTCAAAACAGATACAAAAACAACAGGGCCTGCTACTCTGTTATTTCCATGATAGTATTTTGAAAAAGCAAATATCTATATTCAGCAAACTTATGTTCTCTTATCGGCATAACGCTTCCATTATCAAGATACAAAAGCAAACAAGGTTGAATCCCTTTATATTTCTTCACAAATTTATATCCAATGCAATGACCTTGTCTGATAAGCCTCTTCGCCTTCGCATGATAGTTGAAATACATGTTTTTATTGTGCAGAAACAATCAGTTTTTATTCTCACCCTCTGCTACAATTCCTGACTCAATTTCTGTCTTTTTTCTTTTGCTTCTTTCAAGAAACATGCAGGCTACAGCAGCGACCAAACTCCCACCAAAATCACAGATTATGTCAATCATGGTGTCCACAACTGCTTTATGGCCAACAAAACCAGCAGTCAGTTGCATATCAAGCCCCGCAATGGAGTCTCCCAAAAATTCGTATATCTCCCAAACTCCACCACAAAACATTCCAAAGGAAACAATAAACAAAAAGAGCCAAAAATAACCAAGTTTGGATTTTGAGTTTTCTGAGAATATTGTATAGAAAATAAAACCGGCAACAACTCCGCTTGAAAAGTGAATTATTATATCATACCAACTCACATTTTGATATACACTCCAACCACACCCAACAAGGGAAGCCAAAAATATGAAAACAAGATAAACAATCAGTGAAACATAGTCATATCTTATCTTAAACAAAAGAAAAATATAAGGAATCCAAATCAGTACTAATGTGGCGACAAAGGCAAGATATCTCACAATGCCATTTGGCACTTTGCCCATGACAGCAAGAGGGATGAATACAATGAATAAAGCGAGAGCAATCGCAGAAGCGACAATCAGTGTAATCAAGATTTTCTTCTTAAAGTCTTTATCAATCTCTTTTTTCATAAGCATCTCCTTTGACAATTTTATCAAACTTGCAGCAAAAATCCAACAATTTTAATATAGTGATACTTTACAATTTTATTCTGTTCTCCCAAAAACTGCAACAAAAAACACCCCCTTACAGAGTGTTTTTCCATTTTCTATATAATCATATAGGAATAATCATATCGGAAATTATCAGAGCAAAATGCAAAGCACTCCGCCTTTTCCTTCGTTGATGATTCGACCCAATGTCTTTTTCATCTTTCTTTGAGCATCTTCTGGCATCATAACAATCTTTGCACTGATGTTTTCATCAACGAGTGATGAAAGACTCTTCCCAAGAAGATTTGTTTCCCAAATTTCTTCTGGTGAGGTTTCAAATTTCTCATTCAAGTATTCAACCAAATCTTGGCTCTGTTGCTCACTTCCAACAAGAGGAGTGACCTCAGTTCCGACATCAACTTTGATGATGTGCAAACTTGGTGCTGATGCCTTGATTTTTACGCCATACTTGTTGCCCTGCTTGACAACTTCTGGTTGTTCGAGAGTATATTCGTTTTTGTTTGGAACGACAATCCCATAACCAGTTTGTTCAACTTCTTCAAGAGCATTTTTAAGTTTGTCATATTCAATCTTTGCAATGGCAAGGCTCTTGATGTAAGAGACAAGTTCATAATCATCATTGATTGCAAAACCGCATTCATCAGAAAGCACGCGATAGAAGAGGTTTTCTTTTGGCACAACATTAAATTGCACAATGCCGTCGCCCATCTCAATGTTTGAGAATGTTATTGGGTCAAAACTTTCGCTTTCTGTGAAAACGATTGTTTCCTTCTTCGCATCCCCAACTTTTGAGAGTCCGTTTGCAAATTTTTTGATTTCATTTACAACTTCGCTGATGATTGGATTTGAGAATGACAACGCTTGAAGCCATTTTGGCATGCTGACTTTGACACTCTTGATTGGAAATTCCATAAGAACTTTTTCAAAGATTTGGTCAATGTCAGAATCTTTCATTTCGGCAACATTCATTGCCACAACTTGTGCCGCGTATTTTTCACTCAAACTCTGAGCAAGTTTTTTGCTGTCATTTGAGTTTGGATTTTTGCAGTTCAAAACCACAACAAATGGCTTTTGGCACTGCTTCATCTCAGCAACAACTTTTTCTTCTGCCTCAACATAGCTTGTTCTGTCAATGTCCGTCACACTGCCATCTGTGGTAAGCACAATGCCGATTGTTGAATGCTCTTCAATCACTTTCTTTGTGCCAATTTCTGCCGCTTTTTCAAATGGCATTTCCTCGTCTGACCAAGGAGTCTTGACAAGTCTTGGCTTGTCGTTTTCTGTTGTGCCCATCGCTCCGCTGACAAGATAACCAACACAATCAATCATCCTCACTTTCAAATTGACATTTTCAGCGACAGAAATCTTGACTGCTTCGTTTGGGACAAACTTTGGTTGTGTCGTCATGACAGTTTTTCCATCTGCACTTTGAGGGAGTTCGTCAGTTGCTCTCTCCCTCACGTTTTTGTTTTCGATATTAGGAAGCACCAATTTTTTCATAAATTCGGAGATAAAAGTCGATTTGCCAACTCGAACTGGCCCAACCACTCCTACATATATATCACCATTGGTGCGTGTCTTTATATCGTCATAAATTTGATACTTTTCCATTTAAGACCTCCAGCATACCATAATCTATGTTTACCCTGAAGGTTTTAGAACAATCAAATCATCCAAACAACTTCAAACAAAAAAACAGACATCAACTTGCCTGTTTTTTCTTTTTGTATTTTGCTTTTGTCAAATCAAAACTCATCGAAATGGCAAACTCAACATCTTCATCAGTCGCTTCATCAAGCATGACAGAAATCCAATGTTCTTTGCTCATATGATATGAAGGATAAAACCCCTTCTTTTCAAAAAGTGCATTCTTGAGCAACGGGTCGCATTTGAGATTCAAAACCCAAGTCTTTTCGTCTGACGCAACACCAAGTTTGTTTCTCGCAATAAACATCCCGAGCGCAAACCATTTCTTGTTGTCTTTGTGTCTAAATACTGGTGATGGAGCCCACTCATTTGCAAAAGGATAGTCTGCAGTCACGCCATATTCTTCTTCAATATACTCAAACAGACTTTCCTTCGTCACTCTCTTTCACCTCTTCATTTGCACTTTCAACACTCACTGCTGGCTGAGTAGAGCCAACCTCTGACACGGACACATGCTCAGCATTTTTATTTTTCTTTTTGAATTTGAGGTATTTTCTAAATTCAATCTTGTTTTCATTTCCATTGAAAAATCTCTTCAAATTTCCTCTATGAGTGAAAAACAAGAGTGCAATGTTTACCCAAATTATCACCAAGAGTGGAATAAAGTGCTGATAAGGTTCTGTCAAAACGAAGTAGACAGTCCCATAAATTGCAAGAGAAATCATGGCAATCAAATTGACTATAAATGCATAACGAATGAAGATGTAAGAAATAAATCCACAAGCAAAGACAATCAACGCTCCCCACCAAAACATTGGATGGAAGACAAAAATTCCAAATGTGCAAGCAACACCTTTGCCGCCCTTAAATTTGTAAAACACTGGGAAGCAGTGTCCAATCACAATCGCAAGCCCAATCAAGAAGAATGCGATGTTGCCAAACCCTGCAAAGAAATGTTCGAAAAGATAATATCCCCCAAGAGCAGGACCGCCTGACTTAATCGCTTCAAAGAGAATTGTAAGCATCGCCTCTCCAATTCCACGGGTCCTAAGCACATTGGTCGCACCTGGGTTTTTGCTGCCCACCTCTGTGATATCTTTGTGGGCAAACATTCTATAGAATATTCTTGCAAAGTTTATATTGCCGATGAAATACCCCACGACAAATGCAATCACCAAATATAATGCTATCATTCTTCCTCCTTACCTTTGAAGACGAGTTCGATAGGCGTTCCAGAAAAGTCAACTTTCTCTCTCAAACGATTCTCCAAATACCTTTCGTATGAGAAGTTTATAAGTGTAGGCTCTTTGCAGAAGAAAACAAATCTTGGAGGTTTTGCACTTGGCTGTGTCGCAAACATAATCTTACTCCTCTTTCCGTGTTTTGAAGGAGGCTCAAAATTGAGAATTGCGTCATGAACAATGTCATTCAAAACCCCAGTGGTTATTCTTCGCGATGTGTTCTCATAAACCTCATCAACTGTTTTCATAATATCTGAAAGTCCTGTCCCCACAAGTGCTGAAACAAAAATTGCTCTGAAATATGACATGAAAGAAAATTTCTCTTTAAGTATTGCCATAAATGCATCTTTTGTCATCGTTTTTTCATCCCACTTGTTGACAACAATGACATTCGCTTTTTTCGCCTCATGCACATAACCAGCAATCCTGACATCTTGTTCAGAGATTTCTTTGGTCGCATCAAGCACAATCAAAACGACATCACTTCTCTCAATGGCATCCATACTTCTAAGCACAGAGTACCCTTCAACAGATTGTTTTTCAACAGAACGCTGACGACGAAGTCCGGCGGTGTCAATCAAATAATAATCTTTCTTGTTGCACCTAAACGGAACTGTCACGCTGTCACGAGTTGTCCCTTCCACATCACTGACCACAACTCTCTTTTTGCCGAGCAGTCTGTTGATGAGCGAACTCTTTCCAACATTTGGTCTGCCCACCAAAGAGATTTTGATTCCATCCAACTCTTCCCCGCCAGTCTCTTTTGGGAAGTGTGCCACAACAGCGTCAAGCACATCACCAATTCCCTTGCTTTGTGTGCAAGAAATCGGCATAGGATCACCAAGCCCAAGGTTATAAAATTCATACGTTGCAGAGACATCAAAATTGTCAAGTTTGTTGACAACCAAGACCACCGGTACTTTTTGTTTACGGAGCAGTTTTGCAACATCCTCATCCGCCTGTGTGATACCAGTTTTTCCGTCAACCAAGAAGATGATGACTGTTGCATTTTCGATTGCAAGCATAACTTGCTCAATAATTTCCTTTTGGAAAATATCTTCACTCTGAAGCTCGACTCCGCCAGTGTCGACAATGGTAAAGGATTGACCGCACCATTCTGCGTCAGCATAAAGTCTGTCACGGGTGACACCCGCAACATCATCAACAATGCTTATTCTTTTTCCGCAAATCTTGTTGAAGAAAGTTGACTTCCCAACATTTGCTCTGCCGACCACGGCAACGATTGGTTTACTCATAATAAAAATAATACCACAAAACAAGATTTTAGGCAATCGTTTAATCTTCAAAATTTATAAAGTTACAAAAAGCACAAAATTGGCTCACATGGCTTTTCTTGATTAAAAATTCACGATGGTTGTTTTTGCCAAGTTTTTCGACAATTTTGCACAATTTTTGATATTTTTCTACTTACGTTTGCACTTTTTGCTGCATTTTTTGCAATTCCCGCACTCTTTTCTTTTTATTTTTCTGAAAACATAAATCACAGAGAAAATTAAAATCAAGACGCACATCGCCACGAAAAATACTTTCCAAAATCCAAACACTTCGATTGCAAATGCCACATTGTACACAGCAAACGACACAACATATGCAGAAAGCAGTTGGATGATTATGCTGACATATGTCCACTTTTTTCCAATCTCACCGAGAAGCATTGAGACAGATGCAATGCAAGGAGTGTAAAGCAAACAGAACACCAAAAACGAAAGCACACTCGCCTTACTTGAAAAATAGACCACACTTGTTGAAAGCAAAATTGAGTCAGACACGAGCCTTGTCGCACCAGCATCAACCCCATTGAACATAGCAATCGAACTGACCACAACTTCCTTTGCAACAAGCCCTGAAAGAAGTGCCGCAACCACCGCCCAGTTTCCAAAACCAAGAGGCGAAAAGATTGGTGAAAGAAGTCTGCCAAGTCCTTCCAGAATGCTTACTCCACCATTTGCAGCGACATAGCTAAACTTGATTGAAAATGATGAAAGCCACCATATCACAACATTCATAGCAAGCATGATTGTGCCCACACGAAGGACAAATTCTTTGACATTTTTCCAAAGGATTTTCCCAACTCTTTTAATTGAAGTTCTTCGATATGGAGGAAATTCAAGGATGAAACTTTGATCTTTGCTTTTGAGCACAGTCATCTCAAAAATCTTTGAAATAACTATCGCAACCACCACTCCAAGAAGATAGAGTCCCAAAATCACAAAGAGATTTTTCGCACCAAAAAACGCCCCACCGATGACTGTATAAATGGGGATTTTTGCCGAACAACTCATATATGGACAAAGGATTGCAGTCTTGATTTTTGCATTTTTGTCATCCATATTTCTCGCTGTCATGATGGCAGATGTTGAGCAACCAAACCCCATCAAGAGCGTATATACACTCTTCCCTGACAAACCAATTTTCCCCAAGATATCTTCAAAGACAAAAGCAATTCTCGACATATAACCGCTGTCTTCCAAGACCGACAAAAAGAAAAACAAAAGCACAACCTGCGGCAAGAAAGACAGCACCGTCCCAAGTCCACCAAAAATTGCGACATTGAAAAGGTCATACACCCAACTGTTTGGAAGGCTTCTTTCAAGCAATGACATAAATGGGGATGAGACAACCGAAAGAGCTTTCGACAGACAATCCGACAAAAATGCCCCAAATGAGAAAAAGGTCAGATAAAACACGCCAGCAAGGATGAGGAAAAAAAGCGGAATTGCAAAGATTTTGCTCAGTGCAACGCGGTCAAACTTGCTCTTGCCGTAGACAGCAGAAGTCCGCTTTGCACACCTTGAAATCACTTCATCAATGAAAGCATACCTAAGCTCTGACAAAATCAAAACACTGTCTTTTGGCACAGCATCAAAAAAGACTTTGCAGTCCAATCCTACTCGCTCAAAAAACTTCTTATCCTTTTCGTACGCCTTTATCAAAACCAAATCTCGGTCTATATCAGCATCAACACTGACTTGCTTTTCCCATCTCAGTTTCTTGACATACTCTGGCTTTTTGAAAGTCCTCTCATCATCCCCAGCAATCACCTTCTTGAGCCTTTCAACATCCTCCTTGCTCTCAGCGTTTATACCAACAATTTGCACTCCCAGAGTATCGCCAAGTAACTTATAATCCACTTTGAAGATGCTTTTCTTGTCAATCTCGTTGACTGCCAAGACGACTTTCGCCCCTTCTTCCAAAAGACACAATGTCAGATAAAGGTTTCTTTGCAAGTTGTTTCGATCGCATATGTTGAGCACTTGACTATCTTTCTTTTCGGCGACAGTCCTGACCGCCACTTCTTCTTCAAACGAAAGTGCACAAAGAGAATACACCCCCGGCGTATCAACCAAAACAAATTCGTCTTGCCCCACAAAAAAGGACTTTGATTTGTTTTCGACAGTCACCCCATGCCAGTTTCCAACGTGCTCGTCTGAGCGTGTCAAACTGTTGAAGAGTGTGGTTTTTCCTGTGTTTGGATTGCCCACCAACAAAACTTCTTTCACTCGACAACCACCCTCTCAAGCAGATTTCTTCTTACGCTCAAGACATAACCCCTTATCTCAATCAAAAACACCTTGTTTGCAAGTGAAGAGTGCAAGACTTCCACCTTTTCACCTCTTGAAAATCCAAGTTCCACAAAGCGGCGAAAAACCTTGTCTTGCTGCCCAACAAACCCGACAATTTTCAAACGATCTCCCTTTTTTGCCTTGTCCAAAGTTTTCATATTACAAAATACGAAAATCCCCACTCAAATATTCAATCAATCAAAAAAAAGTTGTGACAATTTGCTTGGTTAAACACCACATGTTGTGTTAAAATAAAAACGTTTAAGGAGAAAACATATGAAATGTATATATTGTGGATGTGAAGACAGCAAAGTTTTGGATTCACGAAGCACTGAAGAAACAAACGCTATCAGAAGAAGAAGAGAATGCACAGGTTGTGGCAAAAGATACACAACTTATGAAACAATCGAAACTGTGCCAGTCCTCGTTGTGAAAAAAGACGGCAGTCGTCAACCTTTCAACATAGAAAAAATCAGAAGCGGCATGATTAAGGCTTGCGAAAAGAGACCTGTTTCAATCGCCCAAATCGACCAAATGGCAGAAGATATTCAAAAGCAAGTTCAAAACTCTCTCAATCAAGAGGTTTCTTCTCAAGAAATCGGAGAGATGATTATGACAAAACTCAAAGCAGTTGACGAAATCGCTTATGTAAGATTTGCATCAGTTTATCGCCAATTCAAAGATGTGACAAACTTCATCAAACTCATCACCGAAATGTAAGCGTCGGCGACGCTCTCTATTTGTGATGCTTTCTATGTGAAGCCGAGGTTCTTATCACACAAATAAAAAATGTCACCATAAATTGGTGACTTTTTTATTATCAAAAATTCTCACTGTCCATCCCTTTTCTTTGATGTGCCCAAAACATATGGCGAGCCCGATGTTGCAAAAAGTTCCACAAGCACGGCATCCTCACCAATCTTGACAATTTGAGAGAGTGGAATAAAAAGTTCTGTGCCGCTCTTAAACACATTCCAAAAACTTTTCTCCCCCGGCACAACAACCCCAAGCAAACACCCGTTTGCAAGGTTGAAAACAACATCTACAATATGTCCAAGTCTTCTGCCATCCACGACATTGACGACTTCTTTGCATCTCAATTCCAAAAATGAAGTATCCATACAAAATTCTATGTCGCATTTTGTCGGAATATGACAAAGTCTACAAGTTTTTATATTACCAATATATTAATACCGACATATTGGTATTTGGATTATCTTTCTTACCAATATGTTATTATCCTTTTGAAAGGAGTTAAAAATATGAAAAATCCAATTTTACAATACATGAAAAAACACAAAATGACAGAGAGGGAACTTGCAGAAAAATGCGGTCTTTCTGTTTACATCCTAAGAAATCTGATTGATTGCCGAAGGTCAAAAACCACTTACTTGTATAAACTTTGCCTCGCCACAAAGATAAGTTCGGATGATTATTTGAAATATTATCTAAATGCAACAAAAAAGGAGACAAGTCTCCTCATTCAATAAAATTTTTGATTGTTTTGAGAGCATTCTTTTCAAGGCGAGAAACTTGCGCTTGTGAAATGCCCACCTCTTCGCTCACTTCCATCTGAGTTTTGCCCACATAATATCTCATAAGCAAAATCTCCTTTTCTCTGTCGCTGAGATTTTTGATTGCATCCCCAAGAGAGAGTTTTTCAAACAACACTTCGTCGCAGTTTTTATCATCACTGATTTGGTCCATAACCCTGATTGTCTCGTTTCCATCATTATAGACTGGCTCATTGAGTGAGACAGTTTCGCTGATTGCATCGAGTGCAAAGATGACATCTTTCAGAGGCAACTCAATCATCTCGGCAATCTCCTCAAGAGATGGTTCTGCATTGTTTTCTTTGATATATCGCTCTTTGGCTTGAAGTGCTTTGTAGGCAGTGTCTCTTATCGAACGGCTGACACGCACCGAGTTGTTGTCACGCAAAAATCTTCTGATTTCGCCAATAATCATCGGCACAGCATAAGTTGAAAACTTGACATTGAGTGTGTCATCAAAATTGTCAATCGCTTTCAAAAGACCAACGCAACCCACTTGAAACATGTCGTCCGCTTTGTCACAGTGCCCGGAAAATCTCTGCACGACCGAAAGCACAAGACGCAAATTTGCAACAACAAACTTGTCCCTTGCAAACTCATCACCAGCCTTGACTTGCTTGAAAAGACTCATGATTTCTTCATTCTTAAATTTTGGCAAATGACTTGTGTTGACCCCTGAAATCAAAACTCTATTGGACATATCTCTGCTCCTTTCAAATTTGATAGAGATATGATGACCTTAAGAGAGGAAAGTATGCAAAGTGCAACAATTTCATCAAAAAAAGTTAGATTTCGGCAACTTTCTCCAATTTTTTACGCAGTTTGCCAAGTATTTTCTTTTCTATTCTTGAAATATAACTCTGGCTGATTCCCATCATGTCGGCGACCTCTTTTTGTGTCTTTTCCTCATTTCCAACAAGTCCGAATCGTAAATGCATAATCATCTGCTCACGCGTATCAAGTTTCGACAAAATGTTCATCAAAATCTGTTTTTCCGCCGACATTTCCAAGTTTTTTGAGACACTTTCTTCATCAATCGAGATGATGTCTGAAAGCAAAAGTTCATTCCCTTCACCATCATTTGAAAGAGGTTCGTCCAATGAGATTTCGTTTTTTGTCCTTGTGTTTTTTCGCAATTGCATCAAAATCTCGTTTTCAATACAACGTGAAGCATAAGTTGCGAGTTTGATATTTTTGTCCAAACTGTAGGTCTTGACCGCTTTGATAAGACCAATCGCCCCAATTGAAATCAAATCCTCAAGGTCAATGCCTGAGCTTTCAAACTTTTTTGCAATATACACCACAAGACGAAGGTTATGCTCGACAAGTTTATCTCTTGCTGTCTGGTTGCCAGCCTTTGCCTCTTCAAGCAAAACAACCTCCTCATCCGCATCAAGAGGCTGTGGCAGAGCCTTGTTTCCGCAAACATAACACATCAAGTTTTCGCTACTCAAAAGGTCATCTTGATGAATCATCTTCCATAGCAAAAGTTTAATTTTCATTAAGAAATTCATAACCCCTCCCCACTTCCAGCAAACTCATTGTGCAAAATCACATCTGTCCCAAAAGTTTGATTGAAGTTTTTTAGACTCAGTCCAAGAGTCGGTCTTTCAAAACTCTTCTCACCTATCTTCATTGTATCTGCCTGAAAGACCAAAATCTTGTCATTTGAATTGAGTGTGTTGAAATTGATATAATGTGCAAACTTAAGCCGCTTCAACTTGTCATTTTTTCTCAAAACATCTTCCACTCCAATCTCACTGAAAAGTGTTGAAAACGCTTTGAAGTTGATAAGACACACCGGTTTGCCCGTGATAGGGTCAGAAAGGAAATTTCCGCTGTCCAAAAATGCCTTGAAGCCGTACTCTTTCCCACTGACCTCAATCTTGATATCAAAGCAAAATGTTTCCAGATTTTTCTTTTTCTGTCGCCTTTTGAAAAGCAGTTTGACAACAATATAAACTGCAACAATCACTGCCAATACCACAAGAAGCGAACTTTGATTAAGCAAAGACTCAAAGAAATAGCACGCCCCACCATACAAAAACGCCGCCACAAAGTATGACAAATAAATCACTGCAAACTTCTTCAATCCTGAAAACTTAAACGAGATGCACACATAGAAAATGGCAAAGCCAAGTTGCAAAAGGAAACTTCCAAATGTCGTAAGCCTAAGAAGTGGACACAACAGTGTCACAACAGCACCAAGTCCCGCGGACAAGAAAAAGAGTCGCCCTTTCTCTCTGAGAAAAAGTTCCACCGTTTTCAAGACAATCAAATTGATAAGAAAATTTTCTATCAAAACATATTCAATGACAATTTTCATCTCATAACCATTTTATCTAATCACAAACCGACACGTATAACAAAAAAATGAGAGAAATTGCAAAATTCTCTCACATTTTGTCTAAATCAATATTGACATTTGTCTCAAAGTGTTTTATACTTTCCCTCGTTATGGGAAATGATATGAAGGAAGAAGAAATAGAACGCAAAAAAGCAGAACTTATGCAAGATATCCAATTTGTTGACAGAAACTTGATGGGTATCGCTTCTCTCATAATAAAAGAAATCGGCGCTTTTGATAAGATGAAAAATGGCATCAACCTATACAAACTTGATGGCATAAAGATAGACAGAAAAAACAACTGTGCTCAAATATTCAACTTGGAAACATTTGAGAGGCAACTGACACGAGAAGAAAACGAAGTATTTGACGCACTGTCAATAAAAAGCAATTTCATCAATCATTTGACAAGTGAGCATTCAAGAATACAACAGATAAAAAAAGGGCTTGAAGATGAACTCAATTCACTTTCCCTTCTCACCTCAACCACTAAGATGCCTGAAAAAGAATCAAAAGGCAAACAACAAATGTCCTTAACTCTCAACTAGAAAAAATATAAGGAGCAAAATCTTGCTCCTTTTTCTTTTTGAAATCTATTCCACCTTTTCTCCGCAATTTGGGCAGAACTTTGAACCACTTTCAATCTTGCTTCCACACTTTGCACATAAATCTGTTGCAGAAAGTGGTTTGCCACAATTTTTACAAAATTTGTGTTTCTTTGAATTTTCAGTCTTACACTCAGGGCATTCGATTGAGTTGCTTTCTCCAGTCCAACCTTGTTTAACCCCACCGACAACATTTCCAAGTCCTTTTCCAACTGTTTTTGAGGCCTTCTCAATGATTGGAGCCCCTTTGTCAACCATCTCATCAGCCACAGGCAAAACTGCATTTGCTTGGAAAGCCAAGAGTTCTCTTCTGTGGGAGATTAAAAATGTCATAGCGCCCGCAATAGAAAGAAAAATCCCAAAAATCAAACAAGCAATACCACCAAACAAAAGTCCATTTTTGGATGATTCTGATTCAAACCAACCATTACTTCCCATTGCAGGAGTTTTTGTTGCTGCTGAAACTATCATCAAAATGATTCCAATAAGAGCCAAAACACCTCCAATACTCCAAAGGACAACTCTTATTTTTTTTATGGTATTTTTCCATTTTTGATAGTTTTCTTCGCTTATAAGTTCTTTTCTCTCTGCCATACCATTCTCCAATTTGCTTTGATTTTGTTACTTTGAAAAGAAAAAGGGCAATTAACCCTTTTTATTTTTATTTCTAATTCTGTCAATCCATGGTGGAACCGCACCAGGTGTTGGATTTACATCAACACGAGAAGTGTTTTCGTTTGTGTTTACGCTCACACCCTTTGTTGGTTGTGGTTGATAACTTGCGCCTCCCCAAGGAGTCCAAGTTGCAAATTTGTCTTCTGGTTCTTCTTGTTTAGCCTCTTCTTTTTCTTCAACCTGTTCCTCTTCTTGATCCAAAGCAGGGCTCTTGAATCCAGTTGCAATGATTGTGATTTCAACTTCATCTCTCATTTCTGGATCAATACTGCTTCCGAAAATCAAGTTACAATTTTGGTCAATAACTTCTTTGACCATGTTTGCTGCTTCTGAAACTTCTCTAAGAGTAATGTCATTTCCACCCTTGATGTTGAGTACAACACCAGTTGCGCCTTCGATTGTTGTTTCGATAAGTGGAGAAGCAACCGCTTGACGAACAGCTTCCAATGTTTTGTTTTCGCCTTTGCCGTGACCAATGCCCATGTGAGCAAGCCCGCGATTTTTCATAACTGTGCTGATATCAGCAAAGTCAAGGTTGATCATACCTGGGAATACGATAAGGTCAGCGATGCCCTGAATACCTTGTCTCAAAACGTCATCTGCATATCTAAACGCTTCAACAAGTGTTGTCTTTTCAGGCAAGATTGAAAGGAGTCTTTCGTTTGGAATAACAACGATAGTGTCAACATATTTTTTGAGTTCGGCAATGCCCTTTTCAGCATTTTCCATTCTTGTTTTGTTTTCAAATTGGAAAGGCTTTGTGACAATCCCGACTGTCAAAATCCCAAGTTCTTTTGCAATTTGAGCAATCACTGGAGCAGCACCTGTACCAGTTCCGCCACCCATACCTGCTGTGATAAACACAAGGTCAGAGCCTTCCAAAATCTCTTTGATTGAAGCTTTGCTTTCTTCAGCTGCTTTTCTTCCGATTTCAGGGATTGCACCAGCACCTCTTCCACCAGTGAGCCTTTCACCGATTTGAAGTCTCTTTTGTGCTTTTGAAATGAGAAGTGCTTGCTTGTCTGTGTTGATTGCGATAAATTCAGCAGAAGCAACTCCCGCATCAATCATTCTGTTGAGTGCGTTGTTTCCACCGCCACCAACTCCAAGAACTTTGATTTTTACGATGTTTGTTGCTGTCAAACTATTCATTGTGTTGTTTTCCATAAGAAAATCTCCTTAATTTGTTTTATTTTATCTCAAAACTAATTTTTTTGCAAGAAAATTTATGTATATATTCGTTGTTTTTGGTCGTTTTAACCTAAAACAGCTTCAACGAGTCCAAGTATGCTCGTGTATTGAGGCTTGTCCATCGCAGGGATTGGAGGCACACCATAAGAAATGTTTCTGCCCAAGCACTTTGCAAAGAAATCTTTGCCACCTTTGATTTTGCTCACACCCGCACCACACAAATAGATTGGATAATATGGCACATATTCTTTTGCAAACAACCTTATACACTCGTTGACTGTCTTTGCAATAACCTCAAGGCGATAGCAAACCACTTCATTTGCATAACTAAGTGGAATTTTCACAGCTCTTCCGCCAAGCGTATTGAGTTCGTAAAAATCATTGTTTCCACCTTGAAGAGACAAGACAATTTGTTTCTTCAGATTTCTTGCGTCATTGTAAGAAATCCCGCAAGCCTCACTCAAGTCGCTTGTCACATAAGAACCACCCATTGAAAATGAAGTCAAGTTTGTGAGTCCCTCACCTTTGACAAACGCAACACTTGTTGACCTTGCGCCAACATCTATGACGATGCAAGTGCGCTCACGCTCTTCTTTGTCCAAAACCAACATTGCCTCACAAAGAGGTTCGCTCAAGTACTCAACCTGAGACACCCCGACTTTTGACCAGATGCGGTTGAATGTTTGTATAAACGAACTTTGAGCCAAGATGATTGAAAATTCTGCAGTGATTTTGCTCGCCTTGATTCCCACTGGAGAATTTGTCTTTCGGTTGTCATCAAGCGCATAATAGATTGGGTCAACAGACAAGATTTCCATACCATCCACTTCTATCTTGGCAGAAGCACATTCTGAAAGAGCATCGAGATCGCTGTCTTTGACTGCACGCTTAAATCTGAAAACAGTTTGTTCTTTTGCGGAAGTCACCTTTGAAAACTCGGCAGGCACTCCGACATAAATCATATCAATTGGTTTTTTGTAAACAGCTGAAATTTGGTTGAATAAATTTTTGATTTCATCCTCAAGAAGAGCCTTCTCAACAAACTCTCCCTCAAAGAAACCTGCATATTCAACTCTGGCTTTGGCTTTGATGTTGAAAATCCCATTGACGCACCTTTGTGCGACAACAGCACGAATATTAGAAGAACCTATTTCAACAACAGTCACGCATTCTTTTGCCATAAACCCCTCTTTATCAATCTAATAATAGATTATTTTTCGACAAATTGTCAAATAAAAATCAAAAATGTTTATAAAAATTAACTTTTTTTTATATTTATGCAAAGAAAAAGTGCTTGAAAGCACCTTTTTGTATTATTATAACACATTTTTGTATATATATTGATTTCAAATGGAAGATTATACATTTTGAAAGGCTTAGCGACCGCCGCAGCCACCGCCGCCTCCACCTCCACCGGAAGAGCCACCTCCTCCACCGCCTCCGCCACCGGAGCCGCCAGAAGAAGATATCCCTCCAACAGAACTTGAAATGGAGTGGCTTATTATGCCACACGTCCCATAAAACGAACCGTCTTCCACCCATTGTGGATACTCAAAGTGAAGAGCCTTGAATTTTTCCTCCATCTTTTTGGTGATGCCAAATATATAGCAATATGGCAGAATGTTATAGAAATAACTTGGATCTTCTTCAACCAGCATTTCAAGTTTGTCAAGTTCGGCTGTGAGCAAAAATTGCTTGAAGCCCAAAATCTGAGGACGAATCTCAAATTCTTCATCAGTGAAGTTTCCAAAACTTAGGAATCGATTTGCAAAATTTCCAACAAGCAAAACAACAACAATCATATAGATCAAACCGGCTGTGTCATAGTCAATAGGAAGCATTGTGGTTATCATCATCGCAAGAGGTGCACCTGCAAATCCTCCGCACCAAATCAACTTGAACCAAAGCGGAATCGGAGTGTAAAAGAAAACCACAACCCCAATCGCCGCAGGAATCATAAGGATGAAAGAAGTGCTTGCGTAACTTCCAAACACGGTCACACCCCAACCAATATAGAAAAGAAGTGGCACAAATGTCAAAATCGCAATCACAAGTTGAAACTTCCAGTTCATTCGGGCTTTTTTCTCGCTTGGCTTATAGAGTTTTCGCACTGCTTTGCTAAGTCCAATATTTGACCTCATGCTTCTGCCAACTTTCACTTTCTCATCACCATCAAAAAGTTCAAGAAAGAATTTTCTTTCATCCCCTTTTGAAGGCACTCCCTCAAGCCTTGTCAAAACAAGTTTTCTTTTTCCTCTGATTTCTATATCAATATAACCTTTTGCCGCCCAACTTATGATGAGTGCAGCAAAATCTTTGCTTTTGATTCTCCCTCTGTATGCTGACGCAACTTCAAGAGCATTCATATTTTTTGGTGGATAAAATTCTGGCACAATGACCATATTTTTTCGTTTTCTAAGTTTTGCAAACAAGAAAACTCCAACAATCGCCAAAAGAACAATTATCCAAACTGAAAGCACACCCCAAAACATGCTGTTTGGAGCATAATAAGTGTGGAAATATCCTTGCAGCAAAATCAACTGCATTGTAAGTCCTGTCTTTGTCCCAAGATAACCAAATTCACAACTTATGGTTGTATCCTCAATCGTGCAATTCAACGCTTCAATTCCAAGCCCCTGCATGTTGTTTGTTCTGAAAGTCAAAACATCTTGCAATGATTGCCCCTCTGCCAAAAATTCATTTGGAAAAGTTATTCTCGCTGAGAAACTGTTCACTTGACTTCTGAAACCATAGTCCATAATATCAAAAGTGAAAGAGTCGAAATCTTTAATCAGGTCCTCGCCCATTTCGTAAAGATAGTGTATGACATAAACATGGCGTCCAGCACTTTTGAAATCTCCGTCCGCCCCAGTATTTATATAGAAATAATTCCCACTCTTTTCAACAAAGCTGTATTCTTTTTCGCCATCCAAAGTCACTTCCAAAAGTTTTAGGGAATTGACTGTCCTTTTGACATATTTCTTTCCTTTGTAAATGGTTGTAATTTTGTTTACCCTTGAAACATTTCGAGACAGCCCAAGGTTGATTCCAGATTTTGCAAATGTGACAGTGATTGTCTCTGTTATGTCCAAAACCTTTTCTGGTGAAATGACGATTTCTTTGTCAACAGAGTTGTAAATGATGTTTGTGTCTTTGATTGAAGTTTCTGCACTCGCCATGCCAACACCACTTGGCAAAACAAAAGAAAGCCCGAGTGCCAGCATCATGAAGATGAACGCAATACAAACAAATCCGCATGATTTTGTGGAAACCTTTTTCATTTTCAAATCTCCTATGATTTCATTATACAAGACAAGGAAACTTTTTTCAACAAATCCAACAATTTATTTGTGGCATATTCACCATATTCTTGACAAAAATTTTTGATGTGTGTAAAATTGATTGCATCAAAAAGGAAGGAAATTATGATTGATATAAATCTTATCAGAACAAACAAGGATCTTGTCAAAGCAAACATCAAAAAGAAGTTTCAAGATAGCAAACTTCCTCTTGTTGACGAAGTTGAAAAACTTGACAAAAAAGTGAGGACACTGAAAGTTGAAGGAGACAATTTGCGTGCAAGCAGAAACACCCTCTCTTCACAAATTGGTGCTTTGATGAAAGAAAAGAAAATCGAAGAAGCAAACAAAATCAAAGAAGAGGTCAGAAAAAACAATGACCGCATCGCTGACATCGAAAAGGAAGTTGCTTCTCTTGACGAAAAAATCAGAAAAATCATGCTCACAATCCCAAACATCATTGATGACAGCGTACCAGTTGGAAAGGATGACAGCGAAAATGTTGAAATCCAAAAATATGGCGAGCCAAATGTCCCTGCCTTTGCAATCCCTTATCACGCAGATATTCTTGACAGTTTTTGCTCCCTTGACAAAGACAGTGCTGGCAGAACAAGTGGGAATGGCTTCTATTATCTCATGGGAGATGGCGCAAGACTTGTCAGTGCAATGATAAGTTATGCTCGTGACTTCATGATTGACAAAGGCTTCACATACTGCATCCCACCATTTATGATTCGTGGCGATGTCGTAAACGGAGTTATGAGTTTTGCAGAAATGGATGCAATGATGTACAAGATTGAAGGCGAAGACCTCTATCTCATCGGCACAAGCGAACACTCAATGATTGGAAAGTTCAAAGGACAAATCATCAATGAAAAATCTCTTCCAATCACCATGACATCATACAGCCCATGCTTCAGAAAAGAAGTTGGCGCGCACGGGATTGAAGAACGCGGTATTTACAGAGTTCATCAATTTGAAAAACAAGAGATGGTTGTGCTTTGCAAACCAGAAGAAAGCATGGATTGGTACAACAAGATGTGGTCGTTCTCAGTCGAACTTTTCAGAAGCCTCAACATCCCAGTCCGCACCCTCGAGTGCTGCAGTGGTGACCTTGCAGACCTCAAAGTTAAATCATGTGACATCGAAGCATGGAGCCCAAGACAACAAAAATATTTTGAAGTTTGCTCATGTTCGACTCTTGGAGATGCACAAGCAAGAAGACTTTCCATCCGTGCAAAGGGTGAAAACGGAACATATTATCTTCACACCCTCAACAACACAGTGCTTGCTTCAACAAGAGCACTCATTGCGCTTCTTGAAAACAACTTGCAAGAAGATGGCAGCGTGATTGTGCCAAAGCCACTTCAGATGTATATGGGTGGAAAAACAATAATCAAACCTACAAAATAATTTCTTTTTGAAGTTTAATCATACATTTACAACAAAAAAACTGAGTTCGCACTCAGTTTTTTCTTTTTTATTGAGTTATTTAAGGTCTTCAATGATTTTCTTTATCGCTTTGTTGTAACTCTCCTCATCAAGAATTCCAAGTTCTTTGAAGTGTTTCAGTTCTGCAATTTTTCCATCAATACTTTGATTGCTTGCTTTCACATTTACCTCTTGTGTTTGTGCAACAACAGGTGTAACAGGTGCTGCAACCTGAACATTTACTTGCGCTGTCTGCCTTGGAGTAGTCGCACTTGGTTGAGTTTGTCCAACTGGTGCGACATCATTGAAATCTTTCAAACACAAAACTGCAATTTCAAGTCCAAATGTGATAAGTTGTCCTGCCAAGAATGAGAAAACAACCAATGCAATTCTTTGTCCGTCTCTCTTTTTGAGTGTCCCATCTGGATTCATAGGGTCTTTGACGAGATTGGCATTCAAAGCCAAATTTGTGATGCTGAATGCAAGCAAAAGAATTCCCATCACAAGCACTGGTGTTGCCCAAGCATATGAATAATAAGCATAATCATAGTAGTATTCTGAATAGCCTCCAATGTAAACACATCCCAAAATAAACATTGCAAGTGCGCCAATCATTTGGATTGATGAAAGCACAATTCCAAGGATGGTTGCACCTTTTTCAAGTCCTCTTTTTGTTTTGTTGTAAACCATATTTTCTCCTTTTTTATCATAGAAAATTATACTTTTTTCCCCCCCCCGCAAAAAAATCAAGCAATTTTGCAATTTTTTTGTCTATTTTGTCAAAAAGAAAAACAACCCGATTCGGATTGTTTTTTTAATAAATATACCTTTTGGTTTACAAACTTACCAAAGCGTAATAGATGTCGTTTTCATCTCTTTTTATATAATCAGAAAGCGTCAAGTTGTCAACTCTGATTTTGCAAGAAGCGAGCACTTGCACATATGAATATTTGTCCACATCAACATCTTTTTCTTCGTCATATTTGACATACTCACCGCTTTCAAGTTTTTTGAAGAAAACCTTGTTTCCACTCTTGTCAACCATGTCGCCATCAGCATCAATCTTCTGCTCAAACACGGCCGATTCCACAGCATACATAAGTCGGATTTTGTTTGAAAGTGCAAAGTCAATATTGCAAATTTCAAATGTTCTTCCAATGAATGTGTGGAGTGTGAGTGCGACATATTCCTTTTTTGTATAACCATCTTGATAATGCGACACTTCAATCTTCTCAAACTTGGAACGTTGCTCGCCAAGACTTCGATTGTTCTTAACAAAATTGCTGTAGAGTTTTGTTATGTTTTGCTCTTCAACCTTCAAAAAATCACCAATCTTCACATCTTCGTTTTTGATGGTAAGCCCCTCAAGCAAAATCGCATTGTCGTGTTTGCTTGAAAACTCGTCAATCTTCTTTAGCACTCGCAAATCTCTGTCACAAATCAAAAACTTATTTTCACAAGAAACCGCAAAAAGTTCTTCCCTTTCGCTTATGTGAATGACAAACTTATTTGGAAAAACTGTCTCAATGTTTTCAATTTTGATATAAGCAAAATTTTCGTTTTGGGAAACATATTTCTCAATTTTTTTGATTGACTTACTTTTCCCTTCAAAAAGCACACTAGCACCTTTCCTAAACTCTCCAGCTTTGATGATTTCCTCTTTTGAAACTGTCAGATTTTCAAGACTGGTCGAAAAAGAAACAGTGACTTTGGACAAAGCAAAGAGCGTCCAAAACAAAATCAACAGCACTGCGATAAATCCAAATACGACAGAAAGAGAGATGATAAGTTTTTTCTTCAATCTTAAATCCTTTTTATGTCAGCCCCCAAAGACGAATATTTTTCTTCAATCCTCTCATATCCTCTGTCGATATAGTGCACATTTGAAATCGTGGTGTATCCTTCTGCCTTCATACCAGCAATGACAAGTGCTGCCCCTGCACGAAGATCAGATGCCGAGACGTCCGCTCCATAGAGTTTTTGCACTCCCGAGATGACCGCAGTCCTATCTTTGACCACAATGTTTGCACCCATCTTTCCAAGTTCTGGCACAAGCGAAAATCTGTTTTCGAAGATGTTTTCTGCCATCGTGCAAGCCCCCTCGCTGATACTCTGCAAAACCATCATCTGCGGTTGCAAATCAGTTGGGAAAAATGGATATGGAAGAGTTTGAATTTTGTCAATTGACAAAAGTCTTTTGTCTGCTCTCAACCTTATTTTATCATTATAAACATCAATTTGGCAAGCAGTTTGCTTCAAAAATGAAAGTAGTGCTTCGTTGTGCCAAGCAAGTGCGTTGTGAACCGTCACATCTCCACCACAAGTGGCAGCAGCAAGCAGATATGTCCCACAGATGATTCGATCAGGCATCACCTCATACTCTCCGCCATGCAGCTTTTCAACACCGACAATCTCAATACAATCTGTGCCAGCACCATGAATGTTTGCACCCATCTTGTTTAAGAAATTTTGCAAATCGACAATCTCAGGCTCTTTTGCTGCACCATAGATCTTTGTTGTCCCTTGCAGAAGGCTTGCACACATCATCAGACTTTCAGTCGCACCCACACTCGGAAAGTCAAATACCACTTTGCCTGCCTTCATGTTTTCGGCATTGCAATAGATATAGCCATGTCTTTCAACGACTTTTACGCCAAGACTTTTGAAACCTCTGAGATGTATGTCGATTGGTCTTGCTCCAATCTTGCATCCCCCAGGAAAAGCAATGCTTGCCTTTCGAAATCTGCCAAGAAGTGCCCCAAGCATAAAAATAGACGCCCTCACCTTTTGCGTAAGGTCGTGTGTAATCTTTTGATTTTCAATTTTTTGTGTATCTATGTAAAGTGTCGCCTCTTTTGCAAGTGATGAGACATTCATTGTTTTCAAGATTTCTCTCATGCACCTGACATCTGAAATGTCGACACAGTTTTTTATCTCTATTTTTCCGTCACACAAAATCACTCCAGCAAGAATTGGCAAAATGGCATTCTTTGCTCCTTCAACGTTGACATCGCCAACAAGCCGTTTCCCACCGAATATTTTCAGTTTGTTTTCCATAAAAGCAGTATATGAAAATAATTTTTTCTTGCCACTCTTCGCTATGTTCTACACTTTGCCGTTTCCCTTGCCACCAAGATTGCGGATTTCTTGCACAAAATCTGACGCCTCTTTTGCAGTTGAGAAAAGGTATTTCTCATCCGAAGTAACCCAATATTCGTAACTCACTTTTTCGTCTTGGTCAATCCAAACGTCATAAGATATCGTCTCGCCATATCTGTCACTTTGACAACGAACTGTTGAAACCAATCCGCTTATAACTCTGCCATGTGAGTCTGTATAGACTCTGTCTTTAACACCAAACTTTGTGTTGAAATGCATAAAACACCTCTCTTATGTTGACATTGTATCTCAAAGAGAGGTGTTTGTCAAAAATTCTGATTTTCACTTTTTTCGAGACTGCCTTGACACACTTATCGCCACACCAATCGCCGCCATAAAAACTGCAACTGAAGTTCCACCGCTTGAAATAAATGGAAGAGGAAGTCCAGTAGGAGGAATGCTCCCAGTGACAACCGCAATGTTGAGCATCGTCTGCACTGCAATCACAATTCCAATCCCGCAAGCAAGCAAACAGCCAAAACGATCTTTTGCACCGAGACCAATTTTGAAAAGGCAAACCACCAATGTGACATAAACACAAATCAGTGCAACTGCTCCGACAAGTCCAAGTTCTTCACCTATGATTGAGAAAATGAAATCTGACTCAGCAAAAGGGAGAAAGAGGTATTTTTGTCGGGAGTTGAAAAGTCCAACTCCAAACCATCCACCATTGCCAAGACTGTAAAGCGACTGAATAAGTTGAAAACCTTCGCCTTGCGGTGACGCCCAAGGATTGAGGAACGCAAACAATCTTTTCATACGATATGGCTCTGCCAAAATCAATACAGGCACAGCCATCGCTGCAAGTGATGAAAAAAGGATTGTGTGTTTTTTGTTCATTCCGCCAATGATAAGCATAAAGAGAGTGACAAGTCCAAGACACATCGTCACACTCATACTCGGCTCAATGATGACAAGCACACAAAACACTCCAGCGACCGCAATCGGTGGCAAAAGTCCTTTGAAAGTTTTTATTTTGTCATGATACTCCGACAGATAATAGGCCAGAAAAAGCACCACTGCAAACTTGGTTATTTCTGATGGTTGGATAGATATTCCAAAAAAGTTTACCCAGCGGTTTGCCCCATAGCTCTGCACTCCAAATCCTGGCACAAAAACAAGTATCAAAAGCACGACACAAACTGCCAAAATCACATAACGAAACTTTTTCAAAATATGATAATCAATGAAGGCGAAAAACACAAGAGCAGCAATGCCAAGCACGACCCCAAAAAGCTGCTTGAATAGGAAAAAATATTCGTTGCCATATCGATATGCGGCCGAATAACTGCTTGCGCAATAAACCATCAAACAACCAAATCCAACCAGGAAGAGCGTCAGGAGGACGGTGGCGATTTCACGCTTTGAAAATTTCGAAATTTTCCACTTCATTTCACGCTCCCAAGCACAAGGGTTTTGAATCTTTCTCCACGCTCTGCATAAGAAGAAAACTCATCAAAACTTGAGCACGCTGGCGACAACAAAACATGGTCTCCGCTCTTTGCTTTTCCGATTGCATAAAGCACCGCCTCATCAAACTTTTCAAAGAGTGAGCAGTGATATCCAAATGAGACTGCAGAAGTGAAAATGTTGTTTCCTTCTTCGCCAAAGCACACAACTTCTTTCAAGTCATACCCCAGAGAAAAAATCTCTGCATAATCAATCTCTTTTCCTCTTCCACCGACAAGGAGAATGATTCTCTCATTCTCAAACGCTGATACACACGCAACGACACTTGCAACGTTTGTTGCCTTGCTGTCATCAACAAAAGTGACGCCATTGACGCTGCCAACAATCTCCATTCTGTGTCCAGCCACGGAGAAAGTTGAGACGGCATTTTTTATCGCTTCTGCACTCACTTTGAATGAAACACAAAGTGCAATTGCAGCGAGCACATTCTCAAGATTTTTCTCGCCTCTAAGTGGAATATCTGAAATGTCCAAAAGTTTCTTTTTTCCGTAAAAAATCTGTTCATTTTTCACAAAAACGCCCTTTTTTAGCACTTTTTTCGAAAAATAAAGCCTTTTTTTGTGTGCAGAGACGCCTCTTGCAACATCGTCATCAAGATTCAAAACAAGCGGATTATTTCGCCCCATATTCATTGCAATTTTCTCTTTTGTTTTCACATATTCCTCAAAACTTCCATGCCTGTCCAAGTGGTCTGGTTTTATGTTCAAAATCGCAGCAGCATAAGGCTTGAAAAATCTGCTTGTCTCAAGTTGAAAGTTGCTTACTTCACACACAACCACGCTTTGCTTTGTTGTCTTTTCACAAACCGCAGAAAAAGGGAGTCCGATGTTTCCACACAAAAAAGTTGAAATCCCCGCCTCTTTCAAAATGCGATTTGCAAGCATGCTCACAGTTGTCTTTCCGTTTGTCCCAGTGACCGCAACAATTCTTCCTTTTGACAAAAGATAAGCAAAATCAAGTTCGGAAAAAACAGGGATTTTTCGCTGCTTGAAATTTTCCAAAAGAGTGTTTCCAATGACCTTGATGCCTGGACTCAAAACCACAAAATCAAACTGCTCGTCCATCGGATTTCTGACAAATCCAACATAGTCCCAAAACTTTGGATTCTCATCATAAAAACTCACATGAGCCATATGCTTCTGCAAGATTTTTATCACTGCGCGACCACTGTCTCCAAGGCCATAAACCAACACTTTTTTGTTTCTTAATTTCACTTTCTGCCCTCGAAATTTTTTAGATTCCGACGGCCAAAACCCCCGCAAGAACAGCAAGCGAAACAGCCATCGTTATTACTATATATACGATGACAATTCTGTTTTCATGCACACCCTTTTGCTCAAAATGATGGTGGAGTGGTGCCATAAGAAACACCCTCTTTCTGGTGCGTTTGAAATGCAAAACTTGAATGATATCTGACAGCGACGAAAGCACAAACATTATCCCCATAAGAGGGAGCAAAAGTTCGAGTCCGCTCAGCACAGCAATCACCGCAATAAATCCCCCAAGAGCCAGTGAGCCAGTGTCTCCCATAAAGATTTTTGCGGGATAACAATTTATCATCAAAAAGCCCAGAAGTGCTCCGCACATACCAAAACATTGAAGCGCCATGTTTTGCATTTCAATATTCCCAGTAAGAGCCAAAATCACACCAAACACAAAGATATAAACAAACGAAACTCCGCCCGCCAATCCATCAAGTCCGTCAGTCAGATTGACACTGTTTGTTGTGGCAACCATGACAAGGATTGAAAGAGGAATGACGCCCCAAGAAATGTCAAATGTCAGATTGAAGAGAGTCAAGCTTGTCCTTCCAGACATATAAAGATAGATTGACACAATGAGTGCAATGCCAACTTGTCCAATTATTTTTTGGTAAGGTCGAAGTCCCTCGTTGTGATGAAAATGCACTTTGACAAAATCATCCAAAAAGCCAAGCACACCATAGGCGATTGTCACCACAAGGGCAAACCACGCCAAAAAAGTCTGCTCTGAAAAGAGAAAACAAGTTGCAAAAAAGAGCGTAACCAAAAAAATTATTCCGCCCATTGTAGGTGTTCCTTCCTTGCTTGCATGCTTGTCCACATAATGCAAAATGCTTTGTGATGCTTTCATTTTTTTGCAAAACCAAAGCACCACAGGGGCTATCAAACTTGCAAAACACAAGCTCAACAGCCCGCACACGATATATTTAACAGCCATACCTTTCTCCTTTATTGCCGGTGTAAACAGGACTGCTCTCTTTGAAAAGTCCATACACAGCATCAAAGTCATTGTAAGGACGTTTGACAGTCCCCACCTCTTGATATTTCTCTGCTCCCTTGCCAGCAACAACAATTATGTCACCCTCACGTGCAAAATCAATCATCTTCTTTATGGCAGTCTTTCTGTCTGGCTCAACCATATGAGGCTTTGTCATACCACTTTCAATGTCGGCAATGATGTCCGCCGATTTCTCAAGCCTTGGATTGTCGTCAGTGAGACAAACATAGTCCGCATACTGCTCAGCAATTGCTCCCATCTGAGGACGCTTGCCCTTGTCACGATTTCCACCGCATCCAAAGATGACATAGAGTTTGTTTTCAGTCAGCGTCCTTGCAGTCTTCAGCACATTCATAAGCCCGTCTGGCGAATGTGCAAAATCAATCACCACATAACGACCAGTGTAATTGATGACATTAAATCTTCCTTCGACAGGGTTTACATATGCAAGACCTCTTGACAGTCCCTCATCATCAATGCCAAGTTTTTGACAAACACAAAGACTTGCAAGAGAGTTGTAAACATTGTAATCTCCAATCAAATTTGTTTTGATTGCCATAACGCTGTCGCAGACATTTGCAACAAAACTTGTGCCGTTCATAGAGCAACATGTGTCAATTGCAAAACAATCCGCCGGATTTTTGATACCATAAGAGACAATAGGCACATCGCACACACCATAAATATGTCTTGCACGCTCATCATCCACACAAACAACAGCACTCTTTATGTGGTCGCTGTTGAAAAATGATAGTTTTGCCTTTTCATAAGCATCCATTGTCCCGAAATAATCCAAATGGTCTTGCGTGATGTTTGTCAAAACACCAACCTCAAACTTTATCCCGTTCACCCTCTTCTGGACGATGGCATGTGCAGAAACTTCCATTACGACATACTCAACCCCAGCATTTTTCATATCAAGAAAGGTCTTGTGCAAAAAGTCCGCATCTGGAGTTGTCAATGGACAGTCAAGAGTATTTCCGTTGTAATAAACACCATTTGTCCCAATGACTCCAACCGACTTGTTGTTCCGCTTCAAAATTTCACCAATGACATAAGAAGTGGTGGTCTTTCCATTTGTCCCTGAGATTCCAACAATCTTCAAATCATCGCAAGCACGCTCATAAAAATTTGCCGCAGCCTTTGCAAACAAATCTCTCACATCTTGACATACGACCACATCGTCACCAACTTCAATGCCACTCAAGACAAGAAGGGCACCTTTCTTTTTTGCTTTCTTGCACCTGTCACTTGCTTTTTGCAAATCAGAAGTCAAACAGAAAAAGATTGTGTCTTTTTCCACTTTATCTACATCTTTTGTAAGAAGTCTGACCTCTCGCCCTCGAAATGCTTTCAGGCAACGATCTGAGATAAACTTGTTGTCAAAAATCTTTTCAAAAACCATAACAACTCCTTTCGCTTCATTTTAATAGGTGTCAATCATGTTTGATATGCCAAAACAAAATAAGTCACTTTAAGACAAAATTTGCACCTACTTTTTGCTTCCTATCTTTACTTCTTCAAAAATTTTCAAGGCATCGCTCTCAAAAGTTGTGCGAAGTCGCCTTTTTTTGTCTCTTTCAGAAAAACTCTCTTCAATGAGTGCTCGCAACAATTCTTTGAATGGAACATCTTTGAAAAGGTAAAATGCAAGAGAGCCCGGGATGGAGTTTATCTCATTTACATAAAGCACTTTTCCCGCCTCATCATACAAGAAATCAACTCTCACAACGCCCTTGCAATCAAAAAGTTCATAGACATTTTCAGTGAGGCGTGCCACCTTCTTTGCAAGGTTTTTGTCGACCTCTTTGTTTTTTGCGTGCTCGCTCAAATACTTGTCTTCAAAGGTAAAAATGTTTGTTTTGTTTTTTACCTCATTGACACTTGACGATATCAATTCTTCTCTAAAAGAGAAGCACGCACAGTTAAACTCTCTCAAGTTTTGCACCAACACTTCAATCAAAACTTTTTCGTCAAAAGAAAATGCAAGCGAAAGCGCTTCTTCAAGTTTTGATTCATCTTCGCAGATTGATATCCCAATGCTGCTTCCAAGATTTGCAGGTTTGACAATCATAGGAAAAGACAATGCCTTTGCAACCTCTCTCAACTTTTCCTCTTTGTTTCTCTCATATTCACATTTGCGCAATGAAACATACTTTGGCGATGGAATGCCATTTGCATCAAAAACATCTTTCATGAAAACTTTGTCCATGCAGAGAGCAGAAGATGTCACCCCACATGATGTCTGTGAAATGTCACAACATTCAAAAAGGCCTTGGACTGAGCCATCTTCACCGACACGTCCATGACAACAGTTGAGCACTGTTGAAATTTTGCACATATGCACAAATCTTCCATTCTTCTTCACGAGAAGATCATTCTCCCCCAAAACAAGAGTGACTCGTTTTTTGGCTTTTGCGTTTTTCTTGAAGTTTTGAAACACTTTGATATTTTCAAGATTGTCAGCAGTCCACCAAAGCCCTTCTTTGTCTATGTAGATTGGGATATATGAATACTCAGCAGGCAAAAACCTCATCGTTTGGATTGCCGTGATGATTGAGATGTCATGTTCAACACTCGTCCCACCAAACAGAATCGCAATTTTTTCTTTCATAAAAATTCTCCTTAACTTTATTTATTATGAAAAATTTCTGACATGTGTCATCGAATGTTGTCAGGAAAGTCATTTTCAAAAAGCACCACATCCCCTTTTTGCAAGATGGACTTCAGAAGAATTTGTTGCTCTTTTCTTGTCTTTGCGTAGAAAATCTGCTCGTCTCGCATGCCGGACTCTTTTGCCCCTTTAGAAAGATTTTCTTTGTTTGCCTCATTCATGATGACAAAAATGTCAGCAACCTCTCCGACCAGTTTACCCGCCAAAAAATTTTGCTCGGCTTGTGATGAGCCAAGTTCCACCATCCCTGGAGAGACAACCACTCTTCTAGTCTTAAATTGTGAAATGGTTTTAAGAGCTTCCTTAAACCCGTCTATGTTGCTGTTGTAAGAATCATCAATCACATCAACAAACTCACCTTTGATAAGCTCAAGTCTGTGAGGGGCTGATTGAAGTTTCTCAATCGCCTTGTGCACAGAATACAAACTCTCTCCCAAAAGGTAAGCCATAGTGCCAGCAACCACAATGTTGTCAATGTTTGAGCTTCCCAAAAGTTTTGTCTGGCAATCAAACTTTTGCCCATCAATCACAAAGACAAACTTTGAGCCTTGAGGTGTTGCCTGAATATCCTCCGCATAAGCAAAACTGCCCTTTTCACATACAAGATATTTTTTGTGCTTATATCTGTCATAGAGTTTTTTTGTCGATGAACTTTTCCCATTGAAGACAACCAAATCTTTTGTCGCTTCGCAAAGCTCGTACTTTGTGTCTTCAATCTTTTCAATCGTACCAAAACTTTCCAGATGACAACTTCCAATCGGAGTCATTATCCCAAAATCGACACCTACAAAGTCTGCCAAAAATTTGATATCTCCACTGTGTCTTGCACCCATCTCAACAATAAAGAAATCATCCGTCTCTTTCAGGTTTTCCAAAATTGCTTTTGACACCCCCATAGGCGTGTTGAAACTTTTTGGAGTTGCACAAACATCAAATTCTTCTTTCAAAATTTGATACAAAAAGTTTTTTGTTGACGTCTTGCCAAAACTTCCAGTTATGCCAATTTTTTTACCAGAAAAACCCTTCAGTTTCTTCTTTGCTTTCTTAATAAAATGAATTTTTATTGTTTTTTCAATGGGCTCAGCCAATAAATATGGCGCGCATAAAATAAATGGATAATAAATTCCACTCAAAATAATTGGAATAATTAAATAAATATTTTTAATTAAATAAAATATTACAAAAAAATATAAAAAATTAAATAAAAATATAATAAAAATCAATCTTTTTATTCTTTTTGTAAACGCCAGAGTGCTTTTGCCACCGAATAAAAACGGATTTTTAATAATTATTTTTATATAATTTTTTATTTTATAATTTTCTAATTGAAATGCCTTAATAAAAATAATTGAAAAAATGGTAAATATTATTGAAATAATTGTCGAATAAATTACAAACATTTTCACCTCTTAAGTAAAAATTCTTTCAAGACTACTGAAAACTCCAATTTTCTGTCAACGAAAGAAAAATGTCCCGCATCTTCCAAAATCACAAGGGTCGAATTTTTGATTTTCCTGTGAAGTCGTTTTGCCATGTAGATAGGAGTTGTCTGATCGTCACGACCAAACACAATCAATGTGTCACATTTTATGTAGGGAAGAAATTCGTCCAAATGAGTGCTCACAATGCTGTTGAACACTTTTCTCATTTCAGGCTCAAGCGCAAGATAGTCACAACTGCCATATTTTGAAACATTCATCTTCAACTTTTTCTTCAGTTTGTAAATGCCAACCTTTGCATAATAAGACAGGCTTCGTCTTGGCTTTGTGCCAGCACTGTCAATAAGCACAAGTGCATTTGTCTCATCTTTGCAAAGCACTGAAACAATCGTTGCGATTCTTCCTCCAAACGAATGTCCGATAAGATTGAATCTGTTTATCTTGAGTTTCTTGCACAATGCTATGAGCATATTTGCATATGTGAAAACATTCCAATCTGGCAAGCTTTTCCCGCTCTCTCCAAATGGTGGAAAATCCACAAAAAGGCAACTGTTTTTTGTCAGGTTTCGGCAGAAAAATAGACTCATGTGATCACAGCCCCAACCATGCAAAAAGACATCTGTTGTTTCCGATTTTCTATCTATGTATTTATAAAAGATTTCACAATCCCGATATTCATACTTCATACAAAATCATTCTATGAAAGAAATTTATTTTTGTGTAAAATCGCTGGCAGATCCCCCGCCCCAACAAACATCAGCACGTCTTTTCTGCAAAGCTCTCCAATCAACTTTTGCAATTGGTCAAAATCATCGGCATACTTTGTGTTTGGATTTTTCTCCACCAAAACTCCTGCAAGGTCTTTTGCGCTCACGCCATCACTTTCTTTTTCTCGAGCGGAATAAGTCTTATACAAAATCGGCACATCGACCACCCTCAAAACCTCAATAAATTTTTCAAAGAAGTCTCTAGTTCTGCTGAAAGTGTGCGGTTGGAAAACAACAACAAGTCGTCTCTTTTTGAATATCTTCCTCGCTGATGAAATCGCCTTTTCAATCTCTGTCGGATGATGCGAATAGTCGCACAAGACATCATCAAACTTGTCACAGACAACCCTCTCAAATCTGGTTTTGACGCCTTTGAAATTTTCAAGCCCCGTCTTTATCTCTTCATCAGAAAGTCCCAGAAGCCTGCAAACTCGATAAGCATATATGCAATTTTGCGAGTTTATATCTTCACATATGTGCAAATTTAGTCGCATGAGTTTTTTGCCATTTTCACAAAGATTGAATGACAGCTGCCCATTCTTTTTGTGTCTGAGATTTTTGGCAGAGAATCCACCATCCCCCTCAACGACAAATTTTGATTGAAACCGAAACTTTTCAAATGACTCAAGTTGTCTGTCAAATGTCTTGAAATAATCCATGTGTTCTGGCTCAACATTTGTCACAACACTTATAAATGGGTGAAGATTCAGAAAGTTGTCACAATACTCACACGCCTCCGTGACAAAAATCTCTTTCCCTCCGACATAAAAGTTTTTTCCATCCTCACACCTAAACCCGCCAAGATGCAGGCTCGGGTTCTTTTGAGCACATTTCAAGACCTCATAAATCATTGCAGTGGTTGTGGTTTTTCCATGAGAGCCCGCCACTGCCAGCACCTTGTAATATTCATCCGAAATCGCCCCAAGAAGTTGACCTCGCGAGAAAATTTTCTTCCCAAACCTTTGAGCTGCACTCAAAAATTCATTTCCAGTTTTTATTGCTGAAGAGCAAACAACATAATCCGCCTCGGCAATCTTTCTTTCGTCCAACTCAAAATCAACAACAACTCCCCTCTCCTCAAGCATCACAACTGCATCGGATCTGCTTGAATCACTTCCTCCAACAATGTTTCCACTTTCTTTCAGAAAAATGGCAAGAGCGGACATTGAGATTCCACCAATGCCAAGCAGATAAAATCTTTTTCCTTTGTTCAATTCGATATTTTCCATGTTAATGTCTATGAATTACAAAAATAATTTGTCAAATAGTCAAATTCTTTTGCAAAATTTTGCCAGTGTGTTATAATGAAAATGACCAAAAGGTTAAATATAAAAAAGGAAGGTACACAAACTTGAATATCACAGACGTAAGAATTAGACTTGTAAACAACGATGAAAAACTTAAGGCAGTTGCATCAATCACAATCGACAACGAATTTGTTGTTCACGATTTGAAAGTAATTGATGGAAAAGATGGATATTTCCTTTCAATGCCAAGAAGAAAAGTAAACGATGGAGAATACAAAGACATCGTTCACCCAATCAAAACTGAAGTAAGAACAGATCTTACAAAGTTGATTCTTGAAGCATATGAAAAGGCTGTTGCTGAAGCAAATGCTAATGCTTAACAAAAAATAAAAGGCTACAAATATTTGTAGCCTTTTTTATTGCCTTTTGCCGCCTTACATAAGTTTGCTTCCATCAGTTGTCTCAACAACTTTCAAGATGTTTTCCTCAATTCCTGTTTTTGCATTTATGTAGATATAATATGTCGCATTGTCCCTTTGACACTCAAATTCCCAACACAAAACCTCTCTATTGAAGTCAAGCGGGCTCAAACACAATCTCCCATCACCGATCTCAAAGGATTTGTCAATCACAGCTCTTGCATCATCTTTCGTGATTTCTGCCTTGTCAAGCGACCTTTCTTTGTGGTTTGTAAGATAAGCAATTGCATCATACCCAACCACATTGCCGTATTCAAGGTCAACTTTTACCTTGACAAGATCTGGATAGAGGATTATCCCGTTTTGCACTGGTGCAAGATTGAAATAGATTTGATCGTCAAGTTCTTGATGCCAAACGACTTTCGCCCCATCAATGCCTGTGATTTTCGCAAAATCGAGGGCAATCTTTTCGGCCTGCTCATAATCAAAGTTTTTCACACCAGACTCATTGTGTCCACTAACATTCAAAATATGCCCGCCAACTTTTGTCGCCTGAACGAACAATTTTTGTCCATCAGCATTTCTCACCACAAAGTTGAAAGTCTTAAACTTTCCATTTGTCTGCCCATCATATTTGAGATTGGTCGCATTTTTGAAAATTTCATCAACTTTTGTGTGGACTTCTTCTTTGGTCATCTCTTTCCCAGAAAGCCCCTCAACCTTTTTGTTTACAACAGAATCAGAGAATGGACCATCATAAATCATTGTTGGATAATCACTTTCATCTGCGTGCATTTGTCCAAAGTCTAAATTGAAATCATCAAAATCGCCATGACGCTTTTTCCTTGCTTTGACAATGTTGTAACCATTTATCATACGATCTGACATCTTGTTTAAGAAGAGTTTCATTTCTGTCAAAGACTCATGCATTTTCTCCAAAACTTCCAAGTCGCTTTGAGAGAGTGGTTCTCCACTTTGAATCTTCTCTTCCAAAATCTGGGTGTATCCTGACATCTGATTGATAAATCTCACACTTTGCATGATTGAATCTCCAGAAAGTGGCATTGCAGCAATGTTACCTTGCATCTCTTTTGAGTCCTGAGAAATCTCTGCAAGCATCTTTGCTTGATATTTTTGGTCATCTGACGCCAACAATTTGCTTATGTTTGTGTCAACTGAATTGGCATTCTCAACCAATTCGAAATAGTTTTTCTTGTAGATGTTTTCAAGTTGAGTTGAATAATCCCCAGCTTGCGACATTGACACTCCGTATGCAATCCCAAGGCCAACAGTGCTTGCACCCAAAATCCCTGTCGCGATAGAGAGTCCAATCACAGCCCCCTTATATTTGTTTTTCTTTTTGCTTTTTCTGTTTTCAGTTTTTTCGTTTTCCATACTCTCTCCTTAAATTGCGAAAATGTGATTCCCAATTGTGATTGTTGTTGTCTTTGTATAAATCCACTTGCTTGTTGCAGTCTTCGCATTGTAATAATAGAGTGCACCATATGTAGGATCCCAACCATTGAGAGCGTCTCTCGCCGCATTGTACGCGGTTTGGTTTGGCGAGAGATTGATTTGTCCATCATTAACTGCAGTGAATGCCCAAGGCTGATAAATCACACCTGAAATTGTGTTTGGAAAATCTGGACTCTTCACTCTGTTTAAGATAACTGCCGCAACAGCAACTTGTCCAACATAACTCTCACCACGAGCCTCCGCATGGATACACTTTGCAAGAAGATGCAAGTCACTGCTTGAGATAGAGCTGTTGTCAGTCTTATTTGAAGTTGTCCCCAAACTCATGCCAAGTGCCGCTGCAGTCTTTGGTCCGACAACGCCATCCACTGCAAGTCCATTTTTCCTTTGGAAAGATTTGACAGCTGCTTTTGTTTTCGTCCCATAAATTCCATCAACACTGCCAGTGTAGTATCCCCAGTTTTTAAGTTTTGTCTGGACTGTTTTCACTTGAGATTTCGAAAGCGTCGCAGCAAGAGCAATCTCAACGTGTGGCTGCTGAACATATGTAGCAACTGTTGCAGCCCCACCCATAGACAAGATTGCAAGCGCAACAGAAAGCCCCACCGTAGCCATTTTTTTCTTCTTCATGTAATTTTCTCCTTTTTATCTTGATGTTACACTTTGTATTGTGTCCCAAATTTTTGAAATATACTCCAAATTTTGCGGATTTTTTGTTGAGGTAAAACACACAGCAGGAAAAACAACGCACCACCAGTTGTCACCTTTTGCAGCCCCCAAATCAATTTTCAATGACTGATAAATGCCAGACTCCAAAACAAAGTCATCATAATATCTCGTAGGCATTTTCTCTTCAAGCAGCGACACCTCAGCCAAATATCTCACGCCATTTGCCATAAGGGTGTCATTTGCAACAGCCTCAATTTTTCGAAGGTTTGCTCTCACCAATTCTTCCGCCTGCTCTTTGTTTTCTGCTTCTGCAAGAGTTGGAATCAAAAAATCGACAACAGCATCTTTGACTTTGTACTTTATGTTTTTGTCAAAGTCAGAGTTTGAGTTTGCCGTGATATGAATACGCACATAATCATCATTGACATTTTCGACCTTTCTTGTGCAAAAGAAAACCGCACAAAGCACTGCTACAACACCAAAAAATGAAAGAATATATTTCATAAAACCGCCCCTTTCTACAACAAGTTTTGACTATGACAAAAAGAAAAAACCGCAAAAATACTCAGTTTTTGCAGTTTTTACTCAAAAAATCAAATTTTTGAAGGGAATTTATCTTTTGTAAATGTTTATCCTCTCTTTTGATAATACACAACGATGTTTTCATCTTTGTCAAGAGGGAATGCCACTTCTGGGTTTTGCAAAGTGATGAGTTCTTCTCTCACTTTCAAAGATTTTGCAATATCCCAAGCAGTTTGCCCAGCTTTTGCAAACACAACTTCAATTGCACAATCTTTTTCTTCCAAATCACCCTGCTCTGCTATGCTAGAGATCACCGCACCAACATTTTCGCAATCATAACTTGCCTTGATTTTGAGTTTTGCATCAAAATAGAATTCTCTTCCTTTTTTGACAACAACATCCACATCAAAGACCATTGCCGACACTTCAACTTGAGCATCTTCACATGGTACATTTGCTCTCTCAGCAATCACAAATGGCACTTCGATCAAAACACTGTGAAGTGAGTTTGCCTCATCATTGAGATAAACAACATTTGTTTTGGTGATTCCTTCAACATTCACTTCGCCATTTTTGAGATAAGCATTTGTAATGCAAAGGTTTGTCGCACCAACAAACATAATCTTGTCAACTCTTGGCTTTTCGCTGTCGAGAGAAAGTGAGCCATCAATTTTTGCTTCAAAGGTATCATACGAAAGAGTCTTTGTCATATCAAAAGATTCAGTTGAGATTTGAAGTTCTTTTTCAGTGCTATAAACATCTTTTACAACACGCTCACTTCTCTCTTCATAAGAGCGAACATTCACTTCAACTGGGATTGAAAGTCTGATTGTGACTCCCTTTTCCAACTCTTCAACCTCGCACTTGCAAGCACTTCTCTTGACAACCGCTTCTGCCTCGCTCACTCCTTCTCTGGTTGCACCTTCAAGGTCAATTTCCTCTTTGAAACTCTCTGTTGTATAAACAGATTCAAACCTGTCATTTTCAGTCAAATACAAAATTCTTGAGACAACATCCCCGCCGACTGACACAAAGTTGACACCATTTTCAATGGTTTTTATTGACACTTGACTGTCACAGAAAAGCACTTTTCTGATAGGTTCTTTGATAGAGACTTCATTGTCAACAACAAAAGTTTCTTTCGCTTCACCGACAAAAGTGTTTACAAAAAGCTCGTCATCTTTTATGCAAACAGATTCGTCCCCACCTGAGACGTTTTGCACTTCTCGACCGCAAATAAGCACACCACTTTGCTCGCACATGCAAGAAAGTTTGACAGTTGCTCCTGCAACACTGTCAATATGGCAGTCCACAACTTCAACTTTTATGCCAACCTTGTCTCCGACTTGAATGCTGTCGTTTTCAAACTTGCTTGAAAATGGACAAGACGAGTTGATTGTGCCAATTTCACCATCAACAGTTGAATAAAGCATGCAAACATCAATGATTCCGCTGAAAGAAGCAACTCCATTCAAAATCTCAGCATTTTCCACTTGTGCATTGTGGCAGACTGACAAAATTTTGCCAATTTCTGCATTGGCGTCGATATTGCACTCAACATTAAATTGAGCTTTCTCAAGACGCTTTTTCTTCACCACTGTAAATTTGTTCATTCCAAAAGACATAGTTCCCTCCAAAATCAAAACTATTATATCTTATTTGCCCTTGCATCACATTAGAACACTTTTGAATAAAAATTTTGTTTGTGGCAAAAATCTTTGAAAGGAGAATTTATGAGAAAGATAATATTAGGGCTTGATGACATCAAGAAGAAGATAAACGAACTCAAGGGCAGAGATGTCCAGATGAGGATAAACAGAGGAAGAAAAAAAATAGAGTCTTTGACAGCAACAATCAAAGATGTCTATCCCAGTGTTTTTACAATCAAAACCAACGACGAAAAACTGCAAACTTTTTCTTATTTTGATGTGATGTGTGGCAATGTTGTCCTCAACGAGACTCCATAGAGCGTTTTAATAGATAAAGATAAATTTTTTATATTATTATAATATCTAGGCATAACAACAAAAAAACATCTCGAATTGAGAGATGTTTTTTCTTATCTTGCACGTTCTGAAACGTTTTGACTGCTTGCCACAGCAACGATTCTTGATGGCTCAGTATTGGATTCTCTTTCATCACTTGTTGCAATCCCACGTGCAATGCAAGATTTGAAGATTTCTGCAATAAGTTTTTTATCGAAATATTTTTCCTCAGGAACAACACCATCACGATATCCAGTTCCGTTTTCATTTCCAATTCCACCATCGTATCTGCCTGTTGGGATATCATACTCATATTCCCCTTGACGATAATCACGATTGTCTGGCGTTGTTGGAATTACTGGAGTCTCATCCCTTCTTACAGTGTCGATAATTTCATCTATCTCCATCCATTTTGCTTGCTTAACATAATCACTTCTTTTCATAGCTTCATCCCCTTGACTGCCCTAAGTATAACACAATTTTTTCGGATGGCAAGAGTCCAAAGAAAAAAAATCAAAAAATTTTGAAACTTTTTCTCAAGCCAGAATTTGAGTGCTTTTGCAAAGAAAAAATACCTCATTAATGAGGTATTTTATTTGATAAAACTATTTGCTGAAAAGTCCCTTTTTCTTTCTTGGATATCTGATTGCAGCTTGAGCAGCAGCAAGTCTTGCGATAGGAACTCTGAATGGTGAGCATGAAACATAGTTGAGTCCAACTCTATGGCAGAATTCGATAGATGTTGGTTCTCCACCGTGTTCTCCACAGATTCCAAGTTTGATATCTGGTCTTGTGCTTCTTCCAAGTTCAGCAGCGATTCTAATCATCTTACCAACGCCGTTTTGGTCAAGTCTTTGGAATGGATCATTTTCAAAAATCTTCTTTTGATAATAAACATCGAGGAACTTGCCTGCGTCATCTCTTGAGAAACCAAATGTCATTTGAGTAAGGTCATTTGTTCCGAATGAGAAGAATTCAGCATATTTTGCAATTTGGTCAGCAGTGATTGCAGCTCTTGGGATTTCGATCATAGTACCAACTTTATAGTGCATTGAAACTTTGTTTTCATCCAAGATTCTGTCTGCTGTTGCAGTAACGATATCTTTTACATATTTGTATTCAACTGAATCACAAGTGATAGGAATCATGATTTCAGGAACAACTTCAATCTTGTCTTCTTTTTGAACTTCGATTGCAGCTTTGATAACAGCTTCTGTTTGCATTTCAGCGATTTCTGGATAAGTAACCGCAAGTCTAAGACCACGGTGCCCCATCATTGGGTTGAATTCGTGCAAACTTTCAACTGTTGCTTTAAGTTCTGCAAATGTCAATCCCATCTCTTTTGCAAGAGCCTTGATTTCTTCATCCTTGTGTGGAAGGAATTCGTGAAGAGGTGGATCAAGGAAACGGATAGTAACGCTCTTTCCTTGCATTGCCTTGAAGATGCCTTTGAAATCTTTTTGTTGCATTGGCAAAATCTTCTTGAGAGCTTTCTTTCTCTCTTCAACAGTAGAAGAAACGATCATTTCTCTCACTGCAGCAATTCTGTCTGCTTCAAAGAACATATGTTCAGTTCTGCAAAGACCAACACCTTCTGCACCAAAACCAAATGCAACTTTTGCATCTCTTGGATTGTCAGCGTTTGTTCTTACTTGCAAATCTCTATACTTGTCAGCCCAAGCCATGATTGTGGCAAACTCGCCAGAGATTTTTGCTTCAACAGTTGCAACTTCACCATCGTAAATCTTTCCTGTTGAGCCGTCAAAAGAGATAACGTCTCCTTCTTTATATTTCTTTCCACCCAAAGTGAATGATTTTCCGTCATCAGCAAACTTGAGTGCAGAGCATCCAGCAACACAGCATGTACCCATACCACGAGCAACAACGGCAGCGTGAGAAGTCATACCTCCACGAGCAGTGAGGATCCCTTGGCTGGCAGCCATTCCTTCGATGTCTTCTGGAGATGTTTCAAGTCTTACAAGAACAACTTTATTTTTCTTTCCGTCTTCTTTTGCTTTTTCAGCAGTGAAAACAATTTTTCCGCAAGCAGCACCTGGAGAAGCTGGAAGAGCCTCACCAATAACTTTTGCCTTCTTGATTGCAGCATCGTCAAATGTTGGGTGAAGAAGTGCATCAAGTTGTGCAGGATCAATCATAAGAAGTGCTTGTTTTTCGTCAATCATACCTTCAGAAACAAGGTCAACAGCGATTTTGAGAGCAGCCTTTGCTGTACGCTTACCATTTCTTGTCTGAAGCATATAGAGTTTGCCATTCTCAATGGTAAATTCCATATCTTGCATATCTTTATAGTGCTTTTCAAGTTTCTTTGTGATTGCAACAAATTGTGCGTAAACTTCTGGATTTTGTTCTTCAAGTTGAGCGATTGGTTGTGGAGTACGGATTCCAGCAACAACGTCTTCCCCTTGTGCGTTCATCAAATATTCTCCGTAAAGAACATTTTCACCAGTTGATGGGTTTCTTGTGAAAGCAACACCTGTTCCGCTTTCATCTCCCATGTTTCCAAACACCATTGATTGAATGTTTACAGCAGTACCCCAACTATATGGGATTCCGTGCATCTTTCTATATACATTTGCTCTGTCGTTATCCCAAGAACGGAAAACAGCCTTAACCGCTTCCATAAGTTGAGTTTCAGGTTCTTGTGGGAATTCAACCTTTTGTGATTGTTTGTAGAGTTTCTTGAAAAGTTTAACAATTTCTTTCAAATCGTCAGCAGTGAGGTCTTTGTCAAACTTAACCCCTTTCTTTTCTTTGATTTCGTCAAGGATTCTTTCATACTTTGACTTGTCTTGTTGCATAACAACATCACTGAACATTTGGATAAATCTACGATATGAATCGTATGCAAATCTTGGGTTGTTTGTAAGTTTTGCCAAACCTTCAACAACAGTGTCGTTGAGTCCAAGGTTGAGGATTGTGTCCATCATACCAGGCATTGAAACTCTTGCTCCAGAACGAACAGAAACAAGGAGTGGATTGTTTGGATCACCCAAAGTCTTTCCTGTTGTCTTTTCAAGTTTTGCAAGGTTTGCTTTGATTTGTGCCTGAATGTCAGCATTGATTTGTCTTCCATCATCATAATACTTTGTGCAGGCTTCTGTTGTGATTGTGAAGCCTTGAGGAACAGGAAGTCCAATTCTTGTCATTTCAGCAAGGTTTGCACCTTTTCCGCCAAAAAGCGCTTTGTTTTTGCCATCTGCTTCTTTAAAAGCGTAAACATATTTTTTCATAAATAAAACATCTCCTTTTTATTACGAGAATATTATACCAAAATACAGCGACAATGCCAAACAAAAATCACACAAAATATTTTTTTTCAAAAAAATTGTGACACAACAAACTATGTCACAATCATTTCAAAACTTTTCAATGTGAAAATCAAGCCAAATGGAATTATTGCTTTCCAACCGACTTCCCGTCGACGACAAATTGTACATTTCCAGAAGCATTCTGCCACCCAACTTCTTTCTTCTCGACCTGAGCCAACACTGGCGTCACAGTCATAAAATTGTCTACACTTGTCATGACAACTGGAACAACCATTGCCCTTTCTTCATCTGTGCAACCCTCAAGCACCAAATCCTCTGATTGCCCTCTAAGATTGTTGGCCTCATCATAATTGTTGTCACAATCGGTGGAGCCAAATTGTTTTGCCCTTGCGATGAGGTTTAGGCTGATAAGATCCATGGTTTTCGCCACACCCGCCTTGCAGTCCTCTTTGTTCATCCAAATATAATCAATCCCTCCAAACTTGACAACTGGCGCTCTACCGACCAAACGTTTTTTGTTTTTTGATTTTTTATCCCAAACGATAGCCTTTCTTTTTTCTTCCCTTTCACTTTTAACCACAGCACTTTCTTCATTGTACCAAACTTGAAGCCCAACACGAAGCCCCGTGTCTGTGTTTGCTGGTGAATATGAAACAAGTCCACCATAAAAACCAACATAAATCACCCATCCGTTTTCCGCTTTGTTTCGAGTGAAATACCATCCAGTTTTTGTCCCCTTGTTTTCAAAAGCACCTTGCTCTCTTGCCTTGTCAGTAAGTTCAGCAGATGCAAAAACAGGAAACTTTTCCAAAAGTCTTTCCAAATCTCTTACACTGATTTGGTAAACTCTAAGTCTCAATTCTGCCATAAAATCTCCTTTTTTTGATGTGGCATTCGGCTATTTTACCAGATTTTCAGCAAAAATGCAACCACCAGTCACTCAAAACCAGTTTCATGCCGTTTTGATATAAAAAGAAAGAGGGATTGCACCCCTCCGACTATTACTTATATTTATATATTGTTTTCTTCAACCAAAGTTTCTATATATTGCAAAAGATTTTCTTTTCCAACTCCCGTCTCTGAAGAGAACGGGATGATCATCTCTCGTCTTATGCCAAGCTCTTTGGACACCATGCTCGCAGCTTGTGGCACTTTTGACTTTGCAAGTTTGTCCACCTTGGTCATTATCACCATGAAAGGTATTTGATAAGAATTCAAAAACTCAAGCATCATGTGGTCAAGTTCGGTCGGCTTAATTCGACAGTCAAGCAAAACAAAAACCGTCTTGAGGTTTGGAGACTGCAAGAGGTAGTCCTCCATAAGTCCCGCCCAGTTTGCAATATGCTTGTGTCCAGTCTTGGCATAACCATATCCCGGCAAGTCCACAATCCTAAACTTCTCATTTGCCACAAAATAGTTTACCATTTTTGTAAGCCCCGGAGTTGATGAAGTCTTTGCCAAATTCTTTTTGCCAGTTAGACAATTGATAAGAGAGGACTTGCCGACATTACTTCTGCCGACAAACGCAAACTCCATCATTTCATCCTTGAGGATGTCCTCCGCTTTGACAACGGAAGTCAAATATCTTGCACTAGTTATCTTCATATGTACATAATACCACATACAACAAATTTTCTCAAACACAATTTGGCACAAAACATCACAAAAAGTCCTTCGTTTGCTTGACTAGTCAACTCTCGATTTTCTATAATACACATATGAAAAATTTTATTAAGGTTGTCAAATTTACATTATTTTCGATTTCCGCAGGGATTATACAGTTTGCTATCACATCCTTGATGGATGATGTTTTACATATTCATTATTGGGTATCATATCTCACTGGTTTGGTGCTGTCAGTGATTTGGAATTTCACCTTCAATCGCAAATTCACTTTCAAAGCAGCAAACAATATTCCTATTGCAATGTGCTTGGCTTTGCTGTTTTATGTAGGATTCACACCCGCATCAACTTTTTGGGGAATTGCACTGGATAATGCCAAAGTGCCTGGGATGCTTATCACAGTAATTTCAATGATTGCAAATTTCATACTTGAATTTTTGTGGCAACAATTTGTTGTGTTTAGAAAAGCAGAAGGCAGTGCGGTTGATCAAGATGAAGAAACTTTCAAAAAAATCATGAAAGCAATAAAGGGCTGATCGCCCTTTTCTTTTTTCAATTTTTTACCCATTCTAAAAACCCAAGAGCTCACCTTTCTCTTGTTTTGTTCATACAAATCAAAATAGGAGATTTTTTATATGGCAAATTATTTTGGAACAGACGGAGTTCGTGGTGAATATGGAAAAAATCTCACCACTGACCTCGCTTTTTCTGTCGGAAACGCACTTTCTCAAATCAAAACAAAACCAAAGGTCCTCATAGGTCATGACACAAGAGTTTCTGCTGACGCGCTAAAACTTGCAGTCAGCACAGGGATCGTCCAAGGTGGTGGAACCGTTATTGATGTTGGAATCATCCCAACTGCTGGGGTGTCTTTTTTGACTCAGTCCGAACACTGTGATTTCGGCATAGTCATCACCGCCTCACACAACCCACCAAACTGCAACGGAATCAAAGTTTTTGGCTCAGATGGAAAAAAACTTTCTGACACTGATGAAGAATTTTTGGAGGAGTTTTTCAAAAATACATACACTTGTCAAAAGTGTGGAAAATTCATCAAAAAAGACACATTGAAAAACAAATATATTTCACACCTTAAAAATTGCACCGCTTTGACATTTGAAGATATGCACATATGCATTGATGCAAGCAATGGAGCAAGTTTCAGCCTTGCACCGAAAGTTTTCAGAGGTAAAAATGCACACGTAGATTGTTTTTCATGCAAAAACAATGGCTCAAAGATAAATATTGATTGCGGTTCGCTCAATCCAAGCATTTTGGCAAACAAGGTCAAATTGCACAAAGCAGATGTCGGGTTCGCCTTTGACGGTGACGCTGACAGAGTGATTGCAGTGAGCGGAAATGGAACAATTTTTGATGGTGACAAACTGCTTTATATTTTGGCCACACACATGAAAGAAAAAGGACAATTGTATGCAAATTCCGTAGTGGGAACAAGCCACACAAACAGTGGAATTATGGTCGCTCTCAACAAGCACAAAATCAATCTTATTCGCACTGACATCGGCGACAAATATGTCATCGAGGCAATGGAAAAAATGAATCTCGTGCTTGGTGGTGAGCAGTCAGGTCACATCATCATCAAAACTCACTCACAGACAGGAGATGGCATTTTGACGGCTCTGAAAATTTGTGAGATTATGAAAGAGTCTGGCAAGACTCTCGACCAACTTTTTGACGCCAAACTCATCCCCCAACTCAACCTCAACATCCCCGTAAAAGACAAGATGAAAGTCATCAACAATGAAGACCTGAAAAATCTCATCTCTGACATTTCAAACAAAATCGCACCTGCTGGCAGAATCCTTGTCAGAGCAAGTGGAACAGAAGAAAAAGTCAGAGTCATGGTTGAGTTCACCGACCAGCAGAAAGCACGAGATTATATCACTCAAATCAAATCTCAAATTGAAAAAATATAAGAGGCTCATCGCCTCTTTTATTTTTTAACCAGCCAAAAATGCTCCAGTTCCGGCATTGCCGAAAAATTGCTGTGATACGTTGTCCAAAAGTCCAATTTGTCCTGTTGTAGCATTTTGTACTGGCACAAAGTCTCAAACAAGTGTGTTTGCATCAAATATTTTCAAACTATAAACTCAACCAATAAATGGATATTCGTTGTTTCCTGCATCATCATTATCAAATATCCATAAATTGTAATCTGAATTACCAGATAATGTTCCCTCTTGCGTCACAGCAGTTCCGTTAATAATAGAATTCCCCTTAGACATAGATGGTCTAATAATGCTATTTTTGTCAACTCCCAAGGCTCCACCAAATGCCGTCCCCAAATCAAGACAAACCCTTCCATATATGTTTTCATCGTTACACAAAAAAGAGAGGAATTTCCCCTCTCTTTTCCAA
>CAJUGX010000005.1 GCA_910586385.1 uncultured Christensenella sp.
ACATCTTTTTTGCTCCTTTTACCTCCCTTCCCCCTACCACGACTCCGGGCGTGTCGCAGCAATACAATTTTTTCACTCAAAAATCAACAAAAAAGACACACAATTGTGTGTCTCATTTTTCTAATAAACCATGATGTCTGGTCTCTTTTCTCTGATTTTTTCAATACAAAATTCAACGCTTTGGTCGCAATTTTGATTTGTTGTGTCAACAATGATAGAATCTTTGACCATCTTAAGTTCTCCATGATCTCTGTGGGTATCACTGTAATCTCTTTGTTGGAGTTCTTTCAAGACTTTTGCAAAGTCTACATCATTTCCCATTGCCTTTTGTTGTTCAAACCTTCTCTTTGCTCTCACCATCTCATCTGCAGTTGTGAAGAATTTGAAATCAGCATGTGGCAAAACATAGCTTCCGATGTCTCGTCCTTCCATAACAAGGTTGTGTGTCCTCGCATAGTCCCTTTGAAGCTTCAGAACCTTTTTTCTAATGCATACGAATGGTGAAACTTTTGCCACTAACGAACTTATATGTTCTGTTCTCAAATGTCCTGTCCAATCAATACCATTGACAAAAACATGTTCAAGATCGCCAATAAACTCAACCTTTACATTGATTTGCTTGGCAAATCTTTCAATATAATCTTCATCAATTTTATTCTCATCAAGTTTCATATAATCGAATGCGCAAGCAATCCCGCGATAAACCGCTCCAGTGTCAAAGACATTAAATTTCAATCTCTTTGCAAGTGCACGAGCGATTGTGCTCTTTCCACTGCAAACATAACCATCAATGGTGATGTTTACAACTTTTTTGTTTTTAATATGTTTGTTTATGATATCCATACAATATTCAGCAGTTTCTTCAAGAGTCATATCAGAATTGTCAACAATTATGCTCTCTTCTGTTGCTCTAAGAGATGCTTCTCCCTTGTTTGAGTCATTGAAATCTCTCTCTTGCATATCTTTGAGCACATTTTCATAAGTAACCTCTGGATTTTTGATTTTCGCATCTGCAAATCTTCTTTTTGCTCTTGTTTCTTCATTTGCAGTGAGGAAAAATTTTACATCAGCACGAGGCATAACAACTGTGCCAATATCTCTTCCTTCCATAATGCATCCATTTTCACTTGCAAAGGTCTGTGCAATCACCAAATATCTCGCCCTAACCTCTGGATAATTAGAAATTTTTGAAGACAAAACACTGATTGTTTCAGTTCTGATAAAATCAGTCACATCTTCACCATTTACAATTACACGTTGATTTCCATCAACAAACTCGACCTTAAGAGAAGTTTTCTTCAAAAAGTCTTTTATTTTTGTCTCAGAGAGTTCACCATATTTCGCCTTGTCATATGCATAAGCGAAACCTCTAAATATTGCCCCTGTGTCCAAAACCTTAACTTGGCCGTCAAGTTTTTTCTCAAGGAGTTTCACCAAAGTGGATTTTCCACTTCCAGCGTATCCATCAACAGCAATGTTTATCATATACCCTCACCTCTCAAGAAATATTTTACATCAATAGAAAAATTTTTCCAAATAAATAGCAAGAAAAGAGAAAGAATTCTAAAATTTGAAAATCAAGAATTTTCTCTCCTCACAACTTCTACTCTACTTGCACCCTTCGATCCACATACAGCACAATATTGTCAATTTTGATTTTCTTCTTTCGCGGAATGAATATACCTGACTTTGCCAACTTAAAGAAACATGAAGTGATGACAATGTACATAATGCACTCCATTGTACCCGTTGTCCCTTGTGCAAGATTTGTATTGAATGGAGTGATAAGAACAACCGAAAGCAAAGTCCTCAGTCCCATTATTGAAAAATTTAAGAAAGTCGCAAAAGTCGCAGAGAAATCAAGTTGCAAGAAACATCTCAAATTTTGCGAAAAGACATCCGTAATCATGTCAATCAATTGCATCAACAAACAAATGACTCCAATCCACAAAGTTGCCCCATAAGCCTTAAACAGACCAAAGAACAAAGCAAGACTGCTCGCCATATACATAACAGTCAATATAAGAGACTTTTTGATTGCAGACTTGAAGTTGTAGTCATCACGCGACAAATCAATCTTTGCAATTTTTCCGATTGCACCCAAAGCATCCCACTGCGGATCTGTGACAAGATTGACAAGATTGATTGACACGATATATTTTTCTCCAGCCTCAAACGCATTGCTATACCCGACAAAATATGTAATAAAGAAAAGCAAACTTGTGCACAAAGTGACTGAGTCATATTTTATGTTTGGCAGAAAGTTCCACTCAAACTTAAACTTTCTTATTTTGGTCAAAAAAAGCACGAGCATATAGACAAAGAGTAAACTAAGCGAAACAGCAATGATGATTGTTTCATTTTTAGTGATGAGCGAACAAACAATAAGACTGACAAAACTCAAGACATAAAACATCACACCGTGTATGTTTGCTTCTTTGTCTTTATCTTCAAAATACAACTTCTCCAAAACAAGTTGAAAGATAATCCAAGCCAAAGATTGCAACATAACAAACCTTGCAAAATTTCCAAATACTGCAACGTCCATATTCATAAACTTTACATAATTGTCCGAGAAAACACTCAGCACAACAAAGATTATGACACTGAAAAATATTCCCCAAATCATCCCACTGAAAACCGAGTTGTCAGTCTCATCATTCTTTTTGTTTTTGCGAACATTTGCTCCAGTTCCAAAAAGGCTGAGAAGAACATAAACCACAAATTGCACAGGATAAGTCAAAGAAAAAACACTGGACAAATTTGGATTGCCCATTGTGAATCCCAAACACAACCATGTCAACATATTTACAAGTGACACAACCAGCAAACTTAACGAAATTGAAATGTATCTTTTCATAAACTCTTATACAAATTTTATCACTTTACAGATTTTTTTTCAATCATATTAAACAAAATATACAATTCTTTATTTTCAAAGAAAAGAGAATAACAGCAAAAATTTAATTAAGTGGAAACGCACCGCCCACATCTGCACCAAACAAAATGCCAACGATTGTCAACACAAACAAACAGAGCACAAAAATCAAGATAAACTCATCTTTCCACTTCTTGTCAATCGTGGTATGCTTCTTTGTCTTTTCTTGCAAATTTTTGCAACTCAAAAATATGTGACTCACAGCAAACACAACCGCAAAAACAATGAGCGGAATATTTGCCAAAACTATTCCACTAAACAAAAATATGCAAGATGGAATGATTGAAAGAGAAAGCGCTTTCAACATGCCATTTTTCTTCCAACATATCGCCCAAAAGATTGTGTATGCACAATACAATCCACCATTTACAGAGATGTAAACAGCAAACGCATGACCAAACCAAAAATTGAAATATGTGTAAGGGATATTGAAAATCATAAAAACAAAACAGCCATACCTGCCTATTTGCTCTGCAATCACAAGCGCCTTGTTTTCGCAAACATTCACAACTTCGTTTTTGTGCCTTACATAATATATGATGTTTGGTATCATGACAAATACCATTATGATAAGTCCCCAGAAATTAAACCAACTCATACGTGTATTATAGCAAAAACAAATTAAATCTTCAAGCAAAACAACATGGAATTGTTCTCCTGCGAACACCCTACAAAACGCAAATCCCACACCACAAAGTATTCTATCAAAACAAAAAAACAAGCCGAAAGGCTTGCATGTTTTTTTTGGTGGGCAGGGATGGATTCGAACCATCGAAGACATAGTCGACGGATTTACAGTCCGTTGCATTTGGCCGCTCTGCAACCTACCCAAAGGCAAAAGGATTTTTCATAAAAACCCTTTCAAAAAAATGGAGCTGGCGAAAGGAATCGAACCTTCAACCTGCTGATTACAAGTCAGCTGCTCTACCATTGAGCCACGCCAGCACAAGCATTAAGTTTTACATTGAAAATTTGCCTTTGGGCTTGCTTAAAGACCAAGCCCAAATTGAGATTTTCGTGGTGCCCAAAGGTGGAATCGAACCACCGACACAGGGATTTTCAGTCCCTTGCTCTACCGACTGAGCTATCTGGGCAAACATTCGCAATCATTTGCGAATTGTCCTTGCGGACCATTTTTTGCACTTTCAAAGAAAGTGTGGCGACCTGGAAGGGGCTCGAACCCTCGACCTCTAGCGTGACAGGCTAGCGCTCTAACCAACTGAGCTACCAGGCCAAGTCGCCTTTTACGTTTCGACCTCTAAAGTCTAACATAAACATTTTGTCTTTTGCAAACATTTTAACAAAATTTCTTTTATTAAATTTTGGTGGGCCTTCACGGACTCGAACCGCGGACCAACCGGTTATGAGCCGGTCGCTCTAACCAACTGAGCTAAAGGCCCAAATGTTTGGCATCAATCGCAAACAAAAGTTTGCTGGTCGGGGTGGAGGGTCTCGAACCCCCGACCTCACGGTCCCAAACCGCGCGCTCTACCAACTGAGCCACACCCCGAAATGACAATTGCTCAATCATTCTATAATAAATTGAGATTTTTGTCAAGAAAAAAATAGATTTTTTCAAAATTTTTGCGCTTATATTCATTTTATGTATCAAATATCCCAATTTGCCAAAGTCAAATCAATCATTAAGGCTTTCTGAGCAAACTCTTCAAATCTATTATCTCCACCTAAAAGCAGAATCAAATCAAAAGCAGTCCCAACGCCACAAAAATGGTCGGAATGGCAACAATCGTTCCATATTTGATAAAACTCAAGAAACTAAATTTGACATCATTTTCTTTCAGTATCTTCATATACATAATTCCTGCCAAAGCCCCTACCGGTGTCAAAAATGCACAAATGTTTGAAGCGACAACAACGGCATATACCATATTCATGTTTGTAGAAAAGGTTGCCAATGTGCTGGCAAAAAACATTGACATAGGGATGTTGTTTATCAAATTTCCAATTAAGAAAGCAATCAACCCAACCACAATAATATGTTGGGAAGAGATAAACTTTCCAAACACATCAATAAATCCAACGTCCTGCAATGTTGACACAAGAATTGCCATAGAAATCAAAAATGGAATAAGTTCATATGGCAGATTTTTCAAAGAGCCCCAAAGCAATTTCAAACTCTCTTTCTTTGCAAGCAAATATATCAGCACAGTTATGTAAGTGACTCCCGCACAAATAAGTGGAACATACCAAATATCCAAGCCAAGGTATGGTGAGATAATCATCATCAAAACCATCACCCCAAGTCCTGCAAGACCAATTCCCAAAAGATTCTTGTTTGGCTTGACAATTTCCTCGTCCTCATACTCAAGTTTCTGTTTAAGTTTTTTCATAAACAAAAGATAAACAATCCCAATTGCAACGAGTCCTGCCGCCAATGTTGGCAAAGCCATTTTGATTACATAGTCTACAAAACTGATGTTGTAAAGCGTGCAAAGATAAATGTTTGTTGGATTGTCAATATAAAAGAACATACTCCAAACATTTGCACAAATAAACTCAACCACAAGATATGGTGTCGGGTCAATCTTCGCCCTCTTTGTGAAATAACAAATGAAAGGCGTAAACGTCAAAATCAAAATGTCATTTGACGTGAAAATTGTGAGAATTGCAATGATAAAACTGAAAGCAAAAAACAACTTGACTTGGCTTGATTTGGCTTTCTTCAAAACAAGTTGCGCAATATATCTGAAAAATCCGATTTGGTCAAGCAATATCGACAAACTTGTGCATGACAAAAAGATGACAAGGATTTTGACAGGATTTATATTTGCAGAACTTATAAAGACATTCTTCAAACTTTCCTTGTGAATAAATCCACAACAAATGCAAATGATTGCCCCAATCAGACACACCACCCAATATGTACTGAAAGATATTTTGCGGATTTTTATCTTAAAATTTGTCACAATGCAAACAAGCATGCCCAACAAAACAAAACCTACAACAATGAGAGGCGCAACCATCATATCTCCTTTGTGACATCAAAAAACTAGACAGACGCTTCGTCTTCTGGCTTTCCGATATAATTCAAATATCTCTTTGCAGTTTCAACGCCAATTGGAGTGAAATAGTGATATGATGCACATGCATTGAATCCATATTCTTGGACAAGTGAAACCGTGTGTGCATGACCAAAAATTGTTTTGCAATTCTTAACATGGTCAGAAGGTTTGTGAGTCAAATAAACCTTTTCTCCCAAAACCGATTTATCAAGATACATACCGTCTTCCACAACATCAGCAAAGCCGAGTTTGAGAAGTCTTTTCTTGAAAGCTTCAAAGTCTTTTCTATAATCACCTTTTTCGTGATTTCCGCAGATAAGAATCACCTTTCCGTTGAGTTGTTTAATCATATTGTATTCACCAAAATCACCCATATGATAAACCGTATCATTTGGTCCAACTTGGTTGTTCCAACGCTTGATAATCGCCTTGTTCATCTCATCGACAGTTTTGAATGGCACAAGTTTTCTTCTTACTTTTGATTCATCTCCAAAATGAGTGTCACTTACAAAATAGATTTTTGACTTGAAAGCACTGCCCTTGACTTTGTTTATAGAACTCAAAAAGTCTGTCCAAACAAAAGAGTGTGGTGGAATTGAAGTTATATAATTCACCTTTCTTCCCTTTGGATAATCAACTTTTCCATCTTTGAGCAGAATATCTGGAGAAATCATCTTGCTTGTAAACTTGCTTTTGTTGAGAAGATAAGCAACAGGTCCAATGTCATAGATTGTCTTGATACCCCAGTTTTCTTCATTAAACCTAAATCTTGTCATAATAGATGCAAGATAACGTGTCACATTGTTTTCTTCAATGTTTCTTTCAAACTCATAGACAGATGTCACAAAGTTTCTTGCAAGATATGTTGGAAAAATCGTGAAAGCAGCTTCACTTGCAATGACTTCGTTGAAAGCAGCGACATCCTTTGAATAATTTGAATCTTGGAAATGGTCAAGCATTGTGTTGTCAGTTCCCATCCAAATAATCTTGATTTTTGAAGCAATCTTTGGAGCAGTGCGAAGTGCCATCGCCACATTTGTCAAAGTCCCAATGCAGATGATGTAAACCTCATCTTCTTTCTTTGCTGTTTTGATGATTTTGTCAACAGCAGGACTTTTTCCATCAAATCCTTCGCTCAAAAAACCATCACAGCCAAAATACACAAGTGGATCTTTTGCAGTATACTTGATTCCAAAAAGACGCAAAAGTCTGTCAGCCTCATTTTTGCTGTCAACCATCCCATCTCTGATTGTCAAATTCTTCTGCCATGACACCCTATAAGGTGCAAGTGTAATCGCCTTAATCTGCAATTCTTCAGGTCTTGAGAGCACATAAGAAATTGCAAATTGATCATCAATCTCATTCGCAACATCTGAATCGATAATTATTTTAATTTTTTTTGCTTCTTCTGTTTTCTTCTTCATACTCAATTATGATAACACATTTGAATTGAAAATACAAAAAGAAAACGACAAATTTTTACCTTAAAGACATCAACCCTCAAGTTTTTTTCTGAGATTTTCCAAAATTTTGTTTTCAAGCCTTGAAACTTGCACTTGAGAGACTCCCAACCTCTCAGCAATCTCACTTTGAGTCTTGTCATAAAAATATCTCATCAAAATGATTTTCTTGTCCCTTTCCTCCAGATTGTCAATCATGTCCTTAAGAGCAAATTTCTCCAAAAAGTCCTCGTTTTGTTCCCCATCAAAACGATCGATTATGGTCAATCCATCCTCTTCGCCATCATCAAATGGCGTATAAAGAGACACTGGCATCTTTGCGGAGTCCATTGCAAGCACAACTTCCTGTTCACTTATTTTGAAATGTTCAGCAATCTCTGCGAGCGTTGCTTTTCGGTCATTTTTGGCAAAAAAATCGTCAGAAAATTTGCCAATTTTTATGTTTAACCCTTTTATCGCTCTTGAAACTTTGACAGCACCATCATCACGCATAAAGCGCTTGATTTCTCCCACCACCATCGGCACAACATAAGTGGAAAATTTGACATTATATGAAACATCGAAGCGGTTTATTGCTTTCAAAAATCCCATACACCCAAGTTGATAAAGGTCATCATACTCCACACCTTTATCCTTAAACCACCTTATCACACTTTTTATGAGAGGCGAATTTTCATTGACAAGCATTTCCTTAGACAGCTCATCGCCAGCTTGTGCTTTTTTTATCAGTTCAAGAGTCTCTTCTTGCCCCAACATCATCTAGCCTGCCACATTTGAAACATTTTCAGAGATTTTTTTCGTCATCTTCACACTTGTTCCAAACGAATTGCTGACAACTTGCACATCATCCATAAAACTTTCCATGACCGTAAAGCCCATGCCAGAACGCTCAGAAGAAGGTTTTGAGGTATAAAATGGTTCTCGAGCCTTGACAACATCACGAATTCCTACACCTTTGTCAGTGACCGTGATAGAAACAACATCATCCTCAAGTTCGCAACGCAAAATAACATCTCCCTTGACTGAAGTTGGATAAGCATGCACAACACAATTTGTCACAGCCTCAGAAACCGCAGTTTTGATGTCTGTTATTTCATCAACAGTTGGATTAAGTTGCACACAAAAAGATGCAACACAAACTCTGGCAAACCCCTCATTGACAGACAACGCCTTGAAAGTTACTTCCATAAAATTTGAATAATTCATACAAACTCCTTATTAAACAATTTTGGGCATAAGATTATAGAGCCCCGTCATTTTGAAAATCTTTTCCGCATGAGAAGATGGATTTGCAATGTAAATCGGTATCTCCTTAGATTTCATTCTTTTGTACCGTCCAATCAAAACCCCAATCCCGGTGGAATCCATAAAATCAAGTTCTGACAAATCAATCACTATTTTGTTGAAATGTGGCTTGTCAAAAATCTCATCCAGCGTAATTCTTGTATATGTGGCAGAATGCTCATCCAATTCCCCGCACAACAAAACATAAAGCACATCTTTGTGAACACGACTTTTTACTTGCATAACAACTCCTTTCGAAAAAATATTAGCATAAGAAATTTGCATAAAAAAAAGAACATTTGTCAGAAATGTGCTTTTTTTGTCAGCGTCAAGGACGATTCCCACATTTTAATTATTTGAAATTTTATAGTGCATATTATTGCATAATACCACTATATATTGCGTGTTATGCAATAATATCGCAAATAATACGCACAACAAACCAACAATTCAATTCAGCCCTCAAAATGTTTGCCTACATGTCCCATCATATGTTATAATAACACTAGAGAAATACGTAGATGGAGAGATTTATGGAAGATAAAAAAATAAATGTAATTATTGACACTGACCCCGGTGTTGATGATGCAATCGCTCTTATGAGTGCATTCAACAGCGACAAACTCAACATTCAACTTATCACATCAGCTGGTGGAAACGGACCAATCGAAAACATCACTGCAAACGCCATTTTCTTGACAGAACTTTTCAAGAAAGAAATTCCTGTTGCTCAAGGCACAAACAAGCCTATTGTTCGCCCAACAAAATATGCCTTAGGCGCACAAGGCAAAAATGGTTTTGGGAAGTTTTCATACAACAAAAAGAAACTCAAACACAAACCAGTGGAGCTTGAAGCATGCGACGCCATGTATGAAGTACTCAAGGCAAACAAAGAGAAAACTTCAATCATTGCAATTGGCCCAATGACAAACATTGCAAAACTGCTTCTCAATCACCCAGATAGCAAAAATATGATCAAAGAGGTTATTTTCGAGTCAGGCACAAAAGAGAAAATTTATGGAATCCCATACAAATCTTTCAATGTTGGCTATGACCCAGAAGCTGCTGAAATCGTGTTTAAGAGCGGAGTTAAACTCGTCATGGTGCCAATGGAACTTGGGCACATTGCATTCCTTGATCATGACGACATCAAGAGATTTAAGAAAGCAAACCGCATAGGAAAGATTTTTGGAAAAATGTTTGATGGCTACAGAGATTTCCATGTTGGAGATGCTGGCGCCGCCGTACATGACTGTTGCACAGTTTATTATCTCACCCAACCAGAGTTGATGAAATATGAAAAGGGTAATATACAAATCAAATATTACAAAGACGAAACACATGACTTTGGCTATATTGACACAGATTACACCAAAAAACCAAATGCAACAATTTGTGTAGATTTCAATATTGACACATTCAAATATGACATCTTCGACATTCTGGAAAACCGCCTAAAAGAAAATGGCATTTTGTAAATCTCCCAACTTAAAAAGGTATTTATATGATAATAGAAAAGCATACGCTCGAAAAAGTTATACCAAATGACATCAAAATTGAAAGATTTGATATGGCAATCAACTTTTATGCCATGGTCAATCTAGAAAATCAACCTCATTTGGTATGCTATGATTACACCCCAGCTTGGAACTCTTGGTATCCATTTTATGATGACATAAACAAACCCCTAAGATTCAAAAGAGCATTTCAAAGACATATAAAGATTTGATTGAAGAATGCGATACAATATTAAATATAGACCTACAGCAAAAAATCTCTCAAGCAAAAGATAGATTCAAGGAGTTGATTGGAAGTACAAAAATAAAGTTAGACAAATTGGATAATTTTATTGTCTATGAAATCAAATATTCAAAAACAGCAAACCTCTACACTATATACAAACTTTATAATTTAGTTGTTACGGAAATAGAAGATTCAAATATTTTGCTTAATCCCAAACATCTTAAATGCAAGACATTCAACTTAAACCAAAAACATTTCGAAAATCTTGTTAGCAACGCTGAATACATCATCCAACATGAGGATTTACAGAAATTTTGTTTATAATCATTGCGTCTTAGCATACATGAGGTAAACTCATATAAAAAGTTGTGTTTATATAATGTTAACAATAAAAAAAATACATCCAGATTGGATGTATTTTTTTGAAACACAAAATTAAATTAACATATCTCCAAATTATTGCAATTCAACAACAGCGCCAGCTTCTTTGAATTTTGCTTCGAATTCTTTTGCTTGAGCAGCAGCAACGTTTTCTTTGATCATTTTTGGAGCACCATCAACAAGTGCTTTTGCTTCTGAAAGTCCAAGACCTGTTACTTCTCTAACAACCTTGATAACAGCGATTTTGTTTGCGCCTGTTTCTTTCAAGAATACATTGAATTCGCTCTTTTCTTCAGCAGCAGCTGGAGCAGCAGCACCAGCAACTGGAGCAGCAGCAACTGCAACTGGAGCAGCAGCGCTTACGCCAAATTCTTCTTCAAGAGCTTTAACAAGTTCTGAAACTTCAACGATAGACAATTTTTTGATTTCTTCAACGATATTATTTATAGCCATTTTTATAATCTCCTTTTCAATTTTCTAATATGTGATTTATTATGCGATTTTTAAGTTTATTTTGTTGCAATCGCATTCAAAGCAACAACCAACCCTCTTGTTGGGGCTGAGAGAACTCTGCACAAACTTGAAGCAGGATTGTTCAAAGTTCCAAGAAGTTTTGCAATAAGTTCTTCCTTTGATGGAAGTGTTGCAAGTGCTTCGATGTTTTTCGCGTCAACGCGTGCACCGTTCAAAATTCCAAATTTGATAACCATTTTCTTGGTTTCTTTTACGCAGTTGCAAACAATTTTTGCAGGAGCAACTTCGTCATTATAACCAATAGCAACGGCAGTAGTGCCTTCCAAGAAATTGGCAGGACACTCAATACCAAGGTCAGAAAGTGCTTTCAACATCAAGCGATTTTTGTAAACTTTATATTCACATCCGCTTTCACGAAACTTCTTACGAAGTGCTGTATCTTCAGCAACTGTGAGTCCACGGTAGTCAACAAAAGCCAATGTTTTTGCTTTGGAGAATTTTTCTTTAATCTCTTCAACAACAAGTTTTTTAGCCTCTAAATTAGCACTCATTTTCTATCCCTCCTTTTAATCTAATTTTTGTGTCTCTTTTGCATTAAAAAATCTCTGTAACCACGGAAAAGTCACAGAGATATAAACTCATTCTCAACTTTTCCTCGGTAAGCACAGCAACCTGTTTACGCAATTTCTTGCACTTACGGTCTTCGGAAGATTTATCAATACTTTGTGATTATACACCACTCCCTCTTGCAATGTCAACATTTTTTCACAAAATTTCAAAACTTTTTGCAATTTTGCCAAAAAAAAAGACAAGCCTTCAAACTTGTCCTTTTATCAAAGTAATTTCATAAACAAAATTTTACCATTCATTGTTTGGAACAAGAGTTGCCCAAGCATCTTCAAACCTGTTTGTATTCGCCTTAACTGTAATAACAATAGCATATTCATTGTCGTCATTTGGGTAAGAAACTGGGATAACAATGCTTGTATTTCTAAATCCAGCCTCTGTATTCAAAGCGATATAGACCTCTGAAAATGAGAATGAAATCTTTTCTTTTGTCCAAGCATCAGACTTAAACACCTTTCCATTTTGCTTTGTCACCTTTCGTTCTTTCGCGTAAGTAAGTTTCAAGAAGTGTGGATTTGCACTTGTAAGTGTATGCATAGCAGCGCTGAAATACTGATGCTCTTCAATGTCATATGTGAAGACTGAACCACTGAAAATCCCTGACAAACATGATTGAGCAAATGATTTGTCAAACACTTTCTTAAACTCCTTGAATCTTGCATCATCTTCTGGGATGGCTGCGACAGGATGATCAATATTTGTGCCATTATACAATTTTGCTTCTGTATAGTTGTTGTCAATGCAATGAGGTTTCAAACTTACTGGCACAGTTGCCAAAATGATGATTACAAACGCAAAGACAAACGCAACTCCCATCGCAACCGCAGTGATGATTTTTCTTTTCTTTTTTCTTTCTACAAGTTTTTCGGTCTGCATTCTGGTGTAAATTTCGTCATCAGACAACCCCTCATAACTTTCCTGAGGTTTTTCCTTTTTGACCTTTTTAGCCCTCTTTTTAGGCTCAGAAACAGCCTCTTCAGTCACCTTGGCAACCTCTTCAACATTTGCCTCAGTCTTTTGTTCCTCAGCAACGCCATCTTGAGAAGTCACTTCTTCTGAAGCGACCTCTTCAACCTCTTGAGTTTGCTCTTGAATTTCCTTTTCTTCCATCAGTTATTTTCTCCATTGTCTTTCTTGTCTGCATCAGACTTCTTTGCTTCAGTTGATTTTTTTGCAGAAGTCTTCTTTGCAGTTGATGTTGTCTTCTTTGGCTTTTCTTCAACCTTTACAGAAGATGATGTTGCAGTTTTTCTTATGGTTGGCTTAGACTCAATCTTGACTACCTTATTTTCAACTTCAGCTGGTTTTTTATCAGCCTCAACCAAAGCGCTTTTCATCACCTCATATTCTTTCTTCAATTGGTCAAGTTCTTCTTGAGAAATGATTCCCATCTTGAGGAGATTTTCCCCTTCGGCAATCTTTCTTTCAAAGTTGTGGAGTTTCTCATTGTGTTCCCTTTCCACTCTGAGTCTTTCTTCTTTTTCTTTTTGAGACTTTTCTCTCTTTTCAAGAATTGAAACGATTTCTTCAGTCTTCTTGCCTGCCATTATCATATCAACTTCTTCTTTGTAAATTGTTTCTCTTGCAAGAAGAAGTTTTGCCATCTCATGCAAAATTTCAATTTTTTCAGAAAGGACATCTTTTGCACGCTTGTAGTTTGTGTTTAAGATAGACATAATTTCTTCATCTGCAAGACTTGCAAGTTTTTCAGAGAAATCATTTTTGGTTTGATAATCTCTTCCGATAAACACTTGAGAAGAACTTCCAAGTGCAAGGAAGCCAATTTTCTTGCTCATCCCCCAATCATAAACCATTGCATGAGCAATCTTTGTAGCATGTTGCATATCAGAAGATGCTCCGCTTGTGATTTCTTTAAGCACAAGTTCTTCAGCGATTCTTCCACCCATGCTCATTGCGATTGTGTCATTTGCCTTTCCGATTGACATTGTCATGTCATCAGTTTCTGGTCTACTCATTGTGTAGCCACCAGCATTTCCACGTGGAATGATCGAAACCTCTTGCACATCTTCGCAGTTTTTCAAACTCTTTGCAACGATTGTATGTCCAGCCTCATGATAAGCAGTAAGCTTTCTCTCTTTTTCAGTGAGGATTCTGCTCTTCTTTTGAGGCCCCATAATCACCTTGTTGATACCTTCTGTGATATCTTCCATGATGATTCTTGGTCTTCCAGCACGGGCAGCAAGGATTGCCGCTTCGTTGAGCATATTTTCAATGTCCGCACCAGTGAAGCCAGTTGTAATTCTCGCCAAAACATTGAAATCAACACTTTCGTCAAGAGGCTTGTTTCTTGCATGGATTTTCAAAATCCCTTCTCTGCCCTTGACATCTGGCACATGAACATAAATCTGCCTGTCAAAACGACCTGGACGCATCAAAGCAGGATCCAAAACATCACTTCTGTTTGTTGCCGCCAACACAATGATTCCTTCGTTTGGCTCAAATCCATCCATTTCAACAAGAAGTTGGTTCAAAGTTTGTTCTCTTTCATCGTTTCCGCCGCCGAGACCAGCACCACGCTGACGACCGACAGCATCAATTTCATCGATGAAGACGATGCAAGGTTTGTTTTTCTTTGCTTGGTCAAACAAATCTCTTACTCTTGAAGCTCCAACGCCAACAAACATTTCAACAAAGTCAGAACCGCTTATTGAGATGAAAGGCACTTTGCTTTCTCCAGCAACGGCTCTTGCAAGAAGAGTTTTTCCAGTACCAGGTTGCCCAACAAGAAGCACCCCCTTTGGAATGCGTGCCCCAAGGTCGGTAAATTTCTTTGGATTTCTCAAAAATTCAACAATCTCTGCAAGTTCTGCTTTTTCTTCATCCATTCCAGCAATGTCAGAAAATCTTACCTTTGACATTGAATAAGATTTGACTTTTGTTTTTCCAAATTGCATTGCACCCCTGTTTGCACCTGCAAGCATCTTCCAAAGCATGAAGAATACAAAGATTGCAAAACCGACATAGAGGATTGGAATAAGCACATCCCAGAAACTTACACCAGCCGTGCCAATGTCATAATCAATTCCATATTTGTCACAAAGGGCAAACAAATCCAAACTTCCAGTTTCATCATCAACCCAATATTCTTGATTTACGGTATATTTGAAGTAATAATTAGAATAGGTCTTTGCTTGCCCATTTTTATAATCAGAGCCCTCAACTATTACATAAGCTGTACCTTCTCTAAAAAGCACAAACTTGGCTTGTACAGGTGCATCTCCTTCTTTCTCTGAATACTCTCCCTGAAGCAAGTCAATACCTTTGGCAGTTGTCAACTTTGTCCCATGATTTCCAAAATCAACAAAGAGCAGGCAAAGAAGAAGTGCAGCGACCAAAGCGACAATCACCCAAGTAAACTTGAATCTCCCTTGTTTTTTCTCGTCCATAAATTCTCCTTAAAAATAGATTTAGTTTGTTAGTATACTTTGATATTTTATCATAAAGAAAAAATAAACACAACAAAAGACAGCCATTTCATGAAAAAAATATGTCACATTTTGACTTCAAAAAAGAGAGAAAGTTTATCTTGCATAAACCCTCACTCTTGTTTTGAATAGGACATGATTCAAATAGTCATCCTTGTCGTCCAAACTCTCCAAAAATCTCACGAAGCTCTTTCTGTCAGTGTTGTACATCTTGGTATAAAAATCAGCAATATCAGCTTTCTCCTCTCGCATAACAGCAAGCCCGTCTGACATATTTTTTTTGACTTTCTTCTCAATTTCGTTTGCAGCTTCACTGGTAATCACATACAAATCAACATTCTCATCAAACATTCCATCGTCTTCTTCCACCCCATTGAGCACGATTGAGAATTTCAAATCAGTGTAAAACACAGGGATTCCATTTTCAAAAACAACTTTCTTTTTCATCTTTTTGTCATAGATGTTGAAAGTCAAATCTGCACTTTCAAAATATTCTCCCCCAATATCCTTTATGGTGAGAGCCCCAGTACTGAAATTTCCACGGAAGTAGTTGATGTTTTTCATATCTCTCGAACTTATCTGCTTTTTCAAGAAACCATTTTTGAAGATGAGTGACTCTCCTCCATTCACAATGCTGTAGGAAACATTTTCACCTTCTCCTGTCTGCCCACCATTTTCTCCACCTTGAGTCTCGCTTCCGCCACCTTGTGACTCTGTGTTGGAGACAGAAATCCCTTCGTCATCATTTTCTTCAAGCGAAAAGATTGGGATGATGCTCGTCTTTGTTGGAGAGAAATAACCTTTGAAAAAATTTTCCAAAGACGCATCAGTTGCGGTGATGTATCTCTGATTGAAGTTGACCATCTCGCTTACCTTGATCGAACTCTCCATATCAAGTTTTTGCATAGCACTCAAAAATTCTTTTGCACTCGTGTTTGTGGCAATAAGTTTCGTGCTCGACGGAACTTCTTTTTCTCTTGTCAAATAGTCTAAGATTTTTGTCACATCATCTTGAAACAACTCTTCATTCAGCACGACAGTCCTAAGATGAGAAAGTCCAACCTCTCTTCCAAGATATTGTCCCGCATAGTCAATTGCCTCAACAAAACTTTCCCCACTTGCCGTGATAACTTTGTATGTCTCCGTAAAAGTTTGCTCTGCAATCGGGATAAATGTCAAAAATGAAATCTCAAATTGTCCCGAATTACTTGGACTGCTGTCAATACCAATTGCCGTCACAACGGCAAATCGATTTATCTCAGTTGATTTTCCAAGTGCACTAAACCCATAAAAGACCATGATAAAAATGAAGATCATTGCCATTGGCGTTTTCCATATTTTGCTTACAAATCGTTTCATTCTCTCTTCTCCTTATGTTTTTTGACAAGAAGAGCAACAAGACAACAAACTGGAACGATGCCAAATGCAATTATTGCGAAATACGGCAAAAACTCCTCTGCATAAATGATGATTCGACTTAAGTTTATCACAGCAAAGCGAATCAAAAGTATAAAAGCGAAGTTGAAAACAAGCACTGAATAAATCCTATCCAGTTTCGGAAAAATTCCATCAAAGCACACAAAAAATGCCTTCAGATAAATCGCAAGTTGAAAATATGTCAAAAAGATGATAAACACCATTGATATGATGTCCAACCTGCCAATCCCTCCGTATTCTTTCACATAACTCAAAATCTCGAAGAATGCAAATGGATGCAAAAAGGATGTATAAGTATAGGAAAGGAAAAACACCAATATGATTGCTGTGACAGAAATTACCCCTGCCGCAAAGAGCGAAAACACAATCTTCCACTCCTTCTTTTTCACTTGAATCTTATCCATAAACAGAAACAAGATTATCGTATCACCAAAGACAGAAATGTGTTTTATTGTGGCAATGACGATATTGGAAAAACTAGACTGCTCCACAATGACAGAACTGTTTATCCCAAAGGCTCCAACAACAACTGCAAACAACAAAATCGCCACTGCCCCAGGGAAAAAGAGTTGTGCCGTCCTGCCAATCGTCCTCACCCCACAAATTGCCATATGATTGACAACTGGAAGCAAACAGATGAGAAAAAGCGTGTTGTTTGACTCTTTATAGATCAGGTTTCTAAAAAAGATATAGGTCACATTATAAAGCAAGATCATTTTCGCCAAAAAGAATATTCCAACAAAAACAAAGACAATCACCGTGACTATTTTTCCAAAATTGTTTTTTACAACATCAAAAAATCGTTCTGTCGGAAACTTTTTCTTCAATTTCCAAAACAAAACCAAAAGACCAAACTCAAGCAAAAAGAGAAACACCGAGGCAATCAATCCCTCAAATTTTGCATTGTTGAAAAGAAGAGACGGCAAAACAAGAATCTTGTTTGCAAAAATCAAGAAGAAAAGCAATATTCCTGTTTGCCACGCTCCAATTGTCTTATCCCTAATCATCCAATCTCTCCTTTTTCTCATTGCTGAAAGACTTCGGTCGATTTGTCATGTCGTTTAGTGGAACTTTCAAAAGACCATCTTTGTTGTCAGAAAGAATAAATGGTGAGAATGGTGCAAGATATGGTGCTCCAAAATTTTCAATCGTATTTGCATAAGCGAGCACATAGATTGCTCCACCGACAATCCCCAAAAGTCCAACCGATGCTCCAAGCACCAAAAACACGAATTGCAGAATTGTTATTTGTGCGGACTGCTCTGGCACAGTGTAAAGTGCAATCTTTGCAATTGCAACCACAATGACGGTCGGCGGAGAAATAAGTCCCGCCTTGACTCCAGTATCACCCAAAATCAATGCTCCCACAATTGATGTCGCAAGCCCCAAATAACTTGGCAATCTCAGACTGACTTCATACAAAATCTGAAACAACAGCGATATAAACAAAATCTCAATAAACGGCGTAAACGGAATCTGCTGAGTCGAGTCAGCAATTGTGATGAGATAGTTGATTGGCAGGACGTTGTAATGGAAGAGTTGAAGAGCAATATATACCCCAGGACCAAACACCGACAAAATAAGACCGAACAATCTTATAAATCTCAAAAATGATGAATATATGTAGTTTGTGTAATAGTCATTGCTGTTTTGCAAATCTTCCAAAAGCACAAAAGGTATCGTGAGCACAATTGGAGAATTGTCAACAATGATGGCAATTCTACCTTCCAAAAGTTTTGCAGAGACAATGTCCGGTTTCTCACAGCATCCAATTTGTTTCAACATTGAATCTGGTCGGTCAGAAAGAAGAGTGAGAAGATAATAAGAATCCACCACACCATCAATTTTTATTTTCGACAATTTCTTTTTGATTTCCTTGACAATTTTTGTGTCAGCAATCCCGTCAAGGTAAGCAATCACCAACTTCGTCTGAGAACTGCTTCCCACAGTTGACTCTTCCAATATCAACTGGTCACTTGCGAGCCTACGTCTGAGCAACGTCACGTTTGTTTTCAAATCCTCAGTGAACCCCTCTCTTGGTCCCATGATGACTGGCGATGTTGGAGGCTCAGATGGGATCCTTGATGGAAACGACAAAATGTCAACAGCCAAAAATTTTTCTGAATTTGAAAAAATCAGAACAACGACACCTTTGAGGATTTTTTGCAAAATATCAGCCTTTTTAACTTCTTGTACATCATTTGCTTGAACAATTTCTTTTACACTGTCAAAAGACAACTCTCCCTCAAATCTCGAAATTGGCTCAAAAATTGCGTCAGCAAAAATAGCATTATCCGTCATGCTTTTAAGGTAAATAAAACCAACTTGCACACCATCTTTTTCCACAACTCTGTTTGTCACATCAATTGAATTATGAAGTTTTTTCAAAAGTTCATCAATCTCTTTTTTTACTTCCATGCCATCACCTTTGTTTGTAGTATAAACAAAAAAAGTGAAAATATATTCAAGCACGATATGTCTTTCTATTTGACTCTCACAAAACCTCAAAGTGATCATAAAATCACAACGAAAATTTCAAAAGGAAGCAACAAAAAAGACCAATGTTTTTCACGCATTGGTCAATTCAAAATCGCAAACCTTAGTTCGCTGAAATCAAAACAAAATCGCTTTCCAAAACACAGTCGTTTTTACGTGATTTGATTTCAATTCTGGAGTGCACCACATCCACCCCAACAAACAAGGTTGAGCAGTCTTCAAAGATATAAACACCACCTTCAATTGCTCCGGCATCAAGCTTTCCAAGAAGTGTCCCATCGGCATAAATGTCAAATTTCGAAACCTCATAAGTCGACTCAACACTCAAAACCCAATTTGACATATGTGCATTTGACAAAATGTTTTTTCTCTTGATTTCGATTTGTTTTCCTGCACCCGCATCAGAGTTTTCAACATACTCATCACCATTTTGGGCAATCACATAAACAGTATATCTGCCAGCCTTAAGACCGGACAAATCACAAGTTGTTTCAGTGCATGGATGTTCTGTCTTTTGAAGATTTTCGTCCACAACAATCACTTGATATCCCTCTGCTTGTGGCACAGCTTTCCACGACAAAACATCATCTTCAAACATCACTTTGCCATAATCAATCCCCTCAAGTGACCAAGAAGGGCTTCTGTCAATCGTAAAGAATTTACTTTTTCCACCGCCATTTTCATTGACAAACCTCACTGAAAAACGATAACTTCTCCCAGCAACATAATTCAAATTGTGGTCTTCAAGTTTGATTGTATTGACTTTGCTGTTTACCACACCAACAGTGAAGTATTCTTCCTCGATAAATTCTTCAAGTTTGAATTGATAAAAATAATGAGGATTATACTCTGCCACCAAATAATATTCACCTTCAACCCCTTGCACATCAAGAGTTTTTGGAGTGGCTTTTATGACCTTGTTGCCAAAAAAGACAAAGCAAAGCCCAACAATTATTGCCACCAAAGCCAAAGCGATTCCACAAAAGATAATTTTGTATTTTTTGCTCATAATTATAATTATTATAACTACATTCTTCACTTTTTGCAATTTTTTTGCAGTTTTTCACAAAAATTAACAAATATTTTAGAAAGCGATATTGACAACATATGGTGAATATGATATAATTAACTATGTATTTTGGAGGTAATTTATGAATTTTTCAAATCTTTCATCTGAAGGATACGCATCGTTTATAATTGCGATTATTTTCACAATTGCAGCCGTTGCGACAGCAATCTTCTTTGCAAGACACAAAAAACAAAACTTGCTTATGACAATTCTTGCAGCATTCGTATTTCCAGCAATCGCCGTTTACTGCTGGTTGTACTTGATTTTTATTGTATCAAATTTCTCAATCAAATGGTCACTTATCTGGGCATTGATTGGCACAATCGTTTATATTTTGCTTGCACTTGCAGTTGCATTCATTACAAAAGCAATCATCAAACATTTGGAAAGCAGACCTGCCCCTGAGCAACCTCTTGTAGAAGAAACAACAGAAGAAGTAGTTGAAGAGACAGAAGAGACAATCGAGGAAACAGTTGAAGAACCTGTTGTAGAAGAAGTGGTTGAAGAGACAATCGAAGAACCTGTTGTAGAAGAGATCGTTGAAGAAACAATTGAAGAGCCTGTGACAGAAGAAGTTGTTGAAGAGCCTGCTCCTGAAACTGTTGAAGTGACTGAAGAAGTTGAAGGCGGAGTTGTGTTCGCAGAAGAATCAAAAGAATCATTTGCAGAACAACTCAACAAATTGCCTGACGAAATGATCAACTATTATATTGAAATTTTGGAATATGCAAAAACAAAAGACATCTCAATGGTTAAAGAATCAAAGAGCCATGTCATCGTAAAGATGGGAAGAATGAGACTTGTTGAATTCAAATTCAACAGAGGCAAGCTTGTGAGCAGATTCATGGCTGGAAGTAGTGAACTTAAAAACTACTCAATGGCAGAAAAAGCAGTCAAGATCAAAGAAAAGCCAGTTATCATCGAAATTGAAAACGCAACCTCTGTTGCAGTTGCAAAAAATATGATTGATATCGTATGCAAAAACATCTTGGATGCAAGAGAAGAAAAGCAAGCTGAAGACACAGTAGACCCTGTTGTAGACGAAGAATAAAACAAAAAAAAGAAAACCACGATTCAACTCGTGGTTTTTTATTCTTATTGCCCCTGTGTCCCATCATGCAAATTAGAAAATCAAATTGACAATTCTGCCTGGCACATAGACAACTTTTTTGATTTGTTTATCTTTGTTGTAAATTTCTGGATATTGCTTCTCAATTTCCGCAAGCAACCCTTCTTGAGAAATTGTCCTTGAGACAGAGATAACTTTTGCAAGTTTTCCATTGATTTGTATTGGCAACTGCACTGTATTCTCAACCAAAAACTTCTCATCATATTCTGGCCACTTGTCATCAAGCAAGTTTTTGCCAAAAACAATCTCATATTCTTCACTTGTAATGTGTGGAGCAAGTGGATTGAGCAAAATCAAAAATTGTCTCAATTCTTCTTTTGTGATGAAGCCATCATCTCTTATCTTCTTGATGAAAATCATAAATGCAGAAATTGCAGTGTTGAGTTTCAAATCTTCATAATCCTCAGACACCTTCTTGATGAGCCTGTTGAGTTCATAAATATGTTCTTTTGAAACAGCATTCCCCTTAATCACGTCCTGCAATGCCCAAACTTTGTCAAGGAAAGCAGTGATACCAGTGATTCCGTCAAATGTCCAAGGAGTGTTGTCTTCATAACCTCCCAAGAAATGCACATGCAATCTTGCAGCGTCAACACCATATTGTTCGATGACAGCAAGTGGAGAAACTCCATTTTTCGAACTCTTGCTCATCTTTTTGCCTTGGTCATCCAAAATAAGTCCACTTCCCATCTTTCTGATGAATGGGTCTCTTGTTGGCACAGCACCAATCTCATACAAGAAGTTTTGCCAGAAGAAAGAATAAAGCACATGACGAGTGATGTGTTCTGTCCCACCAGTGTACACATCAACACTTCCCCAATACTTCAACTTTTCAATGTCAGCGAGAGCGTTGTCATTGTGTGGGTCAACATATCTGAGCCAATACCAACTTGAGCCAGCCCAGTTTGGCATAGTGTCAGTTTCCCTCTTTGCAGGGCGACCACATTTTGGACACTTGCAATTCACCCAAGAATCAATCTTTGAAAGTGGAGAGTCCCCTTTCGCATTTGGCATATAATCATTTGTCTCAGGAAGCACCAAAGGCAAATCTTTTTCGTCAAGAGGCACAGTCCCGCAGTGGTCGCAGAAAACGATTGGAAATGGCTCTCCCCAAAATCTTTGTCTGTTGAAAGACCAGTCTTGCATCTTGTAGTTGATTTGCTTTTGTCCAACGCCAAGCGCAATCACCTTCTCCGCAATTTTCTTCTTTGCTTCTTTGACAGGCATGCCAGAAAACTCTTCAGAATTTACCATCTTGCTGTTTTTTGCAAGATACTCTTTCTTTTCGATTGCATGCTCGCTTACATCACCCTCAACAACAGGGATGATAGGGATGCCAAATTTCTTTGCAAAGTCATAATCTCTTTGGTCGCCAGAAGGCACAGCCATAACCGCCCCTGTGCCATAATTTGCCAAAACAAAATCAGCAAGATACACTGGTGCTTTTCTGCCGTTTACTGGGTTGACAATATACAATCCTTCAAGGGCACAACCTGTCTTTTCTTTCTGGTCGGACATTCTGTCAAACTCGCTGCGAAGAGCAGTCTTTTCTCTGTATGCAAGCACCTCATCAAAGTTTTTGATGTAAGGTTTGAGTTTATCAACAAGTTCATGTTCTGGTGCAAGCACCACGAAAGTGATTCCGTAAATTGTCTCAATGCAAGTTGTGAAAATATCAATTTTCCCAATCTTTTCAACTTTATCGCTAAAAAGATCAAAAGAGACTTGCATACCTTCGCTCTTTCCAATCCAGTTTCTTTGTGCTTCTTTCAAATTTTCAGCCATCTGAATGCGGTCAACATTTTCAAGAAGTTTCTCAGAATATTCCTTCATTTTCAAGAACCACACCCATCTTTCTTCTTGTCTGACGTCACCGCCACATCTATCACACTTTCCACCTTGACTGTCCTCATTCGAAAGAACGGTTTGACAGTTTGGACAGAAGTTTACGACACCTTTCTTTTTGTATGCCTTGCCATTTTTGTAAAGTTGCAAAAAAATCCACTGGGTCCACTTATAAAAACTTTCGTCACTTGTGCAAAATGATCTTTCCCAATCAAAAGAAAGTCCAAGTTTTTTGAACTGTCCAAAAATTGTCTTTGCACCATTTTCAACAAACGTCCTTGGATTTATTCCCGTCTTTGTTGCAGCATTTTCTGCAGGAAGCCCAAAAGAATCCCCTCCGATTGGAAAGAGCACATTATACCCTTTGAGTCTTTTGTATCTTGCAAGAGCATCTGCAGGGATTGTCCCTTTCAAATGCCCCATATGCAGACTTCCACTTATGTTTGGAAACTCATATAAAACATAAAATTTAGGTTTTGTTGGATGAAAATCAATCGCCTTGAAAGGTTTGTCTTTCTCCCATCTGTCTTGCCATTTTTGTTCTACTTTTCTAAAATCATATTTTTCCATAAAAACTCCCAGAAACTTTCCAAGTTATTTTATCAAAGAACTTTTCAAATTGTCAAGAGATATACGCTTTTGCAACTTTTACAACAAAAAAAATCGGCTTTCGCCGATTTTTTGATTTCGATTATTTAACCAATGTGTTTCTCTTTGCCCAAGCAGATGAAAGTGATACGATAAGCGTCCCTGCAAGGTAAGTGTCGAGCACAGCATAAGTATAGTTGTTTACAAGGAATTGATAGAGTGCTGATGAAAGTTTCAAAGACTCAACCCCTCCAAGGATGAAGCAAGTGAAAATTCCAGATACAAGCAACAACAAGAGTCCAATCATTGTGAACCATTCTGTCTTGATGTGAACAATTGCTGCAAGCAAAGTAATAAGAGCATTTGCAACATACATAAGTCCAAGCATTTGAACAGTTGTAAGAGCAATATATTTCTTCACAACAAATGCGATAATGAGGCAAAGTGCAACTCTAAGTGCAATGTCAACAACTTTCAAGAATATTGCTCTTGTCAAAGTCAAAGAATAAAGCATCAAGAAGAATTGAGCACCCAAGAAGAGGCAAACTCCGATGAGTTGATAGTCTTTACCACCAAGTGGGTCAACAAACCAGAAGTAATGTGCTGCAACCATCACAGCAAGTGCAAGAGTCAAGTACACTTTCTTGTTTGTCTTGCGGATGAAAAGTAGTGACATCAAAAAGCAAACCGCAACGCATGCAAATGAAAGTATTGGCAAACTCTTGTTCTGCACCTTGATGGCAACTTCACCTTTGATGTTGACATAAATGGCAGCGGCCAAAATCGCTGCTGTAAACAACATCGTCAAAATAACTTTAAGAATTGGCTTTTTTGTCTTTTCCATAGTCATATTTTATCACAAAAAACTCGCTTTGTAAATAGTTTTTTAGATATTTCGCCTCATTTTGCCGTCATTTTTGAATGTTTTGGGGCAATTTTTGGCTTAGAAGTGCCCTCACACCAAAGAAAAACTTCAAAAAATGCTAATTTGCTTTACTTTTTTCCACAAAATACTATATACTTAAGTAGATTAAGTTTAAGTAAATTTGGAGATATTATGAAGAAATTGATGAAAATTGTTATTGATACAGACCCCGGTGTTGATGATATTGCTGCACTCATTTTTGCACTTCACGAACCTCAATTTGATATCCAACTTCTCACTGTGTCAAGTGGAAATGTTCACATGGACAAAACCGTGAGAAACGTTTGTCACCTCCTTGATATCTTCAACAAAGATATTCCTGTCATCCGTGGTTATGACCAAAGACTTGGTGAAAGTGATGAATACGCTTACCACATCCACGGACCAGAAGGCTTCGGATGGTATGTTCCACCAAAAACAACAAAACATCAACCACTCAACGTTGACTGTGCTGATGCATTGTACGAACTTTTCAAGAAAAATCCAAAAGAAATCACATTTGTTATCCTTGGACCTCATACAAACTTTGCTTATCTTTTGCAAAAGCATCCTGATGTTGTCAAATACATCAAAAATGTTGTTATGATGGGTGGATCAATCGATGGCATCAAATGTAATCGTCACCACCGTTCGTTCAACATCCGTACTGATGCCCCAGCATTCAAGTACACAGTTGACAGCAAAGCAAAGATCACAATGTGCCCTTCAAAGATTGGAAGAGACTACGTTTACTTCACCGAACAACAAGTCGCTTACCTTGGTGCGATGAACGATGTCGGCAAATTCATGGAAATGTGCTTCCAGACTTATTGGGAACCTGGATATGACGAAAAAATCATCGCAAACTGCGATATTGCCGCAATTGTTTATATGGTACACCCAAAAATCTTCAACACAAAGCGTGCATATGTCGATGTTGACACAGAGGTAAACATTGGTGCAACCACCGGTCACTTTGACAAGAAAGGAAACTTCACTGTTATTAAGTCAGTCAACCGAAAACAATTCCAAGACGAAATCTTCAACAGAGTGAGAGAACTTGATGAAATCGAAATCACTGACCGAGACTTCTGGAGGAATGTCCATAGAGGACTGACAGACCCAACAAAAGAACCAGAGCCAGAAGAAATTGTCAAGAAACCAAAAAGAAAGGCAACAAAAGCAGACTAATCATCTGCTTTTCTTTTTATCCCCTAAAACAAAAAAAAGACGAGATAATTTTGCCCGTCTTTTCTTATTCAAAATTATTTTTTAGGATCAACCAAAATCTTGATTGAATTGCATTTTGGTGATGTCAATTCTTCAAATGAAGCTTGAACTTTTTTGAGTCCAACAGTCTTTGACAAAAATTTCAAAATGTCAATTTTCTTTTGAGCAACCAAGTTGATGCAAGTTTCAAATTCTTCTTTTGTATAACCAATTGCCCCTTGAACATCAATTTCGCTCATAACGGCAACCACACTCAAGAATTGGATTGGAGCCATGCTTACGCCGACCAACACAACTCTTCCGCCTGGTTTTACAGTGAGCAATGCACTTTGCACAGCAGGAGCAGCACCACAACATTCAACAACTTTGTCAAATCCTCCGCAAGTTTTTGAAACAGCGTTTTCAACAAACTTCTTGTCTGTTGCATCAAGCCATTCATCTGCAACTTGATATTCAACAGCTTTTTTACCTCTCTTTGGATTTGTTTCAGAAACGGCAACATAACTTGCTCCATTCAATTTTGCAAACATTGCACTTACAAGTCCGATGATTCCTCCACCAACGATAAGCACCTTGTCACCAATTTGGATGTCTGCCAAATTTACACCATGAAGACCAACTGCTGCAGGCTCAATCATAGCACCTTCTTCATCACTTACTGAATCTGGCAATTTGATGACCATGTCAGATTTTGCAACCAATTTTTCTGCGAAAGCGCCTGAAGATGCCAATGACAAACCAACTGCTTTATCCCATGTTTTGCGACAGTATTGAGGATTCCCGCTCTTGCAGGCATAACACTCGTTGCAAGGAGAGATTGGGAGTGCTGTCACTCTGTCGCCTATTTTCAAATCTTTCCTGTTTCCTGTATGAAGGACAACTCCACTAAATTCGTGTCCCATAACCAATCCTTTTGGTTGTCCCTGATCCCAATAATGAATGTCAGATCCACAAATCCCTCCACGAGAAACTTCTATGACAACATCATCACCAACAAGTTTTGGATCTTCCGTCTTTGCAACTTCAAGTTTTTTTACACCAACCATTTCAACACATTTCATAATTTTCCTCCGTAAACATCAAAAACTCCAAAACTTATTTTCTATTTGAGATTGAAAAATGTATCTTTTCCAAGATATTTTGCAGACGAACCAAGTTCTTCTTCAATTCTGAGAAGTTGGTTGTATTTTGCAACTCTATCAGTTCTTGAAGGAGCTCCTGTCTTGATTTGTCCAGCATTGAGTGCAACAGAAAGATCAGCGATTGTTGTGTCTTCTGTCTCACCACTTCTGTGAGAAACAACTGCGGTATAACCCGCTCTGTTTGCCATTTGAATGGCGTTCAAAGTTTCTGTCAAAGTCCCAATTTGGTTGAGTTTGATAAGAATTGAATTTGTGACTCCAAGTTTGATACCCTTTGCAAGTCTATCAGTGTTTGTAACAAACAAATCATCTCCAACTAGTTGAATTTTGTTTCCAAGTCTCTTTGTCATCTCTGCCCATCCTTCCCAGTCTTCTTCAGCAAGACCATCTTCGAGTGAGATGATAGGATATTTTTCAACCATTTTTTCCCAATAAGAAATCATTTCATCACAAGAAAACTCTTCGCCAGTTTTCCAGAAATAATATTTCCCCTTGTGACCTTTTTTTGCAGCCTCTTCATACATTTCAGTTGCAGCAGCATCAATAGCAATTCCAAAGTCTTTTCCTGGTTTGTAGCCAGCTTTTTTGATTGCTTCAACGATTGAAGAAAGAGCCTCTTCATCGTTCTTAAGGTTTGGAGCGAAACCACCTTCATCACCAACACCAGTTGCATAACCTTTTCCTTTCAAAACAGCTTTCAAGTTGTGGAAAACTTCTGCACACATCTTCAAACATTCTTTGAAAGATTTTGCTCCGATTGGCATAATCATAAATTCTTGAACATTGACAGAGTTGTCAGCGTGCTTTCCACCATTGAGGATGTTCATCATTGGCACAGGAAGTGTGCAAGCGTTGCATCCTCCAATATAATTGTAAAGTGAAAGTCCAGACCACTCAGCAGCAGCCTTAGCAACAGCAAGTGAAACTCCCAAAATTGCATTTGCACCAAGTTTTCCCTTGTTTGCAGTGCCGTCAAGTTTGATCATTGCTTCATCAATTTCTGCTTGATTCAAAGCGTTCATCCCAACAATTTCTTCTCTGATAAGAGTGTTGACATTTTCAACAGCCTGTTCAACAGATTTTCCAAGATAATTTTTCTTGTCGCCATCACGAAGTTCAACCGCCTCAAAAGAACCAGTGGAAGCCCCACTTGGCACACTTGCTCTGCCAACAGTTCCGTCTTCCAAAACCACTTCAACTTCAACAGTTGGGTTTCCTCTTGAGTCCAAAATTTGTCTTGCAACAATGTCTGCAATTTCGATGTAATTTTTCATAATCTCTCCTTTTCTTTTAATCAAAAATATTATACCGCTCTTCCCTTCTTCAAGTCAAACAAACTCACACGAAAAAAGAAAAAGAGCCGTGGGAAAATCACAACTCCTTTTTTTTCGAAAACAAATTGGATTGCATTCTAAATTTTTTATGATGAAACATAACAGCATGTCATACATTCAAAAAAACTTAAAAACATTGCCAAGAAACCGACCTTTTTCATCAAAGTGGCACATGGTGCCTACATGCTTTCGTGAATTGTACGAGAAATCACTTCATCTTGTTGCTGTTTTGTCAACTTGTTGAAGTTTACTGCATACCCAGACACCCTGATTGTAAGTTGTGGATATTTTTCAGGATGCTTTTGAGCATCAAGCAATGTTTCACGATTGAAAACATTGACATTGAGGTGGTGTCCACCCTCTCCACAATAAGTGTCGAGCATTGTTACGAGATTGTCAACTTGATTTTTGCTTGCCATATTTCTTTTCCTCCTTTAATCTTCATCTTTTCCCAAAGAATTTGGTGTAATCGAGAATGTGTTTGAGATCCCATCTCGAGAATACTCATAAGGTAATTTCCTCACACTTTCAAGAGATGCAAGTGCACCATGCTCATCTCTTCCATGCATTGGATTTGCTCCTGGTGCGAGTGCCTGCCCAGCCTTTCTTCCATCTGGCGTACTTCCAGTCTTTTGACCATAAACAACATTTGATGTGATTGTCAAGATTGACATAGTTGGCACTGACTCTCTATAAGTGTGATGACTTGAAATTTTCTTCATGAAAGTCTTAACGAGCCAAACAGCGATTTCATCAACTCTGTCATCGTTGTTGCCATACTTTGGATAATCACCCTCAATGCGATAATCAGTCACAATTCCAAACTCGTTTCTGATTGGATAAACATTTGCATATTTGATTGCAGAAAGTGAGTCAACACAACATGAAAGCCCAGCAATTCCAGTCGCAAAAAATCTTCTCACCTTTGTGTCATGGAGTGCCATTTCAAGTGCCTCATAAGAATATTTGTCGTGCATATAGTGAATGAGGTTGAGCACATTGACATAAAGTCCAGCAAGCCAAGTCATCATCGTGTCAAATTTGTCCAAAACATCTTCATATTGCAACTTTCCATCGCCCAAAACTGGGGCAAACTTTGGAGCGACCTGCATTGGTTTGCCTGTCACCTTGTCAAGCATAAGTTCATCAACGCCACCGTTGATTGCATAAAGCAAACATTTTGCAAGGTTTGCTCTTGCACCAAAGAACTGCATATCTTTTCCAACTCTCATGCAAGAAACACAACATGCGATTGCATAATCATCACCCATTTCAGGTCTCATCAAATCATCTGATTCATATTGGATTGAAGATGTGTCGATTGAAATCTTTGCACAGAATTTTTTGAAGTTTTCAGGCAAATTCTTTGACCAAAGCACAGTGAGGTTTGGTTCTGGTGCTGGACCAAGGTTGACAAGAGTGTGAAGCACACGGAAAGAGTTCTTTGTGACAAGAGTTCTTCCGTCAACTCCCATTCCTCCGATTGATTCTGTCACCCAAGTTGGATCCCCAGAAAACAATTCATTGTATGATTGGATTCTCATAAACTTGACAATTCTAAGTTTAATAACAAATTGATCAATAAGTTCTTGCGCTTCTTTTTCAGAAATCACTCCATTTTTCAAATCCCTTTCAATAAAGATATCAAGGAAAGTAGAATTTCTTCCGATTGACATTGCTGCACCATTTTGATCTTTCACCGCTGCCAAATATCCAAAGTACAAAAATTGGATTGCTTCTTTGGCATTTTTTGCAGGTCTTGAAATGTCGTATCCATACTTCTCAGCCATAAGTTTCAAACTCTTGAGTGCCTTAATCTGCTCAGAAAGTTCTTCTCTATCTCTGATTTTGTTGTCAACCATTTCGCCATCAAGATTGCTCTTGTCTTCTTCTTTCTTTTTGATGAGATAATCCACACCATAAAGAGCCACTCTTCTGTAGTCTCCAATGATTCTTCCTCTTCCATATGTGTCAGGAAGTCCTGTCAAAATATGTGCAGAACGAGCGTGTCTCATCTCTTCTGTGTAAGCGTCAAAAACGCCGTCATTGTGAGTTTTTCTATACTTAACAAAAAATTCCTTAACTTGTGGGTCGAGTTGGTACCCATACATATTGAGTGCCTGTTCGGCCATTTTTATTCCACCAAAAGGCATAAGAGCACGTTTGAAAGCCTCATCAGTCTGAAGACCAACAATTTTTTCCAAATCTTTGTCAATGTATCCCGCTTCGTGACTGTTTACTTGTGAGACAATCTTTGTGTCAGCGTTAAGCACCCCACCATTTTCTCTTTCCTTTTTGGTAAGATCCATAATCTTTTCCCAGAGTTTTTTTGTGTCCTCTGTTGCACCTTCCAAAAAGGCATCATCACCTGTGTATGGAGTGTAATTTTTTTGAATGAAATCTCTCACATCGATTTCATCATTACTCCATTTGCCAAGGTTGAAACCTTCCCATTCTTTCATAAAATTCATTTTCGTTCTCCTATAAGTTTTTTACAATCTCCAATTTTTGCATCAATCCAAAGGCTCAAAATTTCCTCTGGTACAAATCCCTTGCATCTTGCTTTTTCTTCCCCATCAAGACACACCAAAAGTGTTGGCACTTCAACAATTTCAAAACCACTCAAAAGTTCTTTTGTGTCGTGCCCCGCTTCAATGTGGAAAAATTTGCAATCTCCTCTCTCTCGCACAATTTTTGAAACAAGTGGCAAAAGTGAGAAACAATTTGCACATGACTCTCCAGAAACTTCAACAAGACATATTCCGTCAAGTCCCCTTTTGTATTCATCAAATGAAATCATTTTTCACCTCGCAGAATCTTTCTTGCAAAATCAACTTGCTCTTTGCTTGGCGTCTTGACGCCATCAAGCGGATAAGGGATATTCAGTTTTTTGTACTTTGGGACACCCATTGTATGATATGGCAACACCTCAATTTTTTCGACAGTTTTGAGTGTATCCAAAAATGCTCTCAACCCTCTCAAATCCTGTTCGTCTGTCGTAAGCCCAGGGACAAGCACATATCTCACCCACATTGAGTTGTCATGGTCGCTCAAAAACTTTGCGAAAGCAAGAGTGTTGTCATTTGGGACACCAGTCAAATCCTTGTGCTTTGCAGAAGAGATATGTTTGATGTCAAGCAAAAACAAATCAGTATACTTCAAAAGTGCGAGATGCTTTTGCACACATTCTTCACGCTTACTATCAAACATAAAGCCAGAAGTGTCAACAGCGGTATGCACACCCGCCTCTTTGAACTTCTTCAAAAGTTCGATGCAGAAGTCCATTTGAAGAAGAGGTTCGCCCCCAGTGAGCGTGATTCCGCCACCTTTGCTGAAATAGTTTTTGTATTTCATTGCCTGCTCGAAAAGTTCGTCCACTTCCACTGCTTTGCCATTTCCAACAGCCCAAGAGTCAGGGTTGTGACAATATTTGCACCTAAGCGGACAGCCTTGCATAAAGATGACAAATCTTATGCCAGGTCCATCGACTGTGCCAAGCGATTCAGTTGAATGAATAAAACCTTGCATCACCCTTTCTCCCAAAGTCCAAATGCCTTTTTGACATTGCAATTCAGTATACAACAATCCTGCCCACCATGTCAAAATTCTAACGCTGTATTTCAAAATATTTTAATAAAAAAGAGGGATTATAAACCCTCTATGATTTCCAAGTCATCCGGTGCATAGATTTCTCCAGAAAAAACCGACCTCGCCTCTTTCAAATATCTTTGTTTTCTGTCACCATCTTTGTCGTCATCTCCATGCCACAAAATCAACTTTTTTGCCCCAAGTTTTTGTGCAATCTGCCCACACTCTTTTGCTGTCCTGTGCTTATTTAATTGAATTGAATATTTTTCCCTCTGTTTCTCCACACAAAATGCTTCAAGACACAAAGTTTGTTGATTGGAAAATTTTGAATATAAGCCTTCTGCAAGAGGCACGTCTCCAGCAAAAACAAAGCCTTTCTCTTTTACGAAAAAGCCCATTTGTGGAAAGTCTTTTTCAACGCATCTTGTATCAAAAAATTCAACATCAAGTCCACAAATATTTTCATGTTGCCCGTCCACAACTTCTTTCAAAACAAGCCTGTTGTTGTCAATCAATTTGTTCCAAACTTTCTCACCGATTGTTGCTTTGCAAATCATCTCAACAGCATCCAAACAAACTCTGCTTCCAAACAATGTGAATGGTTTTCTTTCTATCCCTTTAAGAAAGTTCAACATAACCCCAATTCTTATAACCCAAACAACCCCAAGCAAATGGTCTGTATGGCAGTGTGTCAAAAAACCAAAGTTTAATTTGTTTATGTCAATGTTCGATTTTTCCAACTGACTTAAAATTCGGTTTCCACCGCCAGCGTCAACCAGCAATCTCCCCCCCCGTTTTCCAAAACAAAACAGGTGTTGTAATTTTTCGTCACGTCGGCATGACCAGTCCCCAAACAATAAAGTTTCATCCTATTTCCTCCAACTTCTTTCAACAGAATATGACAAAAGATTGAAGTCTTTGTCAAACACAAAATTTCCATTTATTCTTTTAACTTCCCAAATAATAGGAAGCCCAAATTTGTTATCCGGAAACATATTTACAAATGTTCTCACCTTTCATAAACTCATCAAAAATGAAGGTTTTTTTCTTCAACAATCTTGTTTTATTTTTTCTTTGATGCGGGCTTCTTTGCAGAAGTTGAAGTAGTCTTTGCCTTCGCCCCTTTGCTTTCCGTCTTTTCTGTTGTGATCGTTGGTTTCTTGGTCGCAGTTTGAGGTTTCTTTGCAGCAACTTTCTTTGCAGAAGGTGAAGCGCTTACATACCCTTTTTCATTTTGCTTTTCCGCTTTCTTCGCATCTCTTTTCTTTTGTTTTTCTTCCTTTTTCTTTGCTTTTTTTGCAAGCGTCTCAGGAGAAGTTTGTTTTTCCAACTTGAAGAGATTGTTTATCCATTCTCTAAACTTTGGAAGTGTGAAATAGAGCACCATAAACACAACGGTCAAAACAAACAACACACAGAAAATTGCAAGAGCAATTCCAAGGGCTCTTTCTTTGTAGATATTTCCCACATTCAACATAGTTGCACCATAATTTAATGACATATATTTTATTTCAACCCCCTTGTTGTCTTTTGTTTTGATTTCAATGGTGTGATTTTTGTTTTTGAGTTTGCCAGAAGCATACACAAGTTGCGATGATTTTTCGTCGCCTGACAAATTCACTTTTGCATCCAATTTTCCATCAATGTAAACTTCAAAACTTCCTGCATCTTCGAAAGTGTTTGCATAGATGTTGAAATTTGTCCCCTTGAACTTTGTCACAAGAGTGCTGTCCTTTTTCGTTGAAACGACACTTCCGCTGTTTCCGTTTGTTTCAAAACCTTTTGTGTGGAAAATCTCGTTTGCAGAAGGTGAGATCACATATTCTGCAACCCCATTGAAGCCAGCGTTCAATTCACTTATAACTGAGAAATAATCTCCATTTACCATTCCTGTCGTCTTCTTAACAACAAGTTTCAAATATCTTGCACTCGTCATGTCAAAGTTGATTACCGCTCTTCTGTTTGAATAAGTGAGTGAATCAATCTTTTTCAAAAGGCTATATTTTTTGCCATCAGTTGAACCATAAAGTTCACACTCAACAATACAACTGTTTGAATTGTTTCTGGTGTAAATCTCAAAGAAATTGATTTTGTTGGATTTTTTCATATCCAAAATATAAATGTGAGGCATTGGAGTTCTTGTGCTTGAATTTGTATAATTTGAATGATAAATTGTGTTTATATCTCCATCAACCAAAACATTTGGATCAATATTCCCATGTGGACTTGGAGCAGAGACAATTTCCCACCCATCTTTTGACACATAGTTTGATTTTGTAAAATTTTTCACGCTTGTCAAAAACTTTGGTTGCCATCCAAAAGTTTGGATTTTCTTCAAATCTGCCGAGTCATAATTTGGCAAAATTATACTTGAAGATGGAATATCGACCGCTCTTATTTGTTCTGGCAACAAGACTCCCACATTCAAAGATCCTACGCCACCAGCGTTGAGCAAATAGGTTGTAAATGGAACAACTTCATTTTCTAAAAGGTTAAGTTCGAAATAATTGTCTGATTGATAATTTGCCGTATACGCAGTTGTCTTGATAGTGTATGTTTCCCCATCTTTCTTGGCATCAACTCTTCCAATATCATCAGATTTCAGATAGAACCTATATGTGCCAGTCTGTGGTGCGACATAACTAAAGGTCGTCTCAACATAATCTTTTTTGTTTCCACTATTGAAACTTGCTTTTCCAGCAACTGCAGAATATTCAACCCTCGTTTCAGAAACTTCCTTGCTGTTGTCAATCGCATCCTGGAGAGTTGTTGCACTGACACCTTCCCAAACCTTTGATTTAGAGTTTTTGTAAGAAAACTCTAGTCTGATAGGAAGCATATTAAGAAGTCCATTCGAAAGTTGGCAAACAACACCAAACACATCTCCATTGACAAGTTTCTTTGGTGGAGTATAAATGTACTTCGTGCCAGAAACTTTCTTAATTGTGCCATACTTTGGCTTGGTTACCGACACAATCGTAAATTTCCCTGTGCTTATTATGTTGTTTGAAAGTTCAAACTCTGTTGGCGCACCCGCACTTACAACATGAGCACCCGCACTTCTTGCATCTCCAACTCCATTTGAAAATTTGCAGGCTATTGGAACAAACTCTTTCAACTTAGACATTTTCTTCAGTTGACTTTTTGAGAACATATCATTTGTGATATTTGCACTGAAATATTCATTTAGAAATTTTCTAAAGTCCATACCATAGACAACAATCAATCTATAAGCAAACTCTGAGCGATTCGTCCCCGTTGAAACTTCGTTATAGTTCTTGACTTCTGCATGAGAATAAATGTACTGCAAAAATTTTTCCGGGCCAAACTGATGCAAAATCACAGAATAAAGTCCCAAACACCAAAAAGGATCTCCTCCCGCATTGCTATAATCTTCAAATTTGTTTTTTGCTCTTATCACTGACAATAAAGAATTGTATGGATGTGTATATTCTCCATGTTCAACACCACTTGTTTGATTTGGATTTATGTTGCAAGTGAGAGCATAATTGAGAAGAATCAAAACATTGTTTCTCACTTCACCCTCAACACCAGGCTCCATTCCATAAACTTTTCCAAATGCTCCTTGATTTGCATGTTGATGTCCAAGTTCATGAAAGGTCATCCATTCCCCTCTTGCCTTCAAATTTGCAAAGTTTAGACAGTTGTACATGTCTGATGATGGCATTGCCGAATCCTGTCCACTCAACGCAACTGCCGCCCCAGCAGGGACATACGTGTCATATCTAAGGATGTTCGGATAGTTGTAAACCCTTCCGAGAAGAGACACATTAATGGCAAAATTTGAATGCCACATATACGCAACTTTAAGAATATCGTCTGTTTGTCTCATCGCTGCTGCTGGTCCAATAAGTTGACCATTCTCAACATCAAGCGAGCACAAAAGACCAGGAGCATTTCTGAGATATTCTTCAAACTCATCCACACTTGTCACTCCCAAAATAAAGTGTGGGGTCTCGACGCAACCAGTGATTTCAATCTCAACTGCTGTAGTGAGGTTTGAACAATCAATGTACAAAGCCCCGCCAAAAATACATCCAATTTTGTATTCTCTTTCGTTTTCAGTCATATAGAAGTTTGCCATTTGATAAGCAATTTCGACATTGCACCCTTCAATGTGTCCATGTACTTTTATGTCAAGAGATTCATAATCTGGATTTGCCTTTTTTGATTCTTCAATGATTCGATTGTCATAAGTATTGAAATCAACAGCCCATCCAATAGATTGTTGAAGCCCAGTGAAAAGTCTTAATCTTTCTCCAGACTTAAGCCCCTTAACTTTCACTGTAGCAACTTCACCAGCAGGCAAATAAAGCCCTGTCGTCAAATAATATTTTTTGATGCTGCCCGTATATTCTGGATCTGTAACAATGCGCTTTTTCACTGCATTATCCTCAACAGGGATTGATCCATACTGTCTGTCAGCAGCAGGATGTTTTTTCATCAAACCATTTTCTGCCAAATCTTGTGCAACACCACCATAATACATCGCCTGACGTAAGAGCATATACTTTTCAAAAACAGTCATTGTCTTTGTGCGGCCAGTCGCAGCAGGATAAGATGCAGGATCAAAAGTGTATGTTGCCGTGCTAAGTTCACCAGTTGAAAAATTGCTTGGCAGCGTAAATGTGTCAGACATCACTTCTGGAGCGCTTCTTGGCAATCCTCTTTCCAAAACCTCCAAAAAAGGTTGACGAAGAGTCACTTTTTGGTTTTGTATATCTTCAAAATCATAAAGCGTTGATCCGTGAGAGATAGGGGCGGAAAGTGTCACTCCTTTGTACTCTCCTTTTGAACAACCAACAAATGTGCCTATGCACAAAACCATGCCAAGCACCAAACTAAAAATTTTCAATTTTGTATTTCGTCTTTTTTTCATATTATTTATATAATAAAATGAAGAGAAAATGTCAAGCAAAAAGCAATCAACAACTCACTAAAACATAAAAAAAACCGCATATATAAGCGGTTTTTGATTATTTTTTCGCACTCTTCAATTTTCTTACTTTTTCGATTGTACTTTTCCCATTCAACCTACTTTTCAAAACAAACGCTGAAATGACAAGGCAAAGCACTGCAAACAAGCCGCCAAGCAAAACCATCCCCCAAAGCGGAACATTCGCCCCACAAAGTCCCACATCTCCTGCAGAAAACCACATCTCTTGCATCTTTTCTGAGACCTCTTTGCTCATTCCAAATTGCCCAAAGACGTCACTCAAAACAATCTGCTTCATCCAGATTGTCAAATGCGTAAATGGCAACAACGAGCCTATGTGTTTTGCTGTCACTCCCATTTGAGAATAAGGCATATAGATTCCGCACAAAAAACCAAGGATTGTCCCAACCACACTATTGACAACTCCGAGTGCAATTGATGATTTCACAAGCACAGTGACAAGAAGCATAATCGAGCAGCTCACAATTGTTGTGATGATGAGCACGCCAAACACAGAAAAAAATGTTGCAGCACTTATCCAAAAGGTTGATGCACCAATGATGATTACTGAAACAACAAGAGTCAACACGTTGAGAGCAAATGACACCAAAAGCGAAGAAATCAAATACGAAATCACAAGTTGAAATGGTTTCATGTTTGTAAGCATAAACGCATCTGCTTTTCTTGTCTCAAGATCTCTTGCCATAAGCGTAAACATTCCCATAGAAAGAGAGACAGAATTTATCACAAGCACTCCCATAATCATCTGCGAATAGATGGCAAAATAGAGTTGTTTTTGTGAGAACAACATCCCCGCCTCATCATTGAAACCTTTTGAATATGTCTTTGCAATGAAAAGAAAATAAAGGGCAATCAAAATCAGACTTGAAAACAGAGAAGAAAACACAGTCATTTTACTTCTCAAAAACAATAGACAATTACGCTTTGTCAAAGCCAAAATATTTTTCATCACTCATCCTCTCCAAAAACACTTTCTCCGACTGCATTCAAAAAGACATCATCCATGCTTCCTCTCAACACCTCAAAAAATTTGATTTCATCCTTAAATTTTTCCAAAAGTTCAATCTCCTCTTTTGAGTCCTTGAGCAAAAATTCAAACTGATCTGCGACAAGAGAGAACTCTTGACCTTTGCACAATTTCTCAAATTTCTTCTGGTTTTTAGGGACAATTCTGATTCTGTCACAGGAGAACTTTTCTTTAAGCACTGCCGGCGTTCCGTCCACAATCTTTCTTCCATTGTGGATAATGACAACCTCGTCTGCATCAGCAGTCTCCTCCATATAATGAGTTGTCAAAAACACAGTCATCCCTGTCTTTTTTCGAATCTCATTTACAACTTTCCAAACGTCAATCCTTGTCTTTGGATCAAGTCCAGTTGTAGGCTCATCCAAAAACAAAATCTCTGGCGTGTTGAAAAGAGCCCTTGCTATCTCAACTCTTCTCTTCTGTCCACCAGACAAAATCTTAAATTTTTTCTTCTCAAAACTCTTAAACTTGAAAAGATTTGCAAGCTCCTCGTATCTCTCTTTGATACTTTCACTATTCTTGCTGTAAAGCCTGCCAAAGAGTTTCATGTTTTCTTCAACAGTCAAAAAGTTGTCAAAAATGTTGTTTTGAAAGACAACGCCAATCTTGTCCTTAAATTGCTTGAAAGACTTGTCTCCACCATAAACAATCTTTCCACCATCTGGACAAAGCGTCCCAATAAGCATGTTGATTGTCGTGCTTTTCCCCGCACCATTCTGCCCCAAAAAAGCAAAGAGCTTTCCACTCTCCACACAAAAACTCAAATCATCAACAGCTTTCAACTGCCCAAAACATTTGAACAAGTTTTCCACTCTCAAAATCTCTGCCATATTCTTCCCCTCAAAATCAAAAATTGGACAAAATTTTATTTTTTCAATTCTTGTAAAAGTCCACGAAAAACCTCGCTGAGCATTGCCGAAATTTGCTCATCAGAAAAAGAACAAACTCTCGTTGCAATAAGCACCGCAATGCCATGTGTATAAATCCAAAGATGCCTATACAATTTTTCTGCAACATCGGCAGAAACGCCATGCACACTTGTGATCGAATTCAAAACCTTTTGAAAATCCTCATACTCATTCAACACCAAAGAAATGTCAGGTATATCACTCCCTTCTTTCATAAACAAAAATTGAAAGAGTTTTGGATTCTCTTTTGCAAAACGAATGTAAGCTTTCCCCGACCCTTTGAATGGTGGAGTCTCTTTCAAACCATCTGCAATGTAGTCTGCAAATTTCTTCTTTGCCAACAAAACAGCCTCCTGCAAAACATCATCCATGTTTTTGAACGCTGTGAAAATTGGTCTCGACGAACATCCCAATTTATGTCCAAGATTTCTTGCGGTCAATGCTTCAAACCCATCATTTTCAACAATCAGCAAAGCAACCTTTGCAACTTCCTCTCTACTAAATTTTGCTTTTGGTGGCATAAACCCCTCCTATCTGCAACAAGCGTTGCACAACATCTGTTTTAATTATATTCGATAACCATCCCATTGTCAACAAAAAAGACTATCAAACGAAAAATTTTGATAGCCATACAATTTTTTGATTTCTACAAAACTTACACACTGAAAAGATTCTGAAATTACATTACTTTCGTATCTATCCGCGTTTTATTTTGTTGCAACAAGTTCTGTCAAAAAGTTTGGTTTGTTTGACTTTATTGTCCTCTCATAATCTGTGTATAGATACTCTCTATATGACTTGCAACTTTGTATCTTAAAATTGTGTCGTATCAAAGCATCTTGAAGTTGTTCCTCGGAAAGAAATTGCCTTTTTCTGATGATTTTCTTTTCCCATTGTTCCCAATAAGTTGTGATGTTTGTCTTCTCATCATATGAAATGATAAACTCAGGTTTTGTCAGCTCCCATTCTCTGTTGTTTCTTGCAACAACAAAGAACTTTCCACTTGGCTTCAAAACTCTATATATCTCAGCAAGAGCATCTTCAATTTGTTGTTTGTCAAGATAATGCAAAACCAGTCTTGCATAAATGAAATCAAAAGTATTGTCAGCATAAGGCATCTTCTTTGAGACATCCTCGATTTTCGTAACAATTCTTTTCGTTTCCTCAAACTGTTTCAACTTTTCGTTGGTAAACTCAAGCCCCTTTTCATCAATAGTAGTTGCAACAACTTCAGCCTTGGGACATTTTCTCGCAATATTCACTTCTGCAGAACCACCAGTGCTGATTCCGATTGACAAAATTTTCTCAACATTCTTGTCAAGAAGTCTCAATGCTCTTTTTTCACTTCTAGAACTCTTAAATGTGTTATCTCTCATAGAATCCTCCATTCAAATCTTTTTCAACTAAAATTCTTTGTTTTCGCCCTGCTCTATTGACCATGCTGGATGGCACATTGGTACGAAAACACCAGTTGTTTTTTCACTCCAAAAATACCATTCATTTTTCTTTATAAACACAGCATCATTTTCATTTAAGGTATGAATCCCCCCCACTAAACACAATCTCACCTGAGCCTTCTTTACAAAAAATCATCTCATCAACTTTTGTGTTTCTGTACCAACCTGACAAAGGATGCCTTCCACGAATCTCAACCACAGCACAGTCAATGTTTTTCTCTTCAAATGGATATTCAAATCCTTTTGCAGTTTTTGTCTCCCAAACAATTCTTTCATCTGACTTAATCACTTTCATAACAAAAACCTCGCTTTTTATTCTTTATATTTCAAGTATAACATACTCAATCAAAATATGTTTCAATTTTTAAGTGCTTTTCTCAAAATTTTTTATCCTCAAAGACACAAACCCTTCAATTTGAATAAACTGAAACTAGGGCAAGCATTTTGTATTTGCCCAAAGAGGAAAAGCATATGAATTTTTTTAACAACAGATGTTGCAATGGTGGCGGAAGACGCCCAGTTGTCATTGTTCCAGTGACACGAACTGAGGAAGTCATCGTTGCAGGACCAGTCGGGCCAACTGGACCAACTGGTGCAATGGGCCCAATCGGTCCAACTGGTGTCACCGGTGCAACTGGAGCAACAGGCCCAGCAGGAATCAGCATAACAGGTGCAACGGGTCCTACTGGGGCTACTGGAGCAACTGGTGCAACCGGCTCTGCAGGAATCCCAGGTCCTACTGGCCCACAAGGAGTTCAAGGTCTTCAAGGCGTTCCTGGAGTCACTGGCCCAACCGGAGTCACTGGCCCAACCGGTGCAACTGGCGCAAGCATCACTGGTGCTACCGGACCTACCGGCGCCACCGGCCCTACTGGAATCACTGGAAGCACTGGCCCTACTGGAGCAACAGGACCAACTGGTGCGACTGGACCAACAGGATTGTCAATCACAGGTCCTACTGGTGCAACGGGTCCAACTGGAATCACAGGACCAACCGGTGCAACTGGCGCAAGCGTCACTGGTGCTACTGGACCTACTGGAGCCACCGGAGTAACTGGAGCAACAGGTCCAACTGGAATCACAGGACCAACCGGTGCAACTGGCGCAAGCATCACTGGTGCTACCGGACCTACAGGAGCAACCGGAGTAACTGGAGCAACTGGCCCTACGGGACCTACCGGCGCCACCGGCCCTGCCGGAGCAAGTATTACTGGACCAACCGGAGCAACCGGATTATCTGTCACAGGACCAACTGGTGCGACTGGAGCCACTGGCGCTACCGGTGTAAGCACAACCGCAAACTCAGCGTTTGCATCAAACACAACTTCACCAACAATCGCCGTTGTATTAGGCGGAACCAACATTCCATTGCCAAGCAATCAAATCACCACAGCAGGGATAACCATTGATGGAACAAATCAAGTATTCACAGTTGCCACAGCAGGCAAGTATGAAATAAGTTATGAAGTTCACCTGACAGCAGGGATTGCTGCAGGCACTAGAATTATGATCAATGGAGTGGCATTTGCCCCTTCAACAATCTCACCTGTGTTGACATTATCAAGTTTCAACAATAGTTTCGTTGTAAACTTGACAGCAGGCTCAACAATTTCACTTCAACTGTTTGGACTTGTAGCCGCCGCCATTTTGCAATCTGGCGCCGGTGCAAATTTATCAATTACCCAATTGGCATAATAAAAAAGGAGACAAGGTCTCCTTTTTTCATTCCTATTCTTTTTAGACATGCTTCACGTCATCTCTGAGGTCTTTACCTCTCAACTTGAAATCTTCAACAAATGCCTTCGCAACCTCGGGTGGCATAAGAGGAAGATTTGGGATATTTTCAATCTCCAACAGTGATGGGATATAAACTCCCCTGTTTCTATCTGGTTGAAATTCTTCTCCTTGCCCAGATCCAAATTCTCCAGAAACATATTCACAAACATAAAAATGCTCAATGCTTGTTTCGCTTTCATAGACATAGACTTTTTTGATGGGCTCAACCACAAGACCAAACTCTTCAAAAACCTCTCTCTTTACACACTCTTCTTCTGTCTCCCCTTCTTCCATTCCACCGCCAGGAATTGTGTAAAACACTCTCCCCTGAAACTCACGATACATAGAAACCAACTTCCCATCAAGAAAAACAATTCCTCTCGCTCTTTTCCTCTTCTTTTCGCTCATATTTTCCTCCCAAATCTTATTCCATTTCTTCCAGCACAAGTGCTCTTTTAGGGCAAAACACAGAGCATTTCCCACACTTAATACACTTTGTATGATCAATAACTGGCGCTTCAAAGTTCTTTTGAGACAATGCACCCACTGGACAAACCTTCACCGCTGGACAAGGATGATTTTGAGGACAGTTTTCCACTTTAATTGTAAGCATCTTTTTCATTTCCAACCCCTTAAAATTTTTGTATTCAGTTTTGTCTATTCAAAAACAAATCCTTCAGTTGAGATAATTTTGAATTTTCCTTTTTCAAAGTCTAATTCTGCACATGCAACATCTTTGATGTCCAAAATTTTTCTTTTATCTTTCAAAACCGCTTGGAAAATACTTCTCAAAACACCGCCATGCGTTACGATTGCGATTGTATCCAACCCCTTGCTTGATTTAAGTATATTTTTCATAACCCTTTTTACTCTCTTGTCCAACTCATCTGCAGTTTCACCACCAGGCATGCATTTTCGATTGTAATAACTTGCATTTTGATATTCAGGGCGTTCCAAAAGATAAGCGAAAAGTTCTTTTGCTAAATTCTTTTCAAGCCCTGTCAAATACCCATAATGATTTGTCTCATGCAATTCGAAAACTTTTTCAATCGGACAGCCATTCTTTTGGTTCAATATCTCGGCTGTCTTGTATGCTCTTTTCAGAGGACTAACATAGATTTTTTGAACTCCAAACTTCTCAAAAGTTGATCTAAATTTTTCAACTTTCTTTGCTCCATTTTCAGTCAAGTCCCAATCAGAAGCACCGCCATAGCAATTTATCAAATCGTCTTGCGACTCGCTGTGTCTAATTAAATAAATTTTCATATCTACTCCCCCCCCCAAAAAAAGACTTTTTACTTACTTTATTTGGAGCTGATGGCGGGACTCGAACCCGCGACCTGTTGATTACGAATCAACTGCTCTACCAACTGAGCCACATCAGCATATTTCGTGACAAGTTTTGCTCGTCACATTTTCTTTATTATCTCATCTCCGAACACTCTACATCACTTCTTATCACTTCATAAAGTTTTCTTGCCAACACCTTGTGTCCGTTTGCATTCATATGAACTCCATCTGGACCAAGTGTCACTCCCTCGTTGTCAACAAACAAGCAATCATTATCTTTTGCGAGTTTTCCATAAACTTCATTGAAGGCTTTTGATTTCGCTGGTGCCCCAGCATATAGTTCTTCATCAAACTCAATCACAGGAGGTGCAATGATGACAAACTTTGGCATATTTGTAAGCGTTTCAGCAAGGTCTTCTCTGACATAATCAATATATTTTTCCTTCAATGGTGACACCATATCTTTTGCACTTTTGTTGAACTTATTCTTCATGTCATTTGTGCCAAGCATGATTACAATATAGTCCAGCGGATCATGAGAGCATACAATCGGCACATAAGTAAGCGTTCCATTGCGGTTTCCCTTTGGCATCCTTATGTCATCTGTATCAACCGTCCTTGCAATAAAGCCTTCTTCAATAACTTCAAACTTCCCTTGCGAAAGTTCTTCAAGAAGTTTCGTAAAACGTTTATCAAGTCTATCAAATCGATGTACTTTGCCTGGAACAATCGCACCCCATGTGTTGCTGTCACCATAGCACAAGATTCTTATTTTTTTCACAACAACCTCCAATTCAATATTTCAATATGTTGTATTCTATGTTGCATATCACCACAAAACCACGCGTATTATGCAACACTATCTCCCAATTTACACATTTGCAAGTTTGAATGAAACCTTTTGATTTTCTTCGTCTTTTGAGATAACTTCAACTTCAATCTTGTCTCCCACTTTGACAATCTCATAAATCTTCTTTGTGCGGTCTTCCGTGCAATTTGAAATATGAAGAAGCCCAGTTGCACCATTTGGAACTTTCACAATTGCACCAAATTGAAGAAGTTTAATCACCTCACCTTCATAGATATCTCCAAGCAAAAGTTCTTTGATTCTTGTGGTTTTTGGATCTTCCAAAAGTGCCTTGAGAGAGAGTTCGACTTTCTTATTTTCTCTGTCAACTTTGATGACTCTAAATTGACACTCTTGTCCAACCTTCAAGACATCTTCAACTTTGTCAAGTTTGTCATAAGAGATGTTTGAGATATGCAAGAAGCAATCCACGCCATCAACGTTCACAAACGCCCCATATGGCATAATCCTCTCAATTTTTCCTTTGACAACCTTGTTGATGAAAATGATGTTCCAAAAATTCTTTTCAATGGCAACTTTAATCTGTTCTTGCAAAAGTTTGACACTGGCAACGATAGACTTGTTTTCTTTGTCAATCTCAGTCACAACCGCCTCAAATTGTTTCCCCACAAGAGTGTTATAGTTTTTCACATAATGCTCAGACACCTGATCAAAAGGCACAATAATTTTGTAATCACCCATCTTTGACAAAAGACCATCGCCCACGCCCGTGGCAACAAAAGAAAATTTGCTTCCGAGCCTCAACGCCCCTGCATTTTGATTTGCAATCTTCAAAGAATCAGCAAGAGACTTTGACGCCTCAATAAGCCCCTCTTCGTTCTTCTGATTTGTGATGACAACCCCAAACCTGTCACCAATCTTGACTTGTGAATAATCTTCAAAATCAGACGCCGGGATAAAAGCATCGTTTTTCCCTCCAATGTTGAAAATCACCCCATCACTTCTTCTCAAAACAACAACGCCATCAAACGCCTGTCCTTTTCGATAAGAAGTGAAAGTTTTGTCAATCAATTCCATATTAAATTTTTCACTCATAATCTTTCCCTTAATCAATTGTCACAATCAGTGACATACTTCAAATATATATTAAACAAAGGCACCCAAAAAGTCAAACAAATTAAAAAGTTTTAGCCATTTCCTAAAAATCGAAAAGATATTGCTTTTGCAGTCAAAATATGTTAGAATATTTTTATGAGTAAAATAAGCCTTGAAGAAACAAAAAGAATAATCAACAAAATTTTCAAACAAGCCAACGCAGGCTATTTCGAAATTGACTCAACCGATTCCAAGTATAGTGGACCTTGGAAGTATTTCAGCAAGTTCTATGCAAAAGTAAATGGAGTGATTTTGAAAAATGGTGAAGACATTTTTGCCCCTGCAACAGCCCAATTCACAATCACAGAGGACGACTTCAAAACTCCAATCATTCAAATCCCTGATGCCGAAGTGTTTGCAAACATGATGCAAAATTATCTTCAAATCGCAGAAGACTTTTATTTGAGCGACAAAGCAAAATTTGCATATTATGACGAATCATTCAGAGAAAAACTTGTGCTTGACATCTTTATGAACACAACCAACTTCGATCGACACAACATACTCTCCTACTTAGAGACAAGGACAAAGATGATTGAAACCCCTCTCAAAACGAGACACTTCCTCCTTGACCAAACACCGGATTTTGCAATCAAAGCCAGCGTTTTGAAAAATCCTTCTATGCTTGAAGCACCTTACAGATTCACCACTTATTTTGAGTGCGAAAACGAAGATAAATTTTTCTTGCCAAGCATCACTTTCGGCATCATAGAAAACACTGTTTATATTTACGCCATCCAAGCGAAAAGAGAAAAGCAGACAAACGCTATCTCAAAGAAACTCGACAGATATATGCGCAAAGTAAATAAAGATGTTGATATGGAAGACATAATCGGACAAGTCTCCCCAAGTGCACTTGTCGCCCTCACCATCTTCATGTCTGCAATAAAAAAAGAAGGCATAAAGACCGTGGTTGCACCAAACTTCATGCCACTGCGATATCAGACAAACCTCATGGGTGAAGAGAATTATTTCAAAAGAAGCATAAATGGCGAAACCGACAAGAAAATGCTTGACGACATCCTTGAAAAAGTTGAAGAGAAACACAATCGCCAGCAGTTTGCAATAACAAACAAATTTACATACACCTTGCTTCGTTATTGCCACCACTTTGACGGTTGCAAGTTTGATTATGACAGCATAAGAGAACAATCAGTCATCACCTTGTCAAAAGAAAACTCACCACAAGACAACATCATTCAAGACATTGACAAAATCTGCAAGTCAAGCCTCGGATTGAAAGAAGCGGACAAACAGAAATAACCTCAATTCCCAAAATAAAAACAATAAAACCTAAACCAAATATTGGCTCAGGTTTTATTTTTGACTTCATACTTTCTCAACCACAAAAGGAACGATTAACATAGCACCCAATACAATTACTGTTTGTATTTTATAATTTTTTCAACAATAACACCCACTCGTTCTTTTGCCAAATTCAAATAATTTTCTATTTTCATGTCGTCATATTTTCTTGGCTCTCCGCAACTAAGTCTATGAAGCTCAAGCATTATCACATTTTTATAATTTGTTTTAGCAAGTTTTTCGCAAATTTTTTCAAAATCTATTTTTCCATCAAAAGGTATCATATGTAAATCACGAGTATAATCATAACCATATTCCCAATCCATCAAATTATCATGCAAGTGAATGGCTAAAATTCTATCTCCATATTTTTCTAAAATGTCAAAATCAGGTCGATAAAGATTGTGATGTCCAGCATCATAACATAGTCCAAGCCACTCAGAATCGATGTTATCCAATAAATAAGTAAAATGTTCAAAGTTTGGAGCATCCAAATTTTCTAGAGCAATTTTTACTTTGTTTTTCTTTGCCACTTCCAAAATCTTATTCATACAATCAATTGCATGTTGTGTTGGTGGTAAAGCCAAATCAGATGCACCACCCTCAGTCCCATGCAATACTGCAATATGAATATCGTGTTTTGCACATAATTGAATTTGTCTTATAACATCTTCAACATATTCTTTATTACTTTCACCTTTTGCCCACAAGTCGTCAGCATATCTATTGTTCAAGTGAACATAAGGAATTTTTAAGCCTTGTTTTTTTGCTTCTAAAATTGCATTTTCTTCACCACCAACCTTAAAAGCAATCATAATATTATTAAAGCCCGCTTTCTTAACATTAGTGCATATTTCCGAAATATTATTCCCACATTCGTTGTTAGAGTTAATTCCAACTTCAAACATAATTTCCCCTCCAAATAATATAATAAATCATTTTCGCAAATTTCAAAATTTGTAGGCCCTACTTGCGTTTTTTCTTTGCTTTCTTTGCGTCCCTACTCTTTTTCTCTTCCTTCTTTTTCCCTTGCACGCCAGTTTCAATCATCTTTTCTCGGATGATTTTGTTTGCTGCTTGCAACGCTGGCTCATCAAGTCTCTGTCCATAAAACTCTGAAAGCTCAAAAGGCTTTCCAACATAATAAACACTACGTCTAAAAAGCTTTGGTCTGTTTCTTATCCAAATAGGCACAATTGGTGTCTGTGTTTTGACAGCAATAAGTGACACCCCACTCTTAATTTCTCCCAGCACCTCTTCATCGTTTACAAGCCTCGTCCCCTCTGGAAAAATGAAGAGTTGTTTCCCTTCTTTCAAAAACTTCATGCAGTTCTTGATGGCAGTGATGTCATTTGCTTCTCTGTCGATAGGAAATGCACCAACCCCCCTCATAAACCAATTCATAAACTTGCCTTCAAAAAGTTCTTTCTTTGCCAAAAATCTAGGCTTCTTGAAATTGTATACATTATACAAAACCGCATCCCAATTTGAATAATGATTGCAACAAAGAATAACCTTCCCTTTTGGGATATTTCTCTTTCCCACAATCCAAGTTGGATGAGTAATCAAAAGCGGAAAAAACAAAATAATTCTTGCAATCCACAAAATCATATCTTACCTCCTAAAATCCAGCAATCCCTTTTGCACAAGCATATGCAGTTGCCCATGCAATTTGAAGATTAAATCCACCAGTAAAAGCATCGACATCCAAAACTTCGCCCAGAAAATACAATCCACTTACAATTTTGCTTTCAAAGGTCTTTGGATTTACCTCCGAAAGCGACACGCCTCCACTTGTAACAATGCCCGCATCCAAATCATAAAGACCACCATACTTCAACTTAAAATTCTTAAGTCCCAAAAGTATTCTTTGTCTTTCTTCTTTTGTTACATCATGTATCTTCTTGTTTTCATCAAGCCCAATCGCCTTTGCAAAAACTTCCGCAACTGACTTTTGCAACAATCCCTTAAGCACAGTCTTGAGATCTTTGTTTTTGTTTTCTTCAAAGTCTCGAAGTAGCCTCTGATCAAGTTGTTTTTCACCAAGAGCAGGCTTGAAGTCAATCGCCAGTTCAACATTCTTCGCCCTGTTGATAAGACACGACATTGTCAGCACAATTGGTCCAGAAATTCCTTTGTCCGTGAAAAGCATCTCACCAAATTGTCCCAACCTCTTGCCATCAGCGACAGCATTAAGTTGAACATTTCTGAGCGACACGCCTTGCAAATTTTTGATAAACCAATCCTTGACAACAATTGGACAAAGCGATGGCTTTATCTCTTCTATTGTATGAGAGAAACTCCTCGCAATTTTATACCCATCTCCGTCGCTTCCTGTCGAAGAATAACTCTTTCCGCCAGTCGCAACAATCACCTTGTCAAACTCATGTTTTCCATCTTCCGCAGAAACGACAAACTTGTCATCCTCAGTCTTATCAACTTTTGAGACCGCATTGCAAAGTGAAAACTCAACTCCTTGACAATGCCCTCTTTCAAGCACTCTTATCACATCGCTCGACTTGTCACTCAAAGGAAAAACCCTGTTTCCTCTCTCAACTTTTGTCTTGAGTCCAAGTCCTTCGAAAAATGCCACACAATCTTCACTCGAAAAACCATAGAGAGCACTTCTCAAAAACTTCTCGCCACGCACAACATTTTTCAAAAAATCATCGACTGGGCACAGGTTTGTCAAATTACATCGCCCCTTTCCAGTTATGAAAAGTTTTTTGCCAACCTTTTCATTCTTGTCGAAAATGGTGACATCGAACCCTTTCTGACAGAGCAATCCTCCAACAAAAAGCCCCGATGCACCCCCTCCAATAACTGCAATTTTCTCCATATCAGATTCCTTTCTTGAAAAATGCAATTTCTTTCTCAGTCATCGGTTTTGTCCTTCCTCTATAAAGACCACCAAGATGCACCTCACCTATTCTTACACGCTTGAGAAGTTTGATGTCTTTTCCAATCGCTTCAAACATCCTTCTCACTTGATGATTTTGCCCTTCATCAATCACAACAGAGACCTTGCTCCACTTTCCATCATATCCAAGGAGTTTAACCCTTGCAGTTGGCATACGTTCACCATCAATCACAACACCTTTGCGAAGCACAGCCAAATCACCTTCTTTGACTTCACCCTCAGCAGTGACAATGTACTCTTTCTCAAAGTGGTATTTTGGGTGAGTGACAATATTTGCAAATTCACCATCATTTGTCAAAAGGATAAGCCCTTCCGTGTCATAATCAAGTCTTCCAACATTGAAAAGCCTCACATCCTTGTTTTCAACCAAATCAAAAATGGTTTTTCTTCCTCTCTCATCACTCGCCGTGCAAGCATAACCCTTAGGCTTGTTCATCTTTAGGTAGAAAAATTGTGATGGCAACTTTACCGCATTTCCATCCACCTCAACTTTGTCAGATTTTTCGTTGACAACAGTTGAAAGATTTGACACAACTTTTCCATTGACAGACACCCTGCCTGCCAAAATAATCTCTTCACATTTTCTTCTTGATGCAATTCCACAAGAACTCAAAAACTTGTTAAGTCTCATACTCATAAAAAAATCCTCTTTTGTGTCAAAAACTACAAAAGAGGAAAATTTCTACCATTCAGCAAAAAAGTCTTTCATTCTCTGTAGCAATGACTTTGGTTTTATATCTTCTATTGTAAAGATTTTTTCTGAAAATAGCAAGTCATTGCCCAAAAATATTTCTGCCGTTCCAATCTCTTCATCTTTTTTCATCGGTGCTTCAACTTCTTTTGGATAAGAATATTCAAACCTGAGATTATCTCTTTCCTTTTCGGTAAGCGGATAAACAAACTCTCCTTTTGTCCCAATCTTCGCTTTTTCCTTTGCACCATTAAGCACTGAGATTTCTTTGTCTATCTCATAAAACTCTGGCAAGTTGTAAAGTTTGTACATTGATGCACACGTTTTCAAAAGCGTTGCACTTTCCTCAAACATAGGTCCGCAGTTGAGCACAACACAGACAAGTTTCATTCCATCTTTGTCGACTGCAGAAACAAGACATCTTCCTGCATCGTCCGTGAATCCAGTTTTGACCCCAATACAATCCTCCAAGGTGAAGAGCAATTTGTTTTTGTTTCTCAAATATCTATTTTCACCCTTTCCGTTGACAATTTTTGTGTTCTTGGTTGAAACAATTTCTCTGAAAGTATCATTTTCAAGAGCGTAAGCAGTGATTCTCGCCAAATCATATGCAGTTGTATAATGCCCATCTGCATCAAGCCCATGGGTGTTTGCAAAGTGCGTGTTTTTCACACCAATTTCTTTCGCCAAATCATTCATAAGAGTGACAAACTCACTTGTTGAGCCTCCAACATGCTCCGCAATGGCAACCGAAGCATCGTTTCCAGAGATAAGCATAAGAGCATACAGCAAATCTCTAGTCGAATATTCATCTCCTTCCCTAAGATAAAGAGACGTACCAGGCACACCAATTGCTTTGTTTGAAACAACAAACTTCTTATCCAAATCCTTGCAGTTTTCAATCGCAGTGATTGCAGTCATAATCTTTGTGGTGCTTGCCATAGGAAGTTTTTGATTGTGATTCTTGCAATAAAGTATCCGTCCAGTTTTTCCTTCAATGACCGCACAAGACTTTGCCGACGTCTGCATCGCAAAACATGACTTCGCCCCAAGACAGCTTACTCCCAAAAGCAAAAAAGCAAGGCAAAGCGAAAAGATGATTGAATCAGAAAAAATCCGTTTAAGCTTCTTCATCTTCGTCACCCTTCTCTTCTTTGCTGTCTTTTTCCAATTTCGCCAAAAGCGAGTTGAACATATTCAGCACAGTCTGATAGAGAGTCTTGTTTTCAACATTGACGAAATCAACCTCACCACTTTGCTTTATGATAAGAAACCCAACAGGGCTGACACTCATTCCACCGCTGCTTCCACCGCTCATAGGAAAATGATTTGCCACTCTTCTTGCAGAAAGGTCAGCATACTCACCTCCACCAACAACAAATCCCACAGTCACTTTTGAAATCGGAATGATTGTTGTATCATCTGGAGTAACAATGCTTTCTCCGATTATTGTGCTTGAATCTACAATGGTTTTAATTTTGTCAACTGCACTTGAAATCAAATCAGTTATTGAAGTTGAATTTGTGTATACTTTCATAAAATCCCCCTATATATTGTGTGTTATGCAACATATTACACTTTTTATAGCGTAATACTCAATCGGTAGTTATGATAACCGAATAAAGAAAAGAATATGCAACATCAAACAAAGAAATTGAAATCTGACTCACTGCAGCCATTTCAAAAACCTCTTTGTTGTAAGAAACCGTGTCATAAACACAAAACGACGCAGTCGGTTTTTTCGACTTCAAAAAGAGGAAAAAGAATGAGAAAACTTGATTTATAAAACCGCACAACATCGAACTCGCAAAGGCATCCCCTACACCAATGTTGTAGAAAATATACAATTTTTTCAATTTGACTTTGTCCATCATTTGTTTTCCAAACTCTTCCACAACTTCAAACTTTTCACTTTGAAATTGAAGTTGCTCAGCCTTAGTTTCCTTTTCATTTTGAAGTTCGATATACCCGCCATGAAATGAAAAGATATAATAAATAACTTTCTTTTTGAAAAGAAAAAGTGCCACCACTCCCCTGTTGTAAATAGGATTGTATGACAACCTCACCTCAGCAAACACAGGGAAAACCAAAAGCAAAATGATAAACATGGGTATCAAAAAATAAAGAGAATTTTTCCAGTCCATAAACCTAGTGTGTAAATTTTTGCGCAAATTTACTCAATCGCATCGAAACAATTTTAATTTTGTTGAAAAATTATTATGAAAAAAATTTTTTATGAGTTAAAATAAATTTCGAAAAGGAGATTTTTATGGCAAAGAAAACCAAGGCAAAAGCCCCAGAAAACAAAATTTGCTTTGACAACGAGTTGTACCTCAAACTTCAAAGCGAAAATATCAACAAGAGAATCAAAAAGTTCCACAACAAACTTTATCTTGAATTTGGTGGAAAAATCTTTGATGACCTCCATGCAGCAAGAGTTCTTCCAGGATTTGACCCAAACATCAAAATCAAACTTCTTCAAAAGATGAAGGACAAGGCAGAAATCGTATTTTGCATCAGTTCAAACGACATTGAGAAAAACAAAATCCGCGCTGACCTTGGCATAAGTTATGACAATGAAGTCCTCAGACTCGTTGACAACATGAGATCTTTGGGACTTTACATATCTGCATTTGTTATCACCCTTTACAAGGGACAACCAAGTGCAACAAAATTTGCTAAAAAACTCGAACAGCATGGTGAAAGAGTCTATTTCCACACATATACAAAGGGGTATCCAAACGAAGTAGATGTGATTGTTTCTGACGAAGGATATGGCGCAAACCCTTTTGTCGAAACCACTCGCCCACTCGTTATAGTTACAGCACCAGGACCATCAAGTGGAAAACTTGCAACCTGCCTTTCTCAGCTCTATCACGAACATAAGCGTGGCATAAAAGCTGGTTATGCAAAGTTTGAGACATTCCCTGTTTGGAATTTACCACTCAAACATCCAGTAAACATCGCCTATGAAGCCGCAACAGCAGACCTTCAAGACGTAAACCAAATCGATCCATATCATTTCAACGCATATGGCACTTTGACAGTAAACTACAACAGAGACATCGCTGTTTTTCCTGTTCTTAAAGAGATCTTGCACAGAATCTCAAACAAAGACATTTACAAATCTCCAACAGATATGGGCGTAAACATGATTGCCCCTGCAATTGTTGATGACAATCTCGCAAAACTTGCAGCAAAAAAAGAAGTTTTGAGGCGTTATTATAGAGCAGAATGCGATTTCAAGCGTGGACAAACATCTTATGAAACCCTTGAGAGAAACAAATCTCTTGCTGGAGAAGTTGGAGCGACAGAAAAACTCTTCCCCGTGATTGAAGTTGCAAAGAAAGCCGCAAAAGAAAGCGGCTATCCTTGCGTATCTCTCGAACTTCCAAATGGAGAAATAGTAACAGGAAAGACAAAAACCGTCGTTTCAGCTGCCGCTGCGGTTGTTCTCAATGCACTCAGGACTTTGGCTGGACTTGGTGACGACTTCGACATCATCACAGATGACATTTTGCTCCCAATCGTTCAATACAGAACAAAAGTTCTCAAATCTCAAAGTAGCATCTTGACAATTGATGATGTTATGGTCGCCCTTTCAATCTGCACGAACAAAAATGAAAAAGCAAAAACCGCAATGGAACGCATTGGAGAACTTAATGGTTGCGACGCACACTGCACATTCATAATGTCTACAAATGAAGAACAAACACTCAAAAAGATGAGCATCAACATTACTTGCGAGCCAGTCTTCTTAAACTCAAATCTTTTTGAAAACTAAAACACAAATCAAAATAAAAAACAGCCAATTGGCTGTTTTTTTCATGTCCTTCCAACCTATCATCCTGAGACAAAATAATGCCAGAGTTTCGCCCACATATCATCGTTTCGAGATGTAACAATCTTGACAGAATACCCTCCACATTCTTCGCCCAAGATTGATTTCAATCTTCTTGCAACACCATTTGCACTGTCAAAGACACTGACACCCGGCAAAATCTCTTCAATCATATCTTTCACCGCAACATAATGCGTACACCCAAGCACCAACGCTTTTGCATCAAGTCCGCCAAGTTCTGCCCTAAGGTATCCCTCAATCATTGACAAATCATCCAAATGTTCGTCAATCAGTGTTGCCAAATCAGGCATCATTTTACACCTTATATTGGGAAACTTTGAAATCAATTTGTTGTATTTTATCGTCACTTCAGTGCCAAGCACAACAATCTCGTCTTCTCGATATTTTCCCAAAGCAACCTTGATTGCTGGCACCGTTCCAACAAACTCGACATCTGCAAAGGACTCTCTACACGAGTCAATGCATGCAGAAGTCAAAGTATTGCATGCAATCACAACAACATCAAACTCAAAACTCTTTCTTATTTCTTTCAAATTCCGCAGAGTTTCGTCAATCAAAAAATCATTACTTTTACTCCCATACGGAAGATTTTTGTTGTCACAAAACATCAAAAAATTCCCATTTGGACAAACTCTCAAACACTCTTTAAGGATGTTTATTCCGCCACTACCACTGTCAATCAAAAGAACATTTTTCACACTTCATATATATGAAATCTTCCAAAAAATTTTTACAAAAGTTTTTCCACAACTTCAGCAACAAGCGTTGACAAAAAATCAATCTTTTCTTCCGCGTCTTTTTCCGTAAAAATCACTTCTCTTTTCTCCCCAAACACCCTCGAAGAAATCATCATTGGCACACCAATTGAAATGCAAGGAACATTCAGCGTCGATCTGTTGATAGGAAGCCCAAAATTGTTCATTGCACTCCCTGGCGTAAGTCCTGCATCATTGAATTGCACCGAGCATCCAAGCCTCTCTATGTTGGTTGTTGCGAGTGAATCAAAAATAAGAACCCAATCCACTCCAAACCACTCAACAATCAGCCTTATCATGTCGTATGCATTGAGTCCAGTGTTTGAAAATGTATTTGGCATAATCTTAAATATTCTGTTTCTCTTTGAATAAGGCATAATTGGAATTTTTTCCACACTTTTCACGCCAAAACTGTCAGCAACAATTTTGGGATTCCCAATGCCAACAACAAGAACTTTTGACTTTCTAGAAATCTTGTTTTTCTCAAACAGAAAAGACAACCTCTTCAATATCTCATCTTCCAAAAGACTTTTGTGCTCCCACATCAAAAGGTCAAGCCGAGGCGCATTGATTATGAAATAATGTCCCATGTCAAATCCAAGACTTTTCGCTTGCTTTTTCGATTCCACAAACAATTTCGAGCTTGTCACGTTATATCTTGACAATTCCACAGTTTCATAACCACACATTGCCAAATCCTTACCACATTCATCAATCAAATCAAACATAAAGAGAATATCCCCCAAAAAATATCAAAAAATAAGTTGATTTTTGAAATTTTATATGATATACTATTGCAGTAATTAAACACATACACGAAACACTTTGAAGGAGAAGAAAATGGCAAACATTAAATCAGCAAAGAAAAGAGTTTTGATTGAAAGAGACAGAAGAGTACAAAACAACTCTGTAAAATCTGAAATCAAGACATACGAGAAAAAGTTTAAGTCAGAACTTGCTGTTGATGCTGCAAAGGCTGAAGAAGTTTTGAAAACTTTGAACTCAAAACTTGACAGTGCTGCAAGAGAAAATGTTATTCACAAAAACTCTGCAAACAGAAAGAAAGCACACTTTGCAAAATTGTTGGAAAACGCAAAAGCAAGCAAATAGGCCACATCGTGGCTTTTTATTTTCAATATAAAAAGCAATCAAAATCAAAAGACACACTTGGTGTGTTTTTTTGTCGTATTTTATTTGAAAAAGTCGCCCGTCCTATGATATAATCCCATTATGATTAGGATAACAAAAAATTGGGCAACGCTGCTTAAGGATGAATTTGAAAAAAGTTATTTCAAAGACCTGCAAACATTTCTTGAAAAAGAATATGCACAGTATGACGTCTATCCAAAAATGGAAAATATTTTCAACGCCCTAAACACCATAAAATACGAAGACGTCAAAGTTGTCATCATTGGACAAGACCCATATCATGAGCCAAACCAAGCACATGGGCTTGCATTTTCAGTTCAAGATGGGATTGACCTCCCACCATCACTGGTGAATATCTACAAAGAAATCGAAAGTGACCTCGGCACAAAATGCCAAAGCACTGGAAATCTTATGCGTTGGGCAAAGCAAGGAGTTCTGCTCCTCAACACAAGCCTCACAGTGAGACGCGCCCAAGCAAACTCACATCGTGGAAAAGGATGGGAAACATTCACAAATGAAGTCATAAAACTCTTGTCAAAAAGAGAAGATCCAATGGTGTTTATCCTTTGGGGCTCAAATGCTCAAAGTTTTGAAGGCGAGATTGCCCCTCAGCACTTGGTGTTGAAAGCACCTCACCCAAGCCCTCTATCTGCTTACAGAGGATTCTTTGGATGCAAACACTTCTCAAAAACAAACGACTTTTTGACAAAGCACAACAAAACGCCAATAGATTGGCAATAGCCATACAATCGAAGACTTAGGAGAAAACATGGGATTCACGTATAATGCAAACAACCAGAAGATAGATAGAATATCAGGCAATTGTCTGTTTGTATGTCATACTCTCGGTGCAGTAATCACGACATTCGTCTCAACATTCTTGGTTGCATATATCTACAAATTTTCAAAAGATACATTTGATTATGTCTTCAATGTTGGCGTGTACTATATTTGCGTATACGCAACATTCCTCTTGACATATTGGTTTTTCAGTTATTTGACTGACAAAACAAATCGCGTTTGGATATATCGATCGGCCCAAATTATTCGACTGGTCTTCATCATAATTATTATCTTCTATGGTGAAAAACTTGCGCATATGTTGCCACTTGCCGGATTCCTTTATGGACTTAGTGAAGCATGTTATTATGGAAGCTACAATGTCCTCAAACAAGAAATGGTCAGCAAAAAGGTTATGTCAAAATACTCTGTCATTTCGACAATTGCCAGCAAGAGCATGGACATAATTATTCCTGTTACCCTTGGCGCACTCATCAAAGTGTCTACTTACGAACAAACTTCAATTTATGTTGCAGCAATTCTGGGCTTAATCATCCTCATCTCTTTCGGCATTAAATCAAAGAAACCTGAGGGCAGCAACTACAGCCTGAAAGAATATTTCAAAAAACTCAAAGAGCATCCAAAAGCAAAACAAAAGATTATGTTTATATACAAGTCATCTTTCATCTATGGATTCACAACAATCACAAACAACTTGCTTACAATTTGCATCATGCTTCAATTTGGCTCAACCCTCAGCCTTGGAAGCATCACCAGCATCATTGGCGCTGTCACGATTGTTGAAATTATGCTTGTGACAAAGTTTACAAAAGCCTCAAAACGAAATTGGCTCTATGCCATTGTGATAACGACTCCACTTATATCGAGCATACTATATGTCGCCCACGCATCATACGTAACAGTGATAGCATACAATTTCCTTATGGCAGTCTCAAAGATTATCTTCAGTGCAATCTTTGATATCTATCGAAACAGCACCCTCAAAGAGGCTGGATTGTACAGTGAAATTTCAGAACACCAAACAATTGTTGAAAGTTTGCTTGGTGTTGCAAGAGTGATTTCATTTGCAATCTTGATTTTGGTAGGCATGATCAAAAGCCTTCTTGTGTTCCAAATCTTGCTCGTTGTGTTCTCACTCTCATATTCTGCCGTAAACTTGTGCTTGATGATTTACGAAAAGAAATTTCTTACACTTGCACATCCAGGAATCAAAGAGCCATCGCAACAGCAAATCGAGAAAAATTTCAATGTTGTTTTGCAAAAACTAAAAAAAGACTGGTAAATCAGTCTTTTTTCTTTTTGTCCGTTTTGGCTTTTTCTGAAGTCTTTTTTGAAACAACCTTCTTTTCTTTAGGCTGCTTTTGCTCTTTAATTTTATCCTCCACTTCCACGCTTTCTTGAGGAGCATCTTTAGCTTTTGTATCTTTAGATTTTTTTTCTTCACCAGCGCCCAAAAGGTGGTTTATACCAGAAACATCTTCAACAGGGATGCTGAAACAAATTCCTTTGCCTTCCTTGTTTAAGTTTGCTCCTTCAACAATTGCCTTCATAATTCTGCTTTTTTCTTCTTTGTTGACAAGGGTCAATACCATTTCTTTCTCTGGCTGAATAGATACACCCAAGATGCTCTCTTTTTCATGGACACCAGTTCCACGGCCGTGAATGATTGTTCCACCACTTGCACCCGCATTTCTTGCCGACTCAACTACAAAGTCTGAATAACCACGATTGGTGATTGTGACAATCAATTCAAATTGAATGCCAGTCTTGATATTTTTTTGGTTGTCATTTTTATTCTTAACTTTTTCTCTCATCGACTTTCCTCCATAATCCCAAGATATTACTGCTGAGCGCAGTGATTGGCAATGTAAAAATCATTCCTCTGTTGCTCTTATCCAATTCCAAAATTTCCTTCAAATCGGCTGTTATTTCGCCAACACGACCCGAGTCAACAAATGTAGATACAACAATCTTGTTGTCAACTCCAAAGCCAAAAAAATCAGAAATTGAGGATGGTGCAGTCCCTTTTGCAAATGAAATCACGCTGCGTGTAATGTCATAATTTTTAAGCACATACAAAACCTTGTCTTCAATGTTTCTTCCTTCATTGATAATAACTATCAACGCTTTATACGGGCAAAGATTTTTCTTTTTCATCGCTTCTGCCTCCTAATAATCATACTCAACAACAGTGATTTCTTCCGTAGAAGCAGGGACATATTGTTTCTTTGTACGGATAATACGAGTTGTCTTGGCAATTGCGCCCAAAATCTGTATAACCAAAATTGGAGTTGTTGCAATAAGCGCCACCGTTCCAAAAGCCCCCATCATAACATCACCACCAGTCGCAATGGTCACACCACTGATAAGAGGAAGAAGGAATGTTGCGCTCATTGGTCCTGAAGCAATCCCTCCCGCATCAAAAGCAACCGCCGTAAACAACCTTGGATTATAGAATGAGAGTGCAAGGCTTATCACAAACATAGGAAGCATGAAATACATAATATTCACTGCAAAGACACTCTTCACAACAGCGAGCGTAAGACTTATCGCAACACCAATCGCAAGACTCATCAAAAGGACTTTTTTCGAAATAGTATTTCCAGAAATATCCGACACCTGCTTTGTAAGTACATGCACAGCTGGCTCAGCCAAGACGACCACAAACCCCAACACAAGCGCAATAGGATAAATTATCCAAGAGTATTTTGAAAGCATGAGGTCATGTCCAATCAAATATCCCAAATCTGAGAATCCAACATTGACACCTGTCATGAAGACAACAACCCCAAAGTAAGTATAAAGCAAACCAATCAAAATCTTGATAAGTTGTTTCTTTGGAAGTTTCATCATTGTGAATTGGAATATAAAGAAAACAACAATGATTGGCAAAATTACCAAAGCGACTTCCTTAAATGAATTCAAAAGCGCAGAGCCAAACTCCTTAGGGATTGATCCATAACTTGAATCGATGACAGGAGCAATTGTCTCAGAGACGGAAACGTTTTTTGAAAACAAGCCCATCAGCAAAACTGAAAGCACCGGCCCCATTGAGCATATTGCAACAAGACCAAAACTGTCTTCTTCAGAACTTGCACCACTTCTCACAGCTGAAATACCAAGACAGAAAGCCATGATAAATGGCACAGAAATTGCACCCGTTGTCACACCGCTCGCATCAAAAGAAACTGCCCAAAATGACTTAGGTACAAAAATCATAAGGAAGAAAATGATTGCATAACCTGCGCTAAGCAGATATGCCAAAGGGATTTTGAAGAGGATTCTCAGCGCCCCCAGCAAAAAGCAGACACCCACACCTGCACTCACAACACCAATAAACATCCACTTGTTGAAAGCAGGGATTTGTCCAGCCAAAACAGCAAGGTCCGGCTCAGCGATGGTGATAATCACTCCCATAACAAGACAAGCAATGCACAGAAGCCAAATCTTTTTTGATTTTGTAAGTGTTGAAGCGATGTTGCGTCCAATAGGAATCATTGACTGGTCAGCCCCCAAAGAGAACAACGCAATCCCAAAGAAAAGCAAAACAGAACTTATCGAAAACTTCACAAGAAGTGCCCCTGGAGCGTCGATAAAAATCAGACTGACAGCCAAAACAATCAGTGCCACAGGAAAGACACTAAACAATGATTCTTTCAATTTGCATCTTAAATTGTATAAAGTCCCTTCTTTTTTAGCCATATAAATTTATGATAATAAAAAAGTCGAATTTTGTCAAATCATTTCGACAATATGCACTTATACTCAACCGAAAGCATTCATGACTTTAACTCTATATAAAAATCAACAAAAAAAGCACCTGTTTTCAGATGCTCTTTATTTGGAGCGGAAGACGAGATTCGAACTCGCGACATTTGCCTTGGCAAGGCAACGCTCTACCACTGAGCCACTCCCGCACACCTAAATGCTCTAATAATATAACAAATAAAATTCAAAAATGCAAGCATTTTGCATTATTTTTCAAAAATTTGTGCCAATTGACTCACTCAAAGCATAAAAAACTACTGACATAAAAGTATATGATACAATATTTACAAATTGGAATATAATCTTAAAAAAGATTTGACAAAGAACAGTGATTGTGTTATATTTATACCGTTCCAAAAAGATGATTTGAAACATTATGGTACCATCGCCAAGTGGTAAGGCAAAGGTCTGCAACACCTTTATTCCCCGGTTCAAATCCGGGTGGTACCTCCAGAATGATGTTTTGAGTCATCTTTTTTGAAATATTCAAATTTGAAAACGAGCAAGAGAGAGACTTGCGAGGGTCCCCGACCCGCTTTAAGGGGTCCCCCAATATACCTTGCGTATTTTGGGGAAGAGGAGCAACTGAGCATCCCCCGAGTGCTTGCATAAAGCAAGCCGAGTTTAAGCGAAAGTTGCGACGCGCTGGTGTGGCGGAATGGCAGACGCACAGGACTTAAAATCCTGAGTTCGAAAGGACGTGTGGGTTCGACCCCCACCACCAGCACCAAATATATTTGTTGAAAATTTTTATTTATAAAGGAAGTTTTAATGGTTATTTCAATAACAGGTTATAGTGGAAGTGGGAAATCAACATTTGCTTGTGAACTTTCAAAAAAAATTAACGGCATTGTTTGCGAGGTTGACCCTATCTTTCGCGAAGCATTTTTAGAGCATAAAGAACTTATGAAATCCTTTTGTGGCAACGACTGCATAAATCAAGATGGAACAATTAACTTTGGCTTTCTTTCAAAAATACCCCCAGAAGATGATTTGGCAGTAAGACGATTTTTGCGAGCATCAATGGATGAAAAAATGAATGAAATAATAACAACTGCAAATCAAAAAGGAAAAAGCGTTGTCTTTGATTATTTATTTTTAACAGATTGCAAGACACTCATGAACAGCGATATAAAAATCTTAGTGACCGCCCCTGTATCAGTAAGATATGAAAGAATGCTTAAAAGAGGTAATGGCAGGTTTAAGTTCTCTAAGGAAGAATTTGAATCGATGGATAAGTTGGTTGACTCTGCCTTTTTAAGCCTTTCACCTGATATAATTATTGACAACACAGAAAATAATGGCTTGGAAAAACAAATAGAAACAACATTGAACTATATATATAAATATTTGCATAAACAAAGAAAATTGTTATTTTAGTAAACTCTCGTACCACCATCAAATTTAGTAAAAACAAAAAATAAAAACCACATTTCGTGGTTTTATTTTTTTGATTTGTTATTGTCGTTTTGAGCAGTGTTGACTGCAGGCTTTGCTGTCATTTTTTCTTTACTTTCATAAAATTCAACTTCATTTTTTGGAGTAACAATCCCAAGATGTTTATGGATTGTTTTATAATCTCCGTTCGCAAGATAATCATGCCAATTCTCAAGAGTAAACAAAAGTTCCAAAGAATCTGCCAATCCTCTGTAAAATTCATTGTCCTTGAAGATAACCATATCTGCAGTTGCAGGATTATGTGACAAAGAAACATATTGTCTAAGCTTGTCAACTGTAATCCACTCCATACCATCAACTTCTTGTTCTTGATAAATAAACACGCCATCTTTAAGTTGTGACGCAACAATATAAGGTGTTGTAAAAGCCTTGTTGTCTTCTCTCTCATTTTTAGTTGGATTCATAAGTCTGATAAATTTTTCTTGAGCAAACAATGTGCCAACTTCTTCGCTACATTCTGCAACAACCGCTTCATGGCAACTTGAGTTTCCCTCAACATGTCCGCAAATCAGTCCTTTTGCACCCGGGTAACTTGATTTTTCTGAAGAACGAGTTATGATTGCAAAAGTACCATTTTCACGAAGAACAATCCCCGCAACTTCTCTGTGCCAAAGAAGTTTTTTCTTGTTGTGGACAGTTTTCCTTTCAAAAAACTCACCTGTTGACGAACCATCTTCGTTCAAAACAAGCAATTTTTCTGCATTTTTATCAGCCATTTTGTTTACAACACTTTGATAAGAAATTTCTCTAACCAAAGAAATAATTTTGTCATAATTAACAGCACTTCCACCATCATGTTCTTTGTTTACTTTATACATAGCAATCACTGATGACACAGCATTCTTAAAATCAACATAAGAATTTGTTGGCATAAGAGATTTGATTATTTCTTTTAGCGAATCCTTGAGTTTTTGTTCATTTGTATCCATGATACTCCTCCTCTATATTTTGATTATATCAAAAATACCCCCCCCCCGCTGTCAAGCCCCAAGTCAAATTATTTACAGTTGAAAAAACAAGTATAATAATCGGTTATATAAATTTTTATAGTAAGCATCTGAAATTTCAAACACTTTTTTAATTTGTTGCGAAAGTTTGCTGATATGTGTTAGAATATACAAAAGAGGATTGTTATGGACGCAAAAATAACTTATCAAAACAAAGATAAAGAAATGCTGTTTATCGTTGATGAAAACAGTGGAGAAATCGACAAATCAAAATTTGCGAGCAAAAAAGACATTCACAAAAACCATTTGTGGCACAATGAAGTCGCACTCTTTATCATCAACACTCAAGGAAAAATCTTGCTTCAAAAACGCAGTCAGAATGTTCATTACAACAAAGGAAAATGGGGAATGGTTGCAAACCATCCAAACATCAACCAAACAAACATTCAAAGTCTTTCTGAAAAAGCAGAAGAAGAGCTTGGGCTTCATCTTGATGAAAAGAGCATCATGTTTTTTACTCTTGCAAAAAGAGATGACGAGCAGAAAAACAAATTCGCTTATTTCTATTATGTCAAAGGGGATTTCAAAGATGAAGACATCCATATCGAGCCATATCTTACAACAGAATACAAGTGGTGGGATTATGAAGAGTTGAAAGAAAAGATGCTGGAAAACAGCCCAGACACTGTTTTCAAAAATATCCCATTCTATGTGTTTGTTTTCAAAGAACTTGAGAAGATTATCAAAGGGATTGACACAACAAAAACAATCAAGTACAAAGAACTTCTTATTGCAGAAACAGAGGACAAGGTTCAACTGCCATGCATTCTCCATCGACCAAAAAATGATACAAAAGATATTGCAATTTTTGTACACGGTTCTGGCGGAAACTTTTTCAAACAATCATATCTCAATGACTTGATAAACAGATTGACATACAGTGGCTTCGCTTTTATGACAACAAACAATCGTGGTGCCGAACAAGAAACTCATTTGTATAAACTTTCTGATGGTAGATATGAAAGATTTAAGGCTGGAAGCAAGTATGAAAACTTTGAAGAATCATTCTATGACATTGACGCATTTGTCTCTTTGGCACATGAACAAGGCTTTGAGAAGATTGTACTTATTGGACATAGTTTAGGGACTTTGAAAGTTTTGAACTATGCCTTGAAAAACAAATCAATAGACAAAATTGTCCTTATGTCCCCTGTTGATATGGTTTTCAGATTCAGAGAAAGAGTGCATGAAAAGTATGATTATTTTATCAACCTTGCAAAACTAGAAACAGAAAATGGAAATGGTGACAAGATGCTGACAAATGAGTTTTCAGCGAAAAAGATTTACACAACTTTCAGATATGGCTCATCCGCAGATACAATAGCCATCGAAGAAAATCGAAAAAACAGAGTGCTTGACTACACAGGCAAAATTGAAATCATCAAAGGGACTCAAGACCATGTATACGGCAACTACTCCACAGAATACGTTGATGAAACTTTGAAAAACGAATTCAAGAACGCCAATCTTGCAATTTACAATATAAAAAATGCAAATCATGCTTACAAAGGTTATGAAAAACAAGCATCCGCACTTCTTGCAAAATCTGTTGAAAAACTGATGAAATAAACAAGAAAAAAGACTAGCAAAAACTAGTCTTTTTTATTCCCCGTCGCCAATATCTGTTGTGCCGAGAAGCTCTTGGCTCTCTTTCACATCAAGTCTTTCAATAGATTTCAATTTGCTTGCAATCATTCTGCTTCTTGTGCCAACAAGACTGTCAAAATCTCTGCTTGTTGTGTCAAACTGTTTTTGGATTTTGTCAACAATGGCGTTAAACTTATCAAATTCCGTCCTAACAGCCCCCAAAATCCTCCAAACTTCGCCCGACTTCTTCTGAATCGCGAGTGTCCTAAAGCCCATTTGAAGGCTGTTGAGAAGCGCACTCATAGTTGTTGGTCCAGCAATTGTGACATTGTATTTTTGTTGCAGTTCCTCAATCAGTCCTTGCTTTGCCACTTCTGCATAAAGTCCCTCAACTGGCAAAAACATGACAGCAAAATTTGTTGTTTTTGGTGGATATATGTATTTCGTGTTTATATCCTTTGCCATGCCACGGATTGTGTTTTTGAGTTGTTCCTTCTTCTGCTTAACTAAATCAAAATCATTTGATTCGTACGCATTTTGTAAATCGCTGTAAATCGTGTAAGGAAACTTTGAGTCCACGGGCATATAGACAAAATCACCGTCAGCCTGTCCAGGAAGTTTGACAGCATACTCAACCGGCTCTCTTCCATCTCCAGTGATGAAATTGATCTCATACTGATCTTTTGTCAAAATCTGGTCAAAGATTGCACCAAGTTGAATTTCCCCAAAAATACCAGTTGTCTTTACATTTGAAAGCATCTTTGTAAGACTTCCAACATCAGTCGCAATTGACTGCATTTCGCCAAGAGATTTATACACACTCTCTAGCTGTTTCTTCAAAACATCAAAACTTTGCTCAAATCTCTCATTGATTGTCTTTGAAAGTTTTTCGTCAACTGTCTCGCGCATCTTGTCAAGTTGTCTGTTATTGTCCTCTTGGAGAGACTTGATATTTCTTTCATTTGAGACTCTGATTGCCTCCAGCTTTTCTTCTTGCATTCTGCTTATGTTTTGCATACGCTCGTCGAGTTGTTTGATAAGCTCCATAACTCTCTTTTCAAGTGCCGCCTGCCCTTCAGTCAAATTGCTCTTAAATCTCTCAACCGCATCAACAGTGGCAGAACTTCCCATCTTTTGCACATCGCTCAAAGACTGGCTCAAAAGCCCAATATTTCTATTGAAACTTTCAATAATCTCATTTTTGTCTTTGTCATCAAGTTTGCTGCTGCTTTTCGTTTTCAAACATACAACAATCCCCACAAAGCTTGTGACAATGCTCACTGCAAGCAAAATATAGACCGCAATCATATCCTTTCTCCTATGTTTTTATTATACAACACTCATCCTCCTCTCTCAAAGAGAAATCAGCAAGAAAAAAGGAGGCAAGCCTCCTTTTAATTTTTAAGCAAATCCAAACACCGCAATTATGCAGCACTTACAAGATTGAAATTGATACTGCTGTTTGTGTTGATTGTGATATCTCCTTTTGCTGTTGTACCAGTGAATGTTGCAATTCCATTTTTCTCATCATAATAATCTTTGTAATCCACTTTCGAACTGCCAAGCTTGATAATAATCTTGCTGATTGGCAAAGCATTGCTTGTATCTTTATTGTAGCAGTTTGCTGCAAATGATGCGTCCTTTGTGAAATCAATGTTGAGGCTTGATGTATTTGTAACAATTCTTGCACTTCTTGACACAACACCAAGGAATTTCAAGCGGATGCTGCCTTTCTCATTTTCAATGTTGATAATGTTTGAGTTATCCTTGTCGATGGCAACTTTCACAGCCATACTTGCATTGCTGTTGATGTCAACTTCCCCTTTTGCATTTGAAACAGTGACGCTTCCCTTTGCTGCAGTAACGGCAACTTTCTTTTGAGCATTTTTGATGTTTACGACAGGAGCATCTTTCTTTCCAGTTGAAAGCAATCTAAACTCACCACCAAGATCATTAATTCTGATGATAGGTGAAATGATTGTATCAGCAGTTCCCCAGAAAGTAACATCACAAGAAACAGTGTCAAACTTATAGTTTCCATTGACGCAATCGTTTACTTGAACAGCACCAGCATAAATGTTGCCAACAGCGATTGTCCCTTTCTTACACTTAACTTCCAAAGTTTTTGAACCAAGATCAATGATACCAAGATTGATTCTACCCTTTCTTGTTCCGACAGAAACATTTTGTTGTGTTTGACGAATTCCATTACCTGATTTTGCACCATGAACAATTGTGTTTACCGCTTTAATCGAACCGCTTCCAGTGTAAAGACGGATTCCATAATTGTCTTCATCCTTGTTTGCATCAATCGCACTTGTGATTGAGTCGCTGTTGAACTTTCTTCCAAGAGTGATTGTTCCCTTGCTTGTGGAAACATCCACCGAACGAAGTCCAACTGCCACCTCGTCTTTGTTTGTTGTTCCGCCAAGATAAATATCTCCACTTCCCTTTGCATTGACTTTCAAAGCGATGTTGTTCAAATTGATTTTGTCAACTGTTGTGCAGTCATTGATGATCACTTCAATATCTTTTGAGAAATATATAAATCCATTTGGTTCATCAATATCAACAACAAGTTTTGTCCCTTGCAAAGAAACCTTATAGTTGAAAGGAGAATATTTCTTTGCGCCTGAGAAACCTTTTGCATAGTTTCTGATAACAACAAAATCGTCCTTATACTCTTTGTTTCTTTGAACGGTTACTTTTGCGTATTCACAATTTACCTCAATCTCCTTCAAACTTGAATAATCGATGTCGATTGTCGCACCACCCTCAGTCACTGGCGTTGTGTGAGTAACACCAATTTCTTGCTTGCCAGAGAAGTATTTCATCCAAAGCACAGTTTTCCCTGGGTTAAACATCATAATGACGAGACAAATCAAGAAAACTGACACCAAAAGCAAGACAAACAAACCAAAGTAGAAAAAGAAACCTTTTCTGATTGAACCTTGTGCCATAACACTCTCCTTCTTATTTTATATAACTATTCTAACATAAAGTGATGCGTTTGTCAATGTCAAAGTCAAAAGACTTAGTCCAAAATAGCCTTAATTCTTCTTATTCCGCTTGAAGAACTCTCTTCTTTGACAATTTTGACATGATGAAGATCTTTCGTGTTCTTTGCATGAGGTCCACCACAAATTTGTCTGTCAACATCACCAATCACATAAACCTTAACTTTTTCTCCATATTTAGAATCAAAAACGCCATGTGCGCCACTCTTTTTTGCATCTTCCAAAGAAAGCTCTTCCCAAGTGACAGAAAGCTCTCTTCTCACTGCATCATTGACAAAATCTTCAAGAGTTTTAATTTCTTCTGGTGTCATCTTGTGGTCAAGATTGAAGTCAAAACGAAGCCTCTCAGGTGTGATGTTTGAACCCTTCTGAACAACCTGCTCGCCAAACATTTTCTTAAGTCCTGCCAAAATGAGGTGAGTTGCAGTGTGAAGTTTTGCTGTCTCATAAGAATCATCAGAGAGACCACCTTTGAATGCCCCTGCTGCAGCTGAACGGCTCTTCTCTTGATGTTCTTCAAATGCTATTTTGAAACCTTCTTCATCAACAGCATATCCACGCTCCTCAGCGAGTTCTTTTGTTATTTCAAGTGGGAAACCGAAAGTGTCAAAAAGTCTAAATACTGCTTTTCCAGAGATGATGTTTTCAACAATCTCACCTTTGGTGGCAGCAAATTGTTTATGCTTTTCAATGCCAGCAATTGTCTTTTCAAATTCTTTTCTGCCTTCTTCAAGAGCCTTGTTGAATTTCTCCATTTCAACAGTGAGTTCTCTCAAAATATATTCTTCCTTCTCTACAAGAAGCGGATAAGCCTCGTTGTAAACCTTCTCAATATAAATCTTGGCAACATCCAAAATTGCTTCAAGTGAAAGACCAATGTCACGAGCAAATCGAACTGCACGACGAATAAGTCTTCTCAAAATATATCCAGCACCAACATTTGATGGCAAAATTCCGTTGACATCACCAATGAGCATAACGGCTGTTCTGATATGGTCAGCAACAATTCTCATTGCTTTTGTAACTTTTTCATCTTCGCCATATCTCACACCCAATGTTTTCCCCATAAGTGCGATTGTTTCAGAGAAGATATCTGTTTTGTATCCATCAACTTCTCCATTCAAAAACATCAAAAGCCTTTCAAATCCAAACCCAGTGTCAACATTTTTGTTTTTCAATGGGATATAACCATTTTCTGTTTTTTCATATTGCATATAAACATCGTTTCCGATTTCAACATATCTTCCGCAGTCACAAGATGGTCCACAGTTTGGTCCACATGGCTTGTTGTGTCTTGGATAAAACCATTCGTTGTCTGGTCCGCAAGGAGTGCCAACAGTGCCTTCAAGCTCCCACCAGTTGTTGCTCTTGTCAAGATATTGAATATGGTTTGGCGCAATACCAAGCCCAATCAAAAGTTCTGCTGTCTCGTTGTCTCTTGGCGCAGCGTCATTACCCTCAAAAACAGTTGACCAAATCTCATTCTTGTCAAGCCCAAACTTTTTCGTAAGAAGTTCAAATGTCCAAGCGGTTTTTTCTTTTTTGAAATAGTCTCCCAAGCTCCAGTTTCCCATCATCTCAAAAAATGTAAAATGGGTAGGATCTCCGACAGAGTCAATGTCAACCGTTCTCACGCAACCTTGCACATTGCAAAGCCTTGTCCCCTTTGGATGCTTTTGCCCAAGAAGATATGGCATAAGTGGTTGCATACCAGCGACATTAAACATAACCCCAGTCGAACCATCTCCAACAAGAGACACTCCTCCGATGTCCACATGTCCACGCTCTTTATAGAAATCGAGCCAAGTTTTTCTAAGTTGTTTGCTAGAAATTTTCATAAATATCTTTCACTCCCAAATATAGTATCAATGATACCAAAAATCACAAAAAAAGACAAGTAATTGCATGCATAAACGCAAGAAATCCACATCAAGTTTATTTTTCAAAAGACAAAAATAAAGAGAGTCATCGACTCTCCTTTTTTGATTCCTCTTTTTCAAATTCATTGATAATCCCCACAAGATGAGCATGTTTTCTGATTCTCTTGTACTTTTTGAAAACTCCAGGATATTTTTTCTTTGCATCATGCCTGTCAATCGTGCTTGACATAGAATGAATAAGCACCTTGCTTCTCTTTCGTCTGTCAACTTGTTTTGCAACAATGTCACTCGTTCTTGAATTTTGCACAGCATAAATGCACTGTTTTTTTCCTTTATGTTTTACAAGAAGGATATAAACAAGCATTGCAAAGAAAAACACCAAGAAAACAACAAGAAAACCAACATAATACATGTTGAATCCAGACACAACAATAAAGAGTGCAATCACAGCACAAAAGGCAAGCAAAGAATAAATTGCAAAACGCAAGTCATTTTTTGCCTGATCTACAATATTTTTGCCTTCAAGAAAAAGTACATGATACTTTCCTTCAACGTTTTCAACATTATTGATATTTATTGTTGCCATTTCAACCTCAAAACAATTTTATCACCATGACAAAAGCCATGTCAAACAAAATTCTGGAAAATTCGACAGACTACCTTCTCAAAATATCCCCAGCAAAAAGTTGATATTTACAAGGAATTGTCACTTTCTCTTGAACAACTTTCGAGCATTCGAGACTCTCTCCTGCCATGTTTTTGATTCCACTTACAACAAGTTTTTTGTTGAACGCCTTGTCATTCACACTCAAAATCTCAAGTTCGTCGCCCACCGAAAATTTGTTTCTCATTTCCACTTCGACCTCGCCGTCAGAAGAGTCTTTTGTCACAACAGCAACAAACTCACTCTCTTGCACTGGCATAGAATCATCTGTGTATTGCTTGCCCTCATCACCATAATAGAATCCAGTCGTATATCTTCTGTGGCTTGCTTTTTCAAGTTCCGCATCCAACTCTTTTGTTGGCTTTTGTGGCAATCTATCAAGCGCCTTTCTATAAGCATTGACAACTGTAGCAACATAATAAGGCGACTTCATTCTCCCCTCAATCTTGACACTGTCAACACCAATCTCTTTGAGTTCTTGAAGATGAGAGAGCATGTTGAGGTCTTTTGAGTTAAAGATATAAGAGCCTCTCTCATCCTCTTGCACCTCAAGCTCGTCTTGCCTGCTGACTTCTCTTATCATGTATTTCCATCTGCATGCTTGCACACACTCGCCATGATTTGAGTCACGTCCTGTCAAATAGTTTGACAACAAGCATCTGCCAGAATAGGCCATGCACATCGCCCCATGGACAAAAACCTCAATCTCAACTTCTGCCGGCACGCTTTCTCTGATTTGCTTGATTTCACCAAGAGAAAGTTCCCTCGCCAAAATCAATCTCTTCGCCCCAAGGTCAGCCATAAGTTTTGCCGAATAAGAATTGATGATGTTTGCTTGTGTGCTCACATGCACATTCAAAAGCGGAGCATGTTCTCTGATGTATGCCACCATCCCAAGGTCAGCCACAATCACAGCGTCTACGGAGATTTTTTGCAAAAACTCAAGATACTCATCCAAGCCGTCAAAATCTTTGTCCTTTGCAATTATGTTTAGTGTGATATAAACCTTTTTATTCTTCTCATGTGCGATTTTCACTGCTTCAGTCATTTCTTCTGGTGTGAAGTTCCCCGCAAATGCACGGAGACCAAACCTGCCCCCAGCAAGATAAACCGCATCCGCACCAAAGTGCAATGCAGTCAAAAACTTTTCAAAATTTCCAGCAGGTGCCAAAAGTTCCATTTTATCTATTCTCCTTCATATAGTCCATGTCCATAACGAGTCGTTCTTGTCTACGTTTCAAAACTTTCTTTCTCATGTTTTGAATACGCTTGAGTTTGATCCAAGTGATCATTCAAAAAACATTTAAGAAAAGCAAAACAACAAAGAGTATGATTGTAGGGATGTAAGAGACATTTTTGTCTTTCACAATCATAAACATCCAAAGGCAAATGCAGACAATGTTGCTGAGTATGTAGAACACAAAATTGTATTCACATCTACGCAATGCCAAATATCCAGCCATTGCCCCAGCCAAAACTGAGAAAGTACTTATGATAAGATTTGCAGTGTTGAATGCTTTGAGCAAGAAATAGAATCCCACGCTTGAGCAAGCAAAACATACAAAAAACAAACTCCACTCAAGTTTTGACAAACTTTTGTTTACTTTTACAACTTTGTCTTTTTTGCTGAAATTCTTCATCCAAGAGATGATTGTGATTACATACATAGGGAGAGTGACCGCCAAGTTGACCAACATCTCTCCATAGAGTTTGTTGAAATAACTCATGGTGACATACAAAACACAATAGATGATGGAGATAAATTGTCCAATGACCATACCCTTTGCAATGAAGAATACCCCAACGACTCCAAAGAGAGAGCAAAGTATCGTGAGTGGTGAAGATTTGAAAACAACACCACAAACAATGATTGCAGTGATAAACACCGCCATAAAGGTGTATTCCCACCACTTGATTCTCTTAAAAAAATCTTTCAATTTTCCTTTCACAACCTCCTCCTAAATTCCAACAGTTGGCTTTGCTGTGAGAGTCAGGTCTGCAAAACCAATCCCAACTTTGACATAATAATACGCAATCGAGCCAATCATTGCAGCGTTGTCAGTGCAGTATTTAAGTACTGGCATAAATGCTTTCACACCATTTTTTTCACACGCATCGCTTATTTTTTCTCTCAGACGAGCGTTTGCTCCAACTCCGCCCGCAATGACCAACTTTTTGTGTCCTAGGCTCTTGCACGCTTTGACTGCCTTTTCTGAAAGTTCGTCAGTGACAATCTCTTGAAAAGTGCAAGCGATGTCCTCTTTCGAAAACGCCTCGTCTTTTTGCTCTTTGTTGTGCACATAATTCACAACAGCAGTCTTGAGTCCACTAAACGAAAAGTTGAATGTGTCTTTGAGCGGTGTCTTATAGTTGAATTTGACAATGTTCTTTCCAACCTTTGCCAAACGGTCAATCGCAGGTCCACCAGGATAAGGCAATCCCAAAACTCTTGCAACCTTGTCAAAACATTCTCCAACAGAGTCATCCACCGTCGAGCCGATGAGATTAAAATCACAATAATCTTTGACATCGATGATTGCAGTATGTCCACCACTTACCATAAGGCACAAAAATGGTGGTTCAAGTTCTTCATAGGATATGTAGTTTGCACCAATGTGCCCATGCACATGGCTGACTGCAATAAGTGGCAAATTGAGAGCATACGCGAGTGTCTTTGCAAAGTTCACTCCCACCAAAAGTGCTCCCATAAGCCCCGCACCATATGTCACAGCAATTGCATCAATGTCAGCAAATGTCATATCTGCCGCTTGCAACGCCTCCTTCAAAACATCAGAGATGTTTTTGATGTGGTTTCTTGAAGCGATCTCTGGCACAACTCCACCATACAATTTGTGGATGTCTATTTGTGAAGAAACAATGTTTGACAGCACCTGTCTGCCGTTTTTGACAATGGCAATGGCAGTCTCGTCACAAGAAGACTCAATTGATAGGATGACAACATCTTTCTTTGTCCGCAAATTTTCATATTTAATTTTTGATTCTTCCAAATAACTCATGTCAACCTTTCACACTTGTCCTTTTAAGGTACTCATTGATAAAGCCCTGAATATCGCCATTCATAACTGCTTGCACATCGCTTGTTTCAAAGTTTGTTCTGTGGTCCTTGACCATTGTGTAAGGACAGAAGACATAAGAGCGGATTTGGCTTCCCCACTCAATTTTCTTGACATCACCACGGATTGAAGCCAACTTTTCCAATTCTTCAAGCTCTTGCTTTTCAACAAGTTTTGAGTAAAGCATTTTCATTGCGGTTTCTTTGTTTTGCACTTGTGAACGCTCAGTCTGGCACGCAACGATTATTCCAGAAGGAATGTGAGTGATTCGAATGGCTGACTCTGTCTTGTTGACATGCTGCCCGCCCGCGCCCGAACTTCTGAATGTATCAACCTTCAAATCTTCTGGTCTGACGACAATGTCTGGAGTTTCTTCAATCTCTGGCATAACTTCAAGTGACGCAAAACTTGTGTGTCTTCTTGCATTCGCATCAAATGGCGAAATTCTCACAAGTCTATGCACACCCTTTTCCGCCTTCAAATATCCATAAGCATACTCGCCAGAGACGAGAAAAGAAATGGATTTGATTCCAGCATCTTCTCCATCCAAAACATCAAGCACCTTGATTTTGAATTTGTTTTTCTCTGCATACATACTGTACATTCTGAAAAGCATGTCAGCCCAGTCTTGAGCCTCAGTGCCACCAGCTCCAGCATGCAAAGTCAAAATAGCATTATAGTTGTCATATTTCCCAGACAAAAGAGTTTCAAGTTTTGCATTTTCAATCTCAGCTTCAAGATCAGCAAGCGTTGACATCAATTCTTGAAAAAGTCCCTCATCGTCAACTTCTTCCAAAAGTTCGATACTTGCCTGACAATTTTCAATCTTGCTTTGAATACTCTTCACTTCTTCAATTTTATATTCACAAAGTTTTGCCTCTCTGCCGACTTTTGACACCCTTTTGGCGTCATTAAAAAAGCCTTCTGAGAGTTGTTCTTTTTTCAATTCTTCCAGTCTTTGCTCTTGCGTAACCGGGTCAAAGACACTCCTTGATGAAAGCAAATTCTTCATTCAAATTTGACAATTTTTCTTTTTGGACATCCAAAATCATATATCTACCTCAATAACATATTTATTTTATCTTAATCTCAAAAAAATGTAAAGAAATATAAGGTCAAAAAAAAGCAGAAGTCAAATCTTCTGCCTTTTTATCATTTTTTCTTTCCTCTTACGCCGTTTTCAAGTCTTCTGTCTCTTCTCCTCAAGAAGCACTTCACAATCTCAAAGTAAGGGATGATCATAATTGAGCATCCAATCACCATGAGCCATTGCCACCAGTTGATTGAAGTGATTCCCATTGCGTGTTGAATAGGCGCAATTGGCGCAACCACAACAATCACTGTCAAAAGGAGTGACCCAACAAATGCAAGGTTGAGAATCTTGTTGTCGAAGATGTTTTTGCTGAAAAGTGTTGCTACTCTGTTTTTGTAGTTGTAAGCATGGAAAAGTTCTGCAATGCAGGTGAAAAGGAAACAAATTGTTGTCACTTCTGCAGAAGAGAGTTTCAACCCAAAGGTGCATCCACAATAGAGCCCAACAATGCCAAACCCCACAAAAAGTGCTGATGTAAGGATACTTATTCCACTCTCACCCCTAAACAAACTTCCGGTGTTTTTGATTGGCTTTCTCTTCATAACATTCTTTTCTGCTTTTTCAAAGCCTAGGGCAAGCCCAATAAATGTATCAGAAACAAAGTTGATCCAAAGGATAAGTGCTGGCTGGAAGAAATTGACGTCTCTAAAGCCCAAAAGCACAACAGTCATTGCAATAAGTTCTGCGATTGATGTACCAAGCAAAAACATCAAAATCTTCATGATTGTGTCATAAATTCTTCTGCCCTCTTTCACCGCCCCAACAATTGTTGCAAAGTTGTCATCTGTCAAAATAACATCCGCTGCTTCTTTTGTCACATCTGTGCCAGTGATACCCATCCCGACACCAATGTCTGCCGCCTTGATACTTGGAGCATCATTCACACCATCACCCGTCATGGCAACAGTCTTGTTGTTTGCCTTGAGGGCTTTGACGATTTTCACCTTATGCTCTGGACTCACTCTTGCATAAACTTGATATTGATTTATGGATTTGATAAATTCTTCATCAGAAATTTGGTCAAGTTCTTGTCCAGTGATGACCTTCTTGTTGTCAGTGCAAATTCCAAGTTCGTTTGCAATTGCAAAAGCAGTGTCTTTATGGTCACCAGTGATCATGATTGTGGTGATACCAGCTTGTTTGCAAGTTTTGATAGAATCTTTCACTTCCTCTCTTGGCGGATCAATCATGCCGACCATACCAATGAAACACAAATCATACTCCGTGTTTGCACTTGTTGGACGATTGATTTTGTCGACCGTCTTGAAGGCAAATCCAAGAACTCTGAGTGCTTTCGAAGCAAACTCGGTGTTCTTTTCAATTATTCTGTCCTTGTCTTCGTTTGTAATTTTTCTGATTCTGCCGTTGTCCAAAATACGATCACATCTTATAAGAATGCTGTCAATTGCACCCTTTGTATAAGCAATCTTCTGTTCTTCCACTTGATGGAAAGTCGTCATCAATTTTCTATCACTGTCAAAAGGAATTTCGTTTATTCTCTTAAGTTTACCTTCCACTTTCTCCTTGCTGATGCCAAACTTATATCCATAGTGCACCAAAGCAATTTCAGTTGGATCGCCGATTGTTTCGAGTTTATTGTCTTCAAGTTTTGTCATTGTGTCATTGCACAAAAGCATACAATTGATGAGTTCGTTGAAACCTTTGTCATCTTTGAACTCTGCACCATACAACTCTTCCGCTTTCTCAAGCGTCATAACATTGTTTGCATCATCACCGACAGGTTTGTCATCAAACTTTTTGTTGTTTACTTCTTCACACAATCCACCAAAATAGAAGATTTGCTTCACAGTCATTTGGTTGAGCGTCAAAGTGCCAGTCTTGTCAGAGCAGATGACTTCGGTGCTTCCCAAAGTCTCAACAGCAGGCAAATGCTTGACAATCGCTCTTTGCTCGCTCATTCTCTTCACACCCATAGACATCGTGACGGTGTTGCAAGCAGGAAGACCTTCTGGGATTGCACATACTGCGATGGCAATCGCCATAGAAAACGCAGCGAAAACATCTTTACCTTTTGATATACACAATTCGACAATGAAAACTGCCAAACAAACCAAAAGCACAATGATTGTGATGACAATACTTGTCTTTTTGATTCTTTTTGTAAGCGGAGTGTCTTCTGTCTTTATCTCATGGAGAGCCGCAGCAATTTTTCCCATTTCAGTCTGCATCCCGCAAGCAACAACGACACCGACACCTCTTCCATATGTGACAACACTGCCCATATAAGCCATGTTGACACGGTCACCAAGCACAGCATTTTCTTGAAGAACAAGTGAAGCATCTTTTTCGACAGGGACACTCTCACCAGTGAGTGCACTTTCTTCAATCTTCAAAGAGTTGCTTTCCAAAAGTCTCAGATCCGCTGGGACAATATCCCCCGCTTCCAAAACGACAATGTCACCAAGCACAAGTTCTTCAGACTTAACTTTGATTGTTTTGCCATTTCTAATCACCTTGCAAAATGGTTTTGTGAGATTTTTCAGCGAATCCATGGCTCTTTCGGAGTTTCGCTCCTGCAAATATCCAATTATGGCATTGATGAAAACAATAATCAATATGATTCCTGCATCAATAAACTCCTCATAAGATTTTTGAATAATTCCAATGACAACACTCACAACAGAACTGAGCAAGAGGACAATGATAAGTATTTCTTTGAATTGCCCCAAAAATTTCACAAAGTTGCTCTTTTTCTTCTTTTCAGCAAGAACATTTTTTCCATTCGTTTCAAGCCTCGTTTTTGCTTCACGATAAGAAAGTCCAGCAGTTGTCGCCTGCACACTTTCCAAGACTTCTTCAGTTGATTTTGCAAAATACGTATTCATATGTGCATATTATACCAAAGTTTTATGCCTAAGCAAAACAAAATCATAAAACTCCCACAAAAAAAACCACCGCAGTATCGGTGGTTTTCGCAATTTAGTTTTCAGAATCAGCGTTTGCTTCTTCTTGTTCTTTTTCAAGTCTAGCAATTTCAGCAGTCAAAGATTCAACATCGTTTTTGAGATCTTCGTTTCTAGCCTTCAAAACATAGTACATCTTTTCAAGAAGTGGATATCTCTCTTGGTTGTTTTTCATAACTTCTTCGCAATGTTGAACAGAAAGTTTAAGTCCATCCAAAAGATCAAGGTCTTCAGAAAGTTTCTTAGCCTTATCCTCATCGATGTCAGCGTAATTGTTTACGCCATAGAGCAAAACTTTTTGTTTTGCAACAAGAGCTTCTTTTCTTCTAAGTTTCTTCTCATCTCGCTCATGAGTGGTCCAAACTCTTTGAAGAGGAATAAATTCCTTTCTGCATTGCTTAAACTCTTTCTCAGTTGCTGCAAGTCTGCTTTCAGCCTTTGCAAGTCGTTTCTTCAGTTCGTCAATTGAAAGCCCAGCAAGTTTCTTGTTTACCACAACGGTTTTAACTTCAGGTTCTTTTGTTTGTTCAGCAAGTGCACGCTTTGCTTGTTCAAGTTCTTGCACCATTGCTGCGTATCTTTGTTTTTCTTCCTCAAGAGCTTTTCTTTCTTCATCCAAGTGGTCAGCTTCAGGTTCAACCTCTTCTTCAGCCACTGGATCTTCGATTTCTGGGACAGCAGGAAGTTCTTCAGCTTCTCCCTCAACCGTTTCAACTTCAGTTGTCTCTTCCGCTGTTTCCTCTGCAGCCTCTTGAGCCACTTCTTCAGCAGCATTTTCTTGCATTCTTCTAAGGATTTCTTGTCTTCTTGCTTCGAGGTATGCTCTTCTTTCAGCATTCTCTCTTTCCTCTCTCGCCTTTGCAGCTTCGATTTCTGTTTCTTCTGCTTGAGCACGAGCATCGTCAACTTCAAGAATGTCTTGTTCGTTGAAAACTGGTTCTTCCTTCAATTCTTCAACTTCTTGAGTCTCCTCAACTTTCTCCTCATCAAGATTGTATGCAGAAACAATTCCATCTTGTTCTGCCTTCAATTCATTCTCTTCGAAAATCAATCTGTCTTCATGTTTACTTTTTGGATTTTTCTCCTTCGAAATGAGTGCATTCACCATTTCAAACAAGAAGTAAACGATGAGTGATCCAGCAAGCACCACTGCAAAGATGATAAACACATCCAAGATAAGTGAGTTGATGCTTCCGCTTCCTGCATTTAAGAGAGATTTTAACATAGCAAAATTACCTTCCTTTTTGATTACTTATTGTGTTTGTTTTTGGCAAAGTCATACCAACTTTTCAGACCTTAAGTTTTTTGGTGGAGACGGAGGGAATTGAACCCTCGTCCGAAAACCTTGCAAAATACTTTTCTACACGCTTAGTTTATGCTTAAAAATTCGTTTTTAATTTGTCCATAAACAGACTTCAAAAACTATTCCTTAAAATTTTTTGCAGATACAAGGAAAACTTTCTACAAAATTTTTGCCTTTGATGATACCCAGTTCTTTTGATGGCAAATCAAAAGGTGAGCAGATTGAAATTTTCAATCAGGTCGTTGTCAAATTCAATTAGGCAGCAACAGCAGCTGTGTTGAAAGAAACAACATTGTCATTTTTTTCTGCGTTTATTCGCTTAGCTCATTTTTTAAGTGATGGGCAAATCACTGCGTGCTTTATGTATTCCACATAAATCTCCGTCGAAACCAAAATCGTCCCCAAAATGTCAAACAGAGAATCTTTCGATTTCTCTCTTAACAGATTTTTCTTTGAGGGTTTGTCTCTTGTCGTAAAGTTTTTTACCTTTTGCAAGACCGATTTCCACCTTAACCTTTCCAGATTTGTTGAAATAAATCTTTGTGGCAATCAGTGTAAATCCTTTTTCTTTGACCGCACGAGCAAACTTTGAAATTTCGCTTTTGCTAAGAAGCAACTTTCGCGACCTTCTTTCGTCCGGTTTGAAAGATGAAGTCTGTTCGTATGGTTTAATATATGCGTTTTTCAAGAAAATTTCACCATTTTTGATGACGACAAAACTTTCTGAAAGACTTGCACCGCCAGCACGTACAGACTTGACTTCACTGCCCTCCAAGACAATTCCAGCCTCAACCAAGTCTGAAACGAAGTAGTCATAAAACGCCCGCTTATTGTTTGATATAACCTTCATTTCCCCTCCCATTATATCACCTGAAATCATATTTTTCAATAACATTTTCAAAAAAAGATAAAAAAAATGGTGTTTTTTCAAAGAAAATCTGTGTTTTTTACCATTTTTTTATCAAATCTATTCAACAATCTTGAAATCAATGTTTCTTGATTGCAAGTTTACATTCGTCAGAGCGACTTTCACTTTGTCTCCCAAAGAGTATACGTGTGACGCCCCCTTGAGTTTCAACTGTCTCTCGAGGAACATATAAACATCGTCAGGAAGGTCCTCAATTTTGACAAGTCCTTCAACTGTGTTTTCAAGACTTACAAAAATCCCAAAATTTGTAACGCTTGAGATTGTTGCCTCAAATTCCTCTCCCACTCTGTCTTTCATGAGGTATGCTTTCCAAAGGTCATCAACATCTCTTTCAGCATAATCCGCATTTCTTTCACAACTTGAAGATTGTTCTGCGGATTCAAATGCAAATTCATCAAGTTCTTCTCTTCTTGTCTCAGAAATATTTCCTTTCTTGTGAATCCACTCTTTGATGATTCTGTGAATAGTCAGGTCAGGATATCTTCTGATTGGCGAAGTGAAGTGACAATAATCAACAAGTGCCAAACCAAAGTGTCCGAGATTTTTGTTTGAATATTTCGCTTTTGTCATAGAACGGAGCACCACTTTGTTTACCACTTCTTTGGTGTTCAGTCCATCAACTTTGTCCAAGATGTCTTGGAAATATTTTGGTTTGATGTCACTTGGTACAGCAGGATAAGGCACTCCAATCCCCTTCAAAAAGTCACATACACCTTTCACCTTTTCTTGTGTTGGTGCTTCGTGCACACGATAGACAAAAGGAATCCCAAGCTTGTTGAAATGTCTTGCCACAGTCTCGTTTGCAAGCACCATGAAATCTTCAATCAATCTGTGAGCTTCATTTCTTTCTCTTCTTTCAATCCCAACAGCCATGCCACTGTCATCGAAGACAAATTGCACTTCTGGGATTTCCAAATCAAGTGCCCCACGATTTATTGTGTTTGCTTCCAAAATGTCACAAAGTTCTCTCATAATCAAGAAATCTTTTTGGAGCTTCTTTGTCTTTGCGTTGAGCCCTTCGCCAACGATTGCTTTGTGCACCTCAGTGTAAGTGAGTCTCGCCACACTCTTGATGACTGATTCGCAAATCTGATAGTCCACAACTTCGCCTTGGAAGTTCACTTTCATGATGCAAGAAAGAGTAAGTCTTTCAACACCCTCGTTCAAAGAACAAATTCCGTTTGAAAGCGAAACTGGAAGCATTGGAAGCACTGATGTAGGAAAATACACACTTGTGCCACGCTTAAACGCCTCTTCATCAAAAACATTTCCTTGCTTGACATATTCACCTACATCGGCAATATGTACACCCACTTCATAATAGTCAGCAAACTTTTTGATGTTGACTGCGTCATCAAAGTCTCTTGAATCTGCCCCATCAATCGTGAAAATTGTCTCTTCAGTGAGGTCAAGCCTCCCCTTTTTCTGTGCTGCAGAAACAGTTTGAGGAACTTTCTTTTCTGCCTCCAAAACTGGATATGGAAATTTTTCGAAAAGATTGTGGTCTCTGATGATAGAAAGTTCCAACGCTTTGACATCGTCATTGAACCCAAGGATTTCATTGACAACACATTTTATCTTGCCAGCGTTTGTTCTTTGAATTGCAGCAAGGACTTTCATATTTTTCTCAAGCTTAAGCCCCGTCTTGACGATAGGGAGTTCGAAAGGAATCTTAGTGTTGTCAGGATCAAGAAAATAATTTCCGCCCACGACTGTCACAGCACCCACAAGCCCGTCAAGTTCTTTATAAATGCTGACAATTTCTCCATCAATACCATCTCCTGATTGAGAAAGGATTTTGACAATGACCTTTTCTCCATCAAAAGCCCCAAAAGTCTTGTTTGCTGGGATAAACACATCATCAACAAAACTGTCAGACTTTACAAAGCCAAACCCCTTTGTTGTGCCAAAAAACTCTCCCTTGACATATCCATGAGAAGGGATTGTGATGAATTTGTTTTTCCTTATCTCAAAAATATCCCCATTCTCAACAAGAGAATAGAAGAGTCTCTTCACTTCTGCCTCTTCACAATCAAGCGCAGAAGAAAGAAACAAAAATAGTTTGTCAACACTTGAATAAACCAAACTATTTCTGTCAATCAATTCCAAAATTGTTTTCTTTTTACTCATTTTCGCCCCTTATGCAGCATCAATAGGCAAAATCAAGAAGCTTACAAAGTACAAAATCACGCAAACTGCGATTACACTTGCACAAACAATGGTGATAATTTTCAATTTCCCGTCACGAGAGCCACCTTTGTTTTTTGAGTAATAACTTTCTTGTTGCCCAGTGATTGCGTTTGTTCCACCAGAATCTTCGTTTTGAAGAAGAGTTGTCACAATGAGAATAATCGCAGCAGCAACAACCAAACAAAACAACACAATTCTAATAATAGGGAATGACTTTGTCACCCACATTGGGTAACTTTTCAAAAGCATATCCATTTTCGTCCAATCTCCTTAAAGTTTAAGCATATCTGAGGGCACTTATCAAAGCCAAAAGTCCAAACAAAACAAGTGCCAAAACAAGTGGTCCCCACTTAATTTTTTTACCCTTGTTGAAGTTTGATTTCAGATATGTAGACAAGAGCAAAAGTCCGCAAACACCCAAGATACAAACAACAATGATATAAGTTGTTTGAGACCAAGTGGTTGAAACCCAATCTCTCATCTTACCCCAAAGGCTCAAAAGCATACCATTCATAACACGCTCCTTATCCTTGTCTATTTTAACATATCAAAAGGCAGAAAACAACCTTTTTTCCAAAAAGTATTCCAAAATTTTGGCGTTTTTTGCAAAAATGTAAAATAAATAGACATTTAAGAAGGCAAGGCGTTTATTTTTGCTCGAAAAATTTCATAAATAAATTTGCCTTTTTTTTCTGATATTGCTATCATAAGGGCAGGAGAAAAACATATGAACAAAACAAAAATTGTATGCTCAATCGGACCTACAAGTTGCGATGTTGAGACACTTGAAAAGATGATTGATGCAGGCATGGACGTTGCCAGATTCAATATGAGCCATGGCACACACGAATCTCACAAAGAAATGATTGATGCAGTCAAGACTGCAAGAAAAAACAAAAAGACTGCCATTGGCATCATGGTCGACACAAAAGGTCCAGAAATTCGTATAAAACAATTTGCAGACGGCAAAATCACACTCGCTGATGGTGACAAGTTTACATTGACAGCAAAAGAGACGATCGGTGACCAAGAAAAGGTTTCAATCACTTACAAAAACCTTCCAAAGGTACTTTCAAAAGGCGTAAAGATTTTGCTTAATGATGGGAATATCGAACTTCGCGTTGACAAAACAACTGCAAATGACATCATATGCACAGTTGTGCATGGAGGAGAACTGTCAAACAACAAGAGCATCAACCTCCCTGGCGTAAAGACAGAAATGCCATATCTGAGCGAACAAGACAAAAGCGACCTTGTTTTTGCAAAAGAGATGGACGCAGACTTTGTCGCAATTTCTTTCGTAAACTATGCCGAAGATGTGCTTGAGATAAAGAAATTTCTCAAGTCAATCAATTTCACAAATGTAAAAATCATTTCAAAGATAGAAAGCGAGGAGGGTGTCAAAAACTTTGACAAAATCCTCAAGTACTCAGATGGTATCATGGTTGCCCGTGGAGACCTTGGCGTTGAGATTGATTTCGTAAGAATCCCTCTCCTCCAAAAAGAATGGATTTCAAAATGCAATGAGACTGGCAAAATTACAATCACAGCAACTCAAATGCTTGAAAGCATGATTTCAAATGCTCGCCCAACAAGAGCAGAGATAAGCGATGTCGCAAATGCCGTTTTTGATGGCTCGACAAACGTAATGCTTTCTGGCGAAACCGCATCGGGCAAATTCCCTGTTGAAGCAGTTTCGACAATGGCAAGGATTTCTCTTGAGGCAGAAAACTATATTGAAGGGCTTGAGACTCCAATCAAAACACATGACACGTCAAAGAGCCTTGGGTATGCTGCTTACTCACTTTCAAGGACAGATGACATCAAGGCAATCATTGCCGTGACAAAAACTGGTGACACTGCAGAAAATATCAGCAGATTTAGACCAAATGTTCCAATTATTGCCTGCACCCCAAGCGAAAAAGCATTCAATCAAATGAGCATGCTCTACAGTGTTGTCCCTGTTATGGACAAAAATTATAAAAACATTGACGAACTCAACAAGAGTTCTCTTGAAAAAGCAATCAGCACTGGACTCGTTCAGAAAGGAGACAAAGTTGTGCTTGTAAGCGGACTTGTTGCCGGCAAACGTGGATCAAACTTCATGATGATCAAACAACTCTAGACAGACATGCATATGAAAGAAAGAGCGGACATTATTGTACGCTCTTTTCTTTTGCCTAATCTGTCAGATAGAATGTGCATGTTGCCAATTTCTTTCTCTTCAGTCTCAACTTCTTGCCATTTTGCATTCGGAAATAATACCCTTGTGCATATGGACACTTGTCACAAGTCGCCCCCAGATTTGACTTCATTGGACAATGCCGAAGTGTCATATATGGAAAGTCAATTTTCTCTCCAACATCCCCTTCTGCAACAATAAAACTCTTCCCAAAATATTGTGCTGTTTGGGCATTGAAAACATTCAGTCCACCACCCACAACAATCTCCGTTTCAAAACCCATGGCATACATATTGTTTGCAACAATTTTCACCTTTGTTTTCTCAATCAGTTCTTTCAAAAAATTGATGTCATTTTCAAGCGCAAAATTTGGCAAATCCAAATATAAAACTTTTCCAGATTTCTCACATTTTTCCTTAAGTTTTTGTATCTCCTCTGCTCTATAAATCTCTGGTGAAAAAACAATATTTTTCCGCACCAATTCTTCTTCAAATTTTTCAACAATTTGAATATCACAAAGTGGTTTATGCTTGCTCTTGAAACCCGAATCAATCTTTTGCAACTTTTCGTTTTTTCGATATTGAGAAACAATTTTTTCTTCAAGGATTTCAAAAATATTTCGTCTAAATTCATTAAGTTTTTGCTTTGTCAAGAATACAAAATCCAGTTCACAATGAGTTTTTGCATCAAAAATCTCGCTTTTTTGAAAGTTTTTTTCAATTTCATCTTCAGTGAGCGGTTGTTTTTGTGCAAGCTGACAAACATCTCCTTCACACTCAAAATTCACTTCCCCACATGAGACTCTTGCCTTGATTGCTTCACCTACTTTTGCAGATACAAAGACATCAACTTTTCTCCTCAAAACTTTAGATAAAACACTCTCTTCCATGTCATTGTCAACAATCAAATTTACCCTGTCACCCTTGCTCACATTTTGAGTGGTTGTGATACGATATAATCCTCTGCCGACCTCGCTCAAATCATATGCAGAAATGACACATTTTTCTTTTCCATTTTCAAAAATTTTGAATGTTGATTTTTTGCTCAGCTTTCGCTTGCTTCTCACAAAAACTTCATTAAACTTTTTGCCACAATTTACCTTCTCAACAACACCAATTTCAAGACCAATATGATTTTGGAAATCTGAAATAATTTCTCCATTTCCATCAAAATATCCAGCAGTATAATTTCTGTTGAAAGCAACTTTCAAATCCTCTTGATTTGCATTCATTCCATCCAATGCCGAGCGATACTCATTCGTGGCAATTGCAACATAAAAAGCACGCCTTGCACGCCCCTCAATCTTGATTACATCAACTCCGGCTTCTTCCAAATCAGAAAGTTTTTCACTCATGTTGAAATCCTTTGCACTGAGCAAAAACCCCTCTTTCAAAACCTTGCCATCTTTTTCAAAAGTATATGGCAATCTGCATAATTGTTTACACTTTCCTCTGTTGCCACTTGCATCGCAAAGATAGGAACTCAAGTAGCAGTTTCCAGAGAATGAAATGCACAATGCTCCCTGCGCAAAATACTCAATTTCAACCTTTGAGTTTTGTTTTATTCTTTTGATTTCCGAAAGCGGAGTTTCTCTTGAAAGCACTACTCTCTTAAATCCCAATTTCTCCGCTTCTTTCACACCTTCAAGATTATGTAGTCCCATCTGCGTACTTGCATGTATCTCAATATTTGGATACATTTTGTGAGTCAAACTTGCAAGGCCAACATCCTGCACAATAAAAGCATCAACTCCAATGTTGTAAGCCGTCACAACCAAATCCAGAGCATTTTGAAGTTCATCATCAGCAAAGAGAATGTTGACAGTCAGATGCACCTTCACCCCATAAATGTGAGCAAAGTCAACAGCCTTCTTGAGGCTCTCCAAATCAAACCCCTCGATGTTGTTTCTGGCGTTGAAATCCTTGACGCCCAAATAGACCTCATTCGCCCCGTAAAAAACCGCCATTTTCAAACATTCAAAATCCCCTGCTGGAGAAAGCAACTTCATTCTCATGGTTTTATTTTATCACAAAATCTCCGCCATTCAAAAAGAATAATAAAGAAACATTCAACACAACCCTCACTCTCACTCCACGCGTCAAGATAAAAATCCTCAAAACAGCTTGCAGCAAGCAAATTTTCTTGACAAAACACATAAATTATGATAATTTAAGAAAGAATTTTCCATCCAACGGCAACACAAAGTATTCCCGAAATTCAATATATGCTGATGTGGCTCAGCGGTAGAGCACCGCCTTGGTAAGATAAAAGACCACATATTTGAGGAGGCAGAAACCTCGCTAAAAACAAGCAAAATCAACCTAAATCTTATGCTTACGTGGCGCAGCAGGTAGCGCACAGCCTTGGTAAAATAAAAAAGACCAAAAATTGGACATTGAAAACTTAATAAAAACTGAAGTACATCAGCATATGCTTACGTGGCGCAGCAGGTAGCGCACAGCCTTGGTAAGGCTGAGGTCACGAGTTCGAATCTCGTCGTAAGCTCCATAAAAAAGTGCCTAAAACTCTTTATTTTAGGCACTTTTATTATTTTTTAATAACAATTCAAAACCTACCAAAAAATATTAGGTGCAAAACACTCACCTTTTAGGTACAGAAAAATTCACAAAAAAAGACCGACTTTCAAAGCGAGCTCCCGTCACTTCAAAAATCGGTCCAAAACTGCCTAAGTGCACCTAAAACTAACCTCGTAGGTGCAAATAGGTGCAAGGGTTTTAATTTATAATTACATATTGTGAGCTTTATTAAATCCGGTGCTAAGATCCAATTGTTTCCCCCTATCTATTTCATTCCTATCTATCGTAGACACTACGATCAGTTGTACTCCTATTTCAGCAGAAATTTCTTTAATTAATTCAAATACTTTTGGATATGAATTTGGATTTTCATCAAAAGGTTGATTTATTCCATCTACTATCAACAACCTCATAAATGGTAATTCTTGGAAATTATCGATTAATATCTTTAAATTTGCCAGACAACCTAATATTTGCCAAGTAGTCTCTCTTGCCATACTTCCTGGATTGTAAACATATTTTTCGTTTATATCGTCTTTATAATTTCTTTTCCCTACAAGCGAAGTTTGAATTGGATTGAAATCTATACAAAATCCCGGTTTACCCAGGTCTTCCTCTGCAAAATCTACGTTTACTGCCAGCCTTTTATACCATGACAATATCGTTTCATTAAACGCTTTTATTAGGTTATTATCAAATTTTTTATTAAGATCCTTAATCTTGCCCTGAACCATTTCCAATGTCTTTTTTGTTTTTTCATATTCCACAATTTCTTTACTATTATTTATATTTTTAAATAAATGTTCTAAGACGCTCAAAATGTGGGATGTTTTTTCATAAGATGATTTGTTTATTCCCTTTGAAATACTATAAATTTTTTGATCAATTCTATTTTTCTTCTTTTTAATCAACTCTATAGTTTTTTTATAATCCTTGATTGATAGAACATCGACATTGTATTTGTTTTTATTTATTAACTCCTCTATATTCTCTATATACCCTTGCCAATGGTCATCATCTCGGACAATTTCTTTAAAAGCATTCAGCACCAACTCTGATTTTTTATTTCGATTAATGAGTTTTTGAGATTGATTTTCTAAATTTTCTTGATACTTTAACTCTTCAGATAAGGCATATGAAGCTTTGATTAATTCGTTTAAATCATCCCTATTTACACTTTCATTATTTCGATTAAACCCATTTTTATAATTTAAGAATCGTTCATACAACTCATTTGTTTCGCCATTTGTTTCAATATTTAGCTCAACAAAATACTTTAATATTTCTTTATATGAATAATTATAGTTTATTCTTATTTCATTATATGAATTTAACTTTTCAGCCAATTTCTTTTCGTCAATATTCAATTTACACAGTTCATGTATATTTTTATAGTTGTAAAGAAAAGTCATTAGTTTTCTTGCTCTCTTTTGATGTTCGTAATCTTTTGATCTGGCAAATATATTTGCTAAATTACCCAGTCCTTTTTCATCTATAAAGTTAAAAAATGTGAATGCTCTAAATGATAGGTTTTCTTCATTAAATAGGAAAAACTCATCTAAAAATTTCTTATTACCCTTATTGATAAAATTGGATATCTCCTGTTTATATAGATTATCATCTACTTGAAAATATTCATCTTCTTCCGCAATCTTATAGTAATATTCGTCATCAATTGTTCTTTTTAAAAATAGTTTATCTACATTATCTTGTATTTCTAACTCAATTGAGAGAATATTATCTAAACCTTCTTTATCATTTAGACCAACATCACTTTTACCTAATACAAAATCTAATGCATAAATCATTGCTGATTTACCAACATTATTCTTTCCGTATACATATGTTAATTGCTCAAACTCGTAATTCGTTGGCTCTATGCTATTAATATAATTAACTCTAAGATGTGAAATATTAAACATTCTCTATTACTCCTTTTATAAAAGACAAATCACTTAATTTAATCACATCCAAAATCATCTTATTGAAAATTTGTGAATTTAGTATACTATTTTCTCGACTGAAATTGGGTGTATTCAAAATCTTTATATTGCTATTTTGCACCTCGATGTAATTATTTCGCTCTAAAATTTCTAGGCAATTAAAAATATATTTAAAATCATAGAATCCATTTTTAAATCCAACACTAATTGCATTATATACTTCGTTTATCAATCCATATTTTTTGTTTGAAGCACTAAAGTAAATTTGCATATTTTTGACTGAAAATGAAATAAATATTATTTTAACCAAAGAAGATATTTTAAACTCATATATTAACCTACATATTATTTCATTTGTTAATGCTATCTCTTCAATTTCATTATTCTTCATCATCTATACCCCATGATATTGAAACACTGTCCTCTACCCCATCGTCTGTTAAATGTATATAACACCCCTTTTTATAAAATAAATACTGCCCCGAATCGTTTCTAAAAAGTGGTGATCTTATATCTCTTTTTATCGTTCTATAAAATAATTTAGCAGGAGTAATGACATCTTCATTAGATATAAGTTCTTCTTTCACATCATTAAAATTAATATTTGCGTTTAATTCTATATTTGATATTTCAATATCCTTTCCCATATTAATATAATAATCTCTCAGATCTTCATAAAACAACTGCTGCGTTAAGCCTTCAATAATAAAAACCTCTTTGCTATCTACCAACCTTAACTGTCTAACAGCTCTCGTATTCCTCGAAAGAATTCTATTTAAAAGCTCTCTTTTTCTGTCCTTAAATTCTGTATAATTCACTTCATATGAATCTTTAGATATCTTGGAATTTATATCGGATAGTACATTAAACAAATCACTAAAAGTAAATTTAAATTTTGTCTTAAAATAGAGTGCTTTAGATAATTTTTCATTTATAACTCTGTTAAACTCTTCAAATCGTTCTTTTTGAGTAAAGTCCGAGCTTCCGTCATTGCTATAATTAACAACAAACACGTTAAAAATATCTTTCAACAATTTATCTTTATCGGTTACAACAAACTTTGCAGAATTTATAAGATGTTTTAAGTTGTTTACAAAAGAGTTTTTATCAGTTGAATAAACAATATATAATCTTTTTAATATAGAGTCCGATCTCTTTCTAGAAGATTTACTAACTTTATCCAAAATATTGTTAATAAATGTTTCAGTTTTATAATCATCTTCCAAGACATTTTCTATATAACAAACATATTCTTTTGCAATATCAAAATTCAATAACCAATTCATGAAAATTTTTTCTAATATTTGTAATGTTACATCCCCACTTTTGACCTGTATTAGTCTGTTGTTATTTGTTGAAACTATTGAAGAAATTGGAAAATAGTCCTCTGAAATTTCTATGTCATCCATACCTTCATAAACAATAAAAGAAGCATTAACTAATTGCAATAAATTTAATATAAATACCTGCTTTTGAAACTCAAAACCAGACTGTGAAATTATACCATGTATATCCATTAAAACACCTCTTTTAAGAGTATATCATATTTTTACATCTTTTTACAAACCTTTAATAATAAATATTATAACTTACATCTCAAAATCTTTTTGTTTACATTTTCTTTCTCTGCGTTCAAGCATAAGTTGCTCCAACAGGTCATCAAATTCATCATCTGACATATCTGATAGTAGTTTTTCTTTCTTTTCCTGCAAAAGTTCATCTCTCTGCTTTTGCTCAAGTACAAGTTGATCTTCTTTTAATTTTTCATTAAACTTTTCAGTTGTTTGTCTGACATACTCATTATCCACCGAATTGTAGACTGTGATCGTCGTTTTCACATCACGATGCCCTAAAAGTTGTTGTATAACCTTTGGATTTTCATTCATCTCGAACAACATATTTGAAAAAGTATGGCGAAGTCCATGAAAATGAATATTATACTTATCCAATCCATTTCTTCTTTTAAAGCGGTCAAATATCACCCTACAACCCGAATATGTGCGTACACTTCCATCTTCGTTTGCAAAAATAAAAGAAGTCGGTGCTGTTAAATCAGCCGTGATCTCTTTATTTGTTTTTTGCCTTAAAATTTGTTTCTCTCGCCAAGTTTTTAAAGCTTCCACAACAATATCTGCAATCGGTATTTCTCTCACGCTACAAGTGGTTTTTGTGTCCCCTACAACTGTCACTCTATTTAAAATTTTTCCATCGCTATCAAACTTCGGAATAGTGGTTATGGATCTTTCAATTTTAAGCGTTTTATTCTCAAAATCAACATTCTTCCACCTCAATGCACAAGCCTCACCAATACGAAGACCTGCAAACATTAGCACAATACACATGGGCTTTATAAAATTGGCTTCATCTTTATTTAGCGCTTCTAAAAACTTTATTCGCACTTCTGATGGCAGTGCTTTATACTTTTCAGAATTATCATAAGTTTTCCTGTCGTGAATTTTTACTTTAATTTTCAAAGTTGGATTGACCATCACCCACTTATTATCAATTGCATATTCAAAAAATTGACTTATCAGGTGTTTGTTCTTTTTGACAGTGTTGTTTGAATAATTTTCGTCAATCATTTTATTTATAACTTTTTGCACAACAAAAGTGTCGACTTCGTAAATTTTCATATTGCCAATCACCGGCTCAATATGCAAACGAAAATTGCGAATAATCCCTTCAAAAGTTCTTGGGCTTACAGCGCTCTTTTTAAACACCAACAGCCAGTCTAACATTAATTCTCCAAAAGTTTTACTCTCAATAAGTTCATAAGAATTACTCTTAATCCTACCGCTAATTTCGCTCAATTTCTTTGCCACTTCTGTTTGGCTATTCCCATAAACACTTTTCTTCTTTTGCCTTCCATTTTCATCATAACCAATTGTGATACATCCAACCCATTTGCCATCAGAACTTCTTTGATAAATCGAACCTTCACCATTCGCTCGCCTTGTTTTACTTACGATCTTATTTTTAGCCATTTGCCACCTCACTTGCGTTGTTGTTCAATGTCAGCCAAGTAACGAAATTAAGCACACTTACAACTTGTCTTTTGCCGACCTTTGTTGTTGGGAAATTCTTACTTCTCAATAGGCTTCTCACATTATCTCTTCCCAGTCCTGTGATCTTCATGATATCCTCACAATCCAAAAAATCTTTGTTGTATTTAGTTGAAATTCTATTCACTTCATCTTGTATTAAGTTGTTGATATTTAGTTGTTGATTGTTTTGTAAATTCATATTTTACTCCTCAAAAATTTTGTGTTTTAAAGTCCTATATAGTTTTCTATTAATCATTCTATAAATTTTTGAGAAGGGCAACTTTTGCCCTTACTGCGTTTAATTTTTTCTAAACAAAATCGGTGCTCGGGTATCCCGACAGCCGAAATAATGACGAAAACATTTGGTGATTCTGCCAAAAGCCCTTTATATTAGGGCTATTGGCAGATTTTTTAACACCAAAAGTTTCTCGCTTATCCTGTTTTCTTAAATCTCTATAAAAATCACATTTCAAAGTCTATAATTCCTTCCTCAACAAGCCTACGATAGTTCGCTTGATCAAGCTTGTCCATGAACTCCTGAAAGGCACTCATGACTTCGTATTCAAATTTGTTAGCAAGTCGCAAACATTCATTGAGTTGCTTTGCCAATTTCTTCTTTTGCATAATCTTTTCTCTGCGAACACTCGCATTCAGTTTCAATCTTTCATTATCCATTTGTTTAATTTTAAAAGCATAGTCGATGACAATGTTTCCAAGTCTGCGATAGATATCTTGCATATATTGTTTTTCAAAAGAGAATGGTCTCTTACACCGATTTCGCTTGCAATAACTTTCAAATCTCTCATCTTTATATATTGCCAATTCAATAAAATCTTCGTAAGCAACTTTGGAAACTTTTGATCTGTTAATAAGATAATCAGTTAAGTTGTCAATCTCTGGTCTCAAGCTTGCCATATTTTCACTTGCATACGCAAGACTTCCCTTCTTCGGGAATCGGTTTGCAAGCGAAAGCAATTTGTTATTCAAAATCAGCCCCATATTCTCGTTTAATTGCTCATTCGCATATTGTTTGATAAGTTGTCTATTTCTTCTTTCTCGTGCTTTAAAATCGGTCGCAGCAAGCTCTAAATGTGCTTTAAATTCAAGTATTGCTGTTTTAGATAATTTGCCATTTGAAAATACTTTTTCTTCTTTGCGTGGACGAAGTCTCACAGGCTCTTTTTCAAAAAAGGATAAATGAATATGTCGGTTGTCGGTATTCTCATGAAGCCCAGCATACCAAATCATATTATCTGGATTTAATCCCGCTCGTTTAAAAAACTTTGGCAGTTCACTTTTCACAAGTTCGTATGCCTGCTCATACGAATTGCACCAAACCTTTCCAAAGCTTCCCTCAAAGGTTATAAGCCCATCCCAAATAACAGACTTCGTTTCTCTTAATTGTTCTCGCAGTTGCTTTTTATCTTTCTCTGACAAAAGCCCATTTTGATTAAATATGCCAGACGATTTTTCTTTATTGTTTGCATACTCAATATAGTCCTTGAATTCTTCAATGCCAGTTTGGATATAGTTGATGTAATCTTTCGCTTTGTTGGAAGAATAATATTTTCTTTTCTCTTTGTAGAAATCACTTGAATTGTTGGTCCCATAAAAGTTTAAAAAGAAATTAACATTATCCGCCATTCTTCTCCTCATACTCTTTATTCATGATCTTGATTTTTTCATAGTCAATATTCACAAGCCCTTCACTGATGTCATGACCAACAAACTTATTACCTTCGTTATTATAAACTGCACAAGCAATATAGTTCAAAATCTTTTCTAAAAATTTATTTTCAATATGTTGATCTGCACTATCAGCTTTTCTTTCACCATTTTGTCTTTTTAACTCTTTGTTTATTTCACTCAAATTTTCTTTAATCTCAGTCAAGTTCATAACTTCATCATAAGCATTGTCTCCAAGCAATTTCTTCGCCCCAAGTATAACGCAGTGTCGAATAAAGTCCGCCATGTTGTCAAACTTCTTCTTGCTCCTTTCAAAAGCCTTCTCTAATGTTTCTTGATCCTCTTGTGTGTAGATTCGTAAAGTGTGTTGCAACCTTACTTTTTCTGGTTTTAACATTTTTTACCTCCTTAATAATTTTGATTTGTTTTTTAGTTCTTCTATTCAAATTCTATTTGCTTTCTTTAGTGTTAAATTTATAAACCTCCTTTTAATTTTTATTTAACAAAGAAAAAGACTTGCGCAGGTCAAGTCATTTTCTATCGTTTTAATCTTTTTGCCCCTCTACTTATATAGGGAATCGTAAGTCAAGCGCATGTCATAATCCCTTTATTTTAAATCGATATAGCGATTTGAAGGAAAAAATATTTTTTAATGAAAAAGAACGACTTGTTTTGTCGTTCGCTCCATATCCCCTCACATATATATTTACATTTTTTCAGCAAAAGTTTAGGAAACATTCGAAAATTTTTTAAAAATTCTTTCTTGCTTTTCACTTTCATCCATAGCTTTTCTTAGCAATTCAATCAACTCTTTCACATTGTCATTCTCATCAAGAGAATAAATTTGTCCATTTTCATCAACTCTCAAATTTATACAATCTTTGATTTTGCGAACTTTTACCTTATAGATTCCGGTAAAGTTTTTGTCATGCAAAAGCATGACAGCCATATAAACTTTTATTGTGTCAAGCTGTTGAGAAAAAGCACTTAAAGACAATCCAAAAACTTTTGCAACCCGCTTCTTTGGTTGATCTAAGTAAAATAATCTATACACAATTTCTTGTTTCTGTTTTGGCAATTTCGCAATATATTTTCTCACCAACTTGCAAAGTTCTTGCGTTTCAACAATTTCATCCGCAGGCAATTCCTCGTTCCCAACATTTTCAACCCACTCGTTAAATTTTTCGGAATAAAATTCATTATCTCGCACTTTAACATATTGCCTGTATTCATAAACCTTGTTTGAATTAAGAAATCTTGCCACTTCATCACTAACTTCCAAGTCAATAGTTTTGTTATGTATTCGATCCTTATACTTAATCCAAACCATTCTGTTCCCCTTTAACGGATTATATCATACATCCCTCAGCTTTGTTATCTATCTGACAAAAAAAGACAAGTTTTAAAACTTGGCTCTTTTACACAATATTTAATAAGATTTATAAAAATGCACTTACAATAAATAAATTTTGAACAACATTTTATCAACTTTATTTTAAATTAAATCGATAACTTTCAAATCTTCTTTGTTCATATATGGCGACAAAGAAAGCCTTATGCTTTCACTAATTTCCAGATCACTCATACCAATATTTTTCAAAACCCTTGATGGTCTTGCAACAGAGCAAGCACTCCCAGTCGATGCGGCAACTATTGGAGATATAGCTTTTAACAAGATCAAATTGTTGAAAGACCTTAATCTTACATTTAGAATATCATGTACCCTATTATCAAAATTGTTATTTATAGAAAATTTATCTCCAAATTTTTGTTCCAATTTTTCAATAAGAATTGCCTCTAATTCACGAGTCTTGATTTGATTTGTTCTAAGGTTGTTTTTTGCTATTTCGCACGCCTTTCCAAAGCCAACAATTAACTCATTAGACAAAGTCCCCGCTCTAAAACCATCCTCTTGCTCTCCTCCATGAAAAAGAGGAACTATTTCTTCTTTTAAGCCATTTTGGTCTGTTTTTATTGCCAAGCATCCTATACCCTTTGGGCCATATATTTTGTGCGCTGTAAATGTCATAAATTTTATAGCACTGCTCTTATAAAAATCTATTTCGATTTTCCCCACCGCCTGCGTTATATCTAAATGTAATGAAACATTTTTATTTTCACAAATTTTTGCAATAGATTTAAGGTCTTGTATTGTTCCAATCTCATTATTTACTAAAATAATAGAAACCAAAATGGTATTTTCATCGATCTCGTCTTTTAATTGATTTAAGTCAATCATTCCAGTGCTATCCACTTTCAGTTCTACTAGCTCCAATCCCTGCATTTCGAGATATTTACATGTATCATAAACTGACGAATGTTCTACTGAAGAAATTATAATTTTCTTTTTTTGTTTTGTGCTATGATAATAGGAACCTTTTATCACTAGATTATTTGCCTCTGTAGCGCCACTTGTAAACACAATTTCTTCTGGTTTTGCACATACTAGATCAGCGACTTTCTTTCTGGCCTTTCTTATATCATCTTTCGCCAACTCAGACACATCATAAAACTTCGCTTCTGAATTGCCATAATGCTCGAAAGCCTTTATCATTTCATCTAAAACCTCTTGTTTTATATGTGTCGTTGCCGCATTATCCAAATATAATTGCATAATTTTACTCCTTATAAATCAATCAATCGTAACAAAAACTTATTTTTATCATTAAGATATCTATATTCCGCAAATAAAGCAGAGACTCCTTTTTCAATATAGTATCCCGTAAGTGCAGGAAAGAATTCCTCATCTGTAATTTCTCTTTTTAATTGATTCTCAATTAAAAGTTTATAAATCTGTTCATCCTGTCCAAATATAGTCAACCTTAAATAATCTGCACCATTCTTTTCTTTATTCTCATAAGCCCTCATTATTTCATTTACATCAATTGCCCCATCAGAATCCTTTATGAAAAATGACATTCCAAGTCTCATAACTGCTGCCTTAGAAGACAAATGTAACCAGTTTTGTAAACTATTAAGTTTTTCTTCTGTATCTAAATTAGTTTTTAATCTTAAATTCATTTTCCTTCTCCAAAATATTGATGTGAGATCTTTGTCGTTTTTGTCCTATCATTATACTCAAGTAAATATCTATTACACAATTTACCCTCAATAGACTTTAAATTTTCTCCGATAAATTCTGAGTCCGTCGATAGAATAATGACTTGCTCACTTATAGTTGAAATGATATTTTTTATAAATTGAATTCTGTTTTCCCTATCCAATCTAGCTAATGGAGTATCAAATACAAACATTTCCTTTCTTCCAGACACTTTAAACATTGCCCATATAAGCGAACTTACAAGTATTTGCATTTCTCCTGCCGATAATAATAGTGGGGAAATCATTTTTCCATTACCATTATATAGTTTAAATGAAAAGTTTTTATCAAATCTCATCTCACTGATATAATTTTTCTTTCTAATGGTTTTATTAAATATATCACAGGCATTCTTTGAGACTAACTCCAACTTCATATTAATAATCCTATTCTTAAATTCTTCGCATAAAATTAATGCGTTGGTGCATTGAACATAACTACTATTTGCTAATTTGTCTTTCCTTACAGATTCTGCAATATTATTATATTTCTTGATTAAATTCTCTTTTTCTTGATTTTTCTCTTTTAAAATTAAATTTAATTTACCTAGCTCTTCTTTGCGATTAGTAAGTTTATTTTGTAATTCCTCTATCTCGTTTGGCAAATCAACCAATTTACTCATAGTTGAATTCTTGTCTATCCTATCTCGCATATCGGTAAGGCTTTCATATATTGAATTCTTATCACTTAAAATTGCTTTTGATTTACTTTTAATATTATTTAAGACTTTTACAAGGTTTGAGATTCCCTCTATTTCATATTCGTCCAGATTAAAGATGCTTGTTTTAGCTTTAGAATTTAAACATTCGATATATTTTGAAAAATCTGTCTTTAAATAATTCTGTATTACTTCAAGTTGCTTAGCATATCTCAGAGGCATTTCCGCTTTTGCTTTCTTTACAACTTGTTTTAGTTCATCAAGAACCATTATTAAATGAAGATAATCCTCGGTAAGATTTTTTACAAACGAGTTATTTTCTTCTTTTTTCTTTTCTGCTTCTACAACAAGTTGAGAGAATCTATTAATATCTTCCTTTGATAACCCACCTAAAGTTGCAAATTCTTTCTTTTTATCAGATATCTCAATCTTAAGATTTTCAATATCTTTTGAAATATTAATTGCGTAATTCTCATTAGTCTTAAGCTCGGATTTTATGAAAGTTATACTGTTAAGTGTTTGAGATAATTCATACTCTATACTTTTGTTATCTTGCCTATAACTTTTAATCATATAATTGGTTAAATCTAAAAATAATTGATCTATTAGATTTATATTAAAGATGCTATTAAACATCTCTTTTATATAAACCTCTAATTGCCCTTGTTCAATTATAGAACTTATTTTTTCACCATCATAGATGAAAGAATTGATGAGAGCTGGAGATGTTAAAGATTTAAGTTTATTTTCCAACTCTAGAGTGTCATATTCACTTATTTTGCAACCATTTTTTAAAGCAAAAACATTTTCAACTATCTCATTTTCACATTTTTTCCATTCTCTATGTAAGGAGTATTCCTGTGTTTTATAACCTTCAGTAAACGAAAAATTTATTTCTATAAAATACTCTGCATTCTCATTACAATTATTATTAAGTAAGTTTAAAACCTCTTTAAAATATGAAGAATTAGCATTCTTAAATCCAAATGAAAAACAACCAAACAATCCTACTTTAATAGCTTTCAGAAAAGTTGTTTTACCGGTTCCATTTTTCCCACCAATTAAAGTAATATTGCTTCCTTTCACATTTGCATTATCTAACCTAAACTCATTTACCCCTTTATATGGGCCAATGTTCTTAAGTTTAATAGAATTTATCTTCATTTGTTTCTCCTTTATCTTTAAGAGCTAAGTATTCTTGACTTAATTTGTTTTTGATAGCCCTTTGCGCTTCGGTTCTACTGCTATATCCTGAATATTTTCTTTCGATGTCTATTAATTCCATAAATAATTTTGCGTCAAAACTTTTCTCTTTACAAATATCTTCTAGTACTTTAAGGTCATCATTTGTAAATACATTTATATCATCATCTACTATTTTGAAATCATCATTATAAAATGACTTATAAATTTTTTCTACAGAATTATCTAGATCCCCCACTTCTCTCCAAAGTTTTTGTATCTCTACCAATTCTTCTAATTTTATTAATTGGTGTTTGTGTTCTAAACTATATTGTGTGCTTAAGAGTTTTATAAGCATTTCTTTTCTTGTCTCTAAAGTGAAAGGCCCAAGTCCAAGTTGATAGAATTCATCGTCTAACTTTTTGATTATAATTCTCGGGTTATTCCCAAGTGTCAAATCAACATTATTTCTTACAATGAAATTCTTTGCTTCCACTTCGCTTTGTGCGGAATTAAATACATTCCACTCCAAACCTTGACTATCTATCCACCTGCCCTCAATCATTTTAATAACATTCTTGCTTCTATTACCTTTTGCTGGGATAACAAGATCCCCGTTTTCTAGTTTGTTAATTCTAGCAAAGTATATCGAGCCATTTGCTCTTCTTTTCATCCTTTTGTCTTCATCATCTCTAATAGAGTAAAGCCAATTTCTATAGTCAAGTAATGGTTTTAACCATTTAACACCACTTCGAATAAATCCAGTTAATGATTTATCTTCACTCACAACCGTGCATACCCAACAACCAAATCTGCTATTACCACAAGTTGTTTTTTTCTTGTCATCTTCTGACATCATTATCGGACATTCTTCTCCTGATAATGAATCGCTATATAACTTAAACAATTCATTGTTATCTGCTCCCCAAGGTGATTTGTTATTTAACAAATAATTCCAAACATCATCTTTGGTAAAGTTCCTTATAGGTGCAAAAACATAAGAGTTTGATTGAGTAGTATGTCTCATCAGATCTTTACCTGCTATTGTATGATTTTCAAGAACTCTATCTCTAGAATTACTTTCTCCTTCACGAACCCCAAGTATCATCACAGCTTCACCATACTCTCCTAAAATACTTTCTGTAAACTTGTTTGCAGGCTCAATTTTCATTCTATCTGTACACCATCTAAAAGTTTGGTTAGGACAAGGGTACCCTCTTCCAATTAAGTTTGCCCAAAACCCCCTATCATAATCTGGTCGAACAATGCTCGCTTTTATTGGTAATTCCATTTCTTGTGATAGCTTATTTAAACCATTAATTGTGCATTCAATAGTGTCTATTATCATAGGGGTTTCAACCATTGTATCTGAAGAAATTACATAAATTATTTTTTCAAGTTTATCACCTTTTTTCTTCATCTCAAGTAGAGTGTCAACGATTATTTGAGTTGCACAAGTAGAATCCTTTCCCCCACTATAGCCTATTATCCAAGGTCTATTATCTTGAAGATAGATTTTTCTTATTTTTTCTTTAGTTATATCCACTAATTTAGAAATGTCTAAATCATTTAAAATGCTCATACTTTACCTCTTAAAGATTTCTCTTTCTTTTGTTCATCGTTAGTTAAGCTTAAACCAAGTAATTGTTTAATTTTTGAACAAGTATATCTCACCGCTTCATCATTGTTCTGCACTTTTCCATTTGGTTTAATAACCCTATTTTTCCAGTCAGAATTTGACCTTAACCAGTCAATTTGTGATAATTTAACTAAGTAATCTTCCATTTTGATATCTTTGTTCTCATAAAAGAAAGAACCTAATCTTCCCAAAGCCAAAATGGTTATTGCCAAAGTAATGATATAGTTTTCTCTTAAATCCTTTTTTGTCAATTCCCTATTCATTACTTCTTTCCACTCTACAATATTCTCTGATACTAATTCCCAAAATTTTAAAAGGAACATTTCATCATCTTCAGAACATACGCCTTTTATAATCTTCTGATTTGCTTTATAAATGTTATTTAGAGTGAAAAGATTAGAAGAATTCTTTCCTAAATTATCTTTTTCTTTATCAGTAAACTTTTTAAAGAAAGGAATTTTATTAATAATATTTTTCGTTGCAACTGCCAAACCATCACGGGAGTCGTATAATGTTGCTATAGAATTTGAAGTTTTAACTGCGTGTTTGTTTAAATCGGTAAACATTTGCTGACTTCTGGCTAAGCCTTCATCTTTAAAGAATACTATTGATATAGTTTCATTTGAAAGACTTTCATCTTCTAGCATTGCCTTTTCAATGGCTGCTTTTCTATGTTGCCCATCATTTATAAGAAAAGTTGCATTCATGTCAACTTCAAGTATTCCAACATCTTCACTTTGTTGGAATTGCGTAAATTGAAATTTACCATCTATTGAGGCAGATAGTGCCGAAAATACATAAGAATTTCTATTATTGAGAATATAACTTGCGATTTCTGGAATTCTCATTTCATTAAGTTTTCTTTGAGCTCTGAACTCCGGAAGAACTGAATTATCAGTATTTTCACTAAACAGTTTCCCTAACAAATTCAATGGAACCATGGATATATAATACTCACAATTTGCCTGAACTCCCCTAACTGCTGGGAATTTATAAGTAAATTTCATTTTTTCACCTCAAAAAAATATACTTAAGTATATACTTAAGTATATCATATAAATTCCTCAAAACAAAACAATTTACATTAATATTATTGTATTTTTCTAAATTGATTATTGTAAATCATCAATATTTAACGCTTCATCCGTGATAGAATTAATGTCATAATTATATCCTTCTACTGAAGAAGCTATAAACTTCTTAACATTCTCCATCATCTCTATCGGATCATCACTCGCTTCTTGCAACAACCTTTCAACTCCAAAGTTAGCAAATTTGGTAAGAAACTCGAACTTATTAAATTTAATCTCGCAACTAGGGTTAAATGCCAGTTGCATTCTATCTTTTCTATCAAAATCGACAAGTTTTGATGTTAAGATAGCAGTTTGAAATAAGAAATCTAGATCAGTATTATGTGGATGTAATACTGTTCTTGGAACTGATGGCCTATTTTCTTTATCTAGGTCATTCTCGTCACCTGCCAGATCTTGTTGTTTATCATACATAATTCCTATTGCCATACTTATAGCATAAATACTATAGTTTGGTTGCAAAGATTGCGGAAAGAAGACAGAAAAAGCTTCCAGAGCCTTTCTCCAGCTAGAACCCTTTAATATAACATCACCGGTTATTTCCATAATAAGCACCCCTCCTTAACTTCTGCAATATTTTGTTCTGCATTTGAGCATATTGTATAGCACTTCCCAATTTTATCCCCAAAAGCCGTTCTCAAATCATCTTTAGAGAAAAGAATAATTTGTGGAGCATATTCTGGTATGGTATCAATTACCTTTTGTCTTGGAGTATCACCCAATTTTGAGAAAGGTGCGTCCAAAACTAGAGGATATTCTTTATTTGTTAAAATTTCTTCATCTTTTAAAATCTTAAAAATCCCACCAATATAAGCAAAAGAAACCGTAGCAAATTGACCTTCAGATTTTGACTCGTCATCATTGCTGTCTACTACCCTTAAAGCAAAATCTTTACTTACGTATACTTTTCTTTTTGCCTCAAGCATTTTCTCGAGTAATTCTTGTATTGCAACTTGTAATTTAGCACTATATAAAGAAGATTTCTCATCTAATTTTTCAACAAAGTACTCTCTAACCTCATTCATAATATTAAGTTTTTCTTCAACAACAGCATTATTTTTTTGTGATTGGCTTAACTGATTAATAATTTGTTCCAATTTTTTTACAAGTCTTTTCGCTACTGCAAGTTGCTCCAAGCACCCTGTCTGCTGATTTTTATATTCTTTAATATCTTCTTCAGCTTTAGCTCTTTCTATAACCAGATCCTCGAATTGTTTATTTTCTTTCATTTGGTCATCTATTTGTCGAATTTTTCCATCCATTTCTCTTGCTTGTTCCAAATAATTTGTCGCATTCTTAATATAGTTCTCAAGTTTTTCCCTACTATAATCTTTTCCCCACCTTCTTGCCATATCTGTAAAATTGATATACAAGTCATCATATCCTTTTGGTGGAAGATATTCATATAGAGCCTTGATTTTTTCCCTTTCTTTTTCACATATCTCATTTCCACATATACAGAACTTCTCTTTCAAAATAGCATCAACTAGCTCTTTACAAACACCGCTGATTAATTTAGAATCTTTAGATTCCTCTTTAATTGTCTTCGAAGCTCTATCAACCGCAGTTGAAATAAGAAATTTGGGAAATGTTGATATCATTTCACCACCAAATAGTTCATACTCTTTATTTGCAAAAGCAATAAAGCTATCTCTCATTTTCTTATATTCATTTCTTTTAATTTCATAATCCCTTTGAGATTTAGCGCTACCAATTTTTTCAGATATCTCTTTTATTTTTTCTTCATTTTTGCCAATTTTTTCAGTCAAAAAATTATTTTGTTTCTCAAGATTATCCCTCTTGTTCTGAGCCACTTCCATTTGTTGCCCATAAGTAATTAATTCATTACTAGATCCCAAATTTGTCTTTTCCATAAATAAGGAGCCTAAAACAGTCGTCTTTAAATCAGTTCTTCCAATATATTCTGCAGCTTTATCATAGACACTTAAGTCTAACATTAGGTATAGAGCATCCTTCAAACTTTTTGCAGAGTCTTTCCCTTTGACACTCAAGTCCGCAATCATCCGTTCTCCATCAAAAAAGAAATACTCTGACAAACCTGACGGGAGAACTTGCTCAACAAATTCTTCTGGATTTTGTATCCTTACCCAATCATTATTTTCATCTTTTTTTACAATTGAAAAACTTTTCTTAATCTCTTTTACGTCAAAAGCAGACTTTCTATAAGTCCAAACTCTTTTCATCGAATATTCTGAACCATCGTGTTGAAAATCAATTTCCCCACTTACATCAAACTGACTATTAACATCCAAATTTTTCTCAAAGTCCAAATTATAGAGCTTATCTGTAGCAGTTTTATTAAAATGGACTACACCATATATTATCCAACGAAAAAGTTGATGAAATGTAGTTTTCCCTGAACCATTGTCACCATATATAATGGTCGCCTTCCCATCAGTCGAGAACTCAACAGAGCCCATTTCTTTAAAATTTCTAAAATTTGCAAATCCTATCCTTTTAATTTTCATCTTTCATCACCTTTTCTAATTCTTTAATAATTTCCCTTGTAACAACTTTCGAATTTAACTGTTTAACATCGTTAAAATTCTCTTGAAGCTTTTGTTTAACTATTTCTTCAACTTTTTCTTTCATGTATTCAACTATTTCTTCTTTATTCATCTAACTCTCTCTCCTCTTCAATTTCGGTATAAAGCCTGATATCATCAAGCTCCAACCCATAGTTAGTTAAGTGTTTGTTTAATTCATTTAAGCATTCCTCTTTGTTTATTGATAATCTAGCATATTCATAAAATCTTCTCAACTCAATTAAGGCAAATTTTTGAGAAGCGGTAGATGGCAACACTATTACATCATAAATATCCGCAGACTTTTTATTGTCTTTATTATATTTTCGTAAAATTCTACCGCGCCTTTGAACAAATTCCCTATAATCATCATTGCTTGCTAAAATTAAAGCACTTTTTATCGAAGGAATATTAATACCTTCATCCAAACAACGAATCGCTACAAGTGCATCTATTTCATTTTCATTAAACATATCCACCAATTGCATTCTTCTGTTGATATCTTCAGTTGCTGTAAATTGACTAGCTTTTAAGCCTAGTCTATCAATGTGATTTTTTACAAATTGAATATGCCTAATTTCATAATCTGAATTATTATCAAATAGTTTCCCATCTCCACAATAAACAACAAAATGATCTTTAATATCTACCTGACCAATTAATTCATCTATCTTATCTGTTTTCTCTTTAGCCATTGCTATCAATCTTATTCTAGCTCGAGAACATTTTAAAAATTTATCTCTGTCAATTAATACACCTTTTTTAAAACATCCCGCCATTTGTGAAGATAGGATACTAAACCTTTTCTCTTCCTCTTCGGTTGCTGACACATATATAGGATGATAATAATAATGCACCAGAAAATTCTTCTCTAACGCAACTTCAATTGGCAAGGAGAATACTTGTCCTCCAAAGAATTTAACTATATCAATTCCAGATTCATTGTTCTTTCCATTAACTGGGGTCGCGCTCAATCCAAGCATATATGTATAAGTTTCTTTTAAATCATCACTTCTAGTTGTGAACCTATGAGCCTCATCTACAATTAATAATTTTTCTTTATTAGACATCTCAATTACATGAGAAAATTTGTCAGAATTAAACGACTTAATTGTCGTAATCAAAATAACCTGTTTATCTGAATTGTACTGTTGTTGAATTATAGCCTGCCTTGCTTCAGTATACCAACTTGAGTTCTCTGAAGAAATCAAGATAATTGTTGCATTCCTAAAAACTTTTTGAACATCTTCCGCCCACTGTTTAACAAGGTGCTTATATGGCGCCGCAATAACCGTTAGCTGTTTCTTCTCTTCGTATAGTTTCTTTGCCGAATATATTGCAGTCCAAGTTTTACCGGTTCCTGTAGCCATAACATAAAAGCCTTTATATCCATTATCTACCCATTTACTAATTGCCTCTTTCTGATAATCATATAATTTGATGGGCTCCTTTTGAATTGAATTAGTTTTTCTTTGTTTAACCTCTCTTATTATCAAGTTTTGTATTGAGTCCATAAAATCATAAACTTCTACATACTCATTTCGATTTTTCCACAATCTATCAAATTCTTGAATTTCATCAAGGATACTGTCATTTTCATCTTCTACCCAACTTTTAACTACTCTTACCTTCTCGTAATTATTTTGGTAACCATTTAGAGATGAATTTGCAGAGCCATAGAATACAATGTGATTCCCATCTTTATCTGTCAAAATTCCAAGCTTATCGTGATATATTCCAGTTTTATCTCTTAATGTGGCAATTTTGATATCAAGTATCCCTCTAACAATTAATTGATACAAAATCTCTAAATTTTCATCTGAAAACTTCAATAATTCTTCATTAAAGTTTTGAAAAAAAACTTTATTAACTATTTGTTCTTTTGTTTGATATCCTAAAGAGATTGTTTCAATATCTTCCTTACTTAAAATTGGACTTACAATCATTTGTATTTTACCATTATTTCTCACAAAGTCTGGGATTGAGTTTATCAATAGAGATATAACATCAGAAGAAAAGAAACCCACACTTCTTCTATATAAACAAGCCTTTTTAAGCGCAGGACAAATAAGATTATTAACTAAGTTATAATCTCCATGGTTAATGTAACTAACTTCTATATTAAGCGATTTAAAACTCATATTCTCCTCTTTAATCTTCTAAATCTTCAATATCTAATAAATCTTCAGGGTCAAAAGTCTCTGCCCCAGATGCTGGCAAACTTTCTATTTGAGAGATGTCAAAGTTTTCATTTGACAAAATTAGTTTCGTCCTTGAAATCACATTGTCCGTTCTGTAGACCTTGTATTTTGTCGAATAAATGGATATAAGACTATATAATAACCACTCATTCATTTCGTCATGTAATTCTTTTATTTCATTAAATTCCATTACATCTCGTAAATACTTATACTCAGAGTATAGCATACTTCTGTCCAAAATTGTATCAATATTTTGCAATTTTTCTTCATCGATATCAAATTTTTCTGCACAAACAATCACATCTTCGCTTTTGAATAATATTTCATCATTATTTCGAATTACAAAATCCATAATAGATTCCATAAAAAATCCTACTTCATAACACAATGTTCTTAATCTATCACGCGTAACCTCTCCCTCTGCAGTAATCTTTTCAATTAATTGTCGCTCCTTGTCTAGAATCTCCACCCTTTTTTTTGCAATAAATGGCCTTAAAAATTCAAAATCATCATCAAAAAGCTTGTTCAAGATATAATAAAGTTGTAGGTAGTGCATTATACCTATTCTATTGAATAGTCCATTAAACTTCTTCTTAAATCTGAAAAAGATATTTTTCAAATTATGCGCCTTAGCATCTTCAACAACAATATTTATTTCTTCTTGTAATAGAGATTTTTCTTCATCTGAAATATCCATATTGTCTATTGAAGCATAATATCCATTCATATTCACAATCGGAGTGGTTGCAATAACTCTTTGCATCGTACCGACTTGAAATCCTGGAAATGTTTTTTCTAGAATTTCTTTTGTTACAAGAATTTTAGAGTTCTTAATAAATTCAGCTATACTTTCTACAAATGTTTGATTATCATCTGTATAGATATAATCTTTTGTTGCTTTAAATTTTGGATCAATTATTTTTCTTAAAATACCTTGTAACGAATACTTGTTTTCTATTCCGTATTCAAGTAATTCCTCTGCAAACTGTTCATATATACTGTTAATTGGCACTGCTGCTATAGGATATGAAGATATAAAATCATTAATTCTGGACTTCATTTCCGTTGTCAATTCTACATTAACATTATATTTCCAAACTCCCCTGCCAACTAATGTACATAATTTAGGGATTCTTGAACTTATATATCTATCTGAAAGAGCATCGCTTTCATAATTAAATAAATCCTTAAGCAATGCTTTTATATTCTCTAAATTGGCTTTGTCATAAACGTTAAGCCCTTCTGGGTAGAAATTCTCTATAATATATTTGAAAAAGTAATTCGTATCAAGCTTGCTTTTTGAAAGAATAATTCCATAGTCAAAATAATTTAACTCAATTATTTTTCTTATATCCTGCCTATTTATAAAATTTTCAGAATTTTCAATTATGTATGTAATATATTTATTAACTTCCTTTTTCTCAATTATATTAGGCAATAAACAGAGAAAATTAAAATATTCTTTTTGAATTGTCTCGCTAGCTTCAATATCTCCGTCCTTTAAGGATTTATAATTTTCAAATGTAAATATGTCAGAATCTTTATATCTATGAATCCCACATATATCTGTAACAAATGGTATCCACAAACCAAGCTTTCTCAATTTATTTTCATAAATGAAATAATCATTATCCCTAAACAAATAAATTTGATCATTTATTTTTATATTTTTATTAAAATTGTCTTTGATGAGTTTTTCAACTTTTGAACATGACGATTGGGCCCCAGCTCTTGTTATTCCAAGTTTTTCAGCCATTTCAGTATATTTCAAACCATCTTTATATCTCATTTCAACATATTTTTGAAACTTATCTTTTAAACCTGTTGTAATTGCTGTTTGCAATTCTTTTGGCAATATAAAACAAGAGTGGAGTAATGTATCAAACAGGAAATTTAAACAATTGTTATTTAGTATCTTAAAATCCATCTTATTTAATTGCGAGAGTTTTGTAATTTCATTATCCCCTAGTAAATCTATAATTTCTCTATCAGTTAGTATCTTATTTATGCGTATGTTTTTAAACTCTTTTGGGATTATGTCTATTAGCAAGGATATATCTTTATATAAACTAATTGAATTTACAATCGCATTAAACTCTTTAGAGATTGAATACAAAATATTTATTAAACTATCTACTTCCATTTCCTCTATATAAAAACTATACTCGGCATCTTCCAATTTAACGAAGTTAAATATATCTTCCTTAGGAATATAACCATCGTCTGAAGGGAAACATGCTTTAATAACATATTTATAATTTCCAATCTTCTCAAAACAAATATAAGGTTTAAGTATTTCTTCAAATAAATCCTCAAAATCTGCAAAGTTTGTTCTAATCACAAGAGACGTCTTTAATCCATCTTTATCATATAATGAGCTTACCTCATAATTAATATCTATCAACTCATTTTTAAGTATCGGATTGTAACTCTTGTCCTCCCTAAAAAGGCAATCTATTAATCTACAAAGAGTAATTAAATCTTCTTTTTTTATAGATGTTGTTTCATAATTGTCAAGCAACCTATCCACATCCAGACTAGATTCTCTATTGAGATGCGCCTGTAATGCAATAAAAAAAGCAGGCGAGTACAACAAATTATTCAATTTAACATTCCCTAAATTACTCACTACATAACTAATGTCATCTATTTTAATTTCGTTATCCATCTCATTCCCCTTTGTATTGCTTGAATACATTATTTTTCAAAACTATCTATTCCTTTTCTCCCACAATCGAATAAAACATTGTATAACTCCCATAATCATACTCTCTTTGCGTGTCTGAAACAAACGTTGTTCTTATGTAGCCGCTGTTTGGATGATGATCTTTTATATATTTAAACAGGAAATTTTCAGCTTCTTCCATTGAATTGAAAGAAGATATTAGTTCCTGCTCCTCCGCATCCAAACCTTTGCCATAGTAAATATTGAAATTCATATCAACCTCTCCTTTAATCTTCAAGCAAATCCTCTATGTTGCAACCCAAAACTTTTGCAAGTTTATAGAGCGTTTCAACTTGTGCCTTATTTATATCGTTTCTTCGCTGCTCAAACATTTGGATTGATCGAAGTGCAACTTCAGCCGCTTTTGCAAGTTCACTTTGCGAAAATCCTCGTGCTTGTCGTATCTTTTTAAGATTTGTAGCATCTTTATTTTTAAAGTATTCATCCGCAACATCGAAAAACTTTGTAACGTTAGCCTCGTGCAACGTGTTATATAAATCTAAAACTTTTTCAATTGGTAAATTGTTGTTGATTTTATAAAATGAAAAGCCTGTGCGTTGTTGATATTGCGCCAAAATCCAACCTGCCCAATAAAATCTATCTTTATTGATATCTTGATATTTTGAAACTTCTCCGCCTTTTAAAATTTCGCCAAGATAGTCCATTGCCGAACAAGACAAGTATTTAGGATTTCCTTTTTCAATTTGCTTTGCAACATTTGAGTTGATAAAAGTGTTCCAAAAGATTTTTGGATCATAACCATTATCCACTGCGTGTTCAAACATAGTCCCCAAGTTTTCAGCAACACCAGCCACATAAACATCACTATATGATTTGATCGCCATTTTTCAACCCCTTTCTTATAATATCAATCACAAACAAGTCATCCTTAAGCGACATTTTCCTAATATCACCACTTAGATAATCTTTCTTCGCTTTCTCATCTCTCGACTTTCTTTTTGTATAATACTCCAAATGTTCAGCAGTATCAAAACCTTCAAATTTCAATCTATCAAAAGCAATCTTGCTGACAATAACAACCTGCTTTCCAAGCTCACCAAGCTCCATAGCTTTGTTGAGTTGTCTTACTGAAATCGTATTATTAACAAAATCTTTAGCAAAACTAAAATAAGAATCATCCGCACGATAACCTATCACAATATCGTAATCTTCAACATTGATGTAGAAATTTTCAATCAAATAATCTTTTGCCTGTTTTGAAATTTCGTTTGTTAAATCAAAGGTCCTATGCTTCAACAAAATCGCAATCCAATTAAGAATTGTATATTTTTTATCTGTCAAATCTAAAATCTTCAAGCCTTCTATATCAATTGAATATTTGTTCGCAAAACCGTTAGCTCCGACATTACTACAAGACCACTCTTTTGCAAGTTCCAAACTTTCCGTGCAATAAAAACCAAAGCCATAATCGTTTTCAGCCTTTCCACCATGATAATATGGTTTTTCAATTATATCTCTTGAACCATGATAAATTGTCAACTTTTTCATAAACCCTCCAAAGTATTATATCCACTTTACGTAACAATTATATCATTGCAATGATACATTGTCAAGCATTTGCGACAATTTAGTTATAAAATTATATCATTGCAATGATATAGTTTTTTCTCCATTAATTCTCTAAAGCCTAAATCTTCTAAAAAGAATTGGGCAGTTTTAGACCTCCCTAATCAGTCCAAAAACACCCAAATTTATCCACCAACTACCCTTTAGGTGCAAATAGGTGTAGAAATTTTAGGAATGTTTGTACCTAAAGAAAAAACGCTAGCGTATTTGCTAGTGTTTTAAAGGGATTTAGAACCTAGAGCACAAGTTTTGGTGATTTTGGTTTTAAGTTGGTAAGATAAAAAGGCTCAAATTTCATCCAGCAAAAACTCAACAAAAACAACCCCAAAATCACATATGCTTACGTGGCGCAGCAGGTAGCGCAATGCCTTGGTAA
>CAJUGX010000006.1 GCA_910586385.1 uncultured Christensenella sp.
ATTATCCAACGAGTGGGACTGATTATTATGTCTACTTCAAACAGTTGAGTGGAAACCTTTTGAGATATGACGAGACAGACAAGTATTTCTACTTTGAAGATGGATACTATCCACAAAGCAGAGCGACAAATGAAGGGACTCTCAACTCATCTGCAAGTGCAACAGGAGAGGCAATAAACTACAACGATGGCACAAGGAATGTTGAGCTTCCAGTTTACTCATATGGAAGTGACAGATTTGTGAAAGTGACAAAGAATGGCACAAGTGCATGGTTTAAGTTTGAGCCAATCAGATGGAGAATCTCAGACTATGGAGTTGAAAAAACGGAGAGAAATATTGAGAGATACAAAACTTTGCTCAACTTCCGAAACTACACATCTTATGCAACAAACTTCACTGCAGTGAGTGATTTGATTTTGGGTGTTGGAGCAATGCACAACACAAGGTCAACAGTTGAAGGGACATCTGTGACAAGCATGGCAGGGTATCAAAATGTCAGAGACACACTTGAGAGTTGCTCAATCAGTTTTGGATATGCAAAAAGTGACAACATCATCAAGGTTGACAGTTTCTCAACATATTCACAAAACAACACAGTCTACACAACAGATGTGGCATATACATCACCACTGAGGATTGCATCTTTGAGTGAGATTGAAAATGTTGGATTTGCCAACAAACAAGCAAGAGCGAGTGACATGGTTGCATTCATTTTGGGAGTAGACAAAAACAACGCTTCATATTGGACAAGAGATTTGTCAAACCTTGGCTCAGGGGTTGCAATCACAGCGTCTGGGACGGTGGTTCGACCATGGCTTGACCAAATGCTGGGAATGCGCTTTGCATATACATTCAGCGAAGGAAGTGCAATTTCATAGTCTCAAATATAGAAAAGGAGAAATTGGGGATTCTCCTTTTTTTATGAATTATTTTTAGAAAAAGAGGGGTGAGTGCGTTCTTATCGAAAAAAGACAAGCATAGATTATGTTGATAGTTTATTTTTCTGTTGGGGAGGCAATAATGAAAGCGAAAACATTAAAAAGTGAAAAACAAAATTCTTCTGCTGCTCTTGCAATCGCAAAAGGTGTCGGAGTTGGGCTTTGCGTTTCGCTTGTCGGCATCTTGCTTTTTGCATTTATCTTGCGTTTTTCAAGCATTTCGGACAAGGTTATCGCTCCGGTCAATGAGGTGATCAAGGGTGTGAGTATCTTCTTTGGAGTGTTTGTTGGACTCAAAAAACACAAGAAAATGGGCCTTTTGAATGGTGTTTTGATTGGTTTTTTGTTTACCATTGTCGCATTTTTGGTGTTTTCAATCTTAGATGGGACTTTCTCTTTTGACAGAACTTTGCTCAATGATATTGTGTTCGGCAGTGTTATCGGGGCAATATGCGGCATCATTTGCGTTAATTTGAAAAAAAGTTAGACTTTTTAATTGACATAAGTCCCGAAATGAATTATACTTGATAAGTATAAATTTAACCGATTTTTTACTAGATTTAAGGGGACGCAATGGCTGAAAAAAGAACAAAAAAAGGTTCTATGAGCAGGGTTAAGAAAAATTCCATCATAAACTATGTTGCAGTTGCCATTTTGACTGTTATCGGAATTTTCTTGTCAGTTTGCTCTTTTGATATTCCTTATACCACTTACACCTACAATGGTTTCGCAAGCTCAATTTCTTTGGGGTTGGACCTTGCAGGTGGTATTTCTGTTGTCTATGATTGCACACTTTCTACTGACAGCAACACTCAAGATTTGGACAACGCAATTGATGCAACGGTGACAAGACTCACATCAGTGATTACAAAAGAATATAGTGAGGCAACAATCACAAGACAGGGAAATTCTAGAATCAGAATTGAAGTGCCTTCTGTGACTGACTCAGACAAAATTTTTGATCTTATCGGAGACCCTACTCCACTTTATATGGCTTTGACAGATGGTGACGATGCCGAGGCAAGAATTGTCGGCACTGACATCAACAATGTTAGAGCTGTTTATCAACGTGCTGATGGTGGGGATTATGAGTACGGCGTAAATGTTGAATTCACAAAGTCAGGTGCTTCAAAGTTTGCTTCGCTCACTGCAGATGCTGCAAATGGCGACAAAAAGATTTATATCTTCATAGGAGAAATCGGCGGAGAAAACACTCAGAAGTTGACTTTGAACTGTGAGCAAGAAATCTCAGGTGGCTCAACTTTCATTTCTGGAAGCTTTGAGACTTTTGAAGAAGCTGAAGAATATGCTCTTCAAATCATGAGTGGTACATTCAATGTTTCTCTCGAACTTCTTGAAAGTTCTGTTATTTCTGCGACTTTGGGGGCAAAGGCTCTCAAACTTGCAATCATTGGTGGTTTTGTTGGACTTCTTTTGATTATGCTTGTTTTGTGGCTGAGATACGGAGATTTTGGATTTCTTGCGTCTTTTGCACTTGTGATCTATATGGTTTTGATGCTCTTCTTCTTGCAAGCAATTCCATTTGTTCAGTTGACACTTCCTGGTCTTGCGGGTATCATCCTCAGTATCGGTATGGCAGTTGACGGGACAGTCATCATCTTTGAGAGATTCAGAGAAGAATATCGTTCTGGAAAGAAAATTCCTCTTTCAGTCAAGACTGGTTTCAAGCGTGCCTTCTGGCCAATCTTTGACAGTAACATCACAACAATTATCACTGCTTTGGTGCTTTATATCTTGGGGACAGCCTCAATCAAAGGCTTTGCAATCACACTCCTTATTGGTATCATCCTTTCAATGCTTATGAACCTCGTGATTTTGAGATTCCTTGTGAAGTGGTACTTGCCATTCAACAGCGTAAAGGGAAAGAAACTTCATTTGCCAAAGCAAACAAGGACTTTCAAAGAACCTCAGACAGTTGTGACTGGAGGTGAAGCAAATGAATAAGTTTAAGAAATTGAAAAACTTTTCTCTTGATGAAACAGTTGAAAATTCAAAGTTTGACTATTGCAAAAACCTCAAATGGTTTTTGATTGCGCCAATCGTAATCATTTTGGTTGGAATCATCCTTCTTTGCACAGTTGGATTCAAACTCGGTATTGATTTCACTGGTGGGTCAAACATGACAATTTACATCGATGGAAATGGCACTCAAGGGACAAAACTTGATGCTGACAAAGATTCAAAACAAATCAGAAAGAAAGTCCAAGCTGTGCTTGATGAGCATGGACTCAAAATCACAACAATCCAAAACACAACAATTGATGCTGAGGACTTGGGTATCTCAAAGGGGAGTGCCATCATTGTCAAATATCAAAATGACAACTCTCTTGAGACTGAAGAGATTGAAGCAATCAACGATCAAATCAGACTCGAACTTTTGAAAGCGTTTGGTTATATAACTGAAGAAGACGGAGAGGTCACCGTTGACAACCTCTCAGAATTTGCAAAGTCAGTGCTTGTGCAAAATGGTGGTGTGACAACAGCAAGTGCATCTGCCGAACTTATGATGAAATCGTTCATCGCACTTTTGGTTGCGGTTGCACTCATTCTTGTTTACATCGCAATCCGTTTCGAATTTACAAGTGGACTTGCTGCGATCCTTGCACTTTTCCATGACATCTTGGTGACGGCTTCAGTTGTTTTGATTTGCAGAATTCAAGTGAATGTTGCATTTATTGCAGCGCTTATCACTATCCTCGGATACTCAATCAACAACACAATCATCATCTTTGATAGAATGAGAGACAAAACAAAGTCGGCAAGAAATGCAAACGAAAAAATCGACAACAAGGTTGTTGCAAACAACTCTGTCAGAGAGACAATGCTTCGTTCAATTTTGACGGGAATAACAACTTTCATTATGATCTTTATGATTACCGCAATCGGAGTTGCGGACATCAGAGAATTTGCATTCCCAATCATGGTTGGTATCCTTGCAGGTTTCTATTCTTCAGTGTTTATCACTCCAGGACTTTGGGCAATTGCTTACAAACCTAGAAGAAGAAAGAAAAACAACTCTTCAAAGAAGAGTGGCAAAGTAGAATCTGAAGAGGAAGAGATGTCGGAAGAAGACGATGCTGATGTTGAAATCGTAAATGCTTAATTTGAACAAAAGGAGGGGCAAAGCCTCTTTTTTTGTTGTCTTGAAAGAAGTGAAATGGGGCGAAAAGATATGAAATTGTTTGCTCTTGTGGTATCGTTTGAGATATAATTGTTTTGAGGTAATTTATGACAAAATTATTCAGAAATGCCAAGATTGTTGATGTTGAAAATGGTGAGATTTTTGATGCAAATATTTTGGTTGAAAATGGCAGAATAAAAAGTTTTGAGGGACAAGAGAAGTCGGTTGATGAAACCATTGACCTGCAAGGGAATTATGTTTTGCCAGCGTTTGTTAATTCTTTTATGAACAGCGTTGAGGCTGGGAAAGAAAACTATTTTCGGGAGAATGGCAAGGTCGTTGATGAGAGTGCTGAAAAAGACGTACAAAACTTGTTTTTGGTAAAAAATTTGCTTGCGGGAGCTGTTTTTATCAATGATATATCGAAAACAGGGGTGACTGTTGTTGATGAAATTGAGAACAAAAACGAAAAAGAGCTTTCTGCTTTGAGCATGCAGATTGCAAAGGGTGGAAAGAGACCATTTATCAAGTTGGGACAAGATTTGATGTCCCTTGGAAGTGTTGGCAAGCAGTTTGAAAAGTCTGCAGTTTTGGTCTTGGAGGACTTTGGATTTTTGGATAGAAAACCAGTGATTGTCGGTGGAAATTGTCTTGAAAAAGATGATTTGGAAACATTGAAATCATATGCCTGCGATTTTGTGGTTTTGCCGAGTGAAGACGGAAAAGTTGGCAGACGGCAAACAAACCTTGTTTCACTTTTGAGGAAGGATTTGCAGGTCTGTGTCGGGAGTGGAAACTCTGCTGAAATCGACTTTTTTGCTTTTATGAGGCAGATGGTGATGTCGATGAGATGTATGTTTGAAGATGGCTCTTGCATGAGCGAAAGAGACGCTTTGAAATTGGCGACAAGTGGGGCGGTTTTGGGGTTTGAGAACCGTTTGGAAGTTGGGGAAACTGCGACATTTGTTGTTGTGTCAGCAAGAGAGAGTTTGTACGATGATATCTTCAAAACATTGGTTTGGGAAAGAAGCAAAAACGACGTTTTGATGAGTGTGAAAGAGGGTGAAGTTTTGCAGAAAAATGGTGAAATCCTTATGAAAAATTTACCTTCGTATGGTACAATAATAAAGAACTTAAAACAATAAGGAGAAACAAAAATGACAATTGAAGAAAGATTATCGAGCGAGTTTGGACTTAGAGCGGATTATTCGCAAAATATCATAAATTTGATTGATGAGGGAAACACAATTCCATTCATCGCCAGATATAGAAAAGAAATGCATGGCTCTTGTGATGACCAGGTGCTCAGAAACTTTGCCGATAGACTTAAATATTTGAGAAACTTGAATGACGAGAAAGAGAAAGTTCAGAAGGTAATCTCAGAACAAGGAAAGTGGACTGACGAACTTGCCAAGGCTTTGGAAGAAGCAATGACAATGACTGAAGTTGAAGATATTTACAGACCTTACAAACCAAAGAGAAAGACAAGGGCATCTGTTGCCATTGCTAAGGGGCTCGAACCTCTTGCAGATCTTTTGCAGTCACAATCAAAGAAAATCAAAATCATGGAAGAAGCAGCCAAATTTGTGACTGAAGAAGTCACAACTGCTGAGGCTGCAATTGCAGGTGCAAAAGACATCATTGCTGAAAGGATTTCAGACAGTGCTGACCTTAGAAAAGACCTGCGTGAACTTCTTGCTGGAAAGGCTTTCATTCAATGTTCACTCGTTGAAAATGAAAACAATTTGACATACGAGACTTATGCAAATTTCAAACAAGAAGTGAAGAATATCCCAAGCCACAGAGTGCTTGCAATCAACCGTGGAGAAAACGAAAAGTGCTTGAAGGTGGAGATTGTTATTGATGAGAAATTGACAATCCCTGTGATTGAAAAATATTTCAAAAAAGACAATGAAGACACAAATGCTTTGATGGATGAAACAATCGCCGATGCTTATGAGAGACTTTTGTTTCCTTCACTTGAAAGAGAGTGCAGAAACAACTTGACTGATGTTGCAAATGAGCAAGCAATCAAGATGTTTGAAGTGAATTTGAGGCCACTTCTTTTGGAAGCTCCACTCAAAAACAACATCATCCTCGGGTTTGACCCAGGGTATCACAATGGGTGCAAAATTGCTGTCATCAACAAGCATGGAGAAGTTTTGGACACAACTGTGGTTTATCCAACTCCACCAAGATCAAAGACAGAAGAAGCACTTGAAAAACTTAAGTCAATGATTGAGAAAAACAAAGTTGACATCGTTGCAATCGGAAATGGAACTGCATCAAAAGAGTCAGAAATCTTTGTTGCAGAACTTATCAAACATGTCAATCGTCCAGTGACTTACGCAGTTGTGAGCGAGGCAGGAGCATCAGTTTATTCTGCTTCAAAGCTTGCCGCCGAAGAATTCCCAGATTATGATGTAAACCTTCGTAGTGCAGTTTCAATTGCAAGAAGATTGCAAGACCCATTGGCAGAACTTATCAAGATTGATGTGAAGTCAATTGGTGTTGGACAATATCAACACGACATGCCACAAAACAGACTTACAGAGGTTTTGACTGGAGTTGTTGAAGACTGCGTAAACAGCGTTGGTGTTGACCTCAACACAGCATCGGTAAGTTTGCTTTCTTATGTGTCAGGACTCAACAAATCAATTGCAAACAACATTGTTTCATACAGAACAAAAAACAAAGGTTTCAGATCAAGAGAAGAACTTTTGGGAGTTGCAAAACTTGGGCCAAAGGCATATGAGCAATGTGCAGGTTTCTTGCGTGTTGTTGGCGGGGAAAATGTGCTCGACAACACAGCAGTTCACCCAGAAAGTTATGATGCTGCAAGAAAACTTTTGAAACTCTTTGCTCTTTCTGAAGAAGATGTCAAAAACAACAATCTTGCTCTCTTGCCAAAGATGGTAGAAGAAAAGGGCGAAAAGGCGGTTGCTGAAGCTTGTGGAATCGGTGTTCCAACGCTCAATGACATCACATCAGAACTTCTCAAACCAGGACGTGACATCCGTGAGACAATGCCAAAACCAGTGCTCAGAAGTGATGTCATCCACATGGAAGACCTCAAAGAAGGCATGGTCTTCAAAGGCGTTGTAAGAAACGTTGTTGACTTTGGTGCGTTTGTTGATATCGGTGTGCATCAAGACGGGCTTGTGCATATTTCACAACTTTCAGAAGGTTTTGTAAAACATCCAAGTGATGTAGTCAAAGTTGGTGATGTTGTTGAAGTTAAAGTGACAGGAGTTGATCTTCCAAAGAAAAGAATTTCTCTCACTATGAAAGGAATCGAAAAAGAGGGAGAGTAAGATGAACAAATGTCCAAAATGTGGAACGACCGTCCAAGAGATTTTGGAAACAGGTTTTGTTGGATGTGAGCAATGTTATAAAATGCCTGAGATTCAAAAAGCCGTTGACAAAATGTTTGGCGGAAAAACGCACAAGGAATGATGCTTGTGGAGAGAAATGCGAAAGGTCTCCCATAGGAAACAAAGCAAATTTGTAGTAAAGTTAAGGTGAATATGAAGAGAAAATTTGAAAAGGTTGCAATTTCTTCTAGAATTAGATTAGCGAGAAATGTCTCTGGCTTCAATTTTTTCACGAAACTGCGTGAGGAGTCTGACGCAGTTTTTATCATCAATTCGGTCAAAAATGTCATTTCTGAGTGTGGCGACTTTGACCTTATAAGACTCAAAGACTTGCCGCTCAATGAGTGCAATGCTCTTCTTGAGAGGCACTTGATCAGCAAGGAGTTGATTGAAAATAAGGATATCTCGGCGGTGCTCGTAAGTCCTGATGCGCATGTCTTTGTCATGGTAAACGAAGAGGATCACATCAGAGAACAATGTATCTTTGATGGTTTTGACCTTTGGAAGCCTTATTTTGAGATAAAAAAAATTGACGATGCTCTTCTTGATGAGATTGACATTGCTTACTCTGCAAAATATGGTTTTATCACCTCAAGTCCAGCCAATCTCGGCACAGCTATGAGAGCGTCTGTGATGATGTTTTTGCCTGCTATTGAAAGAAATCATGACATCGAACTTATCAAAAAAGAGGCGAGAAAACTTGGTTTTACGGTCAGAGGACTGTATGGAGAAGGAAGCGAGACCTACGGCAGTTTTTATCAGATTTCAAATCAAAACTCACTTGGCAAGAGCGAAAAAGAGATTTTGGATGGGGTTTATGAATATGTGGTTTCTATTTGCGAGATGGAGCTTTCTGCAAGAGAAGATATCTTGGCAATCAATCACAATCATATCATTGATGAGATTTTTAGGGCGTACGGGATTTTGAAAGAAAGTCTTCTTCTTGATGAAGAAGAGATGATAAGGCTTTTGTCATTGGTCAAATTTGGTGATGTACTTGGGTATCTTGAAATAACCGATCAAAAAGCGTTTTCAAGGCTTTACAATGAGGGGTGCAGTGCAAATCTTGCAGAAATTGAAAAAATTTCTGGCAATTTGAAGGAAGAAATCGCCAGAAGTCAGTATATTTCTAGGAAGATAAATGAGATTGTCAAAAAAGTGAAATGACAGATTGATTTTCTTTCTTTGAAGTGTCAATAATTATTGTTGATTTATGGAGGTTGTTATGGCATTTGGAAGTGGTTTATTTTCTGATAGTATTGAAAAAGTAATCAAAAATGCAAGCAAAATTGCGTTGCGTTTTGGCAGCAATCTTGTCGGCACAGAACATATTCTTTATGGGCTTGCAAGCGTTTCTGATTGTACGGCGTCAAAAATTTTGGCGGGGTACAATGTGACAGAAAGTTCTCTTTTCGAACTTTTTGAAGAGTCCGCAACAGGTATTTCTCTTTTTGGAAATGTTGAACTTACGCCAAGGACAAAAGAACTCTTCAAGATTGCTCAGCAGATTGCTATGGACATGGGGCACTCTTTCATAGGGACAGAACATCTGTTGCTTGCAATACTGTCAAACAAGAGTTGTTATGCGACAAAGATGCTTGCAAACATCTATGGCGTCAATGTTCAAGAGATGAAAGAAAAACTCCTCTCTTCACTTCAGATTTCTTCATCGAGAAATGAAGGTGGAAAAAAGACGGAAGAGACTTCACAAGTTGGAAGTTCTCTTCCAGAAAAATTGCTGGAGATGGGAAGTGATATCACGCTCAAGGCAAGACAAAGGAAACTTGATCCTGTCATTGGCAGAGAGGAGGAAATTCAGCGTGTCATTGAGATTTTGTGCAGAAAGACAAAAAACAATCCAGTGCTCATTGGTGAAGCTGGCGTCGGAAAGACTGCTGTTGTCGAAGGACTTGCTCAAGCCATTGCGAGTGGCGATGTCCCAGAAGAGATAAAAGACAAAACTGTCTATGCGCTTGAGATTGGCGGGCTTATGGCTGGCACAAAGTATCGTGGACAGATGGAAGAAAAACTTAAAGACGCAATTGAGACAATCATTCAAGATGGAAACATCATTGTCTTTATTGATGAGATTCACACATTGGCGCAAGCTGGTGGGAAAGAGGGAGAGACGAGCCCTTCTGATATGCTCAAACCATATCTTGCAAGAGGTGAGTTGCAGACAATTGGAGCAACCACAACCGATGAGTATAGAAAGTATATAGAAAAAGACAAGGCTCTTGAGCGAAGATTTCAACCTGTCATGGTAAATCCACCATCAGTTGAGCAGACCATTGAAATTTTGAAAGGGTTGAAGGACACCTATGAGGCATTTCACAAGATTGTCATCACAAATGAGGCGATTTCTGCTGCTGCAAATTTGTCTGACAGATACATCACTGACAGAAGTTTGCCAGATAAGGCAATTGACCTTATCGATGAGGCGTGCTCAAAGGCAAAAGTCAACTTCACTCTCAAACCTCAAAAAGTGAGAGAACTTGAGAGCAAGCTCAAATCCCTTTCTGCAAACAGAGATGAAGCGTCATTGCAGAGAAACTATGAGAAAGCGGCAAAACTTCAGTCTGAGATAATCAAGGTTGAAAATGAAATAGAAGAGCAAAACAAATTGGTTGTGAAAAAGAGTGGAAGCAACCAAATTGGCGAAAATGAGATTGCGGAAGTTGTTTCAAAATGGACCGGCATTCCTGTGACAAAGTTGACAGAGGGAGAAAAGGAAAAACTTATCCATTTGGAAGAGATTTTGCACGAGCGTGTTGTTGGTCAAGATGAGGCTATTTCAGCCGTTTCTAAGGCGATTAGGCGTGCAAGAGTTGGGCTTCAAGACGGAAAGAGACCAATTGGATCATTCTTGTTTATGGGACCAACGGGTGTCGGAAAGACAGAACTGTCAAAAGCAATTGCTGAGGCACTCTTTGACAACGAAAACAACATAATCAGAATTGACATGAGCGAGTTTATGGAAAGTCACACTGTTTCAAAGCTTATTGGTGCACCTCCAGGATATGTTGGATTTGACGAGGGTGGACAATTGACCGAACAGGTGAGACGCAGACCATACAGTGTTGTGCTTTTTGACGAGATTGAAAAGGCTCATCCAGAAGTGCTCAATGCACTTTTGCAGATTTTGGACGATGGAAGACTCACTGACAGCAAAGGCAGACTTGTAAGTTTCAAAAACACTGTCATCATCATGACAAGCAACATTGGAGCAAATGAGATTCGTCAAAACAAACAACTTGGCTTTGGCTCAAAAGACAGCGAAAAAATCAACGAGAGAGACATCTATCTCGACGCTCTGAAGAAAAAGTTTAAGCCGGAACTTATCAACAGAATTGATGTAATCTGCATTTTTGACACTCTCACCAAGAAAGACCTCATCACAATTTCAAACATCATGCTTGAAAACATCAACAAGAGACTTTCAGCGAGCGGACTTATGCTTGATGTTGAAGATGAGGCAATTGAATATATTGTTGCAAAAGGCTCAAACCTCATTTATGGGGCGAGACCACTTAAGAGATTTATTGAGCAAGAAATCGAAGATCGAGTGGCCGAGAAAATTTTGCTTGGAGAACTTCCAGACCATGGAACAATCATTGTTTCGCTTTCTGGAGATGAATTGCTCTTTACAGCTGAAAACAATGCTTAAATCGTTTGTTAAATTTTGCAAACTATGTTAAAATTACACTAAGGAAAGGAGAAAATTATGAAAGTAGTTTATGTTGAAAAAAAATATAAGGCAGCACAAAGATTTAAGAGTGTTGTAGAAGAAAAACTTTCTCGTCTTGACAAGTACTTCGCAGACCCTGCAACAGCAACTGTTTATGGCTCAAAACAGGACAAGAGAGAAAAACTCGAAATCAGCATCGCATGCAAGGGATTGGTTTATAGAGCAGAAGTTTCTGGTGCAAACAATTATGAAAACATTGACCTCGTTTTGCCAAAACTTGAGAAGCAAATCGTAAGAACAAAGCAAAAGGCAAAGGCTGACAGACGCAACGCTCCAAAGGTTGTGGGATATGAGTTCTTGGAAGATGAGCCAGATACAAAACTTGCTGAAGTAAGCAAGAAGAAAACATTCAACCTTGATCCAATCACTGTTGAAGAAGCGAAAGATGCAATCGAGAGAATTGACCACTCTTTCTATATTTTCCTCAATGCTGAAACAGGCAAAGTGAATGTTCTCTATAAGAGAAATGACAAGAAATACGGATTGATTGAAGTAAACTTCTAATTTGCCTGCACGAATAATTTTTCAAATAACAAACACAATAAGAATATGAAAAAAATTATTTTGATTTTCTTTTGTGTTTGTTTTTCTTTTCTTGCACTTGGGTGTGAGAGTGAGACTCAGCTTCGTGTTGCAACGATTTCAAATATAACATCACCACTTTCGACCCATTATTCAATCAAGGTCAATCTTGAGGAAGACGAAAGGGTGGCAGAGCGTTTTGTTGACTTGCAGATAAAGTCAAGCAAAGAAAACCAGACTTTGCGCTTTGGAGAAGAGAATGGTGATGCTTACACAATCACTCTGGAAGAGAAGGATTATTGGTACAATTTGACATATCTCATCAGCAAGACAAATGGCGTGGGAGTTGAGGGAAACTATGAAAAGTATTCAGATTTTGGAAACAAAGTTTTCAACTTCTCGTCACAAAATGATGTGACACTTGTGTTTAGGGTTGTTGCTGGAAAAGAGACAACAAGCGAGGAAACTGGTGAAAAGATTTTGGTTTTAAGCGAAGATATTTCAAAAGAAGTCAAGGTCAAAGTCAAAAAAGTGGATAGTGTATAGACTGCAAAAGTAAATTTTTGAATGCGATTTCGTCGTAAATTTGAAAATTTACTTTTATTTTTGCCATAGATATAGTAAAATGAGATATAAGTAGGAGAGAATATGTTATCTATCAAACACCTATATCTTAAGTATACCAAAGAGTTTTATGCACTTGAAGACGTCAGCATTGATGTTGCAGATGGGGAGAGTGTCGCTTTTGTTGGGGAAGAAAACAGCGGAAAGACAACGCTGCTTCGTGTGATTGCCAAATTGCAAGAGTTTGACAGTGGAGAAGTTTATATCAACAATATCCCAATCAAAAAGTTTGATTTCAAGACAGACTTGAGTGTTGGATATGTGCCATATTGTCCAGTCTTTCTTGAAAACAAGACGGTATACGAAAACTTCAGTTATATCTTGCATAAGAAGGGTGTGAAGCCTGCAGAAGCCGAGAAAATGATAAACAACGCCATCATCGACTTCTCATTGGAGCGCATCAGAGACGAGAAAATCAAAAATATAAGAAAAGAGGACAAGTATATTTTGTCTCTTATCCGTCTTTCTTTCAGAAAACTTGATTTGCTTCTTGTGGACAACATCTTTGATGAGATTTCAGATGTTTATCAGGATGCAATTTTGAGCCTTGTGAAGAAACTTAAGGAAAATGGAACAACTCTCATCCTTGCTTGCACAAGACCAGAGATTGCTGAAAAAGTTTGCAAGAGAAAGATTTATTTTGAGCATGGGAAGGTTGTTGATGACTAAAAATAAAACAGCGTTAAGTAGCGCTGTTTTTTTGTTGCTTTGAGAAGGCTAGAGTTCTTCAATTGAGTTTGATAGGTCTATCACTTTTTCACTATCTTCTTTTGTCTCGCTTTTTGGTGTAAAGGAAGACATCAATTTTGACATGATATCTGATTGGTTTAGATTCCCTCCAAGAAGGGCAGATAGAAGCGGGTTTCCTCCAAGAAGTTGTGAAAGTTGAGGCGCATTCTGTCCGGTTGAATTGCCAGAGAAAAGCGTTGAAAAAAGAGATGAAAACGGGGATGGGGTTTCGGTTTGTTGTGCTGTGCTTTGCGGTTTTTCATCCTTTCCAAAACTGAGTGCTTTGGGATAATAGTTTTGTGCGAGGTTTTCTGCCTCGTTTGAATAAAGGGAATTGTTCATAACATATTTATATGTTTGAGTTTGCATTTTAGTGTAGATTTGATTCTTTTTTTCATATATTGAAACTAGAGAGGTGAGTATGAGAATCAGTGAAATGAGCAATGAAAAACCAAAGAGTTCAAACAGAAAGAAGACAATCAATGAAACTTATGAAGAACTTAAACATTGCTCTTCGGAAGAACTTATGGAAAGACTTTCAAAAGAAATAAGTGGGCAAAAACTCAATGGTACTTTTGACTATGAAGGGATTCTTGCTTCGATAGAAAAAATAAAAACATATTTGCCTGCACAGACATATGAAAACATGATGAGGATAATTGAAAGTTTAAGATGAAAAATGGCAAGATAGATGGAAAACTCCTCTCTGAAATTGAGGCTTTAAGTTTCGAAAAAAGACTGCCATGTTTTGTGTTTGGAAGAGATTTTGAGCAAACAAAACGGCATCTTCAAAAACAAAACATACATATTTTGGATGAATATTTATTCATCAACTCTTTTTTTTGCAGTCTTTCTAGAAAGGAAATTTATGCACTCTCTGATGTCCATGTGGTGGACTATATTTCTTCATGTGCAAATGTTTGCGCGCAGATGTATGTCTCAAAAAAGATTCTAAATGTGGAAAAGAGTCTCTTGAGCGGAAAGGGGGTTTGCGTTGCCTTTATTGACACTGGAATTTCGCCACATCCAGATTTTTTGCTTGGGCGAAACCGAATAAAAGTCTTCAAGGATTTTGTTGGTGGGAAGGTAGATGCTTACGATGACAATGGTCATGGGACTTTTGTTGCAGGAGTTTGTGCGGGTTGTGGGGCGATGTCTGGATTCAAGTTTTCTGGCGTCGCTCCAAGAGCAGATATTGTCTCACTGAAAGCATTGAATGCTCAGGGAGAGTCTGGGGCAAACAAAATCCTCAGTGCAATGGAGTGGGTTTTTGACAACCACAAAAAGTCAAACATCAAACTTGTGTGTATGAGTTTTGGAAGTGAACCAATTGGCGTCAATGATCCAATCATGCTTGGTGCGGAAGAATTGTGGAAAGAAGGTGTGACTGTTATTGCAGCGGCGGGGAACAGTGGCCCAGAGTATCAAACAATCAAATCGCCAGGGATAAGTCCAAAGATAATCACTGTCGGCGGGATTGATGACAATCGATATGATGATTTCAGATACAATCCAAACTTTTTTGAGATTGCTGATTTTTCTTCTCGTGGACCCGCATTGAAAAAAGTTAAGCCTGATTTGGTCGCTCCAAGTGTGGACATCATTTCGTGTGGAATCAAAAAACCTTATACAAGTCTTTCTGGCACTTCTGTCGCAACTCCGATGATTGCTGGGCTTGCGTGTCTTATGCTTGAAAAGGAAAACGATTTGACGCCAGATGCAATAAAAAATAATCTTCTTAGAAATTGCAATCCTCTTGGTTTTGAAATGAATTTGGAAGGGTTTGGAATGCCAAATCTAAGTCGATTATTAAATTGATATTCTTATTTTCGAAATAATTTGTTGAGGTGAAAATAAATAATAAATTATTTTATTTATGCCGTTTATCTTTCTTTCAAAATCTTGGAAATTTGTTCTACGGCATCATTTTTTGCTGTTTTTTTCATCTTTGAAATGATTTTTTCTTTGTTTTTCAAAAGATAATTCAATTTGTTTTGAATGCTTTTTATATCACATTCTTTGCTTTCAAGGACTTGTGCATAGCCTTTCTTTTCAAACAATTTTGCATTTTCAATTTGATCGCCACGTGAGTTTCCTTTTGGAAGTGGAATGAGAAGCATTGGTTTTGCAAGAGCGAGAAGTTCGTTGATTACACCACTGCCTGCACGAGAGATGACGATGTCTGCTGTTGCATAGAAGTCTTCAATGTTTTCTGCGTATGGGACAGGCTTGTATGAGTCATGCTTTATGTCTTTGAAATTTTTCTTCCCACAAATATGCAAAATATTGAAATCTTTTGTGAGTGCATCAAGATTTTCGCAAATCAAATCATTGATTGCTTTTGCGCCGAGACTTCCGCCAAGCACCAAGACGACAGGTTTGGAGTTTTTGAAAATATTCAACTTCTTGCCTTGGTATATTTTTTTTCTGATTGGTTGACCAGTATACACACACTTCTTGTTGCCTTTGGCTGTTTCTTTGAAAGATGTACACATGACATCACAACACCTCAAGATGAGTTTGTTTGCAAGACCAAAAGAGAGATCGCTCTCATGACTCACTATGCGAAAGTTTTCTCTTTTGCCAGCCAAGGCGACTGGCACAGACACAAATCCACCTTTTGAGAAAATGACTTCAGGATCAATCTCTTCCAAAATCTTTATTGCACATTTGACAGACTTTGCAAGTTTGATTGGAATAAGCAAATTTTTCAGTGTCAGTTTTCTTTCAAACTTGACTGTTGGGATGGTGTGATAGGTGATGTTTTTGTACTTTGACAAAATCTCTTTTTCTATTCCTTCTCCGCCGATATAATGAAGTTCGTAATCTTTCAAGTTTTCGGCTACGGCAAGTGCGGGGTAAACATGTCCAGCTGTTCCACCGCCAGTCAAAACAATTCTTTTCATTTTTTCTCCTTATTGTATTTTATTATTTCAACTTTGTCATTATTATATCCATTTTTCCACTTTTGAATAATTATTTGCCAGAATGAATTATTATACAAAATTGTGTATTTTTATGAATTGCAAAAATTTTGCTCATAGATGGTGTTTTTATTTTTTTAATTTATGTTTTTATGATATAATAATCACGAAAACTTAAAGACAAAACAAATTGGAGCGAAATATGGCTGAAAAGAAATACGAATCAAAAGACATCGTCGTACTTGACGGACTTGATGCGGTAAGACTTAGACCCGGCATGTATATCGGGACAACCAGCAACCGTGGTTATCATCACATCTTGTGGGAGATTGTTGACAATGCAATCGACGAGATTTCAAACGGATTTGGTGACACAATCCATATTACTTTGAACACTGATGGCAGTGCAACTGTTGAGGACAATGGTCGTGGTATTCCTGTTGATGTTCACCCAACGCTTAAGAAGAGTGGTGTTGAAGTTGTTTATACAACACTTCATGCTGGCGGAAAGTTTAACAATGAAAACTACAAATTTTCTGGTGGTTTGCATGGTGTTGGAGCATCGGTGACAAATGCGCTTTCAAGATGGTGCAATGTCACAGTAAACAAAGACGGGAAGCAATACTTTGTCGAATTCCACTCTTTCGAGGATGAAAACGGAAAGATTCACAGTGGTATTCCTGTTGCTCCACTTAGACAAATTGGGACAAGCACTACAACTGGGACGAAGGTGACATTCTTGCCAGACGACAGAGTGTTTGGGGAGCAAGAGTTTAGTTTTGAGACAATTGTCAAACGTGCAAGAGAACTTGCCTTTTTGAACAAAGGACTTCGCATTGTTGTTGATGATTCAAGGACAAATGACCACAGCGATTTCCACTATGAAGGTGGAATCAAAGATTTTGTGGCTTATATGGTGGAAGGGAAAAATGCCCTTTTCAAAACTCCGCTTTATATTGCTGCCGAAAGCAAGGTTGTGTCACTTGAAGTGAGTTTTGTTTCGACGGACTCATACACAGAAAACACTTTCTCTTACGTCAACAACATCCCAACAACAGAAGGTGGAATGCACGAGATTGGATTTAAGAGTGCATTTACAAAAGTCTTCAATGATTATGCAAGAGAAAACAACTTGCTCAAGGAGAAAGAGGCAAACCTTTTGGGAGAAGATTTCAGAGAGGGGCTTGTCACTGTTATCAATGTCAAAATGAGTAATGTTCAGTTTGAAGGACAGACCAAAACAAAACTTGGGAATCCTGAAGCAAGGACTGAAGTTGAAGCTCTCACAATTGCAGAACTTACAAACCTTCTTGCAGACAAGAAAAATGCAACTTATGCAGAAGTGATTATTGAAAAAGCCAAGCAAGCAGCAAAAGTTAGACTTGCGGCAAAGAAAGCAAAAGAATATGCTCGTGCCAAAAATGGTGCAGAAAACTTCAATCTTGTTGGCAAACTCGCGTCTTCAACCTCAAAAGACAAGACAAAGAGTGAACTCTTCATCGTGGAAGGAGATTCTGCCGGTGGTTCTGCAAAGCAAGGTCGTGACAGACGTTATCAAGCGATTTTGCCTCTTAGAGGAAAACCTCTCAATGCTGAAAAGAAGAGAATTGACCAAGTGCTTGCGAACGAAGAAATAAGAACAATTATCTCTGCTCTCGATACAGGATTTGGGGAAGATTTTGATTTGTCCTCACTTAGATACAACAAAATCATCATCTTGTCCGATGCCGATGTAGATGGTTTCCATATCAGAGCAATCCTTTGCACATTCTTTTATCGCTATATGAGGCAACTCATCACGGAGGGGCATGTTTTTGTGGGACTTCCTCCGCTTTACAAAGTCTACAAAAAGGACTATGAAAAATATGTTTATTCAGATGCTGAACTTGCTGAGGCGGTTGCGTCAGCGGGAAAGGGCTATATGATTCAGAGGTACAAAGGTCTTGGTGAGATGAACCCAGAACAGCTTTGGGAGACAACCATGGATCCAGAACACAGAACTCTTATTCAAGTGACAATTGAGGATGCTGCAGAAGCTGAAAGAATGATTACTACGCTCATGGGTGACAACATTGAAGAGAGAAAGGCTTATATCAATGAGCACGCAAACTTTGATCGTGTTGACACATTTATGAGAGATTATAAAAAAGTCTAGTACACCAGAAATATTGGGAGAAATTTTATGGCAGGAAACATGAAAAATGACGAAGAATTCAAACCAAACAACATCGAGCCTATTGAAGGACAGATGTGCTATGACGAACTTCTCGTCCCTGAAAAACCAGAGGAAAAAGTTGAGGACAATTCAACTGCTGAAGGGCAGATGGATTTTTGGAGTATTGACCCAAGAAAAAGTGAAGTGGCACCTCAATCACCTCAAAAATCCGCTCAAAAATCTGCGACAAATCAGACAAAAAATGAGACTGTTGTCAAAAACTCTGTGAAAAAACAAGAAAATCAAGTGAAACAAGAAGTTGAGCAAGAAAGTGTTGATGAAGAAAGTTTTGAACAAGAAACCATTCCAGTGGAAAATGTTTCTGATGAAGAAAAAGACGATGTTGGAAGCGGTGACAATGGAGGAGGCGGCGAAAATAGCGGTGGAAGTGGGATTTTGTTTAAGTCGTTGGAAGAAGTTTTGCATGAGTCAATGATTCCTTACACCGAATCAGTTGTTATGGACAGAGCACTTCCAAGAGTTGAGGATGGCTTGAAGCCTGTCCAAAGAAGAATCTTGTATTCTATGCTCGAACTTGGACTTACTCCAGACAAACCTTACAGAAAGTCAGCCAGAATTGTCGGAGATTGCATGGGTAAATATCATCCACACGGAGACAGTTCGGTTTATGATGCGATGGTGCGTATGTCGCAAGACTTTGTGCTTAGAGCACCACTTATTGACGGACACGGAAACTTTGGTTCCGTCGATGGTGACAGTGCTGCGGCTATGCGTTATACCGAAGCGAGAATGACTCCTCTTGCAATGGAACTTTTGCGTGATTTGGAAAAAGACACTGTGCGTTGGGGACTCAACTTCGATGATACCTTGAAAGAACCTGAAGTCTTGCCAGGACGTTTTCCAAACCTTTTGGTCAATGGAACATCAGGAATTGCAGTTGGTGTGGCAACCAACATCCCTCCACACAATTTGGGAGAGGTTATTGATGGTGTCGTTGCATACATCGACAATCCAAGAATCTCACTCAAAGAGATGATGAAAATCATCAAAGGGCCAGATTTTCCAACTGGTGGGCAACTCATCTTGGGTGAAGGTATTGAAAGTGCATATGCAACAGGAAAGGGTAAGATTGCCATCCGTGCAAAAGTCGGCATTGAGCAAAATGGCGACAAACAAAGCTTGGTAATCACTGAAATTCCTTATCAAGTCAACAAGGCGTTGTTGTTGCAAAAAATTGCCGAACTCAAGGAGAAAAACAAAGACAAACTCTCAGCCATCAGCGAAATCCGTGATGAGAGTGACAGAAATGGAATGCGTGCTGTCATTCGTCTCAAGAAGGATGCAAACGCAAAGAAAATTTTGGAATATTTGTATCAATCAACAAATTTGCAAGTGTCTTATTCAATCAACATGATTGCCATCGCAGATGGAAAACCAAGACAAATGGGGCTTGTTGACATAATTTCATACTACACTGCTTTCCAAAGAGAAGTTGTGCTCAGAAGGACAAAGTACGATTTGAATGTCGCAAAAGAAAGAGCGCACATTGTTGAAGGTCTTCTTATTGCAATCAAAAACATTGATGCTGTGATAAAAATCATCAAAACATCAGCGACAGTTGGTGAGGCAAAACAGAGATTGAAAGACAAGTTTGCTTTGTCAGACAAGCAAGCACAAGCAATCTTGGATATGAGACTTGCTCGTCTTGTAAACTTGGAAGTAAACAAGCTTGAAGAAGAACTTGCGGCACTCAAAAAGCGTATCAAAGAACTTGAAGAAATCGTTGCTTCTAAAAAACTTCAACTTGATGTTGTCAAGAGTGAAATCTTGGAAGTTAAGAGAAAATTTGCAACTCCAAGACACTCAAAAGAAATCAAAAATGGTGAAGTTGTGCTTGCAAAAGTTGAAGATGTTGAGGAGGCAAAAGATTATCTCATTGCTTTGACAGCAGGAAAGACTTTGAAGAAAGTAAGCATGAAAAACTATGCGAAGTCTCAGAAAACTTTGGGTGAGGGCTCAACATTGTTTGATATCCACACGTCACTTATGTCTGTCAAGGCATCGGACACAGTGCTTATCTTCACAGACAAAGGAAACTGCCTCAAAGTCAATGTTGGCAATTTGAGTGAAAACAAGTGGAGAGACAAAGGTGTCACTCTCAAACAAATTGACAAATCAGTGGACATTATGGAGACTCCAGTTTCAGTTGTGAAGGTTGTTGGGGATGGAGACATTGTCTTCTTCACACACACTGGTATGATAAAACGTTCAAAAGAAAAAGATATGGTTGTTGCAAAATCATACTATCAAGCAATCAAGCTGGCTGACAATGACAGTCTTGTTTCAGTGGAACATGAATTGAAAGGTAAATCAATTTTTATGCTTTCAAAATCTGGAAACTGCATAAACTTTGAGAAGAGTGAAGTGCCTTTGCAAGGAAGAATTGCTGGCGGTGTCAAGGGTATCAATATGGAAGAAGGAGACTCTGTTGTTTATGCTGGACAAAGCACAGGATCCGACTGCCTCATTGTCACAAACAATGGATATGTCAAGAGACTTTCTGCAAGTCAAATCCCAGTGAGTGCAAGATACAGAAAGGGCGTGAGATATATCAACTTTGCTGGAGGTGGAAAAGAAGTTTTGTTTGTTGGAATAGCTGACAAAGCAGTTGTTGACCATGGGCTCAAATTCACCGTGCTTTCAAAGAGAGGTGTTCAAGTGACACACGAGAGACTCGCCACTGGAGAAGAAAAGGTGACAAAGAAATTCTTGGGAGTTTACAACTATTTCGATTAAGCAAACAAAACAAAAAGGAGCGATGCTCCTTTTTTTGTGTCAAAACACTCTATGTTGATGCGATTTGGTGAAAAAAATGTCAAATTATTTTGAATTTTATTATATTATGTATATAATAAACATATGAGGAAGAAAATTTTTTCTTTAATTTTCGTTTCATTGTTTATGATTTTGAGTCTTGTAGGTGGGACTTTGATTCTCAACGCAGACTCAATTTTTTTGGCGAGCACAACCACTTCTTCTGATACTGATGAGAAAGACCATGAGGTTAAAGCCCAAGCATCTGGGAATTGGAGTGATTATACAAATGATTATTGGACCCCTGGGGAGAAAAATGGAAGGGTAGTTTATGTAATTGAAAGTGCTAAACAACTCGCAACTTTGGCTAGACAATGCAATAATGGTGTCGGCTTACATGATAATAGAAATGGTGGTAGCACATATTACAGTGTTTGCGGACGCAGTGGTTACAACGCTATTGATGTGTATCTAGAAAAGGATATTGATATGTCGGCTCATTATTGGGATTGTCCAATAGGAAATGGATCATATCAATTTTGTGTTAATTTTTATGGACAAGGGTATAAAATTTCTGGATTAAATTTCTATACATATTATGAGGACAGCAACATAACGGGTAAATTGACAGCAAAAGATGGTGTTTATGGCATTGGCCTTTTTGGTGTTGTGGCGGGCGATATATATATACGAGATTTGTATATTGACAATGGTTCGGTGTATCTTAATGGAGGAACTTCGACAATCAGAATGTCTGTTGGTGGTGTCGTAGGGTATTCTGTTGGCGTATTGCGTATGGAAAATGTTGTTTATACTGGAAGTGTAGAAAACATTTATAGTGATTGCGGAAAGACATCATATCTTGGTGGACTTATCGGGTATTCCAGTATCGCATATCCAACCAACTGTTTCAATTATGCTACTGTTCATGCTTATAATGGCACGAGTATGGCAATTGGCGGAATTGTTGGCTCTGCAGGTGCTGGGGGAGTTATTTCCAATAGTGGCAACTTTGGTGAAGTTACTTGCACTCTTAGGACAGGAAACACATCTTTGGGTGGCGGAAGTGGCTATGGTTATGGCGGAATTGTTGGTTATGTCGGAGGTGGCGGATCAGCGATTTATGATTGTGTGAATTATGGCGAAGTTAAAGCCAACGGATATTCATCTTATGTAAGTTATCGTGTGGCAGGGATTGCTGGATACATCTATAAAACTTCATACATCAACAGATGTGTCAACTATGGTTCAATCGCCGGCTCAAACTGGGTAGGCGGAATACTTGGCGATATGGATGGTGGAAGCTCAATTGCAATCGCAAACTGCATAAACTATGGAGATGTCAAAGGTTCAACTTCTGGAAAAGTTGTAGGTTGGTGGAGCAGTGGCTCAGTAGGAAATATCCGTGGATGTTATATCATTGGAAGTAGTGCCAGTGAAGGTGTTGGTATATCTGGAGATTCATATGGTTCAGACAATATATGGACTTATACGGATGGCACAATTTATAGGGCTAAATTTATAAGATGTGAGTATGCACATGCGCTTAATTTCAGCGGCAATCTTGCAGGGCATAATATTAGTGGTTGGGGAACTTCTGTTGCATCTCTCAACTTTAAGGTAGGCTCTGCATCTTGGGTAATTACTCCACTTTTGTATGATTATTATGGTGGCTCTGGGCACAGTTTCAACAGATCGTATCCATATTCACTTGTGCCATCATCACTTGTTGGCACAGGCTTGCTGGATACCAAATACTACAGAAATGGAACGGAGACGTCTTATAATTTTGATGGTGACGAACAAGATAGAAAAGTTATGTCTGTGACTTTCAACAAGATAAGTGGTGACTCTGTTTCAGCAGAGAATATTGGATATACTGGTGCAACTTTTGCATACATAAAGGGGTTGTCAAACAGCACCAGAAACTCACTCAAATTCTCTTACAATTCATCGTACTTTTCTGCTTATTCTGCATCATCAGGCACGACGGGAGTGAGAAATGTTTCTTTGTCAGAGACTTCAAAGACTCTTGCAAATGGTTTCAACAGAGAAACAAAGTTGAATTTCGTTGCTGGAAGTGATGTGTCATCTGCAATTTTCTATGCCAATTTCCAAAGCAAGCAAAAGTCCATTGTGACAAAATATAAAATCGGAACTGCTGTTGATGGAAGCACTACAAGCAATGCGAGATATGACTTCAACAATGGAGAGTCTTTGTCTGGGAGTCACAGTAGAAACTTCTTTTCAAGTAAAAATTATCAAACAATGGCATACTATAAGGAACAACTCTCATTGAGCGTGACGCCAAAATACGGATATGCTGTGCTTTATGTCTTGAATAAGAGTTCGACTGATAGCGATGATTATGATGCGAGCAAGTCTGTTGCAACCAACAAACCTCTCTATGAATATTTTGATAGTGGAAAGATATCTTTGATTAAGCCATCTGTGTATGGAGAAACAAGTGCAAGTTTCAAATACCATTATGGAGAAATTGTGTTGTATGTTGTACCAATCCAATATGGTCTTTATGTAAAAACGAAGTTTGATGATTCTTCAACTAGAAGTGGTGGTGGATTGTATGCATACAATGGTGACAAAGGTGTGTCTGGATTGTCATCAACATCAAGGACAGTATATTTGTCAAGTTCGTATGTAAGTGATAAAGTCAATGAGATAAAATACACAGGATACCAGATGCCAAAAATCCCTAATAATATCTCATATGGATATTCTTATCAATTGTATGCGTATTGTACAAATGTCGACGACGTGGACTCTTCTGCAAGCAAAAGACTGCTCACAATCAACAATGGCTTGCACAATCAACTGAACACATCTCAAGAAATCTCTTTCAAGTTTGTCGATGCAATCGAAAAAGCCGTGCAAGGGATAAATTCAAATAGGAGCAATACCTCTTTGTATATTATAGTCAAGAGGACAAAATTGGACTATAAAATCAACTTTGTAAATATGAGAGATTCATATTTGAATCCAAATTCTTACACAACTGAGAATGGAAACCTTGGAGGCGTTTCAACACCAACGAGCAGTGAAAAATTTGATGTAGACAAAACTGTTTCGTACAAATTCGATTCAAATTATGGTTACAAGAACATAGGTTCAAGTTATACAGACTCCTCTACATTTATTTCAAGCGGTTTGATGACAAGTAGCCAAGGGAAGGTAAGCTTTAAGGATATCTTGAATGATTACCTTAAAACTGTTTGTGGGGAAAAAGGGTATGACGTAACCAATTCAAGGATATCAAGCAGGACTCTGACGATTTATGTGTACTATAAGTTGCAAAAATATGATTTAGACTATTCGGCGGTAATTTATGACACAGATGGAGGCAATGTTTCTGGACCGACTGCAGCGTCATTTACGTTCTCTTCAGAAAACAGCACTCAGTTGGACAAGACAAGACAAGTTTATTACTTTGCTCCAACTACTTTGGAGGTCAAGGATGTCACAAATGCAAACTTTTTGGGATGGTATCTTGGGAATGGCAACGATGAAAAGTTGTTGTCATTGAGCAAGCAATACAACTTTTTGATGAATCCAAGTGTGATTGGAAGTGACAGTACGAAATCAGATGGAGGTCACAAAATCAATCTCTATGCAAAGTTTGCAAGATATCATTATCAGAGGGGAGTTCTGAATACCGCGGGAAGCTCAAAAGTTGTCAAAATCAAGACGGCAGAAGATTTGATTATGCTCAGCAGCAATGTCAGGAATGGTCAAACATATGAAGGTTGTTTGATTCAACTTGAAAACGACATTGATATGTCTGATAAAGTGTTTAGTCCAATAGGTACGCAAACCACACCTTTCAAGGGAATATTTGATGGTCAAAATCACATTATATCAAACTTGAGATTTGTTGGATGCAATGTGAAATATCGACAAAACCTTTATGACATTGGTATGTTTGGTTACACTGAAAATGCAACAATCAAAAACTTGACAATCAGAAATTCTGATTTCAATGCTTTTGGAAATGCTGGTGCCTTTGTAGCAAATGCAAAAGACACAGTGATGGAACATTTGAACAATTACAGAAGCAACTTGGTTTTGTCAAAAGTGGAATTCTATGATGTTTATGGAAGTGAAATTGGAAGTGAAGTAAGTGGCAAGTCATTTGATTATTCCAGAAGAGGGGAAAAAGAAATGATGACAACAAACCCAACAGAACTTTCTGGAGTTTCTCATGTGGCAACTCTTTATACTGTCGCAAGAGAAAATCTTGGTGGGCTTGTTGGAAAGATGGAAGGCACAGAATCGAGCATCTTTGCATGTTCTGTCAATGCTGATGTCAGTGGAAATAGTGATGCTCTCACAACATACACTCATGGACTTGTTGGAAGAAAATCTGCAGGGACAATTGACCAAAGTTGTGTTGAAAACGGTGCAAACAACAGCACCATCTCAATCACAAATGTCAATGATAAAGGTGAAATGATTGGAGTGACAGACAGCTATTATAGACGCAAAACAAACACAAACACTTATGCAACTGAGTATGTTTATGAGCAGAGTTTGACCACAGTCAATCCTTCATCAGATAAAACAAACTGGTTCAAACTTGCAAATGGGCTTTGGACGCTTAGAGTTTTATATTGGAACTGACAGCAATTCAATGAAAAAGACGCAGATTTGCGTCTTTTTTTGTTGGGTTTTGTTCTAAAAAAGGGTCTAGAGCAATAAGGTATTTTGTGGGTGATTGGACAAAACCTGAAGTGATTTTCTGGTTTCGACAATTTGAGTCAATTTTAGATTTTTTAAGTCAAAATAGACATTGGTGTGGTTGCCCAAATACATTAAAATAAAAAGCGAGGTTGGTATGCATTTCTGCGTTATCAAATCAAGAACAATAAAAATTTTCATAGCAGCAATTTTGGTGATGATTTTGGTTGCGATTCCGTTTGGTGGGTCATCAGCCGCACAGGTCTTTCTCGGTTATTCGATGAGAAAAGTGCCTATTTACAATGTAGACACAACAGAGAAGCAGGTGGCAATTTCATTTGATGCAGCATGGGGCGCTGACAAAACACAAGGCATCCTAGACATCTTGAAAGAGTTTGAAGTCAATGCGACATTCTTTCTCGTGGGTTTCTGGGTGGATGATTACCCAGAAATGGTGACAGCGATTGATGAAGCGGGGTGTGAGATTGGGACTCACTCAAACACTCATCCAGACATGGCAAAACTTTCAAAAGAAACAATGAAGAGCGAACTTGAGACTTCAATTTCAAAAATCAAAAACATCACTGGCAAGGATGTGAAGTTGTTTAGAGCGCCTTTTGGTTCTTACAACAATGCACTTCTTGAGACAGCTGATTCGCTTTCCCTCAAGACAATCCAATGGGACGTTGACAGCCTTGACTGGAAAGGTCTTTCGGCACAAGACATCACGGGAAGAATCATTTCAAGAGTGAAAAATGGCTCAATCATTTTGATGCACAACAACTCTGACAACATCCTTGATGCACTTCGTCTGACGCTCAACAGATTGAAGGTTGCTGGCTACAAAATTGGATGCATCTCAGATTTGGTTTATGAAAAGGACTATTCAATAGATAGAAATGGCGTGCAACACAAAAACTAGGAGGAATTTTATGGATTACATTAAAACGCACGAAGATTTTACAAATGTCGCACAAGTTGCTGGCAGAGTGTGTCAAGAGCCAGTGCTCTCACATCAAGTGGAAAACGAAAACTTTTATGAATTTAAGGTCGAAGTAGAGAGATTGTCAAAAATCAAGGATATCATCCCTGTGACAATTTCAGAAAGAACTCTCTCTGGCAAAAATTTGCAAAATGGTCAATTTGTCAAAATTTTTGGAGAGTATAGAAGTTACAACAAACTTGCTGGGGAAAAGAGTAGGCTTGTTTTGCACCTTTTTGCAAAGGAAATTGAGGTTGTGAATGCAGGGGGAGAGGAGTTTGAAAATGATGTCAAACTCACGGGCTTTATTTGCAAAACTCCAGTTTATCGCAAGACGCCTTTCAATCGAGAAATATGCGACATTTTGCTTGCAGTAAATCGAACAAACTATCACAAGTCAGACTATGTGCCTTGCATCTTGTGGGGAAGAAATGCACGCTTCATTGCAGAACAGAAAATTGGTTGCAAAGTTGAAATTGTTGGAAGAATCCAGTCAAGAGAGTATGTCAAGGCCTTTGAGGATGGCTCTTCTGAGACAAAAACTGCATATGAAGTTTCTTGCCAAAGGATTATGCTTCTTTCAAATATAACACCGCTCAAAGCAGCTGAAGATGGCGAAATTTTGACGGCGGACAGTCCTTTTTAGACAATGTTTCAAAAAAACAAAAACCACCATTTTTGGTGGTCTTTTTTTTGTTTTGGTTTTGACTTGCAAAGCAAGTTATTTTAATATAACGGTTCGTCATAGTTTTCTGGAATTTCTTCGCCCATAAGTTTGAGAACAGTCGCAGCGATTGCAGAGAGTGATTTGCCCTTTTTGAGATGTTTGATTTCAGGATGATTTTTTGAAACCAAAATGAATGGCACTGGGTTTGTTGTGTGATTCATAAGTTTGTTTCCCGCTTTGTCCATCATCTCTTCGGCGTTGCCGTGGTCAGCAGTAATTAAGCAGTCTCCACCAGCCATAAGTGTTGCCAATGCGACAGCGTATGCTTGTTTATCGACGCATTCAATTGCCTCTTTGGTGCTTGCCCAGTTTCCAGTGTGTCCAATCATGTCTGGGTTTGAGTAATTTACCACAATGAAATCATATTTGTTTGAGGCGATTGCATCAAGCACATCTTGTGTGATTTCAATCGCACGCATCTTTGGAAATTTTGCGTAGTCGTCAACATTGATTGTGTCGATGAGTTTTCTGTCTTCGCCTTCATAAACACTGTCGATTGTCCCATTGAAGAAGTAGGTGACGTGCATATACTTTGTTGTCTCTGCGACGTGATATTGAGTTTTCCCTCTTTGTGAAAGGATTGCAGTTAAGCTGTCATCGATTGTCTTTGGAGGGAAAGCAGTGTTGAGGTGTTCAAGATTTTCGGCATATCGAGTCATTTGCGTAAACAAGAAGTTTTTGAGCTTCTTTGTTTTGAAATGTTTGAAATCTGGATCAGTGAAAGCCCAAGTGATTTCTCTTTCTCTGTCGGTACGGTAGTTGTAGAAGATGAGGCTGTCGTTGTCTTTGACAATTGAGTCTTCATCGATGATGTATGGTTCAAAATATTCATCTGTTATTCCATTTGCATAGTTTTTGTCGATTGCCTCGTCAATCGAAGAAACTTTCTCACCCTTCCCATAAACGAGGAGGTCATACATCTTTTGCACACGCTCGAACTTAAGTTCTCTGTCCAAATACACTCTGCCAATGATTGTCCCGAATTTTACATTTGTGCCTTTGATTTTCTCTCTTGTCATGTCAACATATTTTTTTATACTCTTTTCTGGAACATCCCTTCCGTCTGAGAAAGTGTGGATATAAATGTTTTTGATGTCAAAGTTTTTTGCCATTTCCAAAATTGCAAACATGTGGTTGATATCTTGATGGACCCTTCCATCAGACAGAATGCCCATGATGTGAAGATTGCTCTTGTTTTTTTCTGCGTGAGCAAGTGCTTTAAGAATTGCAGGATTTTGATAGAACTTTCCATTTGCAATCTCACTGTCAATAAGCATCAAATCTTGCAAAATTCTTCTTCCAGCACCGATTGTCATATGTCCAACTTCACTGTTTCCAATTGTGCCTTTTGGCAAACCAACATATTCTCCACTTGCATCAAGGAGAGTGTGAGGATATTCTTTTTTGAGTTTGTCAAGATATGGAGTGCCTTGTGCTTTGATAGCGTTTCCAAATTTTTCTTTCTTTTCGCCAAAGCCATCCAAAATAACTAATGTAACCATAAAAATCTCCTTATGAGAAAATGATACCTTTTGGCGAGAAAAAAGTCAAACAAATTGGCTTTTAGTTTTGACCAAAATGCTCATCGAAGAGGTTGTCTTGATTTTCATTTGAGTGGGCTTCATCATAATGTGAGATGTTTTCTCTGCCCGCTTCAATGTTTGCTGCAGCAAGTGTTTCTTGGGGGATTGCAGAATTTTTGTTGGGCGATTCTTGACGCTTCTTCCTGCGTTCGAAAATTTTGAAGGTGCCTTTGTTGATGATGATGCGGAGAAGCAGATACAAGGCACCAGCACCAATCAAGATATAGCACAGTCTTGAAAATATGCTGGCTTGAAAACCAAAAAGCCCAGCGATGAAGTCATATTGCAAAAGTCCTACCATAAGCCAGTTTATGCAACCGAGCATGGTGAGTAGGAATGCGATAAAAGTAAACATAAATCCTCCTGTTGAAATTTATTGTTTTACAAAAATCAAAAATTATATCTTTCTTGGAATATTTTCTTGCGTTGCCGAATATGATATGAAAGAAAGTTTGAAAAATAGTTGACTTTTTTGTGCAATAAATGTATAATGATTGCAGTTTTTTGGTTGGGTAAAAACTTTTAGAGACGACCTATTTGGTCATTTTTTTACGCAAAAAGTCTGATAAAAGGAGATTGAAAGACATTATGGAAGAAAAACACTATTTGACACCAGAAGGAAAAAAGCAACTTGAGGAGAAATTGAACTTCTATAAGACAGTTAAAAGACCTGATGTTGTAAAAAGAATTGGTATTGCAAGAGAATTTGGTGACCTTTCAGAAAATTCTGAATACGATGCTGCAAAAGACGAACAAGCTCAAATTGAAGCTGAAATCGCTGAAATGGAAGGCATTTTGCTCAACGCTGAAATCATCGATAAGAAAAACCTCGCAAGTGACACAGTCAATGTAGGTTGCACAGTGAAACTTTATGATGAAGAGTTTGATGAAGAGGTTGAGTATCGCATTTCTGGCTCATCAGAAAGTGACCCAAAGAATGGGGTGATCAGTAATGTTTCACCTGTTGGAAAAGCGCTTATTGGTCACAAGAAAGGAGAAATTGTTTCTGTGACAACTCCAGGTGGCGTGACAAAGTATAAGATTGTTTCAATTCACATCTAGAAAAACCCAAAAGGTGGCATTTTTATGCCATTTTTTGTTTGATTTTTCATTTCTTTTTGATATACTTAATGTAAAGAGTGAATTGATTTCAAAAGGATATTTATGGTTTTTGTAAATTCATTGAGACTGCTGTTTTCAAACTGGGGCAAGGCTTTGAAATTCTTCCTTTACTATGTGGTGATTTGGGGGATTTGTGTTGCTCTCTTTTTGCCAGCAATTTTCGAATTTAAGAGTATCCTTTCTGCAAGTCTCAACGACCTTGCCGATTGTTTTGCTGGAGTGTTTAAGGGCAGTCTCGGGCAAAATTTGCACTCTTTGATTGGCACAGTGGCGGACTTCGTGGTTGATATCTTCAACGCAAACACTGGGATTGCAATCTATGGGCTTATCATTGTTTTTGTGGTTTTGCCATTTTTGATAAACATTGGCAAATACACTCTTGACTTCATGCTTTATTCTTATATGACAAGCAAAAATCAAATCGGTTTCTTCAGTGCTTTGGTGAAAAATTTGAAAAATTCTTCACTTTTTGCACTCTGCAAAATCGTTTACAACATTGTTTTCTTGGCAATAACTGCTTTTGCGGTTTTCGGTCTTGCACAAGTGAAAGATACGTCTTTCATTTCTTATGGCTTGCCAATTTTGGAACTTTTTGTTGTGACATTCCTTTTTGCGATAAATCAAATTCTCGTCCTTGGTTGGACACCTGCACTTATTGTTTTTGACTGCGGAGTTGTCAAAGCATTCAGCAAAGGGGTGAAGGCCGTAAGACGTCATTTCTGGAAATACTTTGGAGTGACTTTTGGTTACTTCTTGATTTTCTGGGTGCTTATCACTGTGTTTGGAGTCTACACAATGACAGTGCTTGTGCCACTTATGACGATTCTTCTTGCTGTGATGGATATGACAGTTTTCTTTACAAGCCAAGGCATGAGATTTTATGTCAATGACACTCAGATTTTGACACCAAAGAAACTTGAAGAAGTTGACAATATAAACAAAACTGCTTTCATTCTGTAAAAGCAAATTCTTTTGTTTAGTTTTTTCAGCACACTGTGTTGAAGATTTTTGTTTGAAAAAATATAATAAGGGCTTTTCTGCCCAAAAGGAGAAAAAATGAACAACAACAAACTTAAAATCACCTTCCTTGGTGGTGTGGGTGAAATCGGCAAAAACATGACTGCATTTGAATACAACAACGAAATCATCGTGGTTGACGCAGGACTCACTTTCCCTGGGGATGATCTTCCTGGGATTGATGTCGTAATTCCAGACTTTTCCTATCTTGTCAACAACAAGGACAAAGTCAAAGCGATTATCTTGACACACGGTCACGAAGACCATATTGGAGCGATGCCTTTTGTAATGCAACAAATCAAAGCGCCAGTTTATGGGTCAAGATTGACCTTGGCTCTTGTTGACAACAAGATGAGAGAGCATAAAATTGATTACAAGGGGATTGCAGTAAAGCCAAAGAATGTGCTCAAGATAGGCTCTTTCTCAGTGGAATTTATCAAGGTTTCTCACTCTATTGCTGGAGCGCTTGCTCTTTGCATCACAACACCTGCTGGAAATGTGGTGCACACTGGGGACTTCAAGATTGATTTCGAACCTCTTGATGGCTCAATGACAGACCTTCAAAGATTTGGAGAACTTGGAAAGAAAGGTGTAAATCTTTTGATGTGTGAAAGCACAAACGTTTGCAGACCAGGTTATTCTGCAAGTGAAAAAAGTGTTGGAAGAACTCTTGATGAAATTTTCAAAAAACATCCTGACAACAGACTTTTTGTGGCAACTTTTGCTTCAAACATCAATCGTCTTCAACAGATCCTTGATCTTGCCAAAAAGTATGGAAGAAAGGTTGCTTTCACTGGCAGAAGCATGATAAATATTTCAGAGATTGGACTTAAGATTGGCGAACTCTCTTTTGACAAAAGCATATTGATTGACATCGACAAGATTGATACTTATGCCGACAAAGAACTTCTTATTGTCACAACAGGAAGTCAAGGCGAGCCTCTCTCTGCTCTTACAAGAATGGCAGCTGGAGAATTTAAGCAAGTCAAAATCAGAAAGAACGATTTGATTATTTTCTCAGCGTCACCAATTCCTGGAAATGAAAAAAGCGTTTACAATGTCATCAACACACTCTTCCAAAGAGGTGCAGATGTAATTTATGATGAACTTGCAGATGTCCACGCTTCAGGTCACGCTTGCCAAGAGGAAATCAAGACAATCCACTCTTTGGTTAAGCCAAAATTCTTTATCCCTATTCACGGGGAATATAGACACCTTAGGGTGCACAAGCAACTTGCAATGAGTTTGGGCATGGAAGAGAGAAATATCTTGACAACATCAATCGGTGACCAAATCGAGATGACTCCAAATTCAATCAAGAGAGTTGGATTTGTGCCTGCTGGTCAGAGACTCATTGACGGGTACGGAATCGGCGACATGGAAAGCAATGTGCTTAGAGAAAGAAAACAACTTTCAGAAGATGGTTTCTGCGTTGTAGTTATGACAATCAACAATGTGTCTGGTGAAGTGGTTGGAGAACCTTTCATCATCACAAGAGGTGTTGTTTATCAAGATGAGGCTGAAAGTTTTGTTCAAGACACAAAAAACACTGTTATTGCCTCTTTGAAAGAACAAGAACTTCGTGGTTGCGATCCTGCAATCATCAGAAACACAATCAGAAGAACAATCTCAAACTTCATCTTCAAACGCACAAAGCGTAAACCTATGGTTTTGGCGATTGTTATGCTTGACTAGGAAAGTGAGATGAAAAGCAAGGAAGAGTTTGAAGGTTTTTCTGACCATGAGTATAGACCGATTGCAAGGGAAAAGAGTATCGAAGTTTTGGAAAAACTTATCAAAAAAAATCGACCAAAAAGGATTTTGGAGATTGGCACTTTCATAGGGTACTCGGCGTCGATTATGCTTGAGGCTGACAAAGACAATTTTGTATGCACAATTGAAAAAGATGAAAAAAATGCAAAAGACGCTGTCAAAAATCTGACGGAGTTGGGTTTTGCTGGAAGGTTTGAAGTCGTGTGTGCTGACGCAATTGACTTTTTGGTGGAGCATCAAGACGAAAAATATGATTTCATCTTTTTGGATGGACCAAAAGGACAATACATCAAATATCTGCCATATCTCAAAAAGATGATGAATAGTGGTGCTGTTTTGCTTGCGGATGACATCTTGTTTTATGGACTTGTGAGGTCAGACGAGAAAATTGACCACAAACATCGGGCGCTTGTCAACAACTTGAGAAAGTTTATTGAAGCGATTGAAAATGACGATGAGTTGGAGACCATCATCTATGATTTTGCAAATGGCATGAGCGAAAGTAGAAAAAAAGGGTGAGAACCCTTTTTATTTTTCTGTCAAGTTTTCAAAATCAATGCAGACATTATCATTTATTTGTATTTTTTGACGATATTTGGTAAAATAACACTATGGATTTCGAAATCAAGATTATCGAATTTTTGCAATCAGGACAAAATGCTTTCTTTGACACGGCTTTTCAAATGATTTCTGCAATCGGAAGTGTGATTGGAGTCATCGTTGTGAGTTTGCTGTTTTTGCTGAAAAAAAGAAAGATATTTTTTTGGTATATCCTTTCGTATGCGGTGGCTGCTGGCTTGATTTGGATTTTGAAAGACCAAATTCACCGCATAAGACCATATGATGCAGTCGATTCCATTGTGTGTCTGGGCGGTGTTGCAGATGATTTCAGTTTTCCAAGTGGGCATTCGGCTTGTGCAACGGCAATTGCAATCTTCATTGGCTATGCACTTTTCACAAGTTACAAAAAAACTTGGGAGCGAGTTGGCATTGTCCTCGGATGTGGGCTTTATGTCGCACTCGTGGGGTTGTCGAGAATGTACCTTGGGATGCACTATCTGACAGATGTGCTTGCTGGAATTGGAATTTCGGCCGTATTCTGCGTGCTTGGAATAATCTTGATGACAATTTATCAAAGACAAAAGAAGGGTAGAAATGAAATTGAAAATGGAAGTAAAAAATCTTGATGAGACTAGGCAGGTTGCGGCTGCCTTTGCAAAGAGTTTGACAAATCCAATGGTGGTGCTTCTCAATGGTGATTTGGGGAGCGGAAAGACAACTTTTGTCAAAGAAGTTGTCAAGGCTCTCGGCTGTGATGATTTGGTGACAAGTCCGACATTCACACTTCTCAACTCTTATAATGCAAAGTTTCCTGTTTATCACTTTGACATGTACAGACTCTCTTCTGCTGAAGAGGCGATGAATGTTGGCTTTGAGGAATATTTTGACAAGCACAGTTTGGATGGGGTTTGTTTTGTTGAGTGGTCAGAAAATGTTGAAGGGTTGATAAGGGATGTTGACTTTGTGATTGATATTCAAAAGAAAGGTGAAAACGAGAGAGTTTTCACAATTGAAGGGGTAGAGTGATGTTGGCAATAAATACTGCGTTTATGACGGCAAATTTGGCACTTAAAACGGCAGATGGGCAAGTTGTTTTGAAAGATATTGAGTCAAAGAGCAAACACTCAGAAAGTGTGCTCAAAGTGATTGACGAGATGTGCCAAGAAACAGGGATAAATGTGCTTGATGTGGGCACTGTGAGCGTTGTTGTAGGACCGGGCTCTTTCACTGGACTCAGGATTGGCACAGCTGTTGCAAAGGCACTTGGGTGTGCAAAATCTGACCTCAAATTCGTTGCTTTGTCATCGCTGGAACTTATGGCATATAATGTTTACAAAAACCATCTTGCTGATGGAGATTTTGTCTGTGTGCTCAACGCCCTTTCTGATTTGTTTTTTGTTGCATATTTTGACAAGAATGGCATAAAACTTGATTGTGAGAAGATGATTGACAAAGTCGAGTTCGAAAAAATTACACTTCCAATGTTTTCACTTAAGGGAGATTTGAATAATCCAAAATGTACGGATATTGAGATAAGTTGTCAGCAGTTGCTGGAATTTTCACTCCTTAAGGAAAGCAAAAATGAGTTTGTGAGCGAGAGCGAACTTCTTCCAGTTTATTTGCGTAAGTCACAGGCGGAAGATATGCTTGCAAAAAAAGAGAAAAAAGATTGCTAAATGATTGACTTTGGACTTATTTATATGTAGAATACATACAGAAAAAAGGAGATTGTATGAAAAAACCTGTTTATATCAGATGTCCAAGATGCGAACTTAACTATATAGAAAAGAAAGAAAAGTTGTGTTCTGTATGCAAAGCAGAGTTGTCAGCAAACAAAGATTTGTTTGTCAATGACCTTGATTTGGAGCTTTGTCCAATCTGCAAAACAAACTATATTCAACCAGACGAAATCATGTGTGCAACATGTCTTAAAGAGCATCAATCAGAGGATGGAGAAATCACTGGTGATGATTGGGATGAATACGTAAATCGTGATGAAGACGAAGTTGTATATGATGACGAGGAAACAGGAGAGATGGCTTCTGTGACAGACATCGATGACGATGCACTTGATGATGACTTGGATTCAGGGATTGGCTTTGATGACAGTCTCGACGATGAAGAACTTGAGCTTGGCGATGAAGACCTGAGCTCAGAGTTTGATGACGAAGAAGATGAGGATTCACTTGACCTTGATTTTGATGATGACGATGATTTCGATGATGACGACGGTGATGACGATTTCTAAAATATGAAAAATGACCACAAACGGCAATTGTTTGTGGTCATTTTGTTTGCTGGTGCATATTCAAACGGAGTGGGCAAATAAAAAGAAAAAGAGATGAAATCAATCATCTCTTTTTTTATTTAGACTTTTTTGCTTTTTCTTGCTTTGCCTTCTCTTTTTCAGCCTTTTTGTTTTCTTTTTTTGAAGCCTTTTCGAGTTGGTGTTTTCTTGCAATTTCTTGAGCATAGATTTTTCTTTCAAGGTCCAGCAAGTATTCAGGGGACTTGATGGTTTCCATTTGCTTGTTGAGAGATTCAATCTTTTCTGCGACTGCTGTTCTCTTTCTTGCAAAGTCCTTAAACTCTTTGTCAGTTGCCTTCGAAACCTCATCTTTGTCTTGTGAGCGGAGTCCAACGATTTTCTCTTTGTGTTTCGCTTCAAGAAGTCCGAGTTCGTTTTGGAATCTGTCAATGTTCTTTTGAAGCTCAGCAACTTGAACATCTTTTTCTGCCTTTGCTTTTGCTTTCACAACATCAACTTCAAGGCTTGATTTTCTGTCATAAGATTCTCTACGCTTCTTTTCAATCTTCTTGAGTTTGATGTTTCTAAGAACAACTCCCACAATGGCGATTACAATTGCTGCACCCATCAAGATTGAGGAAACCAAGATTGACCAGTTGAGGTCGTTGTTTGTTTTGCCAGCATCGTTGTCTGTGTTTGAATCATCAGGATCATCTGGGTTTTCTTCTGTAGCAGAGGCGTTTGCAATGAAAACTCTGTCTTTGTTTACGTCATATTTCTTGTCTTTGAAAGTTGTGTTTGCAATGTCATATTCGGTGTTGGTCGCTTTCTCAAGTTTCAAGTCATAGATTGCTGCTGCACCGACTGTCTCAGGTGTGTCACTTATGAGTGAGATATAAAGTTGGGCGGTTGTTGCCTCGCTTGGATGGAAATAGATGCTGTATTCTTCATATTTCTCATCACTTTTAAGTTCTGACATATAGTCAAATCCAGTAAGACCAACGGTTACGCCGTACTTGTATGTCTTTTTGCTGTCAAGCGTGCCTTCAAAGTGAGTCTTGAGTTTGAATGAAAGTTTGTAATAATCATTTTCAAGGTCAAGGTTGAAACGTGATTGGATGGCATATGTGCCAGAAGTTTGGTTCTGGATGAAGAAGACGTTCTTTTCTTCTTCCTCTTTAATCTTGAAATTTTCGCTCTCTTCCAAACTTTCGCTCTTTACGATTGATGCAAATCCACTGTTTCCAACAACATCTTTCCCTTCAAATGCAGGAGCATATTCAGAAATGTTTGTTGTTGGTGTTTCTGTTGGGATATTGTTTGTTGGGAGGTTGAGGTAGAAGTTTGACATATCAACAGTGTTGCCTTTCTTGTCGACTTCTGCTGAGAAATCAGTTTCTTCAATTGATTTGAGTGCGAAATGGTCAAAGAAAGCATAACCAAATTGAGTCTCTTTCTCATTGCCAAGTTCGATCACGAAATAAACTTCGCTTGCCCCATCTCCAGCTTTGACAAAAATCTCATATTCTTCCCAAACTCCGCCAGTTGAGAGTTTTTGTGCTTTGCTGAGTTGGAAGCCAGAGTTGTCATAGAGGGTGACAGTGATGTCAGCTGCTGTGTTGTACCAGAATGAAATTCTGCTTACACTGCCAGCAGAGAGTGATATATTTGGAGTTTTTACATTTTGCCAAGATTTGTCAGTTGTGTTTGCAAGCATAAGGATGTTGTCGGTGTCCGTTTTGCTTCCGTGTCTGTTTCCGACGGTCGAATTGCCAAAAATCTCTACGTTTGCCCAATAATATGGGTTTTTGGTAGGGACAATGCCTTGACTTGCAAGTTCTTCATATTTGCGGAGATATTTCTCATGTTCTGATTGTGCACTGTTGATTACGCCACCAAATGCAAGTTCTCCACCACTGATTGTCCAATCAACTGGAGCAAGAGGGAAGTTGCTATCTTTGTCAATGGTGACATCATTGAAATCGCCATTTGTGACTGAGAGGTTTGCGGATGACTCGTCAAGAGTTGCTTTGTTTGATGCATTTTCAAAGTCCGCAGAGGATGCTTTTGTCACTGTTATGTCATCAAACACAACACAACCAGTGGCTGTCTCATTCTCATTTCCAAGCCCAAGAGAAATTTTGATTGCAGAGTTGTACAATGAACCACCCTTCACATAAAATTCAACCACGCCATAGTTGTTGTTGAATTGGTCAGAGCCGTTTGATGTCAATCCGCTGCTTGCAGTTTGAGAGAGGAGGGTGTAGTCGGTATCTTTAAGGTTGTATGCAGAAAGGACGGAGTCGCTTTCTTCAACAAACATATAAGCATTTCCTTCAGAGAGTTCTGAAATCTTGTAATATGCTTTGATTTTGTAGATAGAGTTTGCTTCAATCAAGATGTCGTTTGAAGTAACTTTCACATATTCTTTCTTTGCAGTAAGTCCCAAAACATAGTCATTTTTTGAAATTGAAACTGTGCCGTCTTCCATGTCAACTTTGCAAGAAAGATTTGAACCGACAAAGTCATATCCAGTGTGTGCTTTGAAGGCTTCTGGGGCGCCAGTGTTGTAAATCTTTGCTTTTCCAGTGCCAGAGATTGCCCAGTCTGTGACAGGTGAACCGCCATCAAGCACGCCAGTCTCAAAATCGAAATTGTTTGATGGATATTCGATTTGAGTTGGATTTTTGAAATTGAAAATCTGGGTGCAGTTTGTTTTTTTAGACTGACCGTCAGTTGTTTTTTGTTCATAGCTTCTGTTTGCATAAGCATTGTATGTTTTCCAGAAAGCGTTTTCGCTGTATTGGAAGACATGGCAGTCATCAAAGAAGACAACGCCACCACTTGCGTATCCTTCTTTTTCTGCACCAAGCCACAGGTCAAGAGTTGTCTCTTGTGCAGTGTCGCCAGTTGCAACGAAGAAATAGAAAGTTACCCATTCTTTTGAGGTGACTTCAGTAAATTCCGCTTTGACAGCTTTTCCATCAGCATCTTTAAGTCCAGACAAATATATTGAGCCAAAGATGTGGTCGTTGAGAGATGTGTATTCAGTTTTTGTTGAATAGTACTTCTCAGTTGAGTCAACTTTGTAATTTTTTGCGGCCGTGTCATATTGCAAGTTGCAAGAGTAGGTTGTAGAAGTGGAGTAAATGGTGATTTCTCCGTCTACAATATCAAGTTCTCTTGTGCGAACATAGAATATGTTGCCATCTTTGTTGAAGCCTGCAAAGTTTTCGTCTTCATAGAATTTGTTTTCAGCTGTAAGAGTCAGGTCACTTGCAAGTGGGGTGCTGTTTGCAGTCAAAGTCTTCCTCACATTGTAAGTGGTTGTGCCGAGTGAAAGTTCGACATAGACAGGTTCGAAGTCTTCTGAGAAAGCCTGCTTTTCAAAGCTTGTCTTTGAAACAGTCTTGTTTTCATCAGTGACAACACCACTCTCAACATAGGTTGTTGTTTGAGAATAGTCAGTGTCTGCTTTGAAAGAAACTTGGAAAGAATAATACGAGTTTGCTTCAAGAGAGACGGTGTTTGAAGAATATCCTTGTCGTGCTTCAGTATTTTTGCTTGTTTCCGAAGTTTTTGAGTTTATCATCAAGATAGAACTGTCAGATGCCTTTGCCAAAGGATTTTTTGACAAGTGATAGGTCCCTGACATATAGTTTTGGAATGATGTGCCGGTGTTGATGATCCCGGCAGTTGTCTTTGAGTTTGAAAGTTTGCCAGTCCAACCAGAAAGGCTGGTTGAAAGAGAATAAGTTGACGAACTTGAATTGAAGTTGTTGTTTGTCATACTCATTTCTTTGACATAACTTGAATAATAATTTGCTGCAGAAGTATCGGCGTTTGCCTTTCCAATTGGACATGCGATGCCAGTTGCAACTGTTGCTGCGATAGGCATAGCGACTGCACACAATGGGAGCAGAAGTTTGTTTTTGATACCTTTGTTTTTGCTAGTTTTTTTCATGCTTGAAATCCTTTATATAAGTTTAACTTGATTATTATAATACATTTATTGCAAATAATCAAATATTTTTTCGAAAAATAAAGACAATAACCTTATGAAAAAGCAGGCAAAGAAGCAAAAAAAGAGCAATGAAGGGAAATTATCTTGGCAGAGAAAGTTTCTTTTGGCTGTTTGCGGTGCTCTCATTGGTTTTGTAAATGGCTTTTTTGGGGGCGGAGGCGGGATGATTTGTGTGCCACTTCTCCAAAAGGTTTTACATCTGTCAGAGAAATATTCACATGCGACAGCAATCGTGGTTATTTTTCCGATTTCTTTTGTCAGTGCGGTGATTTATACCTTCAGTGGACACCTTGAATTTGTACCGTTTTTGAGTGTTGGAGCGGGGGTTGTTTTAGGTGGAATTTTGGGTTCTTTTGCACTCAAATTTATGCCAGAAAAAATTGTCAGAATTGTCTTTGTTTTGATCATGCTTGCGGGTGGAATTAGGCTTCTTTTTTGACAAAAAATATGGGGCGAATTAGGCTAAATTTTGAGTGTTTTTTGCAAAAAATGAGTGATTTTGGAGGCAAAAATGTTGTATTTTTTCTATGTTTTGGCGGGCTTTTTGGCAGGTGTTTTTGGTGGTCTTGGCATGGGTGGAGGCACTCTTCTTATACCAATTCTTACCATTTTTTTGGATTTTGAACAAAAACTTGCGCAAGGCATCAATTTGATGTCATTTTTGGTGATGGCAATCATCTCAATCTACATCCATTATCGCAACGGTCTCATAGTGACAAAAAACATTTGGATTATCATTGTTTTTGGGGTAATTTTTTCTGTTTTTGGAGCGTTTCTGATGACATATTTGCCGTCAAAAATTTTGAAAATGGTGTTTGGTGGATTCCTGTGTTTGCTCGCTGCCCTTGAATTTGCAAAAGTATTCAAAAAATAGTTTACAAAACTTCTTTTTTATGTTATATTTATTGCATAAATAAGGAGTGAAAAATGGTAGATAAAAATATTTGCATCGGTTGTGGAACTTGCGTTTCAATCTGTCCAGTTGAGGCAATCTCTTTCGGAGACGATGGAAAAGCCAAAATTGACAAAACTAAATGTATCCGTTGTGGTGCTTGCCAAGCAAGTTGTCCAGTCGGTGCGATTGACATAGACAACTAGTTTTGAGGCGACATTCTTTTTTTGTTAAAAATGATTTAGGAGAAATTTATGGAAAACATTGCTTACATCCAACTTGACGAGAGAAAGGTGAAACTTTTGATTGTTCAAAGCAGAAACGGAAGATACAGAATTTTGGAAGAAGTTGAAAATTATTATGACCTGACAAATGACATAGTTAAGGACGCTCTTTTGAGTCCAAAATCAAAAAACGACATCTTGAAAATTTTGAATATCTATCGTTATACAATTGAGACATTCAAAGTCGACAAGATGATTGCTGTTTGCTCAAACATCATCGTAAAGGCAAGAAACTATCGTGGCTTCTTGGATGAAGTTTATACAAACACTGGGATGAACTTTCTTATCTCAAACGATGAAGAAGTTGTCAAAAACATCTATGTGTCTTGCATGAACGAAATTGACGCTTCAAAGGGGTATATCATCAACATTGCATCTTATGCAACTTATATCTTGAAGTTCAACAGAAGAAATGTCATCGAATACAACACAATCCCATATGGCTATTCAAATCTTTCAAACTCAGAAATGTCTTTTGCTGACATGGTTGGGACGATGAAGAAAGAACTCAAGAAATGTTCTCTTTTCAAAAACTATGAAGATGATTTGGTGATTGGTTGTGGACCAAGTTTTATCGACATCGCAAGAATTGCGAAGAAACTTACAAGATACCCAATTGACATCGACAACAATTATGAACTTTCAGATTCGGCAGCACAAAAAGTTGTTGACTTTGCAAAGGATGTTGATGCACAAAAAGTTAAGAAAATCAAAGGACTTGGACAAGAGGGGGCTGAAAGCCTCAATGGTGGGCTTGCAATCATCAGTGCGATTTATGATGCACTCAAGATTGGCACAGTAAACATCTCAACTGCAAACACGCTTGAAGGGATTGTCCTTTCAAATTTGGTGGGCTCTTCAAATGAAAGATATTCTGATCTTCTTCAAAACAGCCTCGACAACTATTATGAATTTAAGAAAGAGGGGCTTGCAATAAACAATCAAGTTTATGATATGGCAATCTTGCTCTTCAAACAACTCAAAGTGGTGCACAAACTTCCAAGAATCTATGTGAAACCACTCAAAATCGCATCATATATGTTTGATTGCGGAAAGTTTATCAATTTCTCAAATCATCAAAAACATTCTTTCTACGCGATTTTGAATTCCCAAATTTCTGGGGTGACTCAAAAAGAAATTTTGCTTGCTGCTTTTGCTTGCACATGTCAAAATCTTGACAACTTCAACTTGGCTGAAATCATGAAATACAAAGATATTTTGAGTGATGAGGATGTTGAGGCTGTAAGAAAACTTGGTGTTCTTGTCAATTTGGCAGTCAATCTCAATGCTTCAAGAAAAAACATCATAAATGACATAGTTTGCGATATTTTGGGCGACTCTATCATTATGAAGACTGTGGTGTCATCGGACCCATCATTTGAAATCATGCAGAGCATGAAGATTTCTGAAGACTTTAAGAAAACTTTCAAGAAAAGTTTGCAAATTATATAATTTTAGGAAGCGTGGATGGCAGGGAGAAAAGCAAGTTCAAAGATTATTTGGATAAGTCTGTTTGCAATCGTAACAGTGTTGTTATGTTATTTATTCACCGTTGTTTATTTCTTCTTCATCTCGCCATACGACATTTCTTTGAAACTCGGGTTCTGGCCTTTTGGAAGTGAAGCCTCAGTTGGTCAGATGTACATGGATTCAGTTGTTGAGATAAAATACAAGGCAATTGATGACCATTTTGAAACTATCAATGTCAATGTTATTGGTGTAAATGTCAAAAAAGACGGTCTCATCATCACTGCATTGAGCGAGCTTGTTTATTGCTCTGAAGATGCAGAAATCACAATCAATACAAATGGTGGTGCAGCTTTCAAGGGCGACATTGTTTATCAAGATAAAAACCGAAATCTTGCTTTTATCAAGTGCAAAAACTTTGAAGGAATCAACAAAGCAATCAAAATCCCATATGTAGGGATTGGGACGCTCTCGGACTGCAAAGAAGGGACGAAAGTGATTATGGCTTCTGTCGGAATAAAATCACGAGCACTTGTTGCAAGTGTGGTAGGTGGCAAAATCGAAGAGAGCAATTTGGCATTGTCTGTGCCAAAAGAGGTTGATGGAGAATTTGGATACGATTACACCGTTTCAAATGGTTTTGTTGCCCAGACGAAAAATGGCTCGAATTTCTCGGGTGGTGCAGTGTTCAACAAGAAAGGCAAACTTTTGGGATTGTCTTTTGGAAAACTCCTCGACACGACTCTAGATAACGGAAATTATTTTATTCAACCGGTCTATGGCGCAAAGGATTATATAGAAGCAATTGCTTCCAGCAAAACTGGAAAATATCAAAACGAACTCGTTGACGCTTTTTGTGGGTTTGATGTCAATGAAGCAGAATATATGGTGAAAATTTGGGGAGTTGATACGGGGAAAGGCACTTTCTATTTCGACGACACATGGAACACAATCACAGAAGATGTCACTCAATTTTTTGCTTCTGGGGAAAAGGGGTTTCACCTTTTCAAAGAATTTGATTATAATGGAAACAAAATTTCTCAACATTCTGCAATCACAAAAGTGAGAGTTGGAAGAAATGAGACGCAAATTGTGTGGAGATCAGATTTGATTGACGCAGTCTTCAAAGCAAAGAAAGGTGACACGGTTGTTTTGACATATATTGAAATGAATTCAACAACACCAAAGACACTGAGTTTCACAGTTTAGGAAGGTGAAGGGGGCTTATGAAAAAGATAAAATATGCCATTGAAATGGGCGGAGGATACACTTGCATCTATGTGAATGGAGAAGGACTTGCACTCAAAGAACCATCTCTCATCGCGGCAGAACCAACAAATGACGGCTACAAAGTTGTGGCTATGGGAATTGACGCAAAGAAACTTATTGGAAAAACAAAAGACAATGTTGAGATTTTCACCCCAATGCCATATGGCGAACATTCAAATTTTGAATATTCTGTTATTTTGCTTAAACACTTCTTGAGTAAGGTTGAGTATAAGGCGAGAGAAGACAAGGCTATCTTTGTTGTGCCTTGTGGACTTTCTGCAAAAGAGAAAGAAAACATTCTGAATGTCTGTGAAGGCGCAAACTTGGGACAGGTAGAGCTTATCCCTTCAGCACTTTGCTCTTGCATTGGGCAAGGGAGAAGCGTTGACAATTCAAAAGTCAATATGGTTGTTGACATCGGCGGAACAGCAACTGAAATCGCTGTCATCAACATGTCAAACATCCTCAAAGGTGCAACAGTTGGCATTGGCGGAAAAAGTATGGATGCTTCAATTGTGAATTATTTGGCATTCTCTCAACAACTTGTCATTGGGCTGTCAACAGCGGAAACTCTCAAAAATGAGGTAGGAAGTCTTTATATAAACGACACTCTCAACATGGAAGTGACAGGGGTTGACACTCAGACAAAATCTCCAAAGTCTGTCGTGATTTTGTCAAGTGACCTCAGACCTGCAATCGAACCCTTCTATTATGAAGTCGTAAGAGCAATTGACACAACAATCAATTCTCTTCCACCAGAAATTGTTGCTGACATCATCAACAACAAAATTGTCATTTGCGGCGGCGCTTCAAAGATGCAGGGGCTTGATGATTATTTCAAAAGAAACCTCAAGTATCCAGTGGAATTTTGTGACGACGTTGACAATGTCACAATCCTTGGCGCTGGAAAATTGCTTTCAGACGGACAACTTCTTGAGAGCATCACAAACAATCTATAGAAAATGCAAAAATTGGCTCGGGAAATGCCGAGTCTTTTTTTATGCCTGTGTGAAAAGCCAACAATGACAGGTGAAAAGTATTACAAAAGTAAGTGAAACATAAAACCCACTTAGAACATGCCATGGGCACCGACAAAATTTGACCTTTTTTGTTTCTTTTCGCTTTGCAATGATTTTGCTTCTGTCAGACATGATAGTAAAATTGTTTTAAGCGAGGTGAATGTGGCAAGAAGAATTGTTATCACGAGCGGAAAAGGTGGGGTCGGAAAGACAACCGTGTGTGCAAATCTTGGTGTTTATTTGTCTAAACTTGGTTTCAGAGTTGCGCTTCTTGATGTTGACATTGGGCTCAACAATCTTGATGTAATTATGGGGCTTGAGAGGCAGGTGGTTTTTGACATAACTGATGTTGTCTCTGGCAAATGTCGTGTGAGACAGGCACTTATTCAAGACACAAACAATCCGTCTCTTTATGTTTTGCCGTCTTCTCATACTTATGCCTCAAGCAAAATCACTGGCGAACACATAAAAAACATCGTCGACATAATTGACCACTCTTTTGATTATATCTTGATTGACTGTCCGGCTGGAGTTGAAGCGGGCTTTCATAGGGCGGTTTATCCAGCAAGTGAGGCAATCATTGTTGTGACACCACATTTGTCGAGCATAAGAGATGCTGACAAGGTGTTGGGACTTTTGAGCACTTATAACATTGAAACCAAATCACTTGTGATAAATCGTATGCGTGGGGATTTGCTGTTGTCTGGCGAGATGATGAACATTGAAAGCATTGTCAAGGCAATGGATATTCCTCTCATTGGCGTCATTCCGGAAGATGACAAGGTGTCAAAGATGTCAAGCGAAGGCAGAATTATGACTGACGGGGAAAGCGTCAGAGCGTTTACATTACTTTCAGAAAACGTGCACAATGGTTGCAAAAAGATTTACGATTGCACTTACAAATATCGTGGGCTGAGGGGGTATTTCAAGCGCAATATCAAAAAACTTGTATAGGAGACTTTATGGAGAGAATTGACGAACTTATCATTCGAGATAAATTTGCAAGTTTGGAGCAGGTTTCTGAAATATTGAAAGAAGAGGTTACCTCCGTCGCAAGAAATTTTTTCCTTTTGGCGGATGATGTTGTCGTGCGATATAAGAGAGAAAAAGGAAATTATGTCTTCAATGTTGAAATTCCAGCAAGCAGAATAAAACCTTTTGGAAATCGCTTGATTTGATTGATTCTTGAGAGATGACGCAATGAAAAATACCAAGATGACTTGGTATTTTTTTTGTTGTTATTTCAAAATTTTGCAGCCTAGGTATGGAACCAATACATCAGGAACTGTCACGCTGCCATCTTCATTTTGGTATTGCTCCAAAATTGCTGGGAAGATTCGGCTTGTTGCAATTCCGCTGGCGTTGAGAGTGTAGACGAAATCTTTTGTTCCGTCAGCTTTTTGATATTTTGTGTTTGTCCTTCTTGCTTGATAGTTGAGTGCTGTGCTCACGCTGCTGACCTCAGTGTATCTATCCATACTTGGGATATAAATCTCAATGTCCCAAGTCTTTGCCATGCCGTGTGCATAGTCTCCACCAGCAAGTTGAACGAGGCGATAGTGCAAGCCGAGTTTTTGGACAATCCTTTCTGCTTTGCCGAGAAGTTCGTCCCAAGCTCTCTGGTTGTCTTCTGGTTTGACATACTCAACCATCTCCACTTTGTTGAACTGGTGTCCTCTGATCATGCCCTTTTCATCTGGGCGATTGCTTCCTGCTTCGATGCGGAAGCATGGAGTGTAAGCAAAATATTTTCTTGGCAACTCTTCTTCTTTGAGAACTTCATTTCTGTGTAAGTTTACAAGTGCAGTTTCAGCAGTTGGCAAGAGGAAGTTGTTTGGCAAAAACTTTTTGTCAATGAAGAAATCCTCATTTGCAAACTTTGGAAATTGTCCAGCTCCAAAGCCACAATCATATTTCAAAATGTGTGGCAAGAGTTTGAACTCGAAACCATCTTGAAGGTGTTCATTTATGCAGAAGTTGAGAATTGCCCATTCAAGGCGTGCACCAAGTCCAGTATAAATCCAGTTTCCTTCACCAGCCAGTTTGATTGCTCTGTCATAATCAATCAGATTGAGTTCTTTGCACAACTGAATATGTGTTTTTGGTTTGAAAGCAAAAGTTGGTTTTTCTTTGAAAGTTTTCAAAACAACATTTGCTTCTTTTCCGCCAGCAGGGGTGCCATCCATGACAATGTTTGGGAGTGCAAAGAAGATTTTGTTGTACTGCTCTTGAAACTCCGTCAGTTGCTCGGTCAATTGGGTGATGCGTTGTGCGTTTTTCTTGAGCTGATCTTGAAGGTTTTGAGTATCTTCTCCATTTCTTCTGAGGGTATCAAAAGTCTTTGCACCTTTGTTTCTTTTTGCAAGCAAATCTTCTTGCTCTTGTTTACTCCTGACAATTCTGTCATAAAGCTCGATAAGATTGTCTAGGTCGACCTCATATGCTCTTTTTTTGAAACAGTCTTTATAATACTGTTTTCGCATTTTTATATCTTTTATATCCAACATTTTTTCTTCTCCTTATTATTGTTTGTTTTTTGTTTGCGTAAAAAAGTTTATCCCTTTCGGGAGTATATGGAGAATTTTCTATTTCTTTGAAAATAAATAAACATAAAAAACACCTCTAAAAATTTTTTAGAGGTGAATAAAATCCACGGTGCCACTCTAATTATATGCGTCAATAGGCATATCACTCATTGTCTGCAAATTGTGCTATGCAGTCAGCCCAATTCATCATTGGTGCCTCCAAGGTGGATATGATTGATGCTTTCATTTGCTTTCACCAAACGCAAACTCTCTGAATCAGCAGACAATCAAAAGTCTTTTCATCGGCATTGATTAAGTCAAGTATAAGCCAAACAATTTCAAATGTCAATAGGAAGTTGAAAATTTTTGCTGGTGGCAAAGCTTGTGGGTGGGAGGGACTATTTGCAAAAATATACAAGTCCATAGCAGTTTGGACCAGCGTGAGTGCCAACAACACAACCTATGTCATAAATTGGTGTGTTTTCTGGATCAACGCCAAATTTCTCTGCATTTTGAGCAATAAATCTTCTTGCATTTGCTTTGTTTGCTGAATAACCAAAATATATTGGATAGTTTTTGTCTCTGTTTTCTGCTTGGTCACACATAAACTGATTTGCAGCTCTTTCACCAATCTTTTTCGCAACGTTGTTTACTTTTCCGCCATCAAGACTTATGATTGGTTTGATGTTGAGGGCGGTTGCAGCGACATATGCTGCACCAGAGAGACGACCACCTTGTCTGAGGTATTTCAAATCGCCAACAACTGCCAAAAGTTTGACTTTTGATTTGAGTCGTTCAAGTTCGTCAGTCACTTCTTTAGGCTCTGCATTTGGGTGGCTTTTGATATATTTGACAATCTCCACAATCAATGCACCTTCTGCAAAAGTTGTGCAACGAGAATCGCAGATATAACAATTTTTCATGTTGAGTTCTTCAACGGCACGATTCACTTGGGCGATTGTGCCGGCAAGGTCTGATGAAATCACGATTGTGATGACATACCATTCTGGATTGTTTACATAGCCTTCATATGCTGCTTCAAATTTGTATTGGTTTGGTTGGCTGGTTTTTGGAATGATGCCAGTTGTCTTCATCTTCTCATAAAACTCTTCGTTTGGAAGTCCTTCTGGGAAAAGTTCTCCATTGAAGTTGAGTTCGATTGGACAGATGGTGATGTCATTTTCTTCTGCAAATTCTTTTGGCATATCAACAGATGCCTCTGTGACAATTTTATATTTCATTTTTATACCCCTTTCATATTTCTCTTTATTATTTTAACAAAATATGATTTTTAAGGCAAAACATATTGAAAAAAAACAAAAAAACCTCCAAGAGTATGACTTGGAAGTTTTGATTTTAGTTTTTCTTGAACAATTGCTTTGTGAATGTAAAGAGCAGTCCAACCAGCACAATATAGTATATCAATGAGATGAAGAAGTTTCCATATGCATAGAGGGAAGTTTTCAAGAAGCCTGGGCTCATTGTCCCGCCACCAATAAATGATGTTATGTCGGCGTGAATGAATGGGAGGAGACACCACCAAAGTTGTCCATTCAAGAATATATTGCAGACTGTTGCTGCTACAAAAATTGCCATTGTGATTGCAAAGGTAAGTTCAAATTTTCTGGATATGTTCATCATGAAAATGGTGATAACACTGTAGAAAATTGCTTGAAGTTCTATCCCTATCAATTTGATGAGCAAAAACAACAATGGAGATATTGTGTAGACCTTGCTTGTGTTGAACACTGCGATGATACTTCCTGGCAGAAATCCATAGAAGATTGCACCCCATGCGAAAGTGAGGATTCCAAACACGAGAATCCAAAAACTTGTTGACCAAAGCACAGCCATAGATTTGCCAATGAAAACTTGGTTGAATGAAACTTTTTGAGACAAAATCAAGTCCATCTTTCCGTTTCTTCTGTCTCGTCCAAACAACTTGTAAGAACCGACAATTCCAAACATAATCGTCAAGAATCCTACGATGCTCATCATGAAGTAAGAGTGGTCATAGGCAGTTGTTTTGTAAGAAGCGGTGTTGAAGTTGAGTGCATGTTGATATGAGGAATAATACAAGCCGTCATCTTTCAAGAAATATTTTGCATATGTCAAATCACGCTTTGTCTCTTCAAGATAGAAATTGCCATATCCATATATCTTGTTGATTTTCACTGACAATTTGTCCAAGAGGAGGGTGTACTCTTTTTCGATGGCTGTTTTTGCGCTCTCGCAAGTGAGTTTGTAGTTTGTTGCAAGCGATTTCATCTTTGAAATATTTTTGACATCGCCAAAGTTGATGTGATTGTACATGTCTGACATTTCGGCATATATGTTTTCAAGTTTCTTTGTTGCGGTGTCTATGTAGTCCATTTTGAATGATGAAAGGTGCACGCTGTCAACATTGAAAGTTATGGCTTTTTTGCTTATGTCATTGAGCAAGGTGAAATATGATTTTCCTTCGTAAATCTTGTTCAATGCAACGGTTGTGTTTGAGTTGCTGTTTAATATTTCCTTGAAATGTTTTATTATTTTGTCAAGGTCGCCAACTTGAGTTTTTGTCAAAATCAATCTTGTATGAAATTGCTTAAGACTCTTGAAATTTTCGACAAACATTTCAAGGCGTGCCACTGCATTTGAGATTGATGAGATTGATGGTGCGCTTGCTTGTCCTTGCCATGTTTTGTACGCATAGAGCTGATCCCAAATATCTGAAAATAGATGGTTTATTGAAATGAGTTCATCAGCTTCAGCACATTTTGTGTCGTGAACTTGGAGAAGAAACTTTGCATCATCAAACATGGCATCGAGTTTCAGTTTTGTGTCATATTTGCTGTCGGACGAGTTGAACGATTGATAAACTTCTTGTGTTGTCTCTCCAGATAGGGATGCACTATACTCTGGGGTGTTTGGAATTTTGTAAACAAACCCCATAATTAGGCAAGCAACCAAAATAATAGCAAATGCCATCAGTGTAAATGGGTTGAATGCAAGACGCTTGAAGTCATATTTTGCTATCTGTATGATTTTTTTCAATTAGCGTCCTCCTTAAAATAAGGGGTAAGGTTTGCAAAGATACGCTCGTGTGCCTTGTTGAGGTATCCTGCTTTGTGGATGGAAATCTTGTTTTTGGTGAAGAACTTGACAATTTCAGTTGTCAAATCTTCGTCTGCTTCAAACAAAATCTTTTTGCCAAGGATTTTCACATCAATTCCAAATTGTTGCATAATCATTTTTCCGCAATAGTTTGGATATTTCACTTGAATGAATGCAAATGTGTTTTCTTGGCTGTATTTTTCGCATTGCTCATGGTTGAGGGTGCTTTTGACAGTACGACCTTCCATGAAGACAAATTTGTTGCAAATGCTTTCAATTGGACTGTAATATCTTGAAGCTATGATGACATGAGTGCCGTTTTCTTGAAGCTCAGCAATATAATCCTTCATGTCTTGAATGCTTGCAGATGGCAAACCCTTGAAAGGTTCGTCCAAAATCATGAGTTTTGGGCGGTTGATATAAGCGAGGGCGAGAGCCATCAACTTTTTCTCATAATAGGACAAGAAAATCACATAGCTCTTCATTTTGTGGGCAAGGTTGAATTTGTTGAGTGCAAACAAAATTTTCTGTTTATCTACTTTGCCAGAAAGAGAGCAAAGATAAAGAAAGTTTTGCATAACGGTTTGATATTTGAAAAAGACAGGAGGATCAAGGCAGAGCCCAACATCTCCAACGTCTCTTTGATTTTTTGCAACGTCTCTTCCCAAGAGAAAAACCTCACCATCACTGATTGGAAGTGAGCCAGTGATTGTCTTGATGAGGCTGGTTTTCCCAGAATGGTCTTCACCGATTATGCCAAGGCAGTCTCCTTCTTCCATAGAAAGAGTGACATTTTTGACAAGGAAGCGCTCATTTACCAAAACCGTGAGGTTTTTTATGTCCAATATCTTTTCTTTTTCCATATTATATATTATATCAAATCAACTTTTTAATGTAAAGGTCTTTTGCATTTTTGCGGATTATTTGCAAAAAAAAGACCAGTTTGAAACTGGTTTAATCGTTGCTGATAAGGTTTTCCAAAATGTATTCATAGAAATTTGGCGCTGAAACTCGCCATTTTTTGCATGCCTCTTCTGCTGATTGGCGGGTTGGGGCTTTGATTTGAAGCTCAAAAAGAGGGGAAGAGATGAGGTTTTCATAAATCCTCATGGTCACAAGATAAGAGCCGTCATCTGCATCAGTGTAGTTTGCGTAATATTCCTGACTTTGCTTGATTGAGAGCCGATTGACACGGCTGTATTCAGAGATTTCGTCACGCATGTCAAGAGGGATTTTTTTATAGAAATACGACAAGCAGTCTCTGCCTTCAAATGTGAGGTTGTATCTCATCTCGCCTTCTTTGCACTCAGTTTTGTAAATCAATTTTGCTTCTGAAAGTTGATAGAGAAGGTCAAGGCAATCCATGTAGTTTATCCAGTTGTTTTTGACTGAACAAATCTCGATGATTGAGTTTTCCGTGAGAGGCATCTCCATTTTTTCCATGACAAACAAAATGATAAGCTTGTTTGTGACTGCGTCGTAGTTCATTTTCTCTCCAGTTCTCCTATATATTAACAAATACAAACAAAAAATGCAAATGTAATAAAAAATTTTCTGCCTCAATATCTTTAATTTGGTTTGAGATTTGAGCAAAGTGTGATAGAATGGTCTAAGAGATTTTAGGGGAGGCACCTTTATGGAAACAAAAAATATTTTGGATGTCGAGAGATTTGTTGTCGCTTGCAATGACCTTTTGAGTGGCAAATTTCTTGATCTAAACAAAAGATTGGACAAGTTTTTGGCTGTTTTGACACAAAGCGAAGATATTTTTGACCTTTTGAAAGAGTGTCTCAACGATTTTGACGAAGATGCAGAGTTTGCAAAGGCATTTTCAGTTGACAAAAAGACGGGTGTTGCAACAATTGCAATCCCTTCCGATGAGAAGAAAAGACTTGCTCTTTCTGTCACAATTTTCAACGATATGATAAACGACAAACTCAACACAAATCAGTTTTTGGAAACCTATTTTCAAGACAAAAAACTTACTCCAGTTCAAAACTTTTTGGACAAAATTGTGAAGCCTTTCAGAGATATTGTTTGCAAGATTTTTGCTCTCGGCACTGACATCACTGTTGAGGACATCAAGAGACAAATTGAAGAGGAAAAAGTGCTCAAAAAACAAGAAGAAAAGCACGAAGAAGAGGTTCAATTTCCAGAACTTGACAAGCTTCTTTCAACCGTTGTAAACAGTGCAAATCAAATCCTTGCACTCCTCAAATTTGAGAAGAAAAGAACAGACAATTTGGATGATTTGGAGTTTGTTTTGGGGTCAATCATTCAAGCATGCGAAAAGCGTGATTTGATGGTCATCAATGGACTTGTGATTGGGCTCAACTATGTCTCAAAGAAGTTCAAAAATGTACGCCATTTGGTTGAAGAACTCAACAATCAAATCTATGATTATTATGAGTTTTTGGCAGGTGGAAATGTAGTTTCAGAGGTATCCGAAGAGGAAGAAACAACAGACGAAGCAGGAGAATAATTTCCTGCTTTTTTGTGTTATTTTGTCCAAGTGGATGCATAGATTACTCTATGAAAAAACATATCTTTTTAACAATAAATTCTCATAGGGTGATGACCAATTGTGTTATCGCTTTTGTCTTGGCGGTGTTGTCTGTCTTCACTTTTTATGGGGTGAATTATGTCAGAGTTTCGTCGATAATCAATGGGGTTTATTATTCTGGTGACGAAAAATCAAACAAAGTGTCGCTTATGATAAATGTCTATTGGGGGACAGAGTATCTTGACGACATGCTTGCAATTTTGAAAGACAACGATGTCAAGACAACCTTTTTTGTCGGTGGGACTTGGGCAATGGCTCAAAGTGACATGCTTCAAAAAATTTATGATGAGGGGCACGAGATTGCAAACCATGGTTATTCACACAAGGACCAAGGTAAACTCTCAGCAGAGACAAACTTGAAAGAAATCTCAACAACTCATGACATTGTCAAGGGGTTGATTGGGGTTGAGATGAATTTGTTTGCACCACCAAGTGGCTCTTACAACAAAAAGACAGTCGAGATGGCGACAAGTCTTGGCTATAAGACCATCATGTGGACTGATGGGCGGGACACAATCGACTGGCGTGACAAAGACAGTGAGATTATTTTCAAAAGAGCAGTGAAAAATTGCAAGGGTGGAGATTTTGTGCTTATGCATCCAACTGAGGCAACAAAAAACGCGCTTGACCGCATAATCAAAGACTTGAAAGGCAAAGGTTTTTCGCTGTGTACTGTCAGTGAAAATTTGGGACAAAATTAGCATAATTTTTTGTTAAATCTGTTTGTGAATTTATACTCAATAATGATATAATCATTATGTAATATTGGGCGTTTTTTATCTGACGCATTTTTCGGGGGAAATAATGGCAATTTACAAACTGAATTCGAAGAAGAAAAATGAAGGAAGTTCACGCGCGAAGAAAATTACTGGATTTTCTTTTATCGGTGCGGCTTCCCTTGTGTTTTTGTTTATGACGGGCATCGTGCCTGTACTTCAAAGATTTTTGCTTGGAGTCTTTGGAGTGTTTGGTTTTCCGCTTTGCATAATCATGTTTGTTGTGGGGCTCGCTCTTGTAAACAACCGCAAGTATGTCATGCCAAAGAGATACACTGCTTGTTTGATTTTGTCGGTGTTTTTCGTGCTTTGCATACTTCAACTTATCATTGTAGGAAACAACAAGGTGACAAATGCTGAAGGCACAAAAGAAACAATGAAGTTTTTTAGTTATATGGCGAAGAACTATTCTTGCCACAATGGTTGGACTGCGGGCGGTTTCTTGGTGGGGATTTTCACAACAATCCTCCTCTATATCGCAACAATCTGGGGCTCATTCATCATTTACGCTTTGGCACTTGTCATTTGCGTTGCACTTATGATTGACAGTCTCAACAACATGAGAAAAAATCAAACCACACAAGCGACAGTCTCTGTGCAAATCAAAGACAAAAACCGCTCTGGTGGAAAGAAAGAGAGTGTGATTGAGACGGCTCGCAAAGTTGAAGAGGTTAAAGCTGAAGAAGTCAATGTTGTGCTTGATGGAAACTTGAAAGCCGAAGAAAAGAAGGTTGAGGAGAAACCACTCACTGCAAGACAAATTTTGGGACTTGACAAAAAACGCAACAAGGCCTATGAGTATGACGAGGCGACATCAAAGATGAGAAGTGTCGATGTGCCAAAGAAACCAGCGCTAGAGCCAGAAAAACCAAAGTCTTTGAAAGAAATCATTTTGACTCCTCCAGAGATTGATATTGATGAATATTTCAAAAACCTCAGAAGAGGAAGTGCCACTCCTGAAAAGGAAGAGGTGCAAGCCAATATCAGTGCAATGAAAGAGGAGACTGCTCAAATCAATCCTTCTCAAGTTGTGCATGAAGATGAGTTTAAGCCGGAGGGTGGCCCTGTGATCCGCAGAAGTTTGCCTGAGGTGAAGCCAGCAGAACTTACAAGTGCGGCTGATGACATTTTGAGAAGTGTCATTCAAGAGGAAAAACAAGAAAACCCTGAGATTTACGAAAATGTTGAGGTTGAGCCTCCAGTTGATCCGGAGAGAAATCTTTTGGATAGACTTCCAACGAGAGACAATAGTGGAAGTTTTGAAAGAAGTGACAGAGATTCTTTTGACAGAAGAGGTATGAGAGATCAGATTGACGTTGGTGAGGAGGCTGAGGACGGCGAGCAATCATCTCAAGCAGATGAGAGACCATCATTTGACAGGGGAAACAGATTTATTCGTCTTGACAGAGGTCCAGTCACTCAAGAAGACAAGGATGCGAGAGATGCGTTCAATCGTGACTTCGACAGAATTTCAAGAATAAACGGCAGTCTTTCAAGAGAACAACAACCAATCGCTCCAGAGGAAGAAGAACTCCCTCCAGAGCCTTACAACTATGAAAAACCATCTCTTGATTTCATCACAACAAAGAGTGTGGATTTGTCGACTCTCAATGAAGAAGTTGCTGAAAAACGTGTTGCACTTGAAAACGCACTTGAAATGTTTGGTGTGCCAGCAAAGGTTCAGGGCGTTGTTGTTGGACCTGCGGTGACCAGATACGAACTTGAGATGCCACAAGGCGTTTCAGTAAGCAAAATCAAGAGTCACGTTGATGACATTGCTTATGCGTTGGCTGCAGAGGGGGCAATCCGTGTTGAAGCACCAGTGCCAGGAAAGAGTGTTGTCGGAATTGAAGTGCCAAATGCCTCAATTGCAACAATCAGTTTGAGAGATATTTTGGAATCAAACGAATTTAAGCAAGCATCATCTCCACTTACTTTTGCAATCGGGAAAGATATTTCTGGAAGAATTGTTTGCGCAAACATGCAAAAACTTACTCACCTTTTGGTTGCTGGTACAACCGGAAGCGGAAAGTCAGTCTGCCTCAACTCAATCATTTTGAGTATCATCTACAAGGCGTCTCCAGAAGATGTCAAGATTTTGCTTGTCGATCCAAAACGTGTGGAATTCTCATCTTATGAGGCGTTGCCACATTTGATTATGCCAAAGATCATTTGCGATGCTCCAAAGGCAATCAATGCTCTCACTTGGGCGGTTGATGAGATGGAGAAACGTTTTGAAATCCTTGGAAACGCGAGGGTGAAAAACATTGATGAATACAACCAAACAAATGATGTGCTTTCTGGGAAAAAGAGAAAGATGCCATTCATTGTTGTCATCGTTGACGAACTTGCTGACCTTATGATGACTGGAAAGAAAGAAGTTGAAGAGAAAGTCTGCAGAATTGCTCAAAAGGCTCGTGCTGCCGGCATCCACTTGATTTTGGCAACTCAAAGACCTTCTGTTGATGTCGTCACAGGACTTATCAAATCCAACTTCCCATCAAGAATTTCATTCTCAGTCACAAGTGCGGTTGACTCTATGACCATTTTGGACAGAGTAGGCGCTGAAAAACTTTTGGGCAAGGGCGACATGCTTTACTTCCCTAACGGTGCAAAAGACCCAGCTCGTATTCAAGGGTGCTTCATTGGTACAAACGAAATCAACAACATTGTCGACTTTGTAAGAGACAACAACGAGCCTCGTTTTGACAAGTCGGTTGAAGAAAAAATCAACAATCCAAACAGCGGAAATGGTGGCGGCGTAGGCGGAAGAAATGACGACCTTGACCCACTTCTCCCACAAGTTTTGAAAGCGTCAATTGATGCGAAAGTTGCATCAGCGACAATGATCAGAAGAAGATTTGCGATTGGTTATCCAAGAGCGGCGAGAATCATCGACCAAATGGAAGAGGCTGGCTATATTTCAAGTGCTGATGGAGTGAAACCAAGAACGGTCTACATCAGCGAGGAAGAATTTAATCAAATCTTTGGGGATGTTGATTATTAAGAAAAAGGAAAAACACAATGGATAAAAAGTTGGAAGGGAAAAAGGTCTCTGCCATATGCTTGGGATGTGACAAAAACAGGGTTGACCTCGAAAAAATGCTGTTTAGACTTAAGGACTATGGCTTTGAGATTGTCGAGGATTGCAATGAGGCAAACATCGTCATCGTAAACACCTGTGCGTTCATTTCGCCAGCAAGAAAAGAGGCTCTTGACAACATCTTTGACATGCTTCTTTTGAAAGAAAAAGGGCGTGTTGAGAAGGTGATTGTAAGTGGGTGTCTTGCTCAGAGATACAAAGATGATTTGCTCAAAGAAGTGCCTGAAGTTGATGCGTTTTTGTCAGCAAAAGACAACGAGAAAATCTGTGAAATTGTTGAAAAACTGTATGGGGTGAAAAAGAGCACAAGGGCTGCTGGTGATGGGAGAATTTTCACAAGCCGTGGCTCTTATGCTTACCTAAAGATTGCCGAAGGGTGCAACAATGTTTGCTCATACTGCACCATTCCAAGAATCAAAGGCAGATACACAAGTTTTGACATTGACTTGATTGTCAATGAAGCGAAATACCTTGCCAAAAACGGCATAAAAGAACTTGTGCTTGTTGCTCAAGATGTGACAAGATATGGCGAGGATTTGTACAAGAAAAACTGCCTTGTCGACCTTTGCAAAAAGCTTGTCAAAATCCCTGAAATCAAGTGGATAAGACTGCATTATGCGTACCCAGAAAAGACAAGTGACGAGTTGTTGAAGTTTATTGAAAAAGAACCAAAAATGTGCAAATATTTGGATATTCCGCTTCAACATATTGATGATGGAATCTTGGCATCAATGAGAAGACGCCATGATGAAAATGCGACAAGAACACTGATTGAAAAGTTGCACAATGAGTATAAGGACATTGCTCTTAGGACAACCTTCATCGTGGGTTATCCAGGCGAGACAAGAAAAGAATTTAAGAAACTTTGCAGGTTTGTTGTGAACGAAAAATTTGACTATGCTGGATTCTTCCCATTCTATAAAGAAGAAAACACTCCAAGTTTCTTCATGGGTGGACAGCTTTCAAATTTCACAAAGCAAAGAAGATTCAAGAAAATTTCACGCATTCAAACAAAAGTTGCAAGCGAGAAGGCAAGAGAGAGAATTGGCAATGTGTACAAGACTTTGATTGATTATTTCGATGAGTCAAAGGGCGTTTATGTTGGACATACCGAATTTTTGTCTCCAACAGTTGACTTTGGTGTTGAAATTGAAGATAATAAAAACATAGAGATTGGCAAGTTTGTTGATGTCAGATTTGTCGATTTTGATGGAGAAAATTATAAAGGAGAATATTATGAATTTACCAAATAGAATCACGGTCGCAAGAATTTGCATGATTCCACTTTTCGTCTTCTTCTATATGGCAGACTTTATTCCAGGTGGATATGGCAAGTTGGCTGCAGTGCTCGTTTTTGCTGCCGCAAGTTTTACTGATTTCCTTGATGGAAAAATCGCGAGAAAAAGAGGTCTTGTGACAAACCTTGGGAAATTTCTTGACCCAATCGCAGACAAAGTGTTGGTTATGGCGGGGCTTATCCTTATTTGTGCGTATCCAATTGTTCCAAACGGCGGGACTGTTGTTGCTCCAGCAATTACACCAGAATATATCGGAATCACATTTGCAATCATTGTGCTTGCAAGAGAACTCATCGTAAGTGCTTTCAGACTTATTGCGGCTTCAAAAAACTTTGTTATTGCTGCTGATATGTATGGAAAAGTCAAGACTGTTTTCCAAATGATAACACTTATTTTCTACTTTGTTTTGGCATTCTTGATTCAAGGATTTTATTCAAACATTGCGGGGACTGCATTCACAGTTTTGTGTATCATCGGATATGTGCTTATTGCAATCACAACAATCTTGACTATCATTTCTGGATTCAACTATATTTGGAAAAATAGACAGGTGTTTAAGGATGAAAAATAGAGTTTTTGTTTATGACAAAAGTCAAAATTTAATCTCAAAATATATAGAGAAAATGGAAAAGTTTCTTCTTTTGAGGGGGCTTTTCGATTTTTCGTTTTTGACATCAACTGATTTTGAAGAATTTCAAGAGAGTCTGAATGGAAAGCGAGAAAATGGCTCAACTTTTGTCATCATTTGTGACAACGACAAACTTGACAAAGCTCTTGAAACAATCAAAACTGATGATGACAAGTTGACTTTGGTGGATGAGCAGGCGATTAAACTTGAAAATGAGACCAGTGGTGAGAAGATGATTTTTGTCCCATTTGAGTTGAACTTTGAAAGTTTTTTGAATGATTTTTTGCCAGAGAAGGAAGTGTTTGTTTGCTCTATATTTGGCAAAAGCCGAAAGTTTGTTGATGACAAGTTTTCAGAATTGAAAAATCGGGAAGAACTCAATTATGAAATAATAACAAAACATCGCTATTTACATATTGTTTATTCTTCTGGAGTGATTGCTGATGATTGCCTTGAACGTGATTTTGGCGAAAGCGTTTTTTCAAAAGATGTTTTGCGATTTGGGGAAGATGAAAAAACTTTGCAACATGTCATAAATGATATTTTGACAGTCAACAAGAAGAGGTTGACGGTTGTTGAACATAGCAAAAATGGAAGGCTTTTCTCAAATCTCGATTGTGATGGATTGGTTGCCCGAGATGCCGAGGACTTCAAGAAATTTGGAGTTTCGCAAGAGGTGATGGACGGGGACAACTTTGGTAAAGAAGCGACATATATTTTGTCAAAATTTGCTTTGGAAGACACCAAATGTGATTTTGTTTTGACTGTTTGTGATGGTATGGGCTTTGATGAAAAGACATATATCTCTGTTGGGGATAAAGATGTTGTTCACCTTTATTCTTCTGTGTTTGAAGAGAATGATGATAGAGTTGAGATTTTGTCGGACTTTGCGTTGTTTAGGTTGTTATGTTTCTTGAAAAAACACAAATTTGAATCTGCGATTGTTGAGTAATTCGTTTTGAAAAATCTTTTGATTTTGATATAATATTTTTATAGGAGAAATTTATGGCAGAAAAAGAAAAGAAAGATCCAAGAGAAGAGGCGCTTGAGCAAGCCCTTTTGAAGATTGAAAAAGACTTCGGAAAAGGTGCAATCATGAAGCTTGGTGACAGCGAACATCAGAAAGTTGATGTTATACCAACAGGTTGTTTGACACTTGACCTTGCTCTTGGAATCGGTGGTATCCCTCGTGGAAGAATTGTTGAAATTTATGGACCAGAATCTTCTGGAAAGACAACCGTTTCACTTCATATTGTTGCAGAAGCACAAAAACTTGGCGGTCGTGCTGCGTTTATTGATGCAGAACACGCACTTGACCCAGTTTATGCTGAGCACCTTGGGGTAAACACAAAAGAGTTGTATGTTGCACAACCAGACGATGGTGAGCAAGCTCTCAACATTTGTGACACACTTATCCGTTCTGGGGCTTTCGACATCATTGTAATCGACTCTGTTGCTGCTCTTACACCAAAGGCTGAAATCGATGGTGAAATGGGCGACAACCATGTCGGACTTCAGGCAAGAATGATGAGTCAAGCACTCAGAAAAATGACATCTGTTTCAAGCAAGAGCAAAACTGCTGTTGTTTTCATCAACCAACTTCGTGAAAAGATTGGGGTTATGTTTGGAAATCCAGAAACAACAACTGGTGGAAAGGCTCTCAAGTTTTACGCAAGCATCCGTCTTGATGTGAGAAAAGCAGACACCATCAAAGATGGACAAAATGTCATCGGAAATAGAACAAAGGTCAAAGTTGTCAAAAACAAAATGGCACCACCATTCAAGGTTGCTGAATTTGACATTATGTATGGCACAGGGATTTCTCAATCTGGTTGCATTTTGGACACTGCAATCAACCTCGACATAATCAAAAAGTCAGGGGCTTGGTTCTCTTACAACGATGAAAAGATTGGTCAGGGTAAGGAAAACACAAAGATTTATCTTGAGAAAAATCCTGAGGTTTGCGCTGAAATCGAAGCAAAAATCAGAGATATCCTCTCTGGAAACGGTGACACTGCAGCTGAGGCTGAGGATATTGAAGAATAAATTCAAAATTATCTCAAATCACAAGAGACTGTTCGCATGGACAGTCTTTTCTTGCATTTTGATGGTTGTTGGGTTTTTGCATATACCTATTTTGGTGTGTTGCGGTGTAAATGTCTTTGCACTTAGGGGACTTCTTGCAATCACTGCATTGCCTATCGTTGCAATTTTTGTCATTCCGATTTCAATTTGTGTTTTGAAGTGGGATAAAATAAGGAAAGATACAAAAAAATAAGCAGACTGGTTGTCGCTTATTTTTTATGTTTTGAAAATCATTCTGCGTCTTTGTTTGCAGTGTTGGTTGTGGTGTTCTTTGTCTTCTCTTCTTTCCTGCAATAGAGGAGGTCACAGATTCTGCCAAGTCCATAGAGGATGAGCGTGCTTGAAATCATTGATGCCATTCCACTTAAAAATGTCATAAAGTTTTCTGTCTTTGCACTGTTGTAAATTGCCAAAATGAAGAGCAATGCTCCAACAACAAGTGCTGAAATTTCGAAAACATAGAAAATTGCCTTTCCGACACTGCTTTTTGAGTTTGCTTTGAACATAATTTTCTCCTTTTTCTCTCTATAGTAATAGTATAACATTATTCGAAAGAAATTGAAACTAAATATACCATTTTTTATGCTCAGAATTTGAATTTGTTGTGTTGGTTTTGACAAGTTTGAATTCTTTTTCCACTTTTGACTTGTTGTTTCCTTGGTAAGAGGCTATGATTTTGAGCTCGCTTTCTTTTGATGTCAGAGGCAGTCGAATTTCAATTTTTTCTTGTTTGTTTTTGATTGTTTGATGTGGTATGTTGTCTTTGAAAATTTGATATTCAATATGTTTTTCTGCTTGAAGGGTGAGAATGGCTTGGTTTTGCTTTACGCTGCAATCGGCGTTGATGACAGGATTTTCTGTGAAATTTTTGGACGCTTCGGTTGGCATGTTGAATCTTGAGAAGAGAACTTCTTCTGTGAATCTGTCTGGACTGTAAGGGCTAGCAAGCACAATTCGATGTTCATTTTCTTTGGTGAGAGAGTCAATCCTTGCGGTTGTTATGCTTGATGGCACTTCAAACTCTGTTTTTTCATAGACTTGAGAAGTTATGTATGATTTCATGGTGTTTGTCGGCTGATTTCCGCTTGAGATTTTGCTTGGTTTGTTTGAAAGCTCGCCATACCAAATCCCGATTGTTTCTTCTGGGCAGAAGGTAATGTTGTAAGCATCAATGTTGCCGTCTTTTTTGCCAACTGTCCCAGTCTTTGAAGCGACTTCGGTTGAGGTTATGTCAGACAATTTTCTGGCTGTGCCGGTTTTTGCTGTCTCTTGCAAGATGTTTGTCATAAGATATGCACTGTCCTCTCTGAAAACCATTTGAGGCTGCGGCTTGTGAAGATAGACGATTTTGCCGTTTCCGTCTGTTATGTATTGGACAAAATGTGAAGGAGAAAACTGTCCGCCATTTGGAAAAACTGTGTATGCGGTGGCGAGGTCTTTGAGATTGCAACCATAGGTCATTCCGCCGAGTGCGAGGGCATAACTGTCATCTTTTTCGTCAAAAGAAAGTCCGAGTCTTTTTGCATATGCAATGCCAGTGTCAATGCCGATATAACTGAGAACTTTGATTGCGGGGATGTTGCTTGAGGTTTTTACGGCGTCCGTTATTGAAAGGTAACCAGCATATTTTTTGTTGACATTTTCGGGACTATAATCTCCAATTTTGAGCGGCTCATCAAGGATTTGTGTGCATGGAGCAATGACATTTTCGTTGAGGGCTGGGGCATAGACAAGAAGTGGTTTCAAGCATGATGCGGGCTGTCTTTTTATGTCCAAGATTCGATAGTCGCTGTCGGCAACAAAAGCTTTGACGCCGTGGGACTCGTTGTCAATGATTATGCCAGCACTTGACATATTTTCGACTTTGCTCTCAGAGAATGCATCTTTGAGTGCGTTTTGTTTTTCTTCATCAAAATATGTGTGAATTTTGTACCCACCGATGGCAAGTTGTTTTGGTGTGAGACCAAGAAGTTTTGCTGCTTCATCAATGCTTGCCTGCGAATATGAGTTGATTTTGTTTGTGCTGCGCTGGTGTTTTGAAAGGGTGAGCGGCTTGCTTTGGGCGGTGAGCATTTGTTCGGATGAGATATGCCCATCTTTTTGCATTTCAGAAAGCACAAGGTCTCTTCTCTTTTTGCAAAGGTCTGGATTTGTCACTGGAGAATATCTGCTTGGGGATTTGATTATGCCTGCTAGAGTGCAAGACTCTTCAAGCGAAAGGTCTTTTGCACTTTTCCCAAAATAATATCTTGAAGCGTTTTCAATGCCATAGCAATTGTTTCCATAAAAGATTATGTTTAGATAACTTTCCAGTATTTCATCCTTGCTGAAACTCTTCTCGAGTTTTTGAGTGAGAGCCACTTCTTTGAGTTTTCTGTCAAAGGTTTTTTCACTTGATAGGTGCGTGTTTTTGATGAGCTGTTGGCTGATTGTTGATGCACCTTCTTTGAGTTTTCCGCTCTTCAAATTGTTGAGCATGGCTTTGAGGATACGCTTTTTGTTGAGTCCATTATGCTGATAAAAGGTTTTGTCTTCAATCGAGATAAATGCGAGTTTGGTGTGCTCAGGTAGGTCTTCGAGTTTGCAAAAATCACCATTGAATTGATTTTCGTCTTCCATCTTTACATTTGCTTTTGAAAAGACATCTATGGATAAAGATGGGGTGGTCAGTGCCTCGGCATTTAGTGGAAGTCTTTTGTATTTCAAATAATTTGATCCTAAGTATGTTCCAGCAAATGTTGTGGCAAAAACCCCAGCAAGCACAAATGAAATTAGACAAATTTTGACAAATTTCTTCATTGCTTCTTATTGTGCTTTTATTTGCTGAAATTATTCTGATTGCTTGCCTTAAAAATGAAATTTTTGTATAATATCTATTATGAAATATTTTATTGTTACATACGGGTGCCAGATGAATGTGCACGAATCAGAAAAACTTGCCGCAATTTGCGAAAGAATGGGCTACTCACTCGCTGAAAAGAGAGAAGATGCAGAACTTATCATATTCAACACGTGTGCCATAAGAGAGGGCGCTGAAGACCGAGTTTTCGGAAATGTTGGGGCATTGAAAAAACTTAAGAAGAAAAAACCAAACATAATCATCGCTGTTTGTGGGTGCATGACTCAGAAAGAGACAACTGCAAACCACATAATGAGGACGTTTCCTTTTGTTGATATAGTGATTGGGACTTTCAACTTGCCAAACTTTGAATATTATGTCAATGCAGTCAAAAAAGGCAGACAACTTGAAATCTTGCAAGAGGGTGATATTGACGAGACGGTGCCATACAAGAGAACGAGTGGCGAGAACGCTTGGGTAAACATCATGCAAGGTTGCAACAACTTTTGCACTTATTGCATTGTGCCTTATGTGCGTGGAAGAGAAAAGAGCAGAAGTGAAGAAAACATCTTGAAGGAAATCCGTGAGGTTGTTGCAGAAGGGAAATACAAAAAAATCACTCTCCTTGGGCAAAATGTAAACTCTTATGGAAAAGACCTCGTGCCTGCAGTGTCATTTGCACAACTTCTCAGAGACATCTGTGCAATTCCTGGCGATTTCAAACTTTGGTTTATGACTTCACATCCAAAGGATTTGACAGACGATGTGATTGATGTGATTGCTTCTGAGGAGAAGATTCTCAAAGACATCCATCTGCCAGCACAAAGTGGAAACAACCGCATTTTGAATTTGATGAACAGACGCTATACAAGAGAAAAGTATCTTGGCATAATCAAGAAAATCAGAGAGAAAATCCCAAATTGCAGGATTACATCAGATTTCATTGTAGGTTTTCCAACTGAGACTGAAGAAGAATTTCAAGATACAATGAGTCTTGTGGATGAGGTCAAATATGACAGCATTTTTGCGTTTATGTATTCTCCAAGAGAGGGCACTGTCGCAAGCAGAATGGATGGGCAAGTCCCACAAGAAATCAAGCAAAGAAGGGTGAACGAACTTCTTGCACTTGAAAAGAAAATCCAAAAACAGGAAGGTAAAAAATAATGGCATCGACTGTTAAAGAACCATCAAATATGATGAAACATTATTTGCAGATGAAAGAGCAATACAAGGATTGCATATTGTTTTATCGCCTTGGTGACTTTTACGAATTTTTCTATGATGACGCCATTGAAGTTTCCAAAGTTTTGGATTTGACATTGACTGGGAAAAACTGTGGACTTGACGAGAGAGCACCAATGTGTGGTGTGCCTCATCATGCGGCAGAAGGTTACATTGCCAAACTTGTCTCTTTGGGATACAAGGTGGCAGTTTGCGAACAACTCACCGAGCCAAAGAAAGGCGTCAAGATTGTTGAGCGTGATGTTGTGAGAGTTGTGACAGCGGGGACGGTTGTCGATGACTCTATGCTTGAAGAGAGAAAAAACAACTACATAATGTCAATGTTTTTGGACAACGACAAACTCTCAGTTGTCTATTGTGACATCACAACTGGAGAACTCAACCTTTGCCACATTGACGGCGGGCTCGAGAGCAATTTTGCTGATTTGCTCAATCGTGTTATGCCATCACAAGTCGTTGGAAATGCGAAAGCAAAAGATTTTTACAATTCGCTTCCAATGCTTCGCTTTGGAGTTTATCCAAAGTTTGAAGAGTATTTGGAATATGCTTTTGGTGTTGAGAGAGCGACTTCAAACATCATCAAACAATTTGGCGAAAATGCAGTGAGTGTCTACGAACTCAAGTCAAACAAGCAAGATATCCCTGCAGTTGGGGCACTTGTCGAGTATCTGAATGACACACAAAAGCGTTCGCTTAAAAACATAAACAAAATCACAAAAGTGAAGAACAATCAATTTATGGTCATCGACATGAACACAAGACGAAATCTCGAACTTGTGGAGTCCATCCGTGAGAGAAAGAAATATGGCTCACTGTTGTGGCTTATGGACATGACAAAGACAAGCATGGGGGCGAGAAGATTTCGTTCTATGTTTGACCAACCGCTTCAAAATGCAACCGAAATCAATGCGAGACTTGACAGCGTTGAAGAACTTTCGAAAAACCTCATCATGCGTGACAGACTTTGGGAAGTTTTGTCAAACATCAAGGACATTGAAAGAATAAGCGGAAAGATTGCTTATGGAAACATCTTGCCAAAAGACTTGATTGGGCTGAAAATGTCTCTTCAAGAAATCCCGAACATCAAGAGTGTGCTTGCAAACATAAAGACAGAAAAACTGACATCAATCAGAGACAATTTGACAGATTTCGGCGAGATTGTGGCGCTTCTTGAAAGTGCGATTGTGGACAATCCTCCAGCACTTTTGAAGGATGGCGGATACATCAAGGCTGGCTTCAATCAAGAACTTGATGACCTTCGAAATGCCAAAGAGATTGGAAAGCGTGAATGCGAAAAACTTGAAGAACTCGAGCGTGAGAAGACTGGCATCAAAAATTTGCGCATCAACAGCAACAGTGTCTTTGGGTATTATATAGAGGTGAGCAAAGGACAGACCGACCTTGTGCCTCTTCGCTATATCAGAAAACAAACAATCGCAAACTCTGAGCGATATACAACGGAAGATTTGCAGAAGATTGAAGACCGCATTTTGGGTTCTGAAGAGAATGCAATCAAACTTGAAGATAAACTCTACAAGATGCTCATTGAGTATCTGACAAACTATCTTTCTGCATTCTCTGATGCGTCAAAGATGATTGCAGAACTTGATGCTCTTTTGTCACTTGCTCAAGTGGCTGTCAAATACAATTTCACAAAGCCACAAATCGGCAAAAACATCAAAAAGATTGAAATTGTTGAGGGGCGTCATCCAGTTGTTGAAAGATTTGTTAAAGATGGCTCTTTCATCACAAACGACACGATTCTTGATTGCGAAGACAACCAGATGATGATTATCACTGGACCAAACATGGCGGGCAAGAGTACATACATGAGACAGGTTGCAATCATAACATTCCTTGCACACATAGGAAGTTTTGTGCCAGCAAAAAGTGCAAGCATTTCAATCACGGATCGCATTTTCACTCGTGTTGGGGCGAGCGATGACCTTGCTTTTGGGCAAAGCACTTTCATGGTTGAGATGAGTGAAGTTGCAAACATTTTGGCAAATGCAACAGACAAGAGTTTGGTTGTGCTTGACGAAATTGGACGCGGAACATCAACCTTTGATGGGCTCTCAATTGCATGGGCAGTTGTTGAGTATATCTCAAAAAATTTGAGTTGTAAGACACTTTTTGCAACGCACTATCATGAGCTTTCAGAACTTGAAGGAGTGATTGCTGGGGTAAAAAATTACAAAATCACTGTCAAAGAACTCAACGACACGGTTGTCTTCCTTAGAAAGATTGTCAGAGGGCATGCAAATCGCAGTTTTGGTATTGAGGTTGCGTCTCTTGCAGGCGTGCCACAAAAGGTGATTGACAGGGCGAAAGAAATCAGTGTCAACCTTGAGAAAGTTAATCAAAAACTTGACATGAATATGTTTGGAGAGGACAAGGAGCGTGCTGCTCAAGAGAGAAACAACAAACTCGGTCAACAACTCTTGTCAATCTTGCGTGACATGGACATAAACAGAATGTCACCAATGGAGAGTTTTGAAGTGCTTCATGATTTGATTTCAAGAGCAAAAGAAGAAAAATAAAGGAGAATTTTATGGCAATAAATGTCTTGTCGCCAAGAATTTACAATCGAATTGCAGCGGGGGAAGTTGTTGACAAACCTGCTTCAGTTGTGAAAGAACTTGTTGAAAACAGCATTGATGCTGGGGCAACAAAAATCAAAATTGAGATTGCTGAAGGTGGAATCAAAAAGATTTCAATTTCGGACAATGGATGTGGGATTTCAAAAGAAGATCTTCCGCTTGCCTTTTTGCCACATGCGACAAGCAAGATTTCTGACATCGACGACTTGGATGGAATTGAGACTTTGGGATTCCGTGGTGAGGCGCTTGCGAGCATTGCGTCAGTCTCTATGGTCAGCCTTTCAACAAAGACAAAGGACAGCGAGACGGGTTACAAAATTGAAGCAAATGGTGGAGAGATTTCAAAGATTGAAGAAGTCGCAAGGCTTGATGGGACAACTCTTGTCACACAAAATCTTTTCTTCAACACTCCTGCAAGAGCAAAGTTTTTGAGAAAGCCAAAGTCAGAAGAAGGCGACATAACTCACTTTGTTGAGAAGTTTATGCTTGCTCATCCTGAAATTGACTTTGAGTATATCGTGGATGGAAAGAGTGTCTACTCTCACTCTTCTGGCACGCTGGATGAAGTGATTTATTTGATTTATGGGAAAGAGGTTTTTGACAAACTTTTGCCACTTGATTATGCTGAGGACGGCGTGAAGATTGGAGGTTATATTGTTTCACCAAAACTCTCAAGACCAAACCGCACTTTCCAATCACTTTTTGTCAATGGAAGATTTGTTGAAAACTATATGATTTCCGCTTGCGTTGGTGGGGCTTATGAGCACTTCTTGATGAAGGGAAGATTTCCAATTTATGTCATCAAGTTGGATGTGCCATTTGACAGGGTGGATGTAAATGTTCATCCAAACAAGAAAGAGGTCAAATTTGACAACTCTTCAAAGATTTTTGGCATACTTAGACGTGCTGTTGAGAAGGCTCTTGTTGGCTCAAATCTTATTGCAGATTTTGAGTTTTCAAGTACAGAAGAGAAAGAGTGGAGCAAGTTTGATATAAGAAATGACAAAGATCCAGCACGCACTGGTTTTGATGCTGTGAGTCAAACAAATTTTGAAAAGATGACAGAAAGTGAAGGGGCAAGCTTCAAGGGGGCTTTTGATGATGAGAGTTTGAAAGAGAAAATTGTCTCTCCAAAAGATTATCAAAAGAGAGGCATTGAGATAATCAATATGCCAGAATTTTCAACTGTCAAAGGTGATGACAAACGCAAAAACAGATTTGGTGGAGACATCTTTTTTGACAAATCTGGTGACAGTCTTCTTCATGAAGTCGAACTGAGTGTGAAAAAGGACATAAAGACTGAGGTAGAAGAAAAAACTGTGCAGAAGGTTGAAAATGAGACATTTTTGACATCAAATGTTGATGCAATCAAGATTGTTGGAGTGATTTTCAAAACTTATATTTTGACTGAATATGAAGATGCTGTTTATGTGATTGACCAACACGCAATGCACGAAAGGCAAAACTATGAGAAACTTAAGAAGCAAATCGACGGCAACAATATTGCCAGACAAGATCTGCTTGTGCCATACAAGGTTGAGTTGGTTGCAAACGACAGAGAACTTTTCAGATCAAGACTTTCAAATCTGCGTGAGATTGGATTTGAGATAAACGATTGTGACACATATTTTGAAATCTCAAGTGTGCCATTTGTCATTTCTGGAATCAACTTTGAAAAGTTTGTTGAGGACATTTTGTCAAGTGATATCTACAACGAAAAGACGGCGAGTGGGCTTGTCAATGACAAACTTTGTCAGATTGCGTGCAAGCACTCAATCCGTGCTGGGGACAGCGTTTCAAAAGAAGAAATTGCATATTTGATTGAGGAGATGAAGGGGGCAGTTGCACTCTGTCCACATGGCAGACCTATCGTTGTGAAAATCGCAAAGAAAGATTTTGAGAAAATGTTTAAGAGGACGTTGTGATGAAAAAAAACAAGGCGATTTTTATCCTTGGACCAACGGCAGTTGGAAAAACATATTTCAGTGTAAAATTGGCTCAAAAGTTGAATGGAGAGGTGATTTCTTCCGATTCTGTGCAGATTTATCGTGGACTTAATGTTGGTTCGGCAAAGGTCACGGAAAGTGAAATGCAAGGGATTGTGCATCATGGGATTGACATCAAAGAGGCTGATGAAGAATTTTCTGTTTTTGACTTTGTGGAGTTTACAAAAGAAAAAATTGCAGAGATTTCTGCAAGAGGAAAGATGCCGATTGTGGTCGGCGGAACTGGGCTTTACGTCAAGGCACTTCTCGGTGGATATGACTTTGGTGGGACAAACAAAGATGAGAAATTGAGAGGAGAACTTGAGGCTTTGGTGAAAGAAAAAGGAAACGACTTCCTTTTTGATATGCTCAAAGAAAAGAATCCCGCCATGGCAGAAAGGACTGACAAGTTCAACGCCGTGAGATTGGTCAGGGCACTTGAAATTGCCCTTTCTGGCGGAGAAAAGGGGAAGGCCGAAAGTGATATCGATGCACTGGTGATTGCCTTAAATCGAGACCGTGCAAGGCTTTATGAGGACATAAACAGGCGTGTTGATATCATGCTTGAAAATGGACTGGTGAGTGAGGTTGAAGGGCTCGTGGCAAAAGGGCTGACAAGAGACAACCAATCTATGCGGGCGATTGGATACAAAGAGGTTTTGCAGTTTTTGAATGGGGAGTTTGATTTTGAGCGAATGGTCGAACTTGTCAAACAACACAGCAGAAATTATGCAAAGAGACAACTGACTTTCCTCCGTGGAATGGACGATGTGCATTTTGTGGGCACTGAGGACAAAGATAAGGCTTTTGAAGAAATTTTGAGTCTAGTGAAAGAATGGAAAGATTGATTGAAACTTCAAGGGACACAAGCGATTGTGTTCTTTTTTTTATGTAGGCGAAATAAAAATACTTTATGATAAAGTCATACAAAGCACATTCTTTTTTCGGTGGGGTGAGATTCACTTGCTCAAACATAATCAAAGAAAACAAAGGCAAACTTTTTTTCACGCTTTTGATTACGCTGGTCTCAATCTTTGTCGGAGTTTTTCTTGGAATAAAAAACAACAACTGCTATAATCTAGGCTCTTTGCAAGAGATAAACTTGGGCAACTTTTATGGCGGTGTGGTGGCGTCATCTTCTGCGTTTATGTCGAGATGTGTGTCTCTTTGTGTCAATGTTGTCATTTTGACGGCAATTTCTTTCACACCATTTTTATTTCCGTTGGCACAAGCGTTATTTTGTTTCAGGGGTTATCTTTTCGGACTTAATGTCACACTTGTGTTCATCTTCTACGGCATTGGCTCGATGATTACGGCGGTGGTTGTGATCATCCCTTGTCAAATCATCACGCTTTTGATTTTGGTGGGTTATTATCTCATCCTTACAAAAATCAATTCAAACTGTAAGCGGTTTGGATGTTGTGAGTGCAATCGTGTCGTGTTTGTCCTTGTGGGATTGGCATTTTGTCTGATTGTGAATGTTATTGAAACCCTTTTGCTTGTTATGCTGAGAGGGACAGTGATTTTGGTGATTTAGGCTGCTTTGCATAAAATGACGACTTTTGAAAATGATAAATCAAAAGGAGTTTTTTATGGTTAAGTTTTTCCGTAATATCACTTTGTGTGCGTTGGCGTTTGCTCTCTTTATCAGTGGTTGTCAAATGAAAACGTATGTGGCTGTTGCAAGCACTGATGGCGATGTTGATATCACAAGCAAGAGTGCAATTCTCATGGAATATGAAAGTGGAGAAGTGCTTTTCAACAAAGATGAGTGCAAGAGGCTTCCAGTTGCGAGCATGGTCAAGATGATGACAATCTTGATTTCACTTGAAGAACTTGAAGAAGGCAATGTTGCTCTTGATACTCAAATCTCCACAACAGAAAATGCGTCAAGCATGGGTGGCTCGCAAGTGTTTATTGACCCATATGTGCAATACTCTTTTGAAGATTTGCTCAAGTCAGTGATTATGGCTTCTGCGAATGATGCAAGTGTTGCTCTCGCTGAGTACTTCAACGGAAACGAAAAGGCGTTTACAAACAGGATGAACAAGCGTGCAAAAGAACTTGGGATGACAGACACTCACTATGCAAACTGCACTGGACTTCCTGTACCAGAGCAATATTCTTCTGCAAAGGATACAGCGATTCTTCTCAAAGAGATTTTGAAACACGATGTTTATCACAACTACAGCACCATTTGGATGGACACTCTTACTCATCCATCTGGAAGAACAACTGAGCTCGTCAACACAAACAGACTCATCAGATATTTTGAAGGGTGTGATGGCGGAAAGACTGGCTCAACAAACGAAGCAGGATGTTGTCTTGGGGCATCAGCAAAACGAAATGACATGAGACTTATTTCTGTCATTGTAGGAGCCCCAAACAGCAAAACAAGATTCAACGAGAGTGCAACACTTTTGAACTTTGGTTTCAAGAACTTTGAGAGTCAAAAACTTGCTGATGTGACTGCAGTTTTGAAAACAATTCCTGTCCTCAAAGGAAAGAGTGACAACATCGACGTTTTTGCATCAGAGGATTTCTCTGCAGTTGTGAAGAAAGGCGACCAATCAAACTATCAAGTTGATGTCGAAATCAATGAGAACATCAAAGCACCAACCAAGGCTGGTGACGTTGTTGGAAAGATTCTTATCTCAAAAAATGGCAATTTGGTGAAAGAAATTGCTGCAATTGTCAAAGAGGATGTAAAACACTTGTCAATCTTTGAAACAGCAAAGAAAGTTGTCCATAAGTGGTAAAAAAGAGCGATTCTGCTCTTTTTTTCATACATTATGTGGTGTTTTGTATTGAATTTGGAAAAGGTTTGTGCTATAATACAAACACTTTTGGGAGGCTGATTATGCTTACTATCGAACGAAAAGAAGAGTTTTTTATAATAAAAAAAGACAAAAAAGTGATTTTGGAATGCTTTGAGAAAATCAAGCCAGATCATTTTTTTGACGGATATTATTTGGGGTTTTCAGCCGAAAAATTGGGTGAAGTTGTTTTGTTTTCAAGAAGAGGTGAGTTTATCTACAAATTTGCAAAAACAAGAGGAAATGTTGGGGTTTCACAACTTTTGGACGAAATTGTAGGGTCTCAAAACATCATTCAAAGCATGAAAAAAATCCCATCTGCAAATTTTTGGGGAGATAAGGAAATTGCTTTGGCGGTCAGAAAAAAACATGCGGATTTGAACAAAAGAAGGATGGCTGCTTGCAAGCATGGGGAGCAATATGATGTGCTTTATGACATTGAAAAAGCAGCAATAGAAAAGTTTTTGTGTGGCAAACGAGCAGTCAAAATTGCAAGAGAGAGCTTGAATAGGCAAGAAGAAAAAACGAGTCAAAAGGCAGTGAATGCAACTGCCGAAGTCAGCAAGAAATAAGAAAGTGCCCTAGGCACTTTTTTTGATGGCATTTTGCTTGCGTTTGATGGGATTTTTTGATATACTTTCTTGGTATAAAAAAAGAGCGGAGCGTGTATGCCAGAGAACGAGATCATGCAAGAAGAAAATAAAACCGAAAGCAAGGATATGCTTTTGTCTTCTGACGTCTATCGTTTCAAACTTGACAATTTTGAGGGTCCTCTTGACCTTTTGCTTCACTTGATAAAAGATGCAAAACTTGACATTGCAACTGTCAGGCTTGCAGAAATCACGGGGCAGTATCTTGAGTATATGCAAGACATCAAAAATGTCGACATGGACAAGGCAAGCGAGTTTATCACGGTGGCAGCAACTCTCATTGAAATCAAATCAAAGAGCGTGCTTCCAGTTGAGAAAGAAGAAGAGCCTGACGAAGAAAGTGATGAGGAGATGCTCAGAAGGAAATTGCAAGAATATGCACTTTTCAAAGAGACCAGCAAAAAACTCAAGGACATTGAGGATGTCAACAAACTTTATCGTGCACCAGGAAAGGAGACTGAAAAAGTCAAAGTTGTCATCAAGGATATGGTGCTTGATCAACTTTTGGATGCTTTTGCAAAACTTCTGACAAGGGAAGAACTTAAGAAAGTTGTCAAAGACGAGACACCAAAAAAGATTGTCAAGGACAGATTTACTGTTGCAGAAAAAATCATTTCAATCAGAAATTTCGCAAAAGAAAGAAAGCGTTTTGAATTTGAAGAACTTTTTGACGAGCAGATGACAAAGAGTGAACTTATCAACACTTTCTTGGCACTTTTGGAACTGTTGAAACTCCAAACTGTCAAAGTTTTGCAAAGCGGGACTTTTGGCAACATCGTGATTACGGCAAATGAGGTATAAAACATGAAAATCGAGAATAAAGAAAACTTAAACGAAATCATCTTTTCTGTGTTGTTTGTCGCAGGAGAAGGGATTGAGAAATCATTCATCGCTGAAAAACTTGGACTTTCTGAAAAGGAAATTGATGGTGCAATCAAGGATTTGCAGAAGAAATATTCTGGAGATTCTGGTGTGCATATCATCACTTACAAAAACAAAGTTCAACTTGCATCAAACCCAGAATACGCAGATTTCATCGGAGAAGTTTTGAATCCTATCAGAGAAAAAACTTTGACAAGAGCAGCACTTGAGACTCTTGCAATCATTGCTTACAAACAACCAATCACAAAACTTGAGATTGAAGAAATCAGAGGGGTAAACAACTGTGATTATGCAATTCAGATTTTGGATGACCAGGGGGTTATTGAGGTTGTTGGAAGAAAGGATGCTGTTGGCAAGCCGTTGCTTTTTGGGACTACAGACGCATTTTTGAAGAGATTCAATCTTCAAGACTTGGCAGAACTTCCAGATTATGATGGATTGCTTGAGAGAATCAGAGTCATTGAAGATGGCTCTGACAAATCAAAGAGTGACAGTCTCTACAATGAATTCAAATTGCCTGAAGAAGAGGAACTTCCAGACTTTTTGAAAGATGAGCAAAATCTCACAGAGGTCAAAGCTGACGAAGAATAACATTTTTGAAAGAAAGATGAAAGATATAGAGGTACGGTTTTCGTGCCTTTTTTGTCTATATTTTGCGCTTGTATCATATTATACTTTATGGACAAGCAGAAATCTTATGGCGAAAATTATCAGCAGGTGAACCTCAAGCATCGACTCTCAAAAAAATTTTTCTTTGTCACTGGCGCAGTGTGCCTTTTTGCTGCTGTTTGCATTGTGATAGTGAGTCAAATTGTATGAGAAAATTTAGAATAAGTCCAGTTTCGATTGTGATTTGGATTTGGCTTGTTGTTGTCAGTGGCGTGCTTGTGGCGATGAGCTATTTCTTGGCAATCACCATTCATGAATTGGGCCATTTTGTGACTGCAAAGCGAAGAGGATACAAAGTCTCAAAATTTGCACTTTCACCTTATGGGGTGGAACTTTCTTATTTCAATCAAAACATAGACTTTCGTGACGAACTTGTGATTGCGTTTGCTGGTCCGCTGGCAAACATTATTTCTCTTCTTTTGGTGATAAGTTGGTGGTGGATATTTCCAAGTGTATATTTTTTCACAGAAAGTTTTGTTTTTGTCAGCTTGTTTATTGCACTGTTCAATCTTCTTCCAGCTTATCCGCTGGATGGGGGAAGGGTTTTTGTCTGCATTGCTTCAAAGTTTGTCTCAGGCAAGACAGCAAAGAAAATCACCATGTATGCAAATATTTTGATTGCGACATTTTTCTTTGTTTGTTTTGTGGCGATTATGTTTGTCAACTTCAATCCAAGTTTGCTGTTGTTTTCAATTTTTCTGTTTGCAGGGATTTTGGATTTGAAATTTGACTCAAAGTACGAAAAGATAAATGTCTTTTCAAAAGAAATGAAAGAATTTTCAAAGGCAGATGTTTTGTGTGTGAGTGAAGAGGTGAGGCTATGCGAACTTATCTCGCATCTAGAAACTTCAAAGACAATTGTTTTTTGTGTCATGTTTGAAAATGGGAAAACAATCAATTTGAGTGAAAAAATGGTAAAAAACTTGGCATTGAGTTTTCCTTATGAAATACAATTGAAAGAAATATTTTGCAAAAAATAAACTGCTGATAAAAAAATAAAAAGACACAATGTGTCTCTTATTTGTTTTCTTTTGTCAAAAATGGAATTAATTTTTCCAAATTCTTTTTCTCAAATTTGAAAAGCTTGTCGGCAATTTCATCCAATTCTGATGAAACATTTTTGTGATCCTCTTTGTCTTTTATGAGTGTCAAAACTCCCATAAATGTCCCAATAAGCATCATTTCTGCAATGTTTCTTGTGGATTTGTCCATCATCGTGCCTACATTTACACTTGTCCAAAGTCTTGCTTTTTCAATCCAGTTGTTGTCTTTGATGTCCTCAATCCTTTCTGCTTTCGCAAAGTTTTCACACTCTTTGGCAAGGCAGGTGTATTCGTCTTGTTCTCTCGAAAGTTCGCTTATGAGTTCTTGATCTTTGACTTTCATGATTATGTCTTCAATAGACTGGATTGCAGTCCTTGTGTTTTGATAGATTGCATTTAGATATTTTGTTTGTTGTTCTTTTTCAATCATAATTTTCTCCTTGTTTTTATTGTGTACAGATTTTCGGTTTATATTCTTGCTTTTGACAGCATTCGACATTTTTTGCAGTCGCAAAAGCGAATACATCTGGTTTTCTTTCTCAAACTAATGGCATGAAAACATCAACGAAAATTTTAAGTATTTTAGCTGTTGTGGCTGCTTTGCCAAACATTTTTCTTTTCAAGTATCTCATGAATGCTTTTGTGCCAACTGGCAAGTCTTTTGAAATCCATTTTTCGCCGCTTGCGTGGGTTTCACTTGCTTTTGGGATTGTTGCATTGATTTTGGGCGGGATTGTGTTTTTTCGATTTTTGAAAACACAAAAGTTGACCAATGCTCTTTTCTTTTCTGTTGTTCCACTGACACTTGTATATGGTGTGTTTGTCACATATGTCACATCAGTCAAAGAGATGGACGGCGTGACGGCAGAGAGTATGCGTGCAACACTCAAGATTTCTTCAGCCGAAAATTCTTACAACAGTTTGCTTTGGGTGGGGCTTGCGACATTGGTTTATTTGATTTCTCTTTTTGTGATTATTCTCATCATGTGCAAACCTCTTTCGAAAGTGGAGAAAGTGACCAAAAATCTTGGAGATGGCAGGATGAAGTTTGACGATTTCAAAGTTGGCGGGACAAAACAGTTTAAGGAAATTGAAAATTCGTTGAATAAGATAAACTATCAGTATAAGCAAAAAGAAAACAAAATCAGGCAAGCAAATCTTGCGGAGCAGAAAAATCTTTCAAAACAGTTTTTCAGATTCTTTGGAAAAGAAAATATTGCAAGTTTGGAATCGGGCAGTCAAATCAAGAAGACTGCAACTGTGCTTCTCTTTGATTTGGAAAGAGAACAAAAAAATGCAAAGACTTTGAGTTTGGAGGAGAATTTCAATTATATAAATTCTTATTTGAAAGTGGTTTATCCACTCATTAAGAGATACAATGGTTTTGTTGACAAATATCTTGGTGATGGGGTGCTGGCGGTTTTCTCAGAGCCACAAGATGCGATTGAGTGCGCACATGCACTGGTGAGAGCGATTGACGTCAAAAACAAAAGTCAGAAAGAACTCCATGCGCTTGCTTGCAAGATTGCAATTGATACGCGGGAAGTTGTGTTTGGTGTTGTTGGGGAAGAAGAAAAGAAAGAGCCTCAAATTATAAGCGACATCATGAGCACACTTGAAAAGATGCAAGAAATCAATTCTTATATTGGAAGCAAGGTTCTTTTTTCAAAACAAGCACTCGGCTCGCTTGCTCAAAATTTTCAATTTGACTATCGTTTCACAGGTGTGCTTACGATTGACACAGATGATCAGATGCCTATTTATGAGAGTTTGGAAACCTTGCCAAAACGAAAGAAAGAAAAACTTAAAAAACTCAAAAACAAATTTGAGTCAGGCGTGAGGGCTTACAACCAGAAAAATTATAAACAAGCAAAAGAAGAATTTGAGTTTGTCCTTCACTATGTGCCGGAAGATCAGCCTTCGTATGTTTATTTCAACAAGACTCTTGAAAAACTTAAAGAAAGTGCCTAAAACATTTTTCGCGTAAACAAAAACACACCAAAGTTTCTTGACATGGTGTGCTTTTTTAATTAAAATTGAATATATGAAATTTACAAAAAAACTTAAGGCTTTCAAAAAGTGCCCAAGGTGTGGAAATAAATGTCTGAGACAGCAAGAAACCTGCGAAGATTGCGGGTTGATTTTTGCTCGTCTTCAATATGCTTCAAACAAGGCAGCAAAGAGAAAAATCAGACACTTTGACAAAGATTTTGTCATCTACACAAACCAATATCCAAGTGATGTGTCTTGGTGGAAGTTGCTCCTTTTGGTGTTTTTGACAGGACTTGTTGGCGGACATTATTATTACGTTGGCAAATATTGGAAAGGCGCGCTGATGACAACAGGATTTGTTTATCTTGTTTTCTGCACAATCTTCAATGCGGCAATGGTTGAGGCTTTGGAAGCTCATTTTGCTTATCTTCCTATCGGCATTTTGGGGATTGCGTGGATTGCGAGTTTGATTTATGTTGCCTGCAAAAAGTTTAAGGTGCCAGTGATTGTTGAAGTGCCAGAGCAGATTGTTGTTGAAAAGCGAGCAGAGTTTTTCTCAGATATGGACAAGGTGACTGGGACAAAAGAAGAGAGAAAATCAAAAACTGACAAAAACGCAGAGGTTGAGGTCTCGACTGTTGAAAAAAAACAAAAACCAAAAAGAAAAAAGAAGAGTGAGACAGTTGTAGAAAAGAAGACTGAAGAGAAAAAGTCATCAGAAGAGGTGGACAAATGAGAATTGTTGTTGGGATTTCTGGCGGTGTAGACTCTTCTGTTGCGGCATACTTGCTCAAAAAACAAGGGCATGATGTCATCGGTCTTTTCATGATAAACTGGGAAGAACAAGACGGACAGTGCACTGCTGAAGATGATTATGAGGATGTGAAAAGGGTTTGCACAAAAATCGGCATACCTTACTTTTCTGTCAACTATGCAAAAGAATATTATGACAGAGTGTTTCAATATTTCTTGGATGAATATCAGGCTGGTAGGACACCAAACCCAGATGTTTTGTGCAATCGGGAAATCAAGTTTGGACCTTTCCTCGAAAAAGCAAGGGCGTTGGGCGCAGACATGATTGCAACGGGGCATTATTGCAAGAGTTTCACCAAGGATGGAAAGACCTATCTTGCAAAGGCCAAAGATTTGTCAAAAGATCAATCCTACTTTTTGAATCAACTCAGTCAAGACCAACTCTCTTCTGTGATTTTTCCACTTGCTGACATTGAAAAGAGTGAAGTGAGAAGGATTGCAAAAGAACTTGATCTTTCAACTGCCGAGAAAAAGGATTCAACTGGAATTTGCTTCATTGGCGAGAGAAACTTCCGAAAATTTTTGAAACAATATCTTCCAGCAAAGGCGGGCAACATCTGCACGCTTGATGGAAAGGTTGTTGGAAAGCATGAGGGCTTGATGTATTACACCATTGGACAAAGACGTGGTCTCAACATTGGCGGAAAGAGTGACGGAAATGGTGAGAGATGGTTCGTTTTGAAAAAGGACTTGAAAAACAACGTGCTCTATGTCAGTCAAGGTGAGTGTGAAGAGTTGTTTTCAAACGGACTTTACGCGGACACATTCAACTGGATTCCACAGGTGCCAAGAGAAAAAAAATTTGATTGTTTTGCGAAGTTTAGATATCGTCAACCAGACCAAAGGGTGCATGTCAAAGTTTTGGACGATACGCATATTCAAGTGGACTTTGTGGAAAAGCAAAGAGCAATCACCGAAGGACAATTTGTCGTGCTTTATGACGATGACGGAGTTTGTCTCGGCGGTGGCATCATAGACAAAAAATACTAATTATTGAAGAGAGTTGATTGCATGGAAGAAAATCAAGAAATGGAAAAAGAGTGGCAAAACTTAAAACAATGGTATTTTGAAGAATCTGATAAAATTGAAGCAAAATACCCACCAGTTCCATCAAATCAACACGATGCGGGTGATGGCCGAAATCAAGAGAGATCTCAACTTTGGCGTACATTTATCAATAAGGCGAATTCACTTAAAGCAAAGTATGGAATAAAATAAGATGCAGAGACACTTTTGCAGAGGAGGTGTCTCTTCAAGTTTGCAGAGATGTCCGAGCGGTTTAAGGTGCGGCCCTGGAAAGGCCGTGTGCGGGGAAACTCGCACCAGGAGTTCGAATCTCCTTCTCTGCGCCAATTATGCTGATTAAAAAGTGTTTTTTGAGAGGTTTTATGAAAAAAGAAAAAATTTTGATTGTGGCAATTGCGGGTGCGGGGAAAACATATCTTGCAGAACATTATAAAAATGTTGTAGATTTCGAATATTTGTATCATCTATGGGATTATGATGAATCTATAAAAGATTTACCAATAGACCAGCATAAGGGAAATCCAAATCGTAAACCCAACCCTGACTACCCTTGGAACTTTGTTGTAGATATAAAACATGAGTTGGAAAAGGATAAAATTGTTGTTATCCCAGGTATGCCAAATGGCATCTATGCTTGCATGGTAGGTAAAGATTATTTTGATAAAGATACAAGAATCATATTTGCTTTGCCAGATAAAAATGATTTTGAAACTTTGGCTGAAAGATTTAGAAAGAGAGGAAATCCAGAATCGTTTGTAAGTCTTGTACAAGAAAATTTTCTAAAGGCACATGAATTGGCACAAAACTTTAGGGGCGCTGAATATTTGATTATTCCCCCTAAAAAATATTTGTCCGATGCTCTTATTGAATATGGAATAAAACTTGAGCCAGGAGTTGGGTTTATGAAAGAAAATAGAGATGCTGGCAGGCGTTTTGAAAAGGAATATAAAAATTTACAGAATCAAAAGCAAAAATATAAAATAGACATTACAACATCCACTATTGAAGAATTATGAGTTTTGATGTTATGTTTTTGAGAAAGTGATTTGGAGGGAGTATGGCAAATAATTCAATTTTGGATGTCGCAAAAAAACTTGGTGTCAAGAAAGAGGACATTTCTCTCTATGGGGACAAGATTGCAAAAGTGAAATGTGAAGATGGTGGAAAGGATGGGAAACTTATCCTTGTGACTGCCATGACATCAAACAAAACTGGCATTGGCAAAACCACAATTTCAATTGGGCTTGCTGATGCACTTGCAAGTATGAAAAAGAATGTCGCGTTGGCACTGAGAGAACCTTCTCTTGGACCTGTGTTTGGAATCAAAGGGGGCGCGACAGGTGGCGGAAAGGCGACAATCTCACCTAGTGATGAAATCAACTTGAATTTCACTGGGGATTTCCATGCTGTCACGGAAGCAAACAACTTGCTTGCATCAATCATTGACAATCATATTTTCCAAGGGAACGAATTGCAAATTGACGGTCAAAAAATCTTCTTCAAAAGATGTCTTGATGTCAATGACAGAAGTTTAAGAAAGATTGAATACCGAATCGGAAGAGAAAAGATTGAGACTGGTTTCAACATAACGGCAGCAAGTGAGGTTATGGCGGTTTTGTGTCTCAGTGAAGATATGAAGAGTTTGAAGAAAAACCTTGGCAATATATTGGTCGCTTTGAACAAATCTGGGGAGCCAATTTATGCAAAAGATTTGAAAGCGGAAAACGCCATGGCAATCGTTTTGAAAGATGCATTGATGCCAAACTTGGTTCAGACACTTGAGGGAGCTCCAGCACTTGTTCACCTTGGACCTTTTGCAAACATCGCTCACGGATGCAACAGTGTTACGGCAACAAAGTTTGCACTTTCTCATGCTGACTACTGCGTGACAGAGGCGGGATTTGGAAGTGACCTAGGCGCTGAAAAGTTTTTCGATATCAAGTCCAGGGTGTTGAAAAAATCGCCAGATATGGCAGTGTTGGTTGTTGTTGTGGATGTTTTGAAAGAGCATGGAAATGGCGACATTGTTGTTGGATTTGAAAATGTGAAGAAGCACATTGAAAATCTGCGTGATGTGTTTAAGGTGCCATTTGTTGTTGCAATAAACAAGCACAAAAGTGACAGCAAAGCAGACATAAAACTTGTCGAGCAGTTGTGCCAAAATCAAGGTGTGAAGGTCTCTGTTTGTGAGGCATTTGACAAAGGTGGGGTAGGTTGTCTTGATTTGGCAGAAAATGTCTTGAAGTCATTTGATGAAAATGCCAAGGTGAAATATGCATATCAAATGTCAGATTCAATCAAAACAAAGATTGAAAAGATTGCAAAAAATGTCTATGGGGCGGGAAGTGTTTCTTATGGTGACGAGGCTGAAAGAAAGATTGAACTTGCAAACAAAATTGGCTGTGAAAAGTTTTTTGTAAATATTGCAAAAACACAATTTTCATTCAGTGACAACAAGGATTTGTTTGGGGCTCCAAAGGGCTTTGATTTTCACATAAGTGACATTGAAGTAAGAAGTGGTGCGAAGATGATTGTTGCCATTGCAGGAAGTATGTTGCTGATGCCAGGGCTTTCAAAAAGTCCCAATTATTTGAAGATGAACATAAGTGTTGATGGTGAGATTTCTGGATTGTTTTAATAAAAGAAAAGATGCGAGAAGAGCATCTTTTTTCTTTCATATTGGCAAGGCAATTTTATTGTTTGAAAAACTGTTCATTATATAAAACTGCTTTGTTGTTTGGGGCGGTGCTTTTTGCCAAAATATGAAACTGTTTTGCGGTCTGATAATCTGTCCGGTAATATAATTTCGACAGCTCTATATAAGGGATTATTGAAGCATAATCAAGAGAGTTGAAGCCCGACTTGTTTGTGCAAATGAGGGCGCTGTTGTACCAGAAAATAGCCTCTTGAATTTTGTTTTCATTTTCAAATATTTTGGCCAGTTTGCAACAAAGCTCACTTGTGGGATTGTGATGACTTAAACACTCAAAAAGTACTTTTTTTGCATGTTTTTGCATGTTTTTTTGCAAAAAACAGTCAGAAAGCATGATATATGCTGACAAATTGTCGGGAGGATAAGTGTTTGAAATTTTAACAAATTTTTTCAAATTTTTTATGGCACTTGACAGAAAATTGTTGTAATAAAGTTCTCTTGCATAATAGTATAATTCTCGAGGGGAAAACTCTTCGTTTTCTCGTTTCATTTTTTGATATATTTTCAAGTTTCGGGCGGGCTTGTTTTGTTTGATTTTGCGGTGCTCAATTGTTATGTCACTGTGAATAATTTTTCCACTTGGGCAGATACTTTCATGGACTTTTCCGACCCACTTGAAATTTTGCGAACGTTTCAAAATTCGCTCCCTTTCAAAGACAAAATGTGGGATGTTGTTTTCGTCAATATCAAGTGCATATTTGCACATGCAAACATCAAAGTCGATGTCTGAATTTTTGAGTGATTTGATTTTTTCGATGTTGCCACTTGAGATGAAATCGTCGGCGTCAAGCCAAATCAAAAAGTCGCAAGTTGCTTTTTCAAATGCAAAGTTTCTTGCACTTGCAAAATCATCTTTCCACTCAAAATCAAAAACCTTTTTTGTAAAGGATTTTGCAATGTTTTTTGTGCTGTCAGTTGAGCCAGTGTCGACGACAATTATCTCGTCAGCAAACTCGCTGGCGCACTTCAAAATTCTTCCAATTGTGTTTTCTTCGTCTTTTGCAATCATGCAGACGGAGAGGGTGAATGCTTTTTGTCTCATAATTTTTGTTTATTCTTTTTTGATGAAAAGTGTGTAATCTGTTTTGATTTTCTAGATTTTTATGATAAGATAAAAACTATGAAAAGAAAAGATGAATTTGATTTTAAGAACTATATCAAAGCAAGAAAGAAATTTATCTCTTCCAACAAAAAAAAGAGTTTTGTCATTCTTGACGGTGAGGGGAAAATTATGTTTTCAACACCTCATGCTGTCAAACAAGTTAGACTTGGTAGAGAAAAATTTGCTGAGCCAAACACACTTGCCTTGGCTTTGGCAGTGAGACAAAAAGTGAATGTCCCACTTATTTCAAAGACTGCTTGCATGAATGATGACGCAAACTTTGATTTGCTCTGTCCTTACAGACATGAACTCAAAGAGTATATTCAAGAGCACAAAATTAAGTATCTTATTGATATCCACAGCCTTGCAGAAAAAAGAGAGCAAGACATCAATCTCGGCGTCAACTTTGGGATGAACATTGTGCCAGATGAGGCGATGTTTGACTTCATTCACAAAGAGTTTTCCGAGAAAGGCTTCAAGGTTTTCGTTGATCAGCCTTTCAATGGAGGGGCGAGGACGATTGCGTCATTTATCTCAAAAGAGTGCAAAATTTGGACAATGCAACTAGAAATTAACTGCAAATTTTTGCTTAAGCCAGAGAATGTTGAGTGGCTCATGAAAATCATTTCTGTGCTTGTTGATACATTTGAAAGGGCAAACAGTGAGACTCTTGAAAAACCTAAAAAGCAAACCACAAAAAAGAAAACAAGTCAAGAGAAGGGGAAATAAGTGTTATGAAAAAGATTGCGATAGTGACAGATACCAACAGTGGTATTTCACAAGAAGAAGCAAAGGAACTTGGGGTTTATATTGTCCCAATGCCATTTATTATCAACAATGAAGTTTGCTATGAAGGGGTTGATTTGTCATTTGACAGATTTTATGAGATTCAAAACAGCGGGACAAAAGTGACAACCTCACAACCAAACATAAACGAAATTGCTGAGCTTTGGGAAAATCTCTTGAAAGAATATGACGAAATCGTACATATTCCAATGTCGAGCGGACTTAGTCAAAGTTGTGAGACTGCTCAAAACTTTGCTGAAAGCTTTGGCGGGAAGGTACAAGTTGTCAACAACAGAAGAATTTCAATCACGATGAAGTCCTCTGTCAAGGATGCAGTCAAGATGGCAAAAAATGGAAACAGTGCGGTTGAAATCAAAGAATATCTGGAGGAGACAGGACTTGACTCTTCCATCTACATCATGGTCAACACACTTAAGTATCTCAAGCAGGGTGGGAGAATTACTCCAGCCGCTGCTGCAATTGGTACTGTTTTGAACATCAAACCTGTCCTTCAAATCCAAGGTGGAAAGCTTGACCAATATGCAAAAGTTATGAATGTTAAATCCGCAAAAGCAAAGATGATTGATGGGCTTAAGAAAGATCTTGAAGGAAGATTTGCCGGATTTGTGAAAGATGGCTCAATGAGAATTTCTGTCGCTTACACAAAAAATATTGAGGCTGCAAAAGCATTTGCAGAAGAATTGAAACAAGTGTTCCCAAGCATTCCATTTGAGTGTGTTGACTCTTTGTCACTTTCTGTTGCGACTCACATTGGTGAAGGCTCGTTGGCATGTGGATGTTATCGAGTGTATTGATGAAATTTTTGGAAAAAGGCAAAATTGTTTTGTCTTTTTTTCTGTATAATTTATAATTGGACTATTGGAGTAATATTGATGAAAGATTGTATTTTTTGCAAAATAATAAATGGCGAAATTCCATGCCACAAGATTTATGAAGATGATTTCTGTATGGCATTTTTGGACATAACAAATGACTCTTATGGACATACACTTGTTGTTCCAAAGAAACACTATGAAAATATGATGACCTGTGACAGTTCTACACTTGCAAAGATGATTGATGTTTGCAAAAAGATTGGCTCACATTATGTCAAGGATTGTGGCTTTGATGGGTTTCATGTTTTCAACAACACTGGGTGGTTTGCAATGGTAAAACACATCCATTTTCACATCAGACCAAGAAAAGAAGATGATGGACTGAAGTGTGAAGGCGAGATTGAAAACAAGTGTGATGTCGCACTTGAAGAAGTTTGCAAAAAGTTGAAGTTTGAAGAAAAGAAATTTGCTCCGCATGAAAATGTTTCTGATGACACTGTTGTGCTTTACACAGACGGTGCATGCTCTGGAAATCCTGGTGCAGGTGGTTGGGCGTCAATTCTGTCTTTCAAGGGGAAAGAAAAAATCCTCTCAGGTGGGGAAGAGATGACAACAAACAACCGCATGGAACTTATGGCGGTCATTGTTGGACTTGAAAACATCAAAGAGGGAAGCAAAGTCAGTGTATTTTCTGACAGTGCTTATGTTGTCAATGCTTTCAATCAAGGATGGGTTGCAAATTGGAAGAAGAACAACTGGAAGACAAGTGGTGGCTCAGAAGTGTCAAACAAAGAACTTTGGTTTAGGCTTCTTGATGCAATGTCAAAATTGCAAGTTGAATATGTCAAAGTGAAAGGGCATAGTGACAACGAAAACAACAATCGTTGTGATGCACTTGCAAGAGATGAAATTTCAAAACTTTCAAGCTAAAACACCATATTTTTTGTGGGAATATGGCGAAAAAGGTATAAAAACGTTGAAAAAAAGTGTGTTTATGATTATAATAATGCTATGAAGAAAATCCTCATGGCATTATTTTCATTTCTGACATTTGCCTCATGCTTGATTGCAGGAGGTGTTCTTTTGTCGGGTGACCAAAATGAGGGGGGGGATTTTAGACTATTCGCAAAATATCCCCAATGAAAAAGATGAACCTGTTGAAGCAAATAATACAAATATAAACTTCAATATTATCACTCGTTGCTGGACAACAAGCACTTCTTATTCTTCGTCAACATTTGGAGGAACTTCTGTTGCCGATTATGTGGGAGATATAACCCTTTATTGGTATCAAGAAGGCGGAAATCTGTGTACTATGGGTCAAAGTGACAAGAAGTATTCAAAAAATGGAACGAAAGTGACCGACACTTTGAACACAGTTTCAAACAAAAGCTTTCTACATTATTCAGAATCTTTTGGGATTTTGACTTACAGAAGATATGGTAGGGTCGTAGTAAATTCAAGTGTTTCATCTGATGTAAGTTATGGGAGTTCTTATTATAGGTATTTTAAGATTTCCTCCACGAAAGCGGGGAGAACTTATTATGACAACAACTCGCATTATTTCTACACGGACAAAAACAATAATACCTATTTTTTGACATCAATGACTGCAAGCAATTGTACGGGAATTGTGTTGGATACTATCTATGTTGATTATTACAAGAGATATACTGCGTCATTCAATTCGAATGGGGGAAGTTCAGTTTCTTCAAAGAATTTTTATGCTGCACAGTCTTACACGCTTCCATCTGCCCCAACAAGAACAGGATACTCATTTACCGGGTGGTATAATTCTTCATTGGGTACATATAGTGCTGGTGCAACTGTTTCAACATGCAATGGAGATCATTCATGGACTGCACAGTGGTCTGCAATTTCATATACGGTTTCATACAATGCAAATGGTGGAAGTGTTTCATCAAGTTCGGCGACTTATTACATAACGACAAGTTTGACGCTTTTGACGCCAACACGTACGGGGTACAATTTCAGTGGTTGGAAACCAAGCAGTTCGTCTGGGTCATGGTCAAGCGGGACAACTTATTCTGTTTCACGAGGGACAGGCAACTATGGAAATGTGACGTTGGTTGCACAGTGGTATGCGACTTCATATACGATTTCATACAATGCAAATGGTGGAAGCGTTTCATCAAGCTCGGCGACTTATTACATAACGACAAGTTTGACGCTTTTGACGCCGACGCGAACAGGATACACATTCAACGGTTGGAAACCAAGCAGTTCGTCTGGGTCATGGTCAAGCGGGACGACTTATTCTG
>CAJUGX010000007.1 GCA_910586385.1 uncultured Christensenella sp.
CAAGCAAGAGCGAGTGACATGGTTGCATTCATTTTGGGAGTAGACAAAAACAACGTCTCATACTGGACAAGAGATTTGTCAAACTTGGGGGCAGGAGTGGCAATCACAGCATCTGGGGTGCAAATCCGACCATGGCTTGACCAAATGCTTGGCATGCGATTTGCCTATACATTCACTGAAGGCTCAAATATTGCTTTTTATAGTTAAAAGAGTGTCATTGACGCTCTTTTTAATAGCCTTTTTAGGTTTATATCAAGAGGAAATTTTGAGTTTAGCAAAAATTTTTGATCATTCATACAAATTAAATATGTTTGAAAAGTTTTGTTGCATTGAGAATGCCGATTTATCTAGATATAGCACAATCAAGATTGGCGGACGAGCAAGGTGGCTTGTTTTTCCAAAAGATGAACAAGAAGTGGTGGAAATATTTGCCACTGCAAATAGAGGTGGCTACAAGTCGGTGGTGTTGGGAAACGGGAGCAACGTTCTCTTTGATGTTGATTTTTTTGACGGGGTGGTTGTTTCCACAAGATATCTGTGCAAGATTGAGAAACTTGATGGATGCAGAGTGAGAGTTGATGCGGGCGTCAATTTGTTTTTCTTAAATCAAAAACTTAAATCTATGGGGCTTGGCGGAATGGAATGGTCCTATGGCATCCCTGCTTCTTTTGGGGGGCTTGTTTTTATGAATGGCGGAGCTTTTGGGAGCGAAATCAAGGATGTGCTTGAAAGCGTGACTGTGTTTGACGGAGAGAAGATTTTTGAGTTAAATTCGGACGGCATGCACTTTTCATACAGAAACTCGGGTTTGGGCGATTTGGTGGTTTTGAGCGGTGTTTTGAGGCTTTTTGACGATAATTGTGAGCAAATTTGTAAGAGAATGAATGATTTTCTTGAGAGGAGAAAAAAATCGCAACCATACGATAAGCCATCACTTGGGAGTGTGTTTAAGAGGGTTTTGAGTGAGCCGATTATCTACCCTGCAAAATTGATTGACAGCTTGGGGCTGAAAGGTGTTAAAATAGGTGGAGTAGAGGTGTCCTCAAAGCATGCAGGATTTTTTGTCAATTCTGACAATGGCACGGCTGAGGACTATACAAAACTTGTCAAACTTGTCGAAGAGAAAGTCTTTGAAAAGTATGACATAAAACTTGAAAAAGAGGTTGTTTTTTTGAGTGAAAAGAGGTGAAAGATGAAGGCGGTTGTGCAAGTGGTGAAAAAGGCGTGTTTGTCTGTGGATGGACAAGTTGTCTCAAAGATTGGCAAAGGTTTTGTCGTGTTTTTCTGCGTTGAAAAGGGCGATAATGACGAAAAAATGTTCTATTTTGTGAAAAAAATAGGTGGATTGCGCATTTTTGCTGACGAAAATGGAAAAACAAACCTTTCTCTTGCAGATGTCGGAGGGGAAGTTTTGTTTGTTTCTCAGTTTACACTTGCGGGAGATTGTGAAAGAGGGTTCCGTCCAAGTTTCATTGGTGCGGAAGAACCTGCAAAAGCAAAAGAGATGTATCTTCGTGCAGGGAAACTCTTGGAAGAAAGCGCAAAAGTGCCAGTGAAGTTTGGTGTTTTTGGAGCGGATATGCAAATTGAGCAGACAAACGATGGACCGTTTACAATCCTCCTTGAAAAATAGAAAAAATGGCAACAAAAAATACGCTTCACATTAAGCGTATTTTTTTATTTGTTTTTTGGATTGATTGTGAAATCCTGTCTTCTTTGAAGAGCCTTGTTCACTTTATCTTTATCCTGTGCACAATAAATGATTGAAGTTTTTGGAGGAGTGTCTTTTTGCTCTTGAATGAAAACTACACTGTCTTTTGATGCAATCATTGAGTTTGCATACTGATAAACAGACTGATATTTTGTAACTTCCTGTTGAAGCACAGGCGCTCCATCCAAAAATGAAGCAATTTTGTCAGGAGTAAGTTTGGCGAGGTTTTCGAAAAGCTTGCCTTTCATTGCAACAAGATGATCTAGATTTTCTTCTTTTTTGTCTTTAGAATTTGAAAGTTTTTCAAGTTCGGCTTCAAGTCTTTCTCCAACGTACCTTTTTTTGAGTCGTTCTGTTTTCTTTGCATATTCTTCAGCCAAAGTTTTTCTCTTAAATTTGATGCCTATGTCAAGATTTGGATTCAGAAGGGCGGTAAGCATGCTGAAAAACTCAGGATTGTCACCATCATTTTTGTAGCGTGCAATGTTGAAACTTCTTGTGACAGGATAGTAGGCCATCATAATAAGTTCGTTTGGGAGATTTCCGCCAAGATCTGGAATGATTGTTGTTGGGGTTTGTTTCATAAATGCACCTCTTTTTGTTTAATTTTGTCCCAATCATTTTATCATCAAAGGAGTGGGATGTCAATACGCATTTTGAAAAATTGTGAAAAGGTTTTCAGTTGCTTGTCAAAAATATATAAAACTGATAAAATAGGTACATAAGGAGAAAGGATGATTGAATTTCGTGGAGAATTGTCAAAAAGTAGTAAAGAATATCTTATTAAAAAAGAATCCAAGAATTGTATTATTGTCATCATAGGTTCATTACTTTTTTGTATTCCATTCATAGTATTATCAATCATAAACAACTGGATTTTTGCAATTGGAGTTATTCCTTTTGTATTCATTTCCATTGCTTCTTTAATTCCACCAAGAGGGAAAATTCTTAAATTGCTTTTCCCAATAAGGGTATCTATCAATGATGATATTATAATATGCAAAGGCGAAAATTTTGAAGTGGCAAACAATATAGCCTCTATCAAAAAAATAATTGCTGGCGGTGACTGGTATCACATAATTTTTAAGTTTCCATATAAGAGTTTTAGATTTTTATGCCAAAAAGATTTAATAACTGAAGGAACTATAGAAGAATTTGAAGAAACGTTCAAAAATAAAATAGTCAAATTGTAAAAAGGAGTTTGATATGTTGTTATACGGCGATTATCATACACATACCACATATTCAAGACACAAGCACGGCAAAGGCACAGTGCTCGAAAATGCTTCAGTTGCTGCTGACAAGGGATTGCAAGAAATCGCAATCACTGACCACGGATTCAATCACTGGGCATTTGGTTTGAAAAGAAAAAATATTCCTGCTCTTCAAGAGGATGTGCTCAACGCAAAGGAAATCACTGGCGTCAATGTCCTCTTGGGTGTTGAGGCAAATCTTATCTCTCTTGATGGGGCCATTGACATAAAAGAAATGGATTATGATTTTTTGGATGTTATTTTGATGGGGTATCACAAACTTGTGACAACTGAGACATTCAAGGATAAGGTTCTTCTCAATTGGGCAAATGCTTTTTCTGGGAAGTTTAGACCAAGTCAAGAGAAAATCAACAGAAACACAACCGCACTTCTCAAGACTTTGGATAAGTATCCAATTGATGTGATCACTCACCTCAACTATGGTTTTGAGACAGATACGATTGCTGTTGCAAAGATGGCAAAGCAAAAAGGTGTGTTTGTCGAACTCAATGGCAAGAGGATTTGTTTCACTGAAGAGGAAATCGCCATCATGAAAGATGAAGGCGTGAAGTTTATCATAAATTCTGATGCTCACAGACCAGAAAAGGTTGGAGAAGTGAACAATGGACTCAATCTGATTTACAAATATGACATTCCTCTTTCTCAAGTTGTGAATGTCGACAAAATCCCTAAATTCCACAAGAAAAGAGGTTTCTAGATGAGTTTTTCACGAGAATCAAAAGAAGAAATTTTGAAAGTTGATTTTGAAGATGACACATGTGCGATTGCATTTATGTCAGGACTTTTTCATTCTTGTGGGCAAATCTCAAAAAGTGGAAACCATATCTATTTGAAACTTGTTTCTGATGTTGACAAACTTTTTGGCTATTGTGAAAAGTTGGTCAAAAAACTTTATGGGGACAATGTTGAAATTGAGGTTGGCGACAACTACAGCATCAACAAAAACACTTATTATGAAATCAAATTTGAGGTGGACAAGTTTAAGCAATTGCTTTTGGACGCTGGAATGATTGACATTGAAAATGGAGAGAAAACTTTCATTTTTGACATTGACAAAAATTTGCTTTTGGAAGACGAGGCAAGAAGGGCATTTATCAAAGGGGTGTACATCGGTTCAAGCACATCAAGCATAAAGTTGTCACAAGACAGCATGCAAAGTTGTGGCTCTGGCTATCATATGGAATTTGTTTCTCAAAGCCACGAGTTTCTGATTGAGTTTTCTGGCATTTTGGCAGAGTACAACATAATTGGCAAAATCTTTGAAAGGAAAAATTCGTTTGTGCTTTATATCAAAGATGTCAACACAATTCAAGACTTGCTTGCACTTATGGGGGCAAACAAATGTGTGCTTGACCTTTCGAATGAGATTGTGACGAGAGAACTTCGAAACAAAGTCAATCGTCAGGTAAACTGCATAAACGCAAACATAAACAAAACAGTTGAAGCGAGTTTGAAGCAGGTGAATGCAATCAACACAATCATCAACACGATTGGGCTTGAAAGTTTGCCTGAGGATTTGCAAGAGATTGCTGTTTTGAGATTGGCGAATCAGGAGGAGAGTCTTGACGAACTTATCAAACTCTCAACAATTCAACTTACGCGTTCTGGACTTAATCATAGGTTTAGGAAATTGATAAAAATCGCAAGCACTTTGGAGGAATAACAATGGGTGAATTTGTTCACTTGCATGTCCATACTGAATACTCACTTTTGGACGGAATTGCTAGAGTAAAGAAATTGGTGGAGATGACAAAAGAACGTGGAGAGCGTGCTGTTGCCATAACTGACCACGGCAATATGTATGGTACACTTCAATTTTTTGAAGAGTGCATCAAAGTTGGAATAAAACCAATTTTGGGCTGTGAGTTTTATATTTGCAACGACTTGCATAGAAAGAGCGGGAAGGATGACATGGGACATCTTGTCTTGCTTGCGAAAAATGACAAGGGTTTTCACAATCTTTTGAAACTCAACGAAATCGCTTTCTGTGAAGGATTTTATTACAAACCAAGAATTGACTACAAAGTTTTGCAAGAGCACAGCGAGGGTGTGATTTGTCTTTCTGCCTGTATTGCTGGGCACATACCGCAATTTATCTTGCAGAGACGTTTTGATGAGGCAGAGGCACTCATTTTGAAGATGAATGGCATGTTTGCGCCAGGAGATTTCTATCTTGAAATCCAAAATCATGGATTGCCAGAGCAAAAACTTGTCAACGAATTTTTGGCGCAGATGTCAAAGAAACATTCAATCAAAATGGTCGCAACAAATGATGTGCATTACCTCAACAAAGAGGATGCTGAGATGCAAGACATTTTGATGTGCGTGCAAATGGGAAAGACTCTTGACGACCCAGACAGAATGAAATTTTCGACTGACGAATTTTATCTCAAGACTTATGACGAGATGAAAGAGGCGATGGTCGGTTATGAAGAGGCACTTGAGACCACACTTGAAATCGCAGACAAGTGCGATGTAACAATCAAAACCAAATCACTTGGCGAGATTTATGGTATTGATGAAAAATACAAACTTCCAAGTTCGAAAAACTTCATTCCAGTTTATGCGCCAGAGACGGGTGAGACTCCTTATGAATTTCTTCGAAGACTTTCATATGAGGGGTTGCACAGAAATTATAAAGAAGTGACACAGGATCTCATCGACAGACTTGAGATGGAACTTGAAATCATCAACAGTCAAGGCTTTGTCGAATACTTCTTGATTGTGTGGGATTATATCAACTATGCTGAGTCAATCGGGGTCCCTGTTGGACCAGGTCGTGGAAGCGGTGCGGGAAGTTTGGTCGCATATTGCTCAGGGATCACAAAAGTTGACCCTATCAGATATAATTTGTTCTTTGAAAGATTCATCAACAAAGAACGTGTTTCTATGCCCGATTTCGACGTTGACTTCTGCATGGATAGACGTGGGGAAGTCATTGAATATGCAAAGAGAAGATACGGGATTGATCATGTGGCAAACATTGTGACGTTTGGGTGTATGCAAGCGAAAAATGCCATTAGAGATGTTGCCAGAGTGCTTAGGATTCCAAATGCTGATGTTGCAAAAGTGACAAAACTCATCCCAGGGAAATTGCCAGATGGCATCAAGAAACCTCCAGTTTTGAAGTTTTATTTTGGGACAACTGGAAAACCAGAAAATGACAAGTTTATCATCCCAGAACTTAGAGAAATTTATGACAACAACGAAGAAATGCGACACGTTGCTGATCTTGCCATCAAACTTGAGGGCGTGCCACGAAATGTTTCAACTCACGCTTGCGGTGTTTTGATTGCACCTGAGCCAGTTTCTGAATTTGTGCCAGTTGCTCTTTCCGAAGGGCAGAGAGTAACTCAATACAACATGATTGAGCTTGAGCATATGGGACTGCTCAAAATGGACTTCCTCGGGCTTAGAACGCTCACTGATATCAAGAAGACTTGTGACTATATCTACGAAAACTATGGGAAGAAACTGAATTTCTATGATGGTTCAATCACATATGATGATCCAAAAGTCTTTGAGATGCTTGCAGGAGGAAACACTGATGCGGTATTCCAACTTGAAAGTGCTGGTTTCAAGAAGTTTATGAAAGAGTTGAAGCCAACCTGTTTGGAAGATATTGTCGCTGGCGTGTCAATGTACCGTCCGGGACCTATGGATTCAATCCCAAAGTTTGTGCAAAACAAACACAATCCAGACATGGTTGTCTACGATGACCCTTGTCTTGAAGATATCTTGGATGTCACTTATGGATGTATCGTTTATCAAGAACAAGTTATGAAGATTGTTCAGGTCATGGGTGGTTACAGTTTGGGACAAGCCGACAACATCCGTCGTATTATGGGAAAGAAGCAGGTCGAAAAGATTGATCAAGAGAGGAAGAAGTTTGTCGATGGATGGGAAGATCCTTCTGGCAGGGCGAGCATCCCAGGCGCAGTTAAACTTGGGCATGACAGAGCTGTTGCAGAAAAAATCTTTGATGAGATGAAGGAATTTGCCAAATACGCTTTCAACAAATCACATGCCTGTGCTTACGCTCACGTGACCTATCAGACGGCTTATTTGAAGTACTATTATGAGACAGAATTTTTGACTGCGATACTCAACAATCGTATCACAAGTGCAGACAGTATAACAAAATATATCTCTTTTGCAAGAAGTGAAGGGATTGATGTTTTGCCACCACACATCAACAAGAGTTTCTCTTATTTCCATACTGAAGGGAAGTGTATTCGTTTTGGTCTTGGAGGGTTGAAGCATGTTGGCACTGCCGTGACCGACAACCTCATCAAAGAGAGAAACGAAAATGGTGAGTTTAAGAGTTTTGAAGATTTTGTCACAAGAGCTGTCAAGGTCGGCGTAAACAAGAAGGCGATTGAATGCTTGATTCTCAGTGGTGCGTTTGATTGCTTTGGAAAACTCAGGTCGCAATATATGGCTGTCTATGAAAGTATTGTTGACCGTGCAAACAAAGACAAGAAGTCAAGTCAACTTGGACAGATTTCGTTCTTCGGAGATTTCGGCGGAGAAGCACTTGAAGACACAACTGAATATCCAGACATCAAAGAATTCAACAAGAAAACTATGCTCAAATATGAGCGTGACATCATTGGTGTTTATATGTCAGGGCATCCACTTCAAGATTATGCAAAGAAGTTTGAAGATTTCAATTTGACATCTGATATGCTTGCCTCTAAGTCTGATGATTTTGAAAATGAAGGCGATGAGTTTGAGATGGATGAGGGTGATGTGCAGACTGAAGACACTTTTGAAGATGGGCAGTCATTCATCTGTGGGGGAATCATCACAGAGGTCAATGTCAAGAGGACAAAGACTGGCAAGAGCATGTGTTATATCAAGCTTGAAGATTTGAAAGGAAAACTTGAAATCACATTCTTCTCAAACGCCTTTGCAAGATACAGAAATCTGCTTGAGGAAGACAACCTTGTCACAATCAAAGGCAGGATAAATATCCGTGACGGGATGGCTCCTTCTGCAGTCGGGGAAGTTGTGATTTTGTGGAGAGATGACGATTCGAAATCGGAAAAGAAACCAACCAAAGAAAGATTGTGTTTGCGTTTTGACACAAAAAATCCGGACATCTACAGCAAAGTGAAAAACACAATTTCTTCATACCCAGGTGACACACAAGTGGTGATAAAATGCACCTCAACCAACAAAGGTTTTGTGTATCAGAAATCTGTAAAAATCAACAATTATCTTCTCAATGAGCTTAGCGGAATCATTGGAAACGAAAATATTGTTGTGCAATAAAAAGACTGATTTTCAGTCTTTTTTTGTTGAAAACCGCACGCGTTTTGTGTTTTTGTGCGAGAAATGTGATAAAAAGAAAAAATCACTGAAAAAGAAGGAAATATATCTTTTGAAAAAATTTTTAATTTCTATATTTTTTTGATATAATTCTTTTATGAAATTTCCTTTTAGAAAAGAAATAAAAATTGGTTTGGCTTTTGGCGGCGGTGGTGCCAGAGGGTTTTCTCATATCGGAGTAATCAAAGCGTTTGAACAGTTTGGATTGAAGTTTGATTATGTCGCTGGCACAAGTGTTGGCAGTTTGATTGGGGCGGCATATGCAAGTGGCATGACGTCTGACGAGCTTTATAAGATTGCAAAAAATCTCAGGACAAAAGACATCAGGACAAACAAGGTGTTTTTTATGCCTTCAAAAACAGATGGGCTTGAGAGGATTGTTGAAGAGACGATTGGTATAAAAAAAATTGAAGATTTGAAGATTCCATATTCGGCGGTTGCGGTTGACATCAGGACGACGAAGCAAGTTTGCATAAGTCATGGGAGCCTTGCTAAGGCGGTTGCGGGAAGTTGTTGCGTGCCTGGTTTTTTCCACCCAGTGGAATTTGACAACAAACTTCTATGTGATGGAGGACTGCAAAACACAATTCCGGCAAACATTCCAAGATATTTTGGATGTGACTATGTCATCGCTGTCGATTGCAACAGCACGAGGACATATGGGACAAACAGCGGAAAACTTTTGGACGTGATTGGTTGTACAATCAGAGTCCTCATGAAAAGTAATGCTGTCAAAGGCTATGTTTGTGCAGATGTTATGATTGCCACAGACAACAAAAAGTTTAAGTCAACAAAACTTCTGGGGATTGACGAGATGATTGAAGAAGGGTACAAGAATGCTATTGATGCAATGCCAAAAATCATGGAGATTTTCAGTGGCAAAGCAAAGAAACAAAAATTCAAAGATTTCGATAAGGATGAGATAGATTTTATTTGATGAAAAGATTTGGAGGTTTACTTAAGAAAAACAGCACAAAGATTGCAAACATTTGTTTGGCTTGTCTTTTTGTGCTGTTTTTTGTTTTGGTGTTGATTTTTCAATATGACATTCAATTTTTGGCAAATGGATTTTCAAAACTTGCTAAAAGAGATTTGCAAGTTTATTATCTCGATGTAGGGCAAGCAAGTGCAACGCTTGTGATTTTGCCGACAGATAGAATTCTTCTGATTGACACGGGAAGCGGAGAGAGTGAGACGGAATTTTTGCAAAGTGTTGACAAAATCTTAAGGAAAAACAAATTGTCAAAGATTGACAAGTTGATTCTTACGCATAGTGATGAAGACCACATCGGTGGAGCGGTTGGTCTTTTCAAGAAATACCAAGTTGATGCTTGCTACAGACCTAAAGTGCTTTCGACAAGTGAGTTTGAAGAAGAAAAGCCAGAGTACAAGAAAATTGAATCCGAAGTTTTTGAGCAAGTGATTTCATCTGCATACAGCGAGCCAAATTGCAAGGTTGAATTTGTCGGAAACGAAACCTTTGTTGAGGGAGAAGATTGCGTCGTCGAAGTTTTTGCTTGCAAAGAAGACATCTACAATGACACAAACTCTTATTGTCCATTTGTGACAGTTTCGTATGCTGACAAAGTGTTTATGTTTTGTGGCGATGCAACAAAAGCGCGCGAAGATGAATTTGTGTCTGATATGAAGCAAGAAGAAAGGAAAGTGAAAGTTGACTTTTTATTGGTTTCGCATCATGGCTCAAAATCTTCAACAACGGAAAATTTCCTGTCTTACATAAATCCAAGATATGCAATCATAAGTGCTGGGGACAATTTGCATCCGACTCAGACCGTGATTGACAGGTTGATTGATTGCGGAGTCGAGGAGATTTTTTGCACAAAGACGGATGGCATGATTGCAATTGGTGTGAGTGGGACTGGGACTTTTGAAGTCAAGATGATGAGCGTCTTTGTTGACCTTCCGCTTTTTGTTTGCATAGTTTTTGTTGTAGGGAGTGTTTGGCAATTTTATTTTGTCCAAAGGCGAAGTGGCAGAAAATTTTCACTGAACAGCGAAAATATGTAAAAGACTTTGCAAAACTTTTCCTTTGTGCTAAAATGTTTCTATGAACAAGAAAAATTTCAACAATATTATTTTGGTGTCACTTTGCGACAAGTTTTCTAATGAGGTGGGCAAGGCATTGTCTGAAGACTTGGGAATGCTTTTTTGTGACGCAAAAGAAATGGTGGAATACGAACTTGTTGACAGGCATGCAATTGAAGAACTTTGTTCGGTAGATTATTTGAACGCATGTGAAAGAAAAGTAATCAAACATATTGGCTCCTTTGAAGGTGTTGTTGTTTCAATGAATTATGATTATTTGGTGAGAAACTTCAACCTTTTGGAAGAGAAATCATTGATTGTCTTTTTGCAACTTTCAAAACCTTTCGTCAAAGAAAATGAAGACGCTATCAATTCTTTGGCATATGAGAGCAGAACTGATGATTTGAAAGCAATTGCGCACGTCTGCGTTTTGTTGAGAAAAACTGACACAGATTTTGCTTTGGAAAAAGTTGAAGATGAGCTTAGGAGACTTGTATGAACATAAATCAAAAAGCATTGAATTATTTGAAAGCGCTTTCAGCGGAGACGATCACGAATGCCGGGACTGGACACCTTGGCATAAGTTTGGGTGCGTCTTCAATTTTGTTCGCTCTTTTCAAAGATCATTATACTTTTGACACTTCTGACACTGACTTTCTCAATCGAGATAGACTTGTTTTGTCGGCTGGGCACTGCTCGGCGCTTTATTATAGTTTGCTTTCAATGTTTGGGTTTGACATAAGTTTACAAGACCTCAAAAACTTTGGAAAGCAAGGTGCAAAAACCCCTACTTATGCTGAGTATAGAACAACTGAAGGGGTCGAACTCTCATCTGGTGCCTGTGGGCAAGGAGTGGCAAACGCTGTTGGTATGGCGATTGCAGAATCTGTCATGGAAGAGAGATTCAACACAGTTGGATTTGAAATCATAAACAATCACACATATTGTCTCGTCAGCGATGGCGACATGATGGAAGGTGTGACAATGGAAGCGGCAAGTTTGGCAGGACATCTGAAACTTGGCAAACTTATTTTGCTTTATGACAGCAATGATGTCACACTTGATGGCTCATTGGGGCTTACAAACAAGGAAGATATTTCAAAAAAATTTTTGGCGATGGGATGGAATGTCATCTATGTTCCAAAAGGAAACAGTTATTATTTTTGTACGCATGCGATTGCAAGCGCAAAGAGAAGCAACAAGCCAACGCTTATCATCTTCAAGACAACAATCGGAATTGGCTCTCAGAAAGAGGGGACTTCTTCAGCGCACTATGGTGTTTTGACAAAAGAAGAATTGGAAAGATTTAAGGCTTCGCTCAAAGTCAAAGAAAGTTTTTATATCCCAAGTGATGTCAGAGAACTTTGCATGGCAAGCACAAGAAGAGGAAAACTCATCCACGAGACATGGAATCAAAACTTGGCAATTTACTCAAGCACACATCCAGAACTCTACAAATCTTTCTCAGCATTTTTTGACAGAAAGAAAATCAGTTTTGACAGAATTTTGAAAAATGTTTCAAAATATGATGGCGAGAGCCTTGCGAAAATCAATCACTATACACTGAGCGAACTTGCTTATCAATGTCCACAAATCTTGGGTGGGACAGCAGATGTCTCAGTGTCCTCAATGGCATTCATTGACAATGCTGGCAGTTTCTCATCTGGATATAGAAGAGGGAAAAACATCAAGTTTGGGGTCAGAGAGCATGCAATGAGTGCTGTCTGCAACGGAATTGCATCATATGAAGATTTTATGACTTTTGATGCTGGATATTTGAGTTTCTCAAACTACCAAATCCCAGCCTTGAGAGCAAGATGTGCAATGAAGCTTCCTGTCATGTCCTTCTTCACTCATGACAGCATTGCGATTGGAGATTGCGGGGCAACCTTTCAACCAATCGAACAACTCTCTCAGCTTAGAGCAATCCTTGGGAATATTGTTTTCCGCCCTTGCGACTATAAAGAACTTGTTGCAGGTTACAGCATCAATATAAAAGATTATGTACCAGTGATGTTTGCTCTCTCAAAACAAGAAATTCCTCACATTGAGGGGACTTCATTTGAAGGAGCCCTTCAAGGAGGGTATATTGTTGATGGGAGCTCTGCAAAACCAAAGATTGTTTTGGTGAGTAGTGGTGCGGAAGTTGACCTTGCTGTCAAAGTTGCAAAGGAACTTCGAAAGAAGCATGATGTCAATGTGGTGTCAATGCCATCAATTGAGGTTTTTGAAAGTCAACCAAATTCTTATAAAAACAAGGTGATTCCAAAGGAAGCAGAGCTTGTTGTTTCGATTGAAGCATCAAATGACACGAAGTGGCTGAAAGTGCTTGGCAAAAATTGTGCGACATTTGGAATTTTTGACTATATTGATTGCGGAAGCGGTCAAGATATGATGGAAAAAGCAGGATTTACAGTTAAAAACATTGTTAAGTTTGTTGAAACAAAGTTGAAAGACAAGAATAGATAACTTTTGACAAAATTTGACATGCCAGAATTTTTGTCATAACTTTTTTGAAAGTAAAATAGAAAATATTAGAAGAACTATTTTGCGAGGGGTTATGATAAAAAGAAAAAGCGTTGTACTTAGTGACACAGAAAATTCAAACAGAAAGGCTGTCCTTTCTTTGGAAGAAGACCAAGTGGGTTTGCATGGCACACTGCGATTATACAATTTTTCAAGAGATTTGGGAGGAATCTCTTCTCTTGGATTTTATATCAACCAAAAAGTTTATAAGGCGGGATTGACTTTGAAGTCACCAATGCTTTATGAATTTTTTCTTGACCAAAATGAGATTCCTCAATCATTTTCTTGTGCAGTCATAAACTTTCAAGATGCCAAGGGCAAGGCGATTCTGTATGGCTCAAGTGATGGAAATGATGAGGTATATGCAAACATTGTGAGCGAGATTGCAGGAAACAGCACGCTTGAAAACACAAAAAATGTGCTTGACAAATATGGTGTTGATTTCGACAACGAAGAAAAAGAAGAGGTCGAGAAAGAGATTGATGCTGCCATGAAAGACTCGTGTGAAACTTGTGGTCACTGTGATGATTGTGTATATAAGAAATATTTTTATGAGCACAATGCGACAAAGATTGAGAGCAAGGCAGAGAAAAAGATAGAGGTTGAAAAAGAAGAAACTGCAGAGATTTCTCAACCTACTTTTCTTGACAAACTCAAACCTCAGATTGATAAACTTTTTGAAGACAATCAAGCTGAGAACAACTTGCAAAGTCTAATCCCAAATTCTAAGTGGATCAAAGTGGATTATGAAGATGATGGGGACTTTTATGTCTTTGGTCTTTTGTATGATGAGGATGGGCAAGTCAAGTATGTTTGCTATGGTGTGCCTGCCGTGTTTGATGAAGATGCTCCAAAAGAGCTTTCGGGCTATCCAATATGGATCCCGCTTGACAAAGAAAACAACCAAGGCTTTGGATATTGGTTGACGTATCAAGACGCTACAACAGGAGAACCAATCAAGGCAATCATAGAGTAGGAGGCGCGGATGAAGATTTTTGCTTGGATTGTCCTAGGCGTAATAATTTTCATCATCGTCGCGCTTGTATATTATCTTGTTGTCGGGGCGGTGATTTTCAAGTTTACTTTTGCAAAAAGAGGGAAAAACAGCAGGCTTTCAAAAAAGAACATTGACAAGCAAATCAAAGACTTTGGCGTGGATCTATGCTGGTGGGACGAAGTCAAAATGCAAACAGTGTCAATCGAAAATCGTGAGAAAATGAAATTGGTGGGGCATTTTTTTGACAACAACTCTGACAAGACGGTCGTCGTTTTGCATGGTTATGGCGGGACATACCTTGAAATGCAACCCTATTGCAAGTTTTTTAAGACGAAAAACTTCAATATCTTGGCAGTGGACAATCGAGCCCACGGCGAAAGCGAGGGCAAGTGTATTGGGTTTGGGTGGTACGACAGGCTTGACATTTTGGATTGGCTTGAGTTTTTGAATAGAAAAAAAACAAATCAGAAGATTGTGCTGTTTGGGGTTTCTATGGGGGCGACTGCTGTCTGCTCGGCGTGTGGCGAAAAACTCCCTTCAAATGTTGTTTGTGCAATTTCAGATTGTGCATTTGCAAATGGTGAAAAAGAAATCAAGCAGGTCGTGGCAAAAAATTTCAAAATTGGCAAGGGTTTCATCAAACACTTCACAAGTTTTTTGAAGAGAATCCATGCTTTTGACATTTCGCAAGTGGATGCAATTAAGCAGGTAAAAGACACAAAAATCCCTATTTTGTTTATTCACGGAAGCAGTGATGATTTTGTGCCAGTGCAAAATCTGTACGATTTATACAATGCAACTCCTGAAGGATTGCGTGACAAACTGGTCGTTGAAGATGCGGGACACTGTCAAAGTTATGTCAAGGCAGGGGTCATGTATGAGAGGAAAATAAACACATTTTTTGCTAAGTACACAAAACTCTAGTTTTGTAGGGGTGGGGTGTTTTGTGGTTTTGAAAAAAATAAAAGGGCTTTTTCGACCCTTTTATTTTGCTATTATTTTTTCATACCTCACATCTGGCAAGCCGTTAAGACTGTTTAGGCTTGGATATTTGTTGTCAAAAAATGAGATTATATTAACTTTTCCAAAGTACAAAAGTCCCTTTCCTTTGTAGACTTCCAATGAGGTTGTTGCAGCGACAATTACGTTGCCAATCCCGTTGTGTTGCAATATTCGCATGCCATTGAAATTTCTGTCTTTTGGCAAGATAAATTCATATTCTTGCAAAGCATTGTAAACCCAAAAAGTCATTTTGATTTTGTCAAATTGCAACAAATCTGGCATGCCGTCAATATATCCATCATTGCCGAGGATGCCATTTGGTTTGCCGAGATTTATTGCGGAGTCATCGCTGTGCATATCATAGAGCACAGTCCATCCTTCATCATCATTTGAAGAGGTTCCTCCAGAATTTGAGCCTCCATGAGAGCCGTTTTGCGAGAAGAAATAAAATTCCTTCCTCAATTCCTCAAGCTCTGCTTCAAGTTCTTCGTTGCTTTTCATAAAAAACTCCTTTTCGCGATGAGTATAACCTGGCGAAAAGGAGAATTCAACAAAAGGTGACAGCAACTTTTGTCAGCGACTTTGCTTTTTTGAAATGCCTGTCTTCTTTTTCTTTTTTTTCATAAATACAAATGCAAGGATGATTCCGATTGCGGCGATGGCAAAACAAGCAACGGTGATAATCAATGGATTCACGCCGTCAGGGTCAATGTCGTCCTTTTTGAGATAACCATAGACCACTTCGTTGTCATAAACAAAGGCGACAGCATTGAAGTTTTTCTTGCTGTTGAAACCTTGATAGAGGAATATGCGTTGGTGTTTTGGGAGGGTGATGTCACTTGGGACATAACTGCCATTTTCAAAAAAGTACACTTTTGCTTTGCCGTTTGTCTTGGCATTAAACTGTGGGATAGTAACCAAAAATTTTGTTTCTGGCACAACCAAGTCGGAAATGACATAACCTTCTTTTTCAGCGGTTGTTACGTGGAAAAATGCAAAACCATCACCAGTGTATTCCTTTGCGGATTGTCCATCAAATTCAATTTCAATCTCGTCTTTGTGCTTCAAAGTGGTGATGCGGTTTGACGATAGGCTTGGAGTTGCAAAAACAACAGCCTCATTTGCGGCTACAATATAAACATTGCTTGGCTCACTTTCAGCGAAGCCAGTCTGTGGGAGGCAGACTGGAGCGATGCACAACAGCAACAAAACAAAACATAGAAAAATCTTTTTCATAATTCAATTTTAGCAACTTGCAAATTCTTTTGTCAAACAGAAAATAAAAAAAAGCACACCAAGTTTTGGTGAACTTTAAGGACTCTCTTATATGAAATCAATTTGTTTCTTGTCAACAGCATTCTTGAGTTTGAGAATCTTTTCATAAAGATGACCTGTGATTTTTTCGGAATCCGTCAAAACACCAACGCAATTGTCATCAGTGTAGAAATCAATGAATGAGTGAAGGTTTTTCTCTTTGTCTACATACACATCACAGCCTTTTCCAATTATGTCATAGACATCAGGGAGTCTCTTTCTCAAATTTTCACTTGAAATGACAAAGCAATGAGCAAATTTTTTCTGATATTTTGCATAGAGTTTATTTTTGAGGAATTCTTTGAGTTTTTCATCTGGGAGGATAATATATCTATAAACTTCAACGCCTCGCTCTTGTGCTGCGATACAAGCATCGAGATAAGCTTTTTCATTTTTTGTGTCTTGCCAAGCATAACCGCTGTCAGCAACATCAATTGAATAGATTGCTTCACCATGACTCATTTTGTTATAACGATTTATCAAGTCCTTGTATCCGCCATAGATTCTTGAAGACTCCATCTCCTTTTGAAGAAGGATTGAAACATTTCCATATCCACCATCAATTGTTATGTTTGTGCCGTTGACGAAACTGCTTTCTGCTCCAGCCAAGAAATACACAACATTTGCCACCTCATATGCTTGTGCAACACGGGCAAGTGGTGTCCATTTTGGAGACTCATTGACCTGCTCGGGTGTGTTCATGTCGGTGTCAATTGCACCAGGGGCAATTGAGTTTACTCTGATACGTTTTTTTCCGAAGTTTACGGAGAGGCTTTTCATGACATTTGCAATTGCACCTTTGCTTGCACCATAGGAAATGCTGGCAAATGAACCGCTGTAACTGTCATTGCTGCTCATAAGGATTATGCTTCCATCAACATTGATTTGATTTTGCAATTTGATTGCCGTCATCATAGGGGAATAGAAATTGCAGTTCATGACACTTTCAAAATCAGCATAGTCGAAATTTATGAAGTCGTCATTTTCTGAGAAAATGCCTGCATTGAGAAACATTGCATCGAAATTGTGCTTGGACATTGCGACAACAAATTTGTTGGTATCTTTCAAGTTTGAAAAATCATATGGACCAACGGCGACAAAATCATTTGGATATTTTTTGCACAAATCTTGAAGATTGTTTTTTGACTTAAAGAAAGTGCCGAAAACTCTCCAGCCATTTTCCAAAAATTTGATTGCAGTTGCTTTTCCGATTCCACGGCTTGCCCCAGTGATAAGTATAGTTTTTTGCATATCGTCCTCAACTTTCAAGTGTATTTTATCACAGTTTGATTTATATTTCAAACAAAGTTAGAAGGTTTCTAGTGGCAGATTGATAAAAGTTTTTGTGGTAAGTTTCTTTTTACTTTAATAAAATACTTTGAGGTCATTTTATGTTTTTGATTTTGAAGAAAAAGTGGTTGATTGGAATTTTATGCATGACTTTGTGCATAGCTAGTGTGGTGGTTTATCTCACCGCCATTCGCCCTACATTCAAACCAAACCTTGCTCACACCATTGTCATTGATGCGGGGCATGGCGGGAAAGACGGCGGGGCGGTTGGAAAGAGTTCTGGCGTCACAGAGAGTTTTCTCAATCTCGAGTATGCCACCACTCTTCAAAAGCTTTGCAAAGAGTATGGTTTCAAAGTGGTGATGACAAGAAGTGACATGCAAGGACTTTACAGCGAAAGTGCAAAAAACAAGAAAAAGAGTGAGATGGAAAAAAGACGAAAGATAATCAAAAAGTCAAACCCTGATCTTGTCATCAGTATCCACATGAACAGTTTTCCATCTTCATCTGCGAGAGGTTGTCAAGTGTTTTATGCAGAGGGAAATTCATCTGGGCAAGCTTTGGCGGAGAGTGTTTCAACCATGCTGAATCAAAACATCGAATATGCAAAGAAGACCGCAAAGGTGGGAGATTATTATGTTTTGAATTGCACAAAAAAACCAGCCATTTTGGTGGAGTGTGGTTTTTTGTCAAATGCCGAGGAAGAGGCTCTCTTGCAAGATAAAACCTATGAAAATGCACTATGTTATCAAATTTTGTGTGGTATTTTGCAGTTTTTCAGAGTATAAAACTTGAAATTGATTTAGAAAACAAAAGGGGCTGTTGCCTCTTTTCTTTTTGGGAAGAAAATTGTTCTTTTCAAAAACTTGTGACAATCTTAGACATGATTGTTGCCTTTGCGACAGCATTTTCTTGGGCGTGTGATTTTGGGATGCTTTACAATAGGAAAAGGAGCAAGCGATGAACAGAAAGTTAAACAAATACCTTTTCCTTTTCACAAATTTTGCCATTATGGTGGGACTCTTTTATGTGCTTTTTGCCTCAAGTGTCAGCCTTGTGATTTTTCCTTTTGCGTTTGGGATGCTTTATGCACTCACATGGGCAAATCAAAAGATTTGGATTGTGGCGCCAGCATATATCATTGCGGGAGCAATCTTTCGTCCAACACTGGAGTTTTCAATTTGTACGCTTGTATGTGTGTTCTGTCTTATTGTCCCATATTTCATCCATATCTTATGCAAGAAGAACATGAAGAAGTGGGAATTTTTTGTCTATGCAATCATTGGACAGACGGCGAATGTTGTCTTTGACATTTTGGGAGGAGTTTTCCCAGTCTTGCCATTTGCCAGCATAGTTTTGGGATGTCTGTTTATGTTTGCGTGCATGAATGTCTTTGAGGCTTTTATCATCCGTGGTTTTTCAAACAAACTCACAAGTCTTGAGATTGTATCCCTCTTCTCAATCATTGCGGCATTGAGCGGCGGACTTGTCATGCTCAATATTTACTCTTTCAGTTTCCTCAAACTGTTTGTCTCTTTTGTGATTTTGGTCTTTGCGTATTGTTCAACTCCTACACTTACGCTTTTGGTGGCGTCTATATCTGGACTTGGCTCAATCATTGCTACAAACAACGCCGTCTTTGTTGCACCATTTATGCTCTGGGCTTTGGCTGCGCTTCTCTTCAAAAAGAGGCTCAGAATTTTTATGGTGATTGCAGTGGTTGCAGTCGAACTTGTCATCGGATTTTATTTTGATTTGTATTATTCTTTTGGATACTTTGAGATTTTGCCAGTGCTTCTGTCTTGTCTTGTTTTTGTGTTTATGCCAAAGAATTGGTGCAAAGAGATTTCGGTCATCTTCAATCTTTCCAAAGATAGGATGGCAATGAAAAATGTCGTAAATCGAAATCGAGAAATTTTGCACAATCGTCTTGGCAACTTGAGTGAAATTTTCAACGATATGAACATCATATATCACAATCTCATCAAACAGGGGTTGACGATTGATGAGGTTAAGTCAATTTTGCAAAAAGAAATCAAAGAGAAAATTTGCTCGTTCTGCCCAGACAGAAATCATTGTCACAGGACATTCTCTGACAGCACCAAGAAAGTGTTTGACGAACTTATCACAATTGCATATCAAAAAGGTCGGGCGACACTTCTTGACATCCCATCTTTTTTGACTTCAAGATGCAAGCAGACAGCGTCAATCTTGGGGAGTGTAAACACGCTCACTGCGCAATATAAGAAGTATATGAGCATGGTCAAAGATGTCGACACAAGCAAAGTGATTATCGCTGACCAACTGCTTGGAGTCTCAAAGATTATGGGTGGGCTTTCAAAAGAAATTGAGGCGAGCATCTCTTTTGATACATCGAGAGAAAACAAGATTTTGGACGAGCTCACTTACTTCAACATCATCTGCATTGATGCAGTCGTTTTTGAGAAAGACATATGGACGATGGAGGTGTCTCTTGTTGTCAAAACTGAGGACAGTCAGAAGCCAAGGATTGTCGATGTTGTCAGCAAAGTCTGTGGAAAGAAAATGGCGGTGTACGAGATGTTTCCTTCTTCAAGACCAAACTACTCAGTTGTAAACCTCAAGACGGCACCAAAATATGACTGCATCTTTGGTGTTTGCCAAAAGACCAAAAATGGTTCGAAAGTCAGTGGGGATTCTTACAGCATTGTCAAACTTGGTGGAGACAAAATTCTGTTTGCCATCAGTGACGGGATGGGAAGTGGCGAGAAAGCTGGACGCACGAGCGAACTTTCAATCAGTCTTGTTGAAAACTTCTATAAAGCGGGCTTTGACAATGACATCATTCTTTCAACTGTCAACAAACTTCTTTCACTTCACAAAGAAGAAATTTTCAGTGCGATGGATATTTGCATTTTGGATCAAAAAGGAGGGCTTGTTGACTTTATAAAAATGGCGTCGCCAAACTCATTTATTCTCAATGAAGATGAGTGTCAAACAATTGAAACTGGAGCATTGCCAATGGGTATTGTCGATGACGCTGAGCCACTGATAAAAAAGAATGTTGTCAAAGGGAAAGACTTTGTTGTGCTTGTGTCAGATGGAGTGAGTGACAGTTTCGCAAGTGGGGAAGAACTTCGTGAGTGCCTCAAGTCAATCAAGACTAAAAACCCTCAAGAGTTTGCGGATGAACTTGTCGAGAGAGCGCTTGCATGCAACAATGGTTATGCTGTTGATGACATGTCTGCCATTGTGGTGAAAGTTTTGGATTTTCAATAAAAAAAACATTAAAAAAGTGCTGTTTTTCAGCATTTTTTTGTTGAAAGATATTGTTTTTGCACATTTATAGTGATATACTATTGGAAGATTACGGGAAGAGAAAATGGAAAAAATACTTGATTTTGTAAAGAAAAATAAATTGATTAAAGAGGGAGAAGTTGTTGGCGTTGGTGTCAGCGGTGGCATTGATTCAATGTGCTTGTTGCACTTTTTGAATGCCCACAAAGAAGCCCTTGACATAGATGTTGTTGCAATCCACATCAATCATGGTATCAGAGAAGAGAGTGATGATGAGGCAAGATTTGTTGTCCAGAAATGTAAAGAGATGGGTGTGAGAGTTTACAAGTTTTCAATCGATGCGCCAAAGATTGCAAAAGAAGAAAAACTTAGTCTTGAAACAGCAGCGAGAGACGGCAGATATAATGTCTTTGAAACACTTGTCAAAAAAGATATTGTTGACAAGGTTGCACTTGCTCATCATCAAAGCGATCAAGCAGAGACAATCCTTATGCATATCTTCAGAGGATGCGGCGTTTCTGGGGCGAGAGGGATGGAGCCAATCAGAGATAAAATTTATATCCGTCCAATGCTTCCAGTCTCAAAAGAAGACATCTCAGATTATGCCAACATGAACAACATTGATTATGTTGAAGACTCAAGCAACAAGGATACTTCTTATACAAGAAACTATCTGAGAAATGTTGTCATGAAAGACATCTTGAAGAAGTGGCCAAATGCCATTGAAGCAATCAACAACTTTGCTGGATGTGTGTGCGAGGATGATGATTATATCAAGTCAACAATAAACACAAATGCACTCATGGTGGACAAGAAAGTTGTGCAGATGCCATGCTATTATTTCAAAGGGAAAAGTGCGGTTTACAGCAGAATCGTCTTCAAGGCTCTTTTACTGATTGGGGTAAACAAGGACATCGAGAGAAAGCACATTGAGATGATCAAAGAACTTGCGACAAGTCTTGAAAATGGCAAAAAGATCAATTTGCCTTTTGATGTGACGGTAAGCAAAGAATATGATTTCTTGACTTTTGAAAACAATTATGTTGAAAGAGCGGAGCTTGGCAAACCTTTCAAAATGGAAGACTTTTCAGTTTCAAACTTTGGCACAATCGTCTTGAAGCGCGTCAAGACAGAGAAGATGGGAGAAAAAGGTGCACTCTATTTTGACAACAAAAAATTGCCAAAGGGTGCAAAGTGGAGATATAGAGAGGATGGTGACATCTTTGAAAAGTTTGGCGGTGGCGGGACTAAAAAACTCAAGTCATTCTTGATTGACAAGAAAGTGCCAGTCAGACTTCGTGATTTCATTCCTGTGCTTGCTTGTGGAAATGAGGTTTATGTGATTGCGGGAGTTGAAGTGAGTGAGAAAGTCAAGGTTGATGCTGACGCTCCAACTTGTGTAAGATTGACAGTGAAAAAATAAAAGACTTGGATTTGTCCAAGTTTTTTTGTTTTTTTGCACAGACTAATTCTATGAAGAAAAAGAAAGAATTTGATTTTGACAAAAAAGATCCGCTTTGTGCATATGTGCCAAAAGATGAAAATGCCAACAAGAAAATGTGAGTTTGTTGACACCGCTTTTCTTTTTGTGATAAGATTTGCTTAGGAGAGATGATGAAGAGATTTTATGATAGATTTGCAATCCTTGTAACGGCAATTCTTCTTGTTGTTGTGATTGTTTTGACATTCAACACCGGTTCTTCTGGTTCCAAACCTGAAAAGCCAGATGTGGAATTTTCTGTTTCATTTTACGATGAAGACAAAGAGACACTTTTGAAAACTGTGACGGTCAAGGAAGGAGAGTCGGCAGAGGCAGAGACTCCAACAAAAGAAAGTACACAAAATTTTGTTTACATATTCTCAAATTGGACTTTTGAAGATGGCACTGATGCGACTGAAAGTTTGGCAAGTGTCACAAAAAATTTGACGGTTTATGCAAAGTACACAGAGTCGGACAGAATTTACATTGTTACATTCCTCCAGCCAGACGGAAGAAAAATAAATACTTCAGATGTAAAAGTTGGACAGGCGTGCAATTTGGATTTCACATTTGATTTCCCCTATGATGGCAAAAATGACTATACATTTGTTTGTTGGGTTGACAAAGATGGAAATGATATGACTGAGGCACTTGGTTGCATCACGAGTGATGTTGAGGTCTTTGCAAAATACAAGGTCACACCAAAGACTTATGGATTGACTTTCACATCACCATATCTGCGAGTGAAACATGGTGATGGGACATTTTTTACAAGCGAACATGCGTCTCAAGTGAGGATGAAAGCGGGCGCAATCATCACAATAGAATATGATTTGCCTGAGGGATATTCAAGAATGATTATCTCAGTCACTGGGGCAACGGCGATTGATGAGGCTGCGGGTATATACAAAGTGTACGGAGATGTTGAGATTTTGGCGGCACCCGTGTGATTTTTGATATCAAAAAATAAGTTGACAAAAAAGTCCAAGTTTGATAGAATGTGGACATATCAAAATGGTGGGATGAAAAGCAGTAGTCTTTTTCGAAGCGCTTTCAGAGAGAGGTTGGTTGGTGAAAAACCTTGGCGGTGGAAAGATGAATTACATTCGTTTCAAGTTTTGCGCGAGTTGCCTGCGAATGGCAGAATAAGGGTTTGCTTTTTGAGCGACCGAATTTAGGTGGTACCACGAACGCACGCTTCGTCCTAAAAGTTGGGATGTGAAGCGTGCTTTTTTGTTGAGGGGATATGATAAAGAAAGAGAAATATCCTATTTTGGAATATAGCAGCCAAAAAGAAGGGATTTTGTCAAGGATGACCAACACAGTCAAAACCACGGAAGCGACGCCTTTTCCAGAGAGAGCGGTGTTTGCTTTCTTGAAAGAAGAAGTGATAAAAAACTTTGTGAAAAGTTATGGCGGAGAGAAAATTTGTGAGCACCACACTGTTTCAAAATATTTTCCAGTTTACAAAATCAATTTCAAAGGTAGAGAAGTTTGCATCTGTCAAGGTGCAGTTGGCTCAGCGGTTTCAAGCGAAATTGTTGATTGGATGATTGGGCATGGCGTGAAAAAGATTGTGGCGTGTGGCTCATGTGGGGCGTTGGAACACTTTGAAGAAGGAGAACTTTTGATCCCTACAAAGGCGCTTCGAGATGAAGGGGCGTCATACAAATATCTGCCACCATCTCGATTTGTGGAACTTGATAAGTCAGCAATCAAAGTGATTGAAGAAACCATGAAAGAGAAAGACATAAAATATCAAGAGTGTGTGACCTGGTCGACAGATGGATTCTATCGAGAGACGGCAGAGATGATTGCCTATCGAAAGAAAGAAGGGTGCAATGTTGTCGACATGGAATGCTCAGCACTTGCGGCAGTTGCAAAATTTAGAGAGGCTGAGTTTGGACAAGTTTTGTTTACGGCTGACAGTTTGGCGGACGTTGAAAATTATGATGCCAGAGGTTTTGGCAGAGATGCACACGAATCAGTGTTGGAACTTTGCTTTGACATCGTGTTGAATTTTTGAGGAGCAGATGAAGAAAATGAAGATAGAAGAAAAAGAGATTCTGTTGAAGAATGGCGAGACTTTGAAAGTTTATTGTCCAACGGCCGCTGATGCACAAGGGCTTGCAGACCATTACAACATCACTGGAGGAGAAAGTGACTTTTTGAGCACTGGTGCTGGCGAAGAGGTCAAAAAAGCAGAAGATGAGATTGAGTGGTTGAAAAAGTTTGAAGACAGAGAAAATCCTTCTTGTTTGCTGGCAGCATCAATTGATGGAAAAATTGTTGGGCTTGCTGAAGTGAGTCAACTTTCGAAAAAGTCAAGACTTAAACACAGAGGTTTGCTTGGGATTGCAATTCAAAAAGCACATTGGAGAAAAGGAATTGCCAACATTTTGATGCAGGCTTTGTGTGACTATGCAAAAAGTGCAGGTTTTGAGCAAATCGAACTTGAGGTTGTCAAAGGCAATGATGCTGCTTATGCACTTTATCAAAAGTTTGGCTTTGTAAAGACAGGAGAAACCGCTCATGGTTTGAAATACGAAGATGGCAGATATGCCGACTTGATATTTATGATAAAAACATTGTAGGAGAAGAAAAATGAGTAAAGTAGATACAAAATTGTATGAAGTTTTGAAAGAGAGAGGGCTTTTGTACCAATGTACTGATGAAGAAGCTCTCAAAAAAATGCTTGAAAGCGGAGTGCCAATCACTTTGTACGAAGGCACAGACCCAACAGCAGACAGTTTGCATATTGGACACTGCGTCCCATATTGTATTTTGAGAAGATTTCAAAAGGCGGGGCACAAGGTTTTGCTTTTGATGGGAGGTGCAACTGCTTGTGTTGGCGACCCATCTGGAAGACAAGAACTCCGCAAGATGATGACAAAAGAGCAAATCGCAGAAAACATTGAGAAAATCAAAAACACTCTCAAAGTCTTTTTGGATTTTGACGGCGACAATCCTGCTGTCATTGTCAACAACGCTGATTGGTTTAAGGATTATAGTTATATTGATTTCATGCGTGAGATAGGCGTGCATTTCAATGTCAACAAAATGCTTTCAAGCGAGATTTATGCAAACAGAATTGAAGAAGGTGGATTGACTTTCTTTGAAATGGGTTATATGCTTATGCAAGCTTTTGACTTTGTTCATCTCAACAGAAGCCACGGTTGCACACTTCAATATGGTGGCGGCGACCAATGGGGAAACATTGTCGCTGGGGTCGAACTTCAGAGAAAACTCAACTTTGCAAACGGGACAAACATAAATCTCATTGGTGCGACAAACCCTCTTCTTCTGACACCAGAAGGCAAGAAGATGGGCAAGACTGAGCGCGGTGCAATCTGGATTGACAAAGACAAGATTTCAGCATATGATTTCTATCAAGGCGTTTACCAAACACCAGACGCTTGCGTTGAGATGATGTTTGCACTCTTCACTGATGTGGCTATGGCAGAAGTGAGAGAGATGATAAAAACCGACATTGTTGCTGCAAAGAAGAGATTGTCATTTGAAGTGACAAAGTTTGTCCGTGGAGAGGAAGATGCAATCCTCGCACAAAGCATGAGTGAAAACCTCTTTGCAAACGGCGGAGATGACGCTCCAATCATGGAAGTTGCAAAAGCGGAATTTCCTATGGGTATTTGTGATTTGTTGTTTAAGACAAACATCGCTCCATCAAAGAGCGAAGGCAGAAGACTTGTTCAAGGCGGAGCAATTACTTTCAAAAATGAGAAAGTTTCTGACTTCAATCTTCAAATTTCAGCAGATGACATTGGTGATGGCGCATTGCTCAAGAAAGGAAAGAAAGTTTTCATCAAAGTGAAATTGGCGTAAATTAAAAAAGAAATTCCACGTCAAAAAATTCTTCAAAAGAAACGCCGACAACATCCAAGACTTTTAAGAGGGTGTGAGTGCGATATCTTGTTTGACCACTTAGGATTTTGCAAATATATGAAGGGGAAACACCACAACGCTCAGCAAACTTTGCTTGCGTCAGGTGTTCCTTTTTTATGTAATCTTCAATAAGATGAGGATGAGTAGTTATCTTGATATGTTGCTTTATTCTCATATTTATGTTATACTCCTTTCAAACCGAATGGTATGAATAGTATATTCAAACCAATTGGTTTGAGTCAAGTATTTTTACAACCAAATGGTTATAATTTTCATATAAAGAGAGGATTTTTATATGAAAATTTTTGCAGAGAGACTTAAAGAACTGAGAATGGAAGAGGATTTGTCCTTAGATAAACTTGGCGAGGCAATCGGTGTAAGTGGTGTAGCCATTGGGCGTTGGGAAAGATGTGAGAGAATTCCAAACATTGAAAATTTGGTTGCGCTTGCTGTTTATTTCAAAGTCAGAACTGACTATTTGGTTGGCCTGGAAGATTAAGAGGTTTTTGTGGCAGATTTTGTGAACAGTGTTGAGATAGTGGAAAAGAAATCGAGATTCATCGGTTTTCTCTATCATTGCAAAACCGCACAAGATGTGCAAGATGCTTTGAATGAGTTGAAGGCAGAGCACAAAAAGGCGACGCACATTTGTTATGCTTATTCCCTTTCAAATCCATTTTTGGAAAAGGCTGTCGATGATGGTGAGCCAGGTGGCACTGCCGGTAGACCAATTTTGTCTGTCATTCAGAAAAAAGGTGTCCGTGACGCTTGTGTGTTTGTTGTCAGATATTTTGGTGGAATCAAACTGGGCGCTGGCGGACTTGTCAGAATGTATACAAAAACAACTAGCGAGGTGTTGAAATGAAAACAATCACAATTTGCGGAAGCATGAAGTTTCAAGATGAAATGACAAAAATTGCTTGGAAGTTGGAAACTGAAAAAGGTTTTTGTGTGTTTCAACCAATCTTGGCAATTGAGGGCGAAGAGTTGACTGCGGAAGGATGTGAAAACATCAAGGCTGCACATTTTCAAAAGATTGACCTTTCGGATGCGATTTATGTTGTCAATGTCGGCGGATATATCGGAAGTTCGACAAGGGGCGAAATTGAGTATGCCCGCGCTCACGGCAAAGAAGTGATTTTTCATGAGAACGTGTAGGAGAGGTCGATGGTTGTCACAAAAATAAAACAAATTGGAAGGACAAACAGATACCATGTTTATGTCGATGACGAGTGGTCTGGCATTTTTATGGATGTCACTCTTGCCACTTACAAAATCAAAACTGGTGGGCAGTTTGATGAAGACGAGTTTCGGGTAATCAAGGAAGAAAACGATGCCCGTGTCTCTTTTGATATGGCAACTTCTTATATGGAGAAATATGTCACCAGCGAGAAGGGGATAAGGGACTATCTCAAGAAGAAAGGCTTTGACGAAAAGACAGTCTCAAAGGCAGTTGAAAAACTGAAAGAATATGGCTTTGTCGATGATGAGAAATTTGCCAAGAATTATTTTGAAAGTATGTCATCTGGCAAGGGCAAAAGAGCAATTGCAACAAAGCTTAGACAGAAAGGAATTTCTAAAGAAATTGTCGAGAATTTGATTGAAAATGTCGATGATGAAGAGCAACTTGAAACCGCAAAAAAACTTGCTGAAAAATTCGTCAAAAATCGTGCGCAGTCGGCAAATTTACGACAAAAGTGCCTTGCCCATCTTGTCTACAAAGGGTATGATTATAGCGTGGCACAAAAAGCAACGCTGTCCGCTTTGCAGTCTTTTGAGAGTGAAACTGATGACTGGTTTTGATTCTCAAAAAAGCGGAGTTTACTACATAATGATTTTTATGCCACTAGAGAATATCTTTTGTGGCTTTTTTCTTGCAAAAGTATAAAAATTTTATATTTTCTCAACCTATTTGAAAGGTATAAAATTTTGCCGAACAGGAGATATTTTTATGAAGAAAAGTGTTTTTCGTGGGACTCTCAAAAGGGTGAAAAGTATTGAAGAAAGTTGGGGGACATTGGAGGAGTTTGTCGTTTTCTCAACCTTTGGCACGGAAAAACATACACTGAAAATGGAAGAGGATTTTTCTGCTTTTGAGGGGCTTGAAAAGGTGTATGAGTCTTTGAGTGACTTGGAGCAGGCAGACCTTCTTGACTTTGAGAAAAAGTGCGAGGAATATGGAAAGTTCAGTAAAAAGAGGAGACATATATTTTGCTGACCTCAGTCCTGTCGTTGGGAGTGAGCAGGGTGGAGTACGCCCTGTGCTTGTCATCCAAAACGATGTTGGAAACAAATATTCTCCAACGGTGATTGTGTCGGCAATCACAAGTCAACTCGCAAAAGCAAAACTGCCAACTCACATCGAACTTTCTTCTGAGGATTATCACCTGCCGAAAAACTCGGTTGTTCTTCTTGAGCAAATTCGCACGCTTGACAAGAGGCGCCTCAAAGAAAAAATTACGGTGATTGACGAGCGTAAAATGAAAGAAATAAATCGTGCACTTCTCATTTCGCTCGGCTTTGTAAGCTGATTTATCGCGGTTTTTTGACCTAAAATTGAAACAAAAGGCTTTACTTTTTGATTGTGGTGTGATAAAATAAGCACAGATAAATTTTAGGAGACAAAAAATTATGATGATTGAACCACCTATTGACGACCTTGAAAAGCTTGCTGGAGGCAACAAATATGTGCTTTCCATCATTGCTTCAAAAAGAGCAAAGGAAATCGAAACCACAAGAAGAACAGAACTTGCAACCGCTGACAAAAAGTCTATCAGCATTGCCCTTGATGAAATCATTGAAGGTAAAGTTGAACCAAGCGACTTAAACGATTGATTTGGCAAAATGTTTTGTGTTATAATTCTACTGCGAGAAGCGGTAGAATTTTTTATTGCTTGAAAAGGTGAAGATGTTTGCAAAAATAATCATTGATCAAGACGCAAAGGCTTTGGACAAAGTCTTTGAATATAAGGTGCCACAAGATATGTCGGTGGAAGTTGGAGAAAGGGTGTTTGTGCCTTTTGGCAATCGCAATCTCCAAGGTTTTATTGTCGGCATCAGCGACGCTTGTGAATATGATGAAAGCAAAGTTAAAGAAATTGCAAACAAGATCGAAGATTTTGCTGTGATAAAAAAAGAAATGCTTGCACTTATGCTTCACATGGCTGACAAACTTCATCTGAAACTTGCCAGCATTTTGAGGCTCTTTTTGCCAAGCGAGATGAGGACTGACAAAGTCAAAGAACTCGTGGCAAAGACGGTCACTCTTGCCGACAGCTTTGAGATGCCTTCTGCGAGGGCTGCAAAGCAGATTGAAATCGTTGAATATTTGAAGGAAAGTGGCGAGCAAAAACTCTCAGATATGTCGGAGATGTTTTCTTATTCTGTCATCTCTGGGATGGTCAAGAAAGGGATTTTGACAATGGGCACTCAGCAGGTTTTGAGAAGCCCGGTTTTTGATGCGATAAAGGACAACACAAGGGTGCTTACGCCACTGCAAAAAAGAGCGGTGGACACAATCAGTGAAAACAAGACTTATCTCTTGCATGGAGTGACTGGAAGCGGAAAGACTGAAGTCTATATGAATTTGATTGAGAGGCAACTCTCACTTGGAAAAACTGCGTTGATGCTTGTGCCAGAGATTTCGCTCACTCCTCAAGTGCTTGCAAATTTCAAGGCTCGTTTCGGAGAGAATGTTGCACTCATTCACAGTGGACTTTCTGCTGGTGAAAGATTTGACGAGTGGAAGAGGATTTTCTTTGGACAAGCCAAGGTTGTTGTGGGGGCGAGATCTGCGATTTTCTGTCCGATTGAAAACTTGGGTATCATCATCATTGATGAGGAGCATGAGCAGAGTTATGTTTCTGAAAGCAATCCTCGTTATGACACTCACATGGTTGCTGAATTTAGAAGAGCGTACAACGATTGTGCTTTGGTTTTTGGAAGTGCAACCCCTTCAATTGAGAGTTATGCAAAGGCGATTGATGGAGAGTATTCTTTGGTAGAAATGCCGGTGCGTGTCAACGGAATGGAAATGCCAAAGATTGTCGTGGTTGATATGCTTATGGAGATGAGGCAAGGGAACAATCAGATTTTTTCAATTCCGCTCATCTACGAACTTCGAGACATCATCGAAGCGAAAAAGCAAGCGATGATTTTCATAAACAGAAGAGGGTTCTCTTCTTTCCAAAGATGCAGACAATGTGGCTATGTCGCAAAGTGCACCGATTGTGATGTGTCGCTCGTTTATCACAGATTTGAAGATAGGCTCAAGTGTCACTATTGCGGAAAGCGTTTTAAGGCTCTTGACATTTGTCCAAGTTGTGGAAGCAGGGATATCAAGCAAGGCGCAATCGGGACGGAGCGTGTGGTTGAAGAACTTCACAAACTTTTCCCAGAGGTGCGTGTGCTTCGCATGGATAACGACACTACTTCAAAAAAGAATGGGCACAGGGAAATCTTGAATGAGTTTAGAAACACCAAGCCTGCAATCCTTGTTGGGACTCAGATGATTGCAAAGGGACACGATTTTGAAGATGTGCTTCTTGTGGGGATTGTGGATGCGGATCAGAGCCTTTATCAGTCGGACTATCGAAGCATTGAGAGAACTTTCCAACTTATTACTCAGGTGTCTGGCAGAGCGGGGAGAAGTTCGAAACAAGGAAAAGTGATTTTGCAGACCTATAGTCCAAGACACTATGTCTACCGATTTGCGACCAATTATGACTATCAAGGTTTTTTCAAGAAAGAGGTAAATTTGCGAAAAGTGACAAACTTCCCTCCTTATGCGAGAATCATCAGAGTGCTTTTTACGCATGAGAATGAAAAATTGGTAGCAGAAGAATGCAAAGTGTGCTACAATAAAATCAAGCAAATTAAAGAAGAATATGCAAGTGAATTTGTTTATCTTGATGTGATGAAAGCACCACTAAACAAAATCAAAAATAAATTCAGATATCAGATTATGATGAGAATTAAGCTTGAAAAAGCAGACGAAATAGAAAAGAAAGTTTTTGAAAGTGTTGACGAAAAATGCAGGTCGAGTGTGTTTTTTGAGATAAATCCAAATAATTTGAGTTAGCGAAAACGATTTTGGGAGAGAAAATGGAAGAAATAAAATATTCTGGAAAAATAATTGAAGTTGTTCAGTTTAAGCATGGCGAAAAGATTTTTGAGAAGGCTCGCCGAAGCCCTGGTGTGAGAGCCTTGATTGTCTCTGGCGAAAAGGTTTTGCTTTCTAGGGAATATCGACAAGAAGTTGATGGATATGACTTTAGGCTTCCTGGCGGGAAAGTTTTTGACAGATTGGATGATTTCAAAAAACACTTGGCGGAAGATTTGACAGATTATGCGACTGAAGCGGTTGTCAAAGAAGTGAGAGAAGAAGTTGGATTGCTTGCAAAAAATCCGAAACTTTTGAAAGTCAGCAAGGCAGGTGCAACCGTTGAATGGGATTTGTATTATTTCTTGATTTCTGATTTTGAAAAGAATAAAAACGGGCAAGAACTTGAAGACGGAGAAGACATATCTTTTGGTTGGTATAGTTTTGCAGAAGTGAAAGATATTTGTGTAAGTGGAAAAATGAAAGAAGACAGAAGCGTGGGTGTTTTGCTTGCTTACTTGATTGGGCAAGAGTCAAGGAAATAATTATAAAGCGAAGTGCAGAGGAGAAACTTGTATGAAAATTTTTGTTGTCAGACATGGGAGAACCATTTGGAATGAGAAACATATCACTCAAGGGTGGAGTCAAAATCGTTTGAGTGCACTTGGAAAAGGGCAAGTGCAAGAGACGGCTGAAAAACTCAGAGACACCAAGTTGGATTTGATTTTTTCTTCACCGCTTATGAGAACTATGCAAACAACAAACATAATCAATCAATTTCACAAAGTCAAAGTGATTCGTGATGGGAGATTGATTGAAGACAACAAAGGGATTTTCACTGGAAAGACGGACAAGCAAATCACAAAAGAAGAATGGGCTCTTTTTGAAAAAGACCCAAAGGCTTGCGGGATTGAGTCTTGGGATGAGATTTTTGCAAGAGTGAAGGATTTTATAAATTTTTTGAAAGAGAACTATGCTGACAAAAAGGTGTTGGTTGTCACGCATGACCGCATTGCACTTATGATTGAGTATTGTTCGATTTATGACGCATTTGATGAAGGAAGATATAAGGCGCTCAACAGATTCAAAAATGCTGAGTGCAGAACGATTGATTTAGGAAAATAACGGAGAGAAAAAATGGCAGTAAGAAAAATAGTCGTGCTTGGAAGCGACACATTGAGGAAAAAATCAAAACCGGTTGTAGCCTTTGATGAAGATTTGGAAAGTCTTCTTGACGACATGAAAAAGACCATGGTTGAAAAGCGTGGCATGGGGATTGCTGCAGTGCAAGTTGGAGTTTTGAGGCGTGCTGTGATTGTTGAGGTTGCTGATAAAGAATATCTTGAAATCATCAACCCAACAATCCTTGAGACAAAAGGGAAAGTTTGTGACAGTGAAGGGTGTCTCAGCGTCCCTGGATTTTTCACGGATGTGACAAGACCAAGGCATGTCAAGATTGAAGCATTTGACCGCAAGGGCAAGAAGTTTGAATTTGAGGCAGATGATTATGTTGCTCGCTGCATCTGCCATGAGATAGATCACCTCGATGGAATTTTGTTTGTTGACCACACAAAAGAGGGCAGGGAGTATAAAAAGTCAAAAGGAGTGGTGTAGATGAAGATTTTGTTTTTTGGGACTCCAAAATTCTCTGAAATAATTTTGGGCGGACTGGTCGAGCGTGGATTTGATGTTGTTGGTGTTGTCTGCCAAAATGACAAGCCTGCAGGCAGAGGAAATAAAATGGTTTCTCCTCACATTGTCGAATATGCAAAGAGTTTGGGGCTTGCGGTTTATCAGTTTGAGAAACTTTCTCTTTATATTGAGGATTTCAAGAAGATTGACTATGACATTGCAGTGACAGCGTCATATGGAAAGTTTTTGCCAAAGAGACTTCTTGAGTTGCATCCATGCATAAATGTGCATCCATCAATGCTTCCAATTTATCGTGGCTCAACACCTATCCAATCCGCACTTCTCAATGGTGACAAGGTGACTGGTGTTTCGATTATGCAAACGGGTGTCGGCATGGATGATGGTGACATCTTTGTCCAAAAAGAAGTTGAGATTTTGCCTGAAGATGACTATTCGTCACTTATTCTAAAATTGGCAGAAATTGGGCTTGACCTTTTGTGTGACACGCTGAAAAAGCTTGAAAATGGGACGGCAACCAAAACTGCACAAGATGATGAAAAGGCAACATTTGTGAAACTTATTCAAAAGGAAGATGCTCTTCTTGATTTCTCACTTTCAGCCGAGAGCCAAGTCAACAAAGTGAGAGCACTTTGCGAAGATCCTGTGGCATTCTTCTTTTTGGGAGAAGATAGGATAAAAGTCTACAAGGCAAAAGTTGCAAGCGACATCCAAGGTGAAGCTGGCAAAGTTGTTCCAAACAAAAAGAGGTTTTTGATTGGGACTGCTGATGGAGTGTTTGAAATTTTGAAATGTCAAGTGCAAGGCGGAAAAGTGCTTGACGCCAAGAGTTTTTTGAATGGCTATCGATTCAAAACCATGGAGATAAGCCTATGATTTTGGATCTCAATTATCAAGAACTTTGTGCTTATGTTGAGGCACTTGGAGAGAAAAAATATCGTGCGAAGCAACTTTTTGAGGCTTTGACGCTTGGAAAAACTTTGGATGAGATTTCAAATTTGCCAAAATCTTTCAAAGAAAAGATTGAAAAGGATTATCCAGTTTATGAAGAAGTGACAAGGCTTACGAGCAAAGATGGCACTCAGAAAGTTGCACTCAGTTTCACTGACGGAAGCATTGTTGAAAGTGTGCTTTTGAAATATAAGTATGGTTACACTGTTTGCGTGTCAACTCAAGTTGGGTGTCGCATGGGATGCAAATTTTGCGCCTCGACACTCAACGGACTTCAAAGAAATTTGACTGCTGGAGAAATCTTGGCACAAGTGATTTTCTTCAACAAACTTTTGGGTGCGACCTTGAAAGAAAGAAAGATCACCAACATCGTTTTGATGGGCTGTGGTGAGCCACTTGACAACTATGAAAACGTGACAAAATTTTTGAGACTTGTCTCCTCAGAAGACGGGCTCAATATCAGTCAGAGAAACATCTCACTTTCAACTTGTGGGCTTGTCCCAAACATCAAAAAACTTGCTGATGATGGATTTTCCGTCACACTCACCATTTCGCTTCATGCACCAAATGACGAACTTCGAAAGACAATCATGCCGATTGCAAATGCTTACAAAATTGAGGATGTTTTGAAGGCGTGTGATTATTATTTTGACAAGACTGGAAGAAGAATTTGTTTTGAGTATTCTCTTATCAACGGTGTCAATGATGGTGATGAGCAGATAGGAGAACTTGCAAAGATTTTGAAAGGACGCTCATGTCATGTCAATCTCATTCCGCTCAATTCAGTCAAAGAGAAAAATCTCATTGGCACAGTGAGAAAGAAAGCGTATGTGATTGCAGGTAAACTTGAGAAACTCGGCATAAGTGCGACAGTGCGTAGGACGATGGGTGAAGACATCGAGGGGGCTTGCGGACAACTTAGAAATAGGGTGGGTGCAAAGAAATGACAAATGGACTTATTCTAAAAAAAGAAGCTGACCGTTTCACTGTGGAACTTTCTGGTGGAGAGACCTTGATTTGTGTTGCAAGAAAGAATCTCAAGAAGGATGGTGTTTTTGTCGGAGACAGAGTTGTTGTCGATGAAGAAAACACAATTTGCAAACTTGAAAAGAGAAAGAATGTTTTGATTCGTCCACCACTTGCAAATGTTGACAAGATGTTTATTGTTGTAGCACCAGTGCCAAAGCCAGATTTGTATTTGGTTGACAAGATGATTTTGTTTTGCAAATTGAACAAGATAGAACCAATGATTTGTATAAATAAAAAAGATTTGGACGAGAAATATTGCAAACAACTTGCGGAAGTTTATAAAAAAGTTGCAAAGGTGATTGAGGTTTCCACTTTGGATGAAAGTGTTTTGAAACTTGAAAAAGAAATCAAGGGAGTGTGTGCACTTGCTGGACAGAGTGCTGTTGGGAAGTCTTCAATAATAAACGCTCTTGTGGGAGAGGGAGTCGCAAAGGTCGATACTTTCAGCAAGAAGATTGAAAGAGGAAAACAAACAACAAGGACAGTACATCTTTTCAAGTTTGGAGAGGGGAGATATTTGGCTGACACGGCTGGATTTTCTAAGCTAGACGAATATTTGCTCAATTTGGAGCATGAGGAAATCAAATCGTATTATCCAGAGTTTGTTGAAGTTGCGCACATGTGCAAATATAAATCTTGTCTGCACACAAACGACAAAGACTGTGCTGTCAAAAAAGCGGTGAAAAAGGGTGAGATTGAAAAAGTTAGATATGAAAACTATCTAAAAATGCTTGAAATCGTCAAAAATATCAAAAGATATTAAAACATTTTGAAATTTGACCGAGTTTTGTTAAACTAAAAAAGAGGAGAGGTTGAGCTTATGAGAAGAAAAGTTGATATATCTGTTTCGACAGATCCAGTTTCGGAATATCAGCAAATCATTGAATATGCCAAAGAGATGCAAGGGGTCGCTGATCTTTTGCATTGCGATATTATGAATGAAAACTTTGTGCCCAAAAACACATACGATTTCAATTTGCTCAACAACATAAACCGAAACTCTCTCATCATGCTTGATGTCCACCTTATGGTCAACGAACCAATGCTTGATATCCCAAAATATATTGAGGCGGGCGCAAACATTGTGACTGTGCATTATGAGGCATTTGAAGATAAAGATAATTTGGTCAAAACAATAGACTACATCAAGCGAAACAATACGCTTGCTGGGATTTCGTTCAATCCTGCGACACCTTTCAAAGAGGTGAAGTCATATATGTTCAACTGCGATGTGGTGCTTATTATGGGTGTCGTGCCTGGCAGAAGTGGGCAATCTCTCATTCCAGAAATGTTTGACAGAGTGAAAGAGGTTTATCAGTTTAGAGAAGAAAACAACCTCAAATTTAAGATTGAGTTTGATGGAGGCGTGAATGTTGAGAATGCCCAAAAATTGATTGACAATGGTTGTGATATTTTGGTAAGTGGCTCATATGTTTACAAAAGCGCAGACAGAGTCAAGGCAATTGAAACTCTTAAGGGGGAATAAAAATAAAAGCAGGGGTGACCTGCTTTTTTCTATATTTTTTTCGTCTGTTTCAATTTTTCAACAAGAGAGTTGACCTCGTCATAATTTTTTAGGATTATGACTTTTTGTCTCAACTCATCCCTGTTCACCTTTTAGATATAATTCATACATACGCTTGGCTTTTTGAGTGTAATAATCCATTTACAAATCTCTCCTAAAAAAAGACCTAGGTCTTTTCCATAAAAAGGTGTTTGACTTAGGTCAAAGTTGGTAGTCCCGAGGGGAATCGAACCCCTGATTCCGCCGTGAGAGGGCGGCGTCTTAACCTCTTGACCACGGGACCATATTTGCAATTGCGACTATATGATACCATTTATTTTTGGAAATTGCAATAAAAAATTAAGATTATTTGAAAATTACACAAATTTGCAGAATATAATAGTTTCAAAATAGCAAAATTATTTCAAAATTTTTAACAAAGTTTTGTCAATTCACTTGAAATGTGGTGGCAAAAATGGTAAAATAAAACAAATTTTGAGGAGAGACTGAATGAAGGCAAAAAACACAGCAAGCAAGTTTTATAGAAAACTGAAACTCTTGATTTATAAAAATCTGTTCAGAAGAGTTGAAAAAGAAGAGTCTTTGACTTATTCTGAGTATTTCTGCCTCGAATGTATCTATCTCATGGAAAAACCAACAATCACTCAATTTGCAAATTTTTTGGATGTCTCAGCACCAAATGCAACTTACAAAGTGAAACAACTTATCAAGAAAGGTTTTTTGACCAAGGAAAGATCAGAAAAAGACAAAAGGGAGTTTATTCTTGTCCCAACACAAAAGTTTTTTGATTATTACGAATCAAAAGAAGACTCTATGATTGTCAATGACATCAAAGAGTGTCTTGACAAGAAAGAAGGCAAGATGATTGACAAAATTGTCAAAAGTCTTGGGGAATAAGCAAAAACACCACAGAAAGTGGTGTTTTTTTTGTTGTATAGTTGGATTCTTGAAGGAGAATATGCCAAATTTGCTTGATATTTCTTTGCGGGGGGGGTATACTAAAATTGAATATATGCCATTATATATTCATTGGTATACATATGAAAAGAATATTGTCAATTTTCATTGTGCTTTTTATGGCGGTTGCATGTTCTGTTGCAGGCGGTGTTCTTTTGTCGGGTTGTGATAGAAATCCTAAATCTAATTACACAGAGATTTCTAGACCTTCTGATGAGACTGAAAATGGACAGGGGCAAGACGGCAAAGATGATGTGTCGGATGAAAGTGATGGACCTATCAATGGTGAAGCATTTACTGGGACTCTTAGAGGGTATACATTGATGAAAGAGGCAAACAGTTCTTATGCGAAATTGGCTACATGGCCAAGAGGTGGTGTTGCGATGGGCGCAAACAATCAAGATAGCAGTGTGCCTGCTTCATCGTCTTTTAAGAGTAGTGCTTCTGGAGATTGTGTAAGTGCAGGAGGTGTTTTGCTTGTAAGATGTTTTTGGATAAGTGTGCCAACAGGATACACTTTGGCGGCGTATTTTTCCGATTCAGATTTGTCGGCCAATACAAATTACATCCCAGGCTCGGGTGTTCTTGCTACATCAATGCCACTTACAACAAACAGCGGATACTATCGTTGTACCGATGGAAACTGGCTTGGAGACGCCCACTGGCATGGGGTTGCCGTTATTACTCCAACCACATACCGATTGACATTTAACCCAAATGGAGGAACGGCAAACAGTTCATCATCGAATACTTACAGAAATTATAATATAAGGGCAACTGGAATAACGAATACGAATTTATTATACCCAGTGATTACGTCACTTCCATCTGCAACGAGAACGGGATACACATTCAGTGGCTGGAAACCAAGCAGTGCAAGCGGAAACTGGTCATCTAGTATTACCTATTCAAGTGGGACATCATTGAGCGGGAAGTATGGCACTGTCACTTTGGTTGCACAGTGGACGGCGAACACATACACATTGACATTCAATCCAAATGGTGGGACGGCGAACAGTTCGACTGGTACGACGTATAGAAGTTATAATGCAAAGGCTTCCTCATATATATCTGGTGCATCATATACAGTGATCACATCACTTCCATCTGCAACGAGAACGGGATATACATTCAATGGTTGGAAACCAAGTGGCACAGTGGGAAGTTGGTCATCAAGTTCAACATATTCAAGCGGAACATCTTTGAGTGGTAAGTATGGCTCGGTGACGTTGGTTGCACAGTGGTCTGCAACTTCATATACGATTTCATACAATGCAAATGGTGGAAGTGTTTCATCAAGCTCGGCGACTTATTACAT
>CAJUGX010000008.1 GCA_910586385.1 uncultured Christensenella sp.
AAAGTGGCACGCGAGCTGGGTTCAGAACGTCGTGAGACAGTTCGGTCCCTATCTATCGTGGGCGTAGGATATTTGAGAGGGTCTGCTCCTAGTACGAGAGGACCAGAGTGGACGCACCGATGGTGCACCTGTTGTCACGCCAGTGGCATAGCAGGGTAGCTATGTGCGGTTGGGATAAACGCTGAAAGCATCTAAGCGTGAAGCCTGCCTCAAGATTAGATATCCCATAACATAAGTTAGTAAGACCCCTTGTAGACTACAAGGTTGATAGGTCGCATGTGGAAGCACAGCAATGTGTGTAGCTGAGCGATACTAATAGGTCGAGGGCTTAATCACGGATTTATAAAGTATTTTAAGTTCCCTTCAAAGTATGTAGTTGTCAGAGAATTTTTTCTCTGTTTGAATATTGTCTTCCCTATCCTCCTTTTTCAAATATAAGGCAATATTCAAAATATTTCGGTAATACCATTGACTTCCTTGGAAGAAAATGCTATTATACAATAACCAGTGGCGATAGAGAGAAGGTCCACCTGTTCTCATCCCGAACACAGAAGTTAAGCTTCTCATCGTCGAAAATACTTGGTCGTCTTGATCCGGAAAAATAGAACACTGCTGGTTAATCATTAAAGTAGGCGCATGAGCCTACTTTTTTGTTGCAAAAATATCTTCAAATGAAAAAATCTCAGCAGTGTTTGGCATACTTTGTATGCCTTTCGCAAAAAGCGAAAACTATTTTTCCTGGAAAAGCCGCCGTGCCTGTCAGAAGATGCAAGGGCGGAGAGAAAACTCCGTTTTCTAAGAACACTGCTGGTTAATGTTAAAACTCACCTCATGCGGTGAGTTTTTTCTTTTATATTTATTTATGAGTTTTAACATGACTTTGTCGCACTCATTCTTGCAAGCAAATTCGTGCTTCGCGTCATCATAAAAGCATCCGCATGAGGATGCTTTTTGTTGTAAATAATTGGTGAGTTAATCCTCCAATTCAAGCAAATTGTGTCGCCTTAGACCCATTCCCTCAGCGATTTTTGCAATGGTCAAGAGATTTTTTGGTGTTTGCCCTTTTAATATTAAATCCAATGTTTTTGGACTTATTTTACATTTTCTACAAAATGCAGTTTTGCTTATGTCAGTGGTTTTTAGATAAATAAATATTAGTTCACTTCTTACCCTACACGTTTTCATATTTTCTCCTTATTTCACAATATGTACAGCCATTATACTTCACAAAGTGTGAATTGTCAAGCAAATGTTACACATTTTGTGTAATAATATACTTATGAAATTAGGAAAAACGTTGAAAGAATTGAGAGAAGAAGTTGGTGCAAAACAAAGTGAAGTTGCTAAAGCGTTAGGTGTTACTTCAGGCTGTTATGCAAATTATGAACTTGACTTTAGAGAGCCATCATTGGATATGATTGTGAAACTGTGTGATTTTTATAAAGTCTCTGCCGATTATCTTTTGGGCAGAGAAGATTAAGGGAAACAAAGCGTCCGCAAGAGGTGAGATTTTTGTTTTTCTAAGTTGTATAAAAAAGAGTGAATATGCTTCACTCTTTTATTTTTGTATTTTCATATATGTCAAAACTGAACTTAAGTCTGTTTTCTTCCTGTTGTTTCCCCTTTTTCAAAAGTTTCCATTCTTTTGCTTCGTCAAGATTTGGGAAAAATGTATCTGCTTCTTTGCCTGCTTTGACTTTTGTCACATAAGCAAGTTTGCAATATGGCAAAAGCAATTTGTATATTGTCCCTCCACCACAAACATAGACTTCATCTGAGAGATATTTTTTGACTTCTTGCAAAAGTTCTGGCACAGAATGGACAATTGTCACTCCATCCTCTTTGAAATCTTTGTCCAAAGTGATTACGATGGTTGTCCTTTTGGGGAGGGGGCGTTTAGGGAGAGATAGATAGGTTTTGTCTCCCATAATCACGACTTTATTTATCGTTTTTTCCTTGAAATATAAGAGGTCTGATGGCAGATGAAAAAGTAAGTTGTTGTCTTTGCCGATTCCCCAGTTTTCGCTTACTGCGACAATAAGATTCATGCAATTCTCCTAGATGGCGACTTCAATTTTGTATTTTTTATCATTGTATCGATAGTCTTCAAATTTGAAACTGTCAACTTTGAAATCATAGAAGTCTTTGATATTTTTGTCAATAACAAATTTTGGTGCTTTGTGTTGTTTCTCTTTGGTGATTTCCTTGATGATTGGGATGTGTTTATCATAGATGTGAGCGTCAGCGATTACATGCACAAATTCTCCGACTTCAAGGTCACAAACTTGTGCCAGCATGTGCACAAGGACTGCATATTGGCAAACATTCCAGTTGTTTGCGGTGAGCATATCTTGAGAGCGTTGATTTAAGATGGCGTTGAGCTTGTTGCCTGTGACATTGAAAGTCATTGAATATGCACATGGATAAAGTGCCATTTCGCTCAGGTCACTGTGATTGTATAGATTTGTGATGATGCGTCTTGAAGCGCGATTGTTTTTGAGGTCATAAATCACGCGGTCAACTTGATCAAACAAGCCTTCTTTGTATTTGTGCTTTACGCCAAGTTGGTAGCCATAGGCTTTCCCTATGGAGCCTTTCTCGTCTGCCCAGCTGTCCCAAATGTGTGAAGAAAGGTCGTGGATGTTGTTGCTCTTTTTTTGCCAAATCCAGAGCAATTCATCAATGCAATTTTTGTAATTTGTTTTTCTTACTGTTATGATTGGAAACTCTTTTGAAAGGTCATAGCGGTTTACAATACAAAACTTTTTGACTGTGTGAGCAGGAGTCCCATCTTTCCATTTTGGTCTGACATCTTGGTCAGTGTCCCAAACCCCATTCTTCAAAATGTCCTTCACATTTTGAACAAAAACTTTATCTGCATAACTCATCTTTTCCCTCCTTTAGATTTGTTTTTATGTAGCGTCAGTGTGTTTTGCATCAGGCAGGCGACTGTCATTGGTCCAACACCACCAGGCACTGGGGAGATATATCCGCAGACCTTTTTCACATCGTCGAAATCAACATCCCCGACAATTTTTCCATCTATGCGGTTTATGCCGACATCGATGACGGTTGCACCTTTTTTCACAAACTCTTTGGTGACGAACTTTGGTTTGCCAATTGCGACAACCAAAATATCAGCCTGTTTGGATAGTTCTTTGATGTTTTCTGTCTTGCTGTGGCAGATTGTCACAGTTGCATTCTCTTGTTCAAGAAGATTTGCAACACTTTTGCCGACAAGCAAACTTCTGCCAAGCACAACTGCTCGTTTGCCTGCAATTTGGATTTTTTCATGTTTCAGCATTTCAATGATGCCTGTTGCTGTGCATGGGGCGATAACTTTCTTTGAAGAAAAGAGTGCACCCAAGTTTTCATAAGTCAAGCAATCTACATCTTTGCTTGGAAGTATTCGATTTGTTGCTTTGACACTGTCAATGCCGTTTGGGAGGGGAAGTTGCAAAAGTATGCCAGAAATTTCCTCATCATTGTTCAGTTTTTCAATTGTGTTGAAGAGAGTTTCCTCGCTCGTATCTTTTTTCAATCTGACGATTTTTGATTTCATGCTGCAAGCAGTGCACGCTTTTTCTTTTGATGCAACATACACTTCGCTTGCAGGATTTCCTTCAACGATTATGCACGCGAGCGTTGGCACAGGTTTCTTCTTGTCAATCATCTTAGATTGTATTTCATCCTTGATTTTTTGCTTTATTTCACTTGAAATCAGTTTCCCATCTATTATTTTCATGTTTTCATTATATAACAGTCATAAAAAAAGTGCAAACAACAGAATGCACTTTATTATTTTTATTTTGAAGTAGATTTGCTTGCGCCAAGGACGATATTGTTTCCGTTAGAGCAAAGTTGTTTCATCTCGCCATTTGAAAATTTGTATGCCTCGCCATAAATAGTCTGCTTTTCGCCATCATCAATGATGTATGAGCCATCTGTGATTGCAATGAATGATTGTGTTTTGCTGTCAGGGAGCAAAACATTTTCAATCAACTCTTTATTTTCTGGTTTGAAGTGTGGCTCAACGCTGACATCTGTCATCCCAAGCCCTTTCCAATATTTCTTGGTTGAAGTTTCATCTGGAGTTGGAGAACAATAAACATCTGTTGCAAGGTTGAGTGCTCCGGCGCTTTGCCCAACAATCACACCTTTGCATTGAATTATGTGTTTTCCGAGATCCATATTTTCAAACATTTTCATTTGAATCGCGGTGTCTCCGCCAGCAAGAAAGACAAGGTCTGCTCTTTGCATAAGTTCTCTGCACCTATCCATGTTTGATCCATCAAGAATGACCATTTTGCTGAATCGGATGCCAGCAAGAGAAAGAGAACTTCTTGTGAGTTCTGCATATGTGGATGTGCCTTCATAGAATGGTGAACTTGCAACAAAAACCATCAAGTCGTGACCCTTGACAGCCTTTTTTAGGTTGTCGGCGAATTTGTTGGTGTTGTTTAGTTCGCTGACGAGTCTTATGCCATTGACCTTTTTTGAGGCGCCAATATCACTTGTCAAAAATATTTTCATTTTGTACCTCTTGAGACAATTATATAGTATGAGTTTGAAAATGTCAAGAAGAGTTTCAGCAGGAAGTTTGGTATTGACACTCAAATTCAAATATGGTATCATAAAATAGTTATTGAGGTTTGATATGACATTAAGATTGAGTAGTTATGTACAACTTGGGTACAACTCAAAAGAACAACTTGAAGAAATAAGGAGTGGAGAAGTGTTTCTTGCTCATTATAGAGGGTTCACTTGGTATTTTCGAGAAATTGATATGCCACAAGTTGGAGAGTTGCCAGAAGGTGTTGCGGTTTTTCAATATTATGCGGAATCAAGTAGAACAACTAGATACAAAGGCAAATTTCAATTGGTTGAAGTCGAGGAGAAAAAGACTTTTTGTGGAGAAGAACTCCGAAAATATATCCTGTTGAAATTTACCAAACTTATGAATGGTGTTAATCCGAAAACAAAACATAATGGGACGAGTGATCTTGGGGCATATATCAGGGCAATTCCATCAGAGTTTTTGGCAGATGAAAAATTTCGATCAAAACTTGAAGCGACAGCAAGAAGAGTGATTGACAACAGAATTTCAAAGACCTCAAATTTGGATGATATTGAGAATCTTGGAGACCTTTCTGATTATGTGAAAGAACAAATTGTTGTTGCGTCAGGCACGGTTAAGAAAATCGACAAAAACACCACAATAATCGTAAGTGCCGAAGAAATAGAAAAGGCCAGAGCGGCTGCGATAAAACAAAACCATAGAGCTTTGGGAGATGGCAAAAATAATTTGCAAGAGGGAAAATAAAATGGGAAATGATAATGTACAAGAGGAATTTACAACACCATTTGGAAAGTTTGCGGAGAAGATTGTTGGGGAATTTAAGCTTGCAAAACCACAAATGTGGAAGATTTCTGCAAGAATGATGGATGGCATTATGATGATGGAAGATTGGAAAAGAATTGCCGAACCAGAGAAGGACGTGATGGTTTTCTTGAGAATCCAATATCGCTTGCATGATGAAAACAAAAACTTGTTGTTTGTGCATGCTTTCAAGCTTGGTGATGTTGTTGATTTAATGGACAAAGACGGCGTTGTTGCTCAGCCAGAAAAGCTCTCACTCCAAGCGAGCAAACTTGATGTTGTGGTCAAGGGACCTAACAACAAATACAACTATGGAAAGAAAGCAAATGGAGAAGATTTTGATGGAAAGAAATTGGTGGGCAAAGTCTTCAAAAGATGTCAAGACGAAAGCGGTTGGTTTAAGCCAGCTTGCGTTGTGGATGACAAAAACACTGGCAAGACAGGCGGCAAATAATCGGATTGAAAGAAGGTGCAAAGTTGATTTTTCATCTTTTTCTTTTTAAGCAAAATATGATGGATATTTTTTGTGTACATTTTTTGAAAACTTTTCATAAAATTTATTGACATTAGTTTTCAAATCCGATATAATATTGCAGTAACCGTTGATATTCCGGAGTAGCTCAGCGGTGGAGCAGGCGGCTGTTAACCGCAAGGTCGTAGGTTCGAATCCTATCTCCGGAGCCAAGAAAAAATTTGCACGAGAAAGACGTGCATTTTTTATTTTACCTTGCGGGCATCTTTGAAAAAGATGCGATTGCGTTGCAACCTTAACGGCCGCAGGCTGAACGTCGAGCGAAACAAACAAAGTTTCAATTAAACCGCAAGTCCTTAGACGCGACCCTTGTTCGGAGAGGTGTGCATGGGGCATCGGTCGCAACTTGGTTTGTTGGTGTTTCTTTGATCGGGTATGAAGAAATAAGATAGGGGCAAAATTTGCAGAAGTTGAAGCAGCAAATCAAGAATATGCTAAGGCCGAAAATGGCAACGGTGGAAAAAACGACGCTGGCGGAAAGAAATAATGTAAAAATAAAAACTTGGAGAGTCCCAAGTTTTTTATTTGAAAAAGTTGTGAAAGAAAATTCTTTTTGATATAATCAAATCGTATTATTTTTACAGAGGAAAAAGAAATGTATATAAATGTAAAGAAAAAATGGCAACCAATTTTGGATGGTGCAATGATTGTGATTGGTTGTTTTATTATGGGGTTTGCATTTTCAGTATTTTTTGAACCAAACCATCTTTCAACGGGAGGGTTTTCAGGAATTGCGATGATGCTCAACTCTCTGCTTCACAAGATTGGAGTGAAGTTTATCAATTCTTCAATCATATATTTGGTGATGAACTTGATTTTGTATCTGATTGCAGTCAAATTTCTTGGGAAGCGTTTTGCAATCACGGCGCTTCTTGGGATTGGGGCGTTTTCTGGGGCGATGCAAATCTTTGCGCTTATTCCAAGCTTTGCAGATTTTGATTTGATTATTTCTGCAATCTTTGGTGGTGTGCTTTTGGGTTTTGGTGTTGGCCTTGTTGTCAGGTTTGGTGGCTCGACTGGTGGAAGCGACATGATTGCCTGCATTGTGAGAAAGAAACATCCGAAAGTGCATGTTGGAAGAATTGTTGTGGGAATTGATGTCTTTGTTGTTGCTATGACTCTTGTCGTTTACAACAATGGTGCTGAGCTTTTGCCATACACAATCATTGCTCTTGCAATCAATTCATTTATGGTTGACTATGTTATTGATGGATACAAGCAAGCAAAGGCTTACACCATCATCACAAGCAAGCCAAAAGAAGTATCGCGAGAAATTCAAGATACTCTTTACAGAAGCTGCACAATGAGCTCCGTGAAAGGTTTGTATGACAATGAAGAGAAAACTTGTTTGGTTTGCCTTATTGGGAAATATCAAGTAAGTTCGTTGAAGCAAATCATTTCTACGGTTGATCCAAAGGCGTTTGTCTACTCTGTCCCAGTGCATGAAATCATTGGCGCTTGGAGAACGGACAGTCAGATTCGGGAGATGCATCACAAAAAAACATCTGATGAAAATGGTGGTGCTGAAAGCGGATTTTTGAAACTCAAAACTAGAAAGAAGAAGGGGGCAATGCAAGAAGAGGTTCTTGCTGTTGAACCTGTTGAAGAGGTTGTAGTGGTTGAGCCTATTGTCGAGGTTGAAGCTCAAGAGGTTGTGAATGAGGAAAAGAAGACGTCTTCTGCTGCCAAGAAAAAGACGGCGACAGCAAAGAAAGAAGCGGGTGTTTCTAAGAAGACGGCAACAACTTCAAGCAAAAAATCAACTGCAAAAAAACAAGAAGAAAAGAAGTAAGCGTTTGCTTACTTTTCTTTTTATGTTTTCCGCTTTTGTTTGTCAAGGGTGTGTGGTATAATATTCAGGACGGAGGAAGTATGAAAGTTTACAACAAATTGGTGAGAGATAAGATACCAGAGATAATAAAAAGCAATGGTGAAATTTGCAAAACAAGGGTTTTGTCAGACGAAGAATTTTTGACTGAGTTGAACAAAAAACTTGCCGAAGAAGCAAAAGAATATCTTGAGTCTGGAGAGATTGAAGAGTTGGCTGATTTGGAAGAGGTTGTAAGAGCAATTCTCGATGTCAAGAAATGTAGTCAAAAAGAGTTTGAAAAAGTCAGAACTGCTAAGGTTGAAAAGAGGGGTGCGTTCAAGAAAAAGATATTTCTTGAAAGTGTGGAAGACAATAAATAATTAACAAAACTTGAAATTGTTGAAAGATGTGAAAATATATAAAAACATGCATTTTTGCATGTTTTTTTGTTAAAAAGTGCACTTTTTGATATAAAATACGGTGTTTTGGGCTGTTTTGCGCGTTTGGGTGTGAGTGAGTGGAAGTGGAGTTGGCGGGTATATGTTGGTGTGTTTTGGGTGTAGTTTGTGGCGGACTATATTAAATGAAAATCTTTTAGTAGAGGTATTTGATGTTATAAATATATACGCGTACGTACGTATGAGAGGAGGACCTGTGGAGAGTGTTTTGGAGGCGTTTTGAGGGCAAAAAAGTTTTTTGAGAAATTTGCTTTTTCTTGTGAAAAACCATTGACAAGCTGAGGGGGCTTTGGTATAATGATAATGCTGTTATCACGAGGAGTGCAAACTTGCAATTGTGCAAGAGTGAACACGACGAAGTGACATCGCAAGCAATGCGCTTGTGTCATTTTAAGGTGCGATACGCAAGGTTACCAAACGCTTACGCTAGCAGTGATTTGGAGAATTTGCGAGGACCTAGTCTTGGTCAAAGAGCCGAGGCGACCGAAATGACATTTTTTTAAGTCAAACAGCATGACACACACGGACTAGTGTTCGACAATGCAAACTTGTTTGTGGGAACAAGGTAAAATTGAAGAATGGGGATAAGTCCGTTAAAAAAATGCAACTTTCGGATTTGCTATTACAGGAGGTAAGAAAAAAGAATGGCAACACAAAAAATGAGAATCAAACTTAGAGCCTATGAACACACACTCATTGACGAAGCATGTAAGAGAATCATCGAGACTGCAGGAAAGAATGGTGCAAAAGTTTCTGGCCCTATCCCACTTCCAACAGACAGAGAAGTGGTAACAATTATTCGTTCTCCACACAAGTACAAAGATTCGAGAGAACAATTTGAAAGCAAAACCCACAAGAGATTGATTGATATTTACAATCCAACAAACAAGGCTATCGATGCTCTTATGAAACTCGAATTGCCTGCAGGTGTTGAGATTAATATCAAGCTGTAGGAGGTAAAGAGCAGTGAAAGCGATATTAGGTAAAAAACTCGGTATGACACAAGTCTTTACTGATGATGGCTTGGTGATCCCAGTTACAGTTGTTGAAGCTGGTCCTATGACAGTCGTTCAAAAGAAGACTGTTGAAGTGGACGGTTATGAAGCACAAGTTTGTGCATTCGGCAAAAAGACAAAAAATGTCACAAAACCTGAAAAGGGAATTTTTGACAAAGCAAAGGTTGAAGCTTGCAAAGTTTTGAAAGAATTCAATCTTGACAATGCTCTCGAAGTTGGTGCGGTTGTAAAGGCCGACATCTTCGCAGCAAGCGACAGAGTTGATGTTTGTGGACTTTCAAAAGGTCATGGTTTCTCTGGTGTAATCAAGAGATGGAACCAACACAGACTTAAGATGACTCATGGTACAGGACCTGTTCACAGAGAAGTTGGTTCTTTGGGTGCAAACTCAACACCTTCTCGTGTTTTCAAAAACAAACACATGCCTGGACAATATGGTAACGAAAAAGTTACTATCCAAAACTTGGAAATCGTTAAAGTCGATGCAGACAGAAACTTGCTTTTGATCAAAGGTAATGTTCCTGGTGCAAAGGGTGCAATCCTTACGATTAGAGAATCTGTTAAGGCAGGCAAATAAGGAGAGAGAAAATGGCTAACGTTAAAGTTTATAATATGAAAGCCGAAGAAGTTGGCTCTTTGAAACTCAAAGACGAAGTTTTCGGTGTTGAATATAACGAACCTCTCATTCACGAAGTAGTTGTAGCTTACAATGCAAACCAAAGACAAGGAAACAAAAGCACACTTTCAAGAAGTGAAGTAAGAGGACACTCTGCAAAGCCTTACAGACAAAAAGGCACAGGTAGAGCAAGACAAGGTTCTACAAAGGGACCACAATTTACTGGTGGTGGAGTTGTATTTGCTCCAAAGCCAAGAGACTTCTCAAAGAAAGTCAACAAAGGGGCAAAGCGTACTGCACTCTTGTCAGCACTCAGCGCAAAACTTGCACAAAAAGAAATCACAGTACTCGACAAGTTTGAAATCGCAAGTGCAAAGACAAAAGATGCTGCTGCTTTCTTGGATGCATTCAAGTTTAACGGTTCGGTTTTGGTAGTTGGTACTGCAAATTCTGAAAAAGAACTTAGAGCAACAAGCAACATTGAAAAACTCGACATCGTAAATGTAGAACTTCTCAATGTTTATGAAGTTGTTTCAAACAGAAATGTTGTGTTGACAAAAGAAGCGGTTAAATATCTCGAGGAGGTCAACGCATAATGGAAGCAAATGAAGTTATTATCAGACCAATTCTCACTGAAAAGAGTTACAGTGGGATTCAAAACAAAATCTACAGTTTTGTTGTAAACAAAAAATCAAACAAAGTTGAAATTGCGCAAGCAGTTGAAAAAATGTTCAACGTTGAAGTTGCAAAAGTAAACACAGTTGTTGTTAAGGGGCATAAGAAGGCTCAAAACACAAAGCAAGGAAGAACAGTTGGCAGAACAAGCGATTATAAAAAAGCAATCGTTACACTCACTGAAAAGTCAAAGCCAATCGCATTCTTTGAAAGCTTATCTTAATTAGGAGGAGAAAATGGCTATTATAAAGAGTAATCCAACTTCTGCTGGAAGAAGATTTTATTCAAAACTTTCTACAGAAGAATTGACAAAGAAAGAACCTGAAAAGTCTCTCCTTGCTGTTAAGAAAAAACACGCTGGAAGAAATGCTTCAGGGAAAGTTACTGTTCGTCATCAAGGTGGCGGAAACAGACAGAAGTATCGTATTATCGACTTCAAAAGAAACAAAGATGGCATCCCTGCAAAGGTTGTTGCAATCGAATATGATCCAAACAGAACTGCATACATCGCGCTCCTTTCTTACAAAGATGGTGAAAAGAGATACATCATCGCTCCTGTAGGGCTTAAGGTTGGAGATACGCTTTGCAGCGGAAGTGGAAGTGAAATCAGAGTTGGAAACAACCTTCCACTTTCAGACATTCCTGTTGGTTCGCTTATCCACAATATCGAACTTGAACCTAAGAAGGGTGGACAAATGGCTCGTTCTGCAGGTGCTGAAGTTCAACTTATGGCTAAAGAAGGAAAGTATGCTACACTCAAACTCCCTTCAGGCGAAATGAGAAAAGTGTTGCTTGCTTGCCGTGCTACTATCGGAACAGTCGGAAATCTTGATCACGAACTTGTTTCTCTTGGTAAAGCGGGAAGAAAGAGACATATGGGAGTTCGTCCATCAGTTCGTGGTGTTGTTATGAACCCTAATGATCACCCACACGGTGGTGGTGAAGGTAAGAGCCCAGTTGGTATGAAGTCACCAGTGACACCATGGGGCAAACCTGCTCTTGGTCTTAAGACAAGAAAGAAGAAAAACAAATCTGACCGTTTGATGGTTAAGAGAGTAAATTAGGAGGCTAGAAATGAGTAAAGAAATGAAGAAGCCTTATGTGAGCCCAAAACTTTTGAAAAAGGTTGCTCAGATGTCAGAAAGCGGAGTTAAGAAACCAATCAAAACTTGGTCTAGAACATCTACAATCTATCCAGAATTTATTGGTTTTACATTTGCTGTACACAACGGCAAGAAACACATCCCAGTTTATGTTACTGCTGACATGGTTGGACATAAACTTGGCGAATTCTCTTTGACAAGAACATTCAAAGGACACGCAGGACAAAAGCAAACTGCGAAAAGAAAGTAAGAGGTGAATGGAAATGGCTACAAGAATAAGACAAAAAGCCGAAAAAAGAGCGGCTAATAAAGACAATCGTCCATATGCTGTTGCAAAAGACATTCGTATGAGTTCTTCAAAAGTAAGAATTGTTCTTGACAACATCAGAGGGAAGAAAGCAAATGAAGCAGTTGCACTTCTTGCATATATGCCACAAGCAGGTGCTGCAGAATCTTTGAAGGTTCTCAAGAGTGCGATTGCCAATGCTGAAAACAACAAAGGCTTGTCATCTGACAATCTTTATGTTGCTGAATGTTATGCCACATCTGGTCCACTTATGAAGAGAATTTCATTCAGGGCTAGAGGAAGAGCTGACAGAATTTTGAAAAAAACTTGTCACATCACTGTTGTGCTTGACGAGTTGAAGGAGGCAAAATAATGGGACAAAAAGTTAATCCAATAGGACTTAGACTTGGTATCAACAAAGATTGGCAATCAACTTGGTATGCCAACAAGAAAGATTTTGCCGCAAATCTCAAAGAAGACCATGAAATAAGAGAATATTTCAAGAAAAAACATGCCGCATCTGGAATTTCAGAAGTGGTTATCAAAAGAACAGAAAACAAACTTGAAGTTGACATTTTCACAGGGAAACCTGGTATTATTATCGGCACAAAGGGTGCTGGAATAGAAGCAATCAAAAAGGATTTGAACAAACTTGTTCGTTCAGTCAAAGTGCTTGCATTGAATGTCAAAGAAGTTAAAAAACCAGACCTTGACGCAAGACTTGTTGCTGACTCAATCGCACAACAACTTGAAAAGCGTGTTGCTTGGAGAAGAGCCCTCAAAATGGCTATGCAAAGAGTTATGAAGGCTGGAGCCAAAGGTTGCAAAGTTCAAGTTAGTGGTGTTATCGACGGAGCAAACACAATCGCAAGAACTGAAAAGTATATGGAAGGATCTCTTCCACTTCACACTCTTCGTGCTGACATTGATTATGCTGAATCTGCTGCATACACAAACTACGGAAAACTTGGAATCAAGTGCTGGATTTACAAAGGCGAAATTTTGTCTAAACAATCCATAAAGGAGGACAAGAATAATGTTAATGCCTAAGAGAGTTAAGAGAAGAAAAGTTCACAGAGGCAGAATGACAGGAAAGGCAATGAGAGGAAACACTCTTGCTTATGGAACATATGGTATGGTTGCTCTTGAACCATGTTGGATCAAGTCAAACCAAATCGAATCTGCCCGTATCGCTCTTACAAGATATATCAAGCGTGGTGGTAAAGTTTGGATCAAAATCTTCCCAGACAAGCCAGTCACAAAGAAACCTGCTGACACTCGTATGGGTTCTGGTAAAGGAAATCCAGAATTCTGGGTTGCAGTGGTTAAACCAGGCAGAGTTCTTTTCGAAATTGAAGGTGTAAGTGAACCAGTTGCCAGAGAAGCATTGAGACTTGCTGGAAACAAACTTCCTTGCAAAACAAAGTTCATTAAGAAGGAAGAAGTTGCTGCCGTAGAAGGTGGTGAGTAGAATGAAAAATGAAGAAATCAAAACATTGAGCCTGCAGCAATTGAATGCAAGACTTAAAGAACTCAAAAATGAACTCTTTAATCTTCGTTTTTCAAATGCTACAAGAAGTTTGGCAAACCCTCTTGAAATCAGAAATGTAAGAAGAGAAATTGCCAGAGTGCAAACTGCAATCAGAGCACAAGAAATCGCAAACGGAGGAAATGACAATGGAAGAAACTAGAAATGTAAGAAACACAAGACAAGGTATTGTTGTCAGCACAAGCATGGACAAAACTGTTGTCGTTGCGGTAACCTCTATGGTTAAAACTCCAAAAATCGGAAAAGTCGTAAAAAGATCAAAGAAATTCAAAGCACACGACGAAAAGAACGAATGTGGTGTTGGGGACACAGTTATCATTATGGAAACTCGTCCACTTTCAAAAACAAAATACCACAGAGTTGTAAAAATCGTTGAGAAGGCTAAGTAAGGAAGGTGGATTATGGTACAACCTCAAACAAGACTTAAAGTTGCTGACAACACTGGTGCAAAAGAAATTATGTGCATCAGAGTTCTTGGTGGATCTTTCAGAAGAAGCGGAAATATCGGTGATATCATCGTTGCTTCTGTAAAGAAGGCAATCCCTGGCGGAAACGTTAAGAAGGGTGATGTCGTAAAAGCTGTTGTTGTAAGAACAACAAAAGGTTTGAACAGGCCTGATGGTTCACACATCCGTTTCGATGATAACGCAGCCGTAATCATCGACAACCAAAAACAACCAAAGGGAACTCGTGTGTTTGGACCTATCGCAAGAGAACTTCGTGACAAGGGTTATATGAAAATTATCTCTCTTGCTCCAGAAGTTATATAAAAGGAGAAACAGTTATGAGTATGACAGTTAAGAAAGGTGACAACGTTGTAGTTATCACTGGAAAAGACAAAGGCAAGACTGGCAAAGTGACAGAAGTTTCTCCAAAAACAGGAAAAGTTTTAGTTGACGGAGTAAACATCGTTACAAAACACCAAAAAGCAAGAAGACAAGATGAAAAGAGCCAAATCGTAAAGAAAAACGCTCCAATCGAAGCTTCAAATGTTATGGTTGTTTGCCCAAATTGTGGCAAAGCAACAAGAGTTGCACACGGCGAAGTTGGTGGCAAGAAAGTAAGGACTTGCAAAAAATGTTCTGGCGCTCTTGACAAAGAATTCGTGAAAGTTGCAAAGAAAGAAGCAAAAAAAGAAGTTGCTAAAAAGGAAACTGCTGTAAAGGCAGAACCTGCAAAGAAGGAAACAGTTAAGAAAGAAGCTGCAGCAACAAAGACTGCATCTGCAAAGACAACTGCTCCAAAGAAAGAAACAACAACAGCAAAGAAACCTGCTTCTTCAACACAAAAGTCGAAAAAAACAACTTCTGATAAAGCAGAATAGGTGGTAGAAAATGAAAGAACAAAACCAAACAGCAAAACGCTATAGAGAAGAAATTGTTCCTGCTCTTATGAAAGAGTTTGGATACAGGAATGTAAACGAAACACCAAAACTTGTTAAGATTGTTCTCAACATGGGACTTGGTGATGTTAAAGACAACTCTAAATCTTTCAACACTGCAGTTGATGAACTTACACTCATTGCTGGACAGAAACCAGTTGCAACAAAAGCAAAGAAGGCTATCTCAAACTTCAAAGTTAGAGCTGGAATGAAGATTGGTGCAAAGGTTACTCTCCGTGGCACAAGAATGTATGAATTCTTTGACAGACTCGTTGCCATCGCTCTTCCAAGAGTGAGAGACTTCAGAGGAGTTTCTGACAAGTCATTTGACGGAAAGGGAAACTACGCAATGGGCATCAAAGAACAACTTATCTTCCCTGAAATCTCTTATGATAAGGTAGAGAAGATTAGAGGTCTTGACGTAGCTTTCATTACCACTGCAAAAACAGACGCAGAAGCGAAAGCACTTTTGAAGGCACTTGGTTTGCCTTTTGCTAAGTAGGAGGTATTCACATGGCAAAAAAATCAATGATTGCAAAGCAAAAAAGAACACAAAAATTTAAGTCAAGAGAATACACTCGTTGCTCTATCTGCGGAAGACCACACGCTGTACTTAGAAAGTATGGGATTTGCAGAATTTGCTTTAGAGAAATGGCTAACCGCGGGGAAATCCCTGGCGTGAAAAAGTCAAGTTGGTAAGGAGGGAATTATGTTTGTTACAGACCCAATCGCAGATATGTTGACTCGTCTTCGTAATGCAATAAGCGCAAAACATAAGACTGTTGAAGTTCCTGCATCAAAGGAAAAATTAGAAATTGTTAAAATCCTTTTGGAAGAAGGATACATCACAGAATATAAACTCGTTGACGCCGGTGCGTTCAAAAATATTGAAATCACTATCAAATATGATGAACACGGCCAAAGCGTTATCCAAGGATTGAAGAGAATTTCAAAACCTGGTCTTAGAATTTATTCTGACAAAGACAATCTTCCAAAAGTAATCAGTGGGCTTGGAATTGCCATCATCTCAACAAACAAAGGTATTGTGACTGACAAAGTTGCTCGTTCTTTGAATGTTGGTGGCGAAGTGCTCGCTTACGTATGGTAGGAGGTCGGATATGTCAAGAATAGGAAATAAGCCAATCAAACTTGAAAATGGCGTTACTTTTGAAAGAAACGGAAACGAAATTACTGTTTCTGGAAGCAAAGGTACACTCAAACAAGTTATTGACAAAAACATCAAGACCGAAGTAAAAGACAACGAAATTCACTTCACTTTTGAGGATCCACAATACAATGCGAAACAAGGACTTGCAAGAGCACTTGTAAACAACATGGTTGTTGGTGTTTCAAAAGGTTGGGAAAAGAAACTTGTTATCGCTGGTGTAGGTTATAAGGCACAAGTAAGCGGAAGCAAACTTGTTATGAACCTTGGTTATTCTCACCAAGTTGAAGTTGAAATCCCATCAGATTTGAAAGTTGTTTGTACATCTGCCACTGAAATTTTGGTTTCAGGAATTGACAAGCAAAGAGTTGGTCAATTCTGCGCAAACGTAAGAGCAAAGAGACCATACGAACCATATCATGGATACGGTGTCCATGTTGATGGTGAAAAGCTTATCAGAAAAGTTGGTAAGGCTGCTGGTAAAGGCAAGAAGTAAGAGGAGAATAGGAAATGATTACTGTTAAAGATAAGAATAAAGACAGAGTTGTTCGCCACAAGAGAGTAAGAAAAATCGTTGTTGGCACAACTGAAAGACCAAGACTTAATGTTTACAGAAGTCTCAACAATATCTATGCTCAAATCATTGATGATTCAAAGGGCGCAACCCTTGTTTCTGCTTCAACCCTTGACAAAGAAGTAGTTGAACTTATCAAAGATAAAACCAAGACAGAAGCTGCAAGAATTGTAGGCGAAGTTATTGGAAAGAGAGCAAAAGCAAAGAAAATCAAAGAAGTCGTTTTTGATAGAGGTGGATACCTTTATACAGGAAGAGTTCAAGCAGTTGCTGATGGTGCAAGATCATCAGGACTGAAATTTTAGGAGGAATGTATGGCAGAAGAAGTTAAGAAAAATAAAACAGAAAAGCCTCAAAACAACCCTCGTCGTGAAAGACCTGCAAAAAGAGAAGAAAACGACGGAATGGACAAAAGACTTGTTCATGTTCGTCGTGTAACAAAGGTTGTTAAGGGTGGAAGAACTATGCGTTTCTCAGCACTTGTTGTCATTGGTGATGGCAAGGGCAATGTTGGAATGGGAATTGGCAAGGCTAATGAAGTTCCAAACGCAATCGACAAGGCAACAGTTGTTGCCAAGAAAAATATGAAGAAAATTTCTATTGTTGACGGCACAATCCCACACGAAACAATTGGAAAATTCAGCACAACAAACATCTTGATGCTTCCTGCTGAAGAAGGTCACGGAGTTATCGCCGGTGGTGCTGCCAGAGCAGTGCTCGAAGTTGCTGGCGTAAAGAACATTGTGACAAAAATCCATGGTTCAACAAACAGAATCAACGTTGTTCGTGCAACATTAAACGGTCTTCTTTCTCTTAAGACAAGAGAAGAAATCGCTGCTCGTCGTGGCAAGAAGCCAGAAGAAATTTAATCGGAGGGCGTCGTGAAAAAAGAAAAGACATTGAAAGTTACTTGGGTGAAAAGTGCCATTGGTTACAACAAAAACCAAATGAAAATCATGGAGGCACTTGGATTTAAGAAACTTAATCAAACTAGAATTTTACCAGACAACGCAAGCATTCGTGGAAGTTTGTTCCATGTAAGACACTTGGTTGAAGTGGTTGAGGAGTAGATTATGAAAATAGAAAATCTTAAACCTGCCGATGGTGCAAAAACTCAAAAGTTTAGAGTTGGTCGTGGTATCGGTTCTGGTCTCGGCAAAACTTCTGGCAGAGGACATAAAGGTCAATGGGCTAGAAGCGGTGGCGGTGTTAAGGCTGGATTTGAAGGCGGAAACATCCCAATGATTAGAAAAATCCCAATCCGTGGTTTCAACAATTACAATTTCCGCAAGATTTACGCAACTGTAAATGTTGGCGATCTTGAAATTTTTGAAGCAAACACTGAAGTTACAGAAGAACTTTTGTACGAATGCAGAGTGATTGGAAAGCGTGCTCCTTATGGACTTAAAGTTTTGGGAAATGGAAATTTGTCAAAACCTCTTACAATCAAGGGTGCAAAAGCGACAAAGTCTGCAATCGAAAAGATTGAAAAAGCAGGTGGAAAATTTATTGTTGAGGAGTAATTTATGTTCAAAACTCTCGTAAATGCTTTTAAGGTTAAAGACTTAAGAAAAAAGATTTTGATAACTTTGGGACTTCTCATCCTTTACAGAGTTGGCTGTGCTTTGATTTGTCCAGGTTTTGACCTTTCGGATGCAATCGGAGACAGTGCCAGCGGGACAAGCTTCTTTGGGCTTATGAATATGCTCAGTGGTGACGCTTTGTCAAATGGCTCGATTCTTGCTCTTGGTGTATCTCCATACATCACTGCATCGATTGTCATTCAATTGCTCGCTGTTGCAATCCCAAGTTTGCAAAACCTGTCAAGACAGGGTGAGGATGGAAGAAGAAAAATGAACTTCTACACCCGTGTTGCTGCGCTCGTGCTTGCACTTGCTCAAGCAATTGGAATTGTTGTCTCTTACAAGAGTGCAATCAATCCAAGTTATTTGAATCTTCCAACTTGGCTTACGGCAACTGGTATCGTACTCATTTTGACTGCTGGTGCTATGTTTACTGTTTGGCTTGGTGAAAAGATAACTCAACTTGGCATTGGAAATGGTATGAGTTTGTTGATTTTTGTTGGTATCTTGTCATCTGCTGGTTCTGGAATTGCTGCAGCATTCAAGAATGTTGGTGACAATCTCAACAATCTTTGGACTGTTATCATTTACCTCGCTGCACTTGTTGCTGTGTTTGCGTTTATCGTGTTTATGGATTCTTCAGAAAGAAGAGTCAATGTTAAGTACGCAAAGCAAATCAAAGGTAGAAAGATGTATGGTGGTCAGGACACATTCATCCCAATCAGATTGAATGCTTCTGGTGTTATGCCAATCATCTTTGCTTCATCACTCTTGACTTTGCCTCAACTTATCATGAGCATTTTCTGGCCAAACACAAAGGCATACTATTGGTATCAAAACTATATGGGGACAAACTCTTGGGTTTATATCGTTCTGCTCGCTCTTCTCATCTTTGCGTTTGCATTCTTCTATGCTCAAATCACATTTGACACAGAAGACATCAGCAGACGTCTGCAACAACAAGGTGGGTTTATTCCTGGTATCAGGCCTGGAAAGACAACTGCAGAATACTTGAAGAGAATCTCAACAAGAATCACACTTTTCAGTGCAGTATTCTTGGCGATTATTGCACTTATTCCAAGTTTGGCATTTAAGGCAATCCCAGACAACTCAACATTCGCAAGTCTTTTGAATGCGTTTAGCACAACAGGACTTATGATTATGGTTTCTGTTGCACTTGAATTTGAAAAAGGACTCAGTGCTCAGATGTTGATGAGAAACTATAAAGGATTTTTAGATTAGGATGTTTGCTGGTTTTCCGTTTTTGCGGAAAACTGGCAATGACCAAATCTTGAAATAAACATTGCGGCGGTGACCGCTGGCAAGCAAACAGATTTTTGATTTGTTTGCAAAATGGTATGGAGGTTATATGAACATCATATTGCTCGGGCCACAATTTTCTGGAAAGGGAACTCTTGCAAGACAAATGGTCAAAGATTTTGGTTTTGTCCAAGTTTCACTTGGAGACCTTTTCAGAGAAAATATTCAAAATGGGACAGAACTTGGCAAACTTGCTCAAGGGTATATGAACCAAGGTGTGCTTGTCCCAAATGAAGTATCAATGAAAATTCTTGAAGAAAGGGTGAAAACAGACGATTGCAAAAAAGTAGGCGTGATTCTAGACGGCGTCCCAAGAACAATCGAACAAGCAGAAATCCTTTCAAAATTTATGAACATTGATGCTGTAATTCTGTTGACATTACCTCGTGAGGAAATCATGAGTAGATGTACGGGAAGAAGAACATGTAGTAAATGTGGTGAGATTTACAACACTTCTTTCTATGACAAAACTACCTGCAAAGAATGTGGGGCACCATTGATTCAAAGGGATGACGATAAACCGGAATCAATCAAGACTCGTCTGGAAGTTTATGACAAAATGACGACACCACTCATAAACTTCTACGCTGATAAGTTGTTTGAGGTTGATAGTACAGATTCTTCAGCCGCATACAAACTTGTGAAAAACTTTTTGGAGGGACATTTGAAGTGATTCAAAAAACTCCAGCAGAGATTGTGCTTATCAAGAAAGCATGTGAAATCACCAGAGATGCACTTGTGTTTGCAAAGACACTTGTAAAGCCTGGGGTTTCAACATACGATATTGACAAACAAATCGAAAAGTTTATAATAGAAAGTGGTGGGTCGCCTGCATGCCTTGGCTATCAAGGATATCCAGCATCAACTTGCATTTCAGTGAATGACATGGTTGTGCATGGGATTCCAAGGAAAGAGGTTGTGCTTAAGGAAGGCGACATTGTCAGCATCGACCTTGTGGTACGTTATAAAGGCTATCACGGAGATGCGACAAGGACTTATCCTGTCGGGGAGATTTCACAAGAGAAAGAAAAACTTGTTCGTGTCACCAAAGAATGCTTTTTCAAAGGTATTGAAAATGTCAGAATTGGTGATCGCATAGGAAAAATTTCTCATGCGATTCAAACTCATGCAGAGAGCAATGGATTCTCGGTTGTCCGTGAACTCTGTGGGCATGGCATAGGTCGAAAGATGCATGAAGCACCATCAGTCATGAATTTTGGCAAAGAGACAGATGGAGTTGCAATCGCAGAAAATGCTGTGCTTGCAATTGAACCAATGATCAATGCTGGAAAGAAAGAAATTTGGTTGCTTGATGACGGATGGGGTGTTGTTACTCGAGACGGACGACCTAGTGCCCATTATGAAAACACGGTGCTCTTTACCAAGAGCGGAGTGGAAGTGCTCACTTTGGAGAAAGACGATGAATATCGCACAAGGTGATGTAGTTCTTGCAACAGCGGGGAAAGAGAAAAATCAGATTTTCGTTGTTTTGAAAACAGACAACAATTTTGCGTGGCTTGTCGATGGGAAACGATTGAAATTGACTAAACCGAAAAAAAAGAGCCTAAAACATGTTCAGAAGGCTTCAAAAATTGGGTTTGATGTTGAAGAACTCAAGTCTGGACAAGAAAAAGTGAATTCATCATTAAGAAAATTTTTGAAAGAAAGGAGTCTTTATGTCCAAGGAAGATGTGATTGAATTTGAAGGAGTGGTTACCGAAGTTTTGCCAAGCATGACTTTCAAAGTTACCTTGTCAAACGGGCATATTATCACTGCGTACATTTCAGGAAAACTTCGTCAAAACTTTATCAGGATTATCGAAGGCGACAAAGTGAAAATTGAGATGAGTCCATACGACCTCTCCAAAGGAAGAATCACTTGGAGAGACAAAGGTTAAAAAGGAGCAAAAAATGAAAGTCAGAGCATCTGTAAAACCAATGTGTGACCAATGTAAAGTTATCAAAAGAAACGGCAAAGTTATGGTTATCTGCCCAAAGAGTGCAAAACATAAGCAAGTTCAAGGTTAGGCGCCATGTGCCGGTTTAAGGCACCTTGATTCAAAAAAAGGCGAACTTGAAAAATAACAAAACAAAAAGTTACATCAAAAAACGCATCGCTGATGCGAAAACACAAAATAGAAAGCGTCATGGACGCCCAGAAAGGAGATTAAATAGATGGCAAGAATTGCTGGTGTTGACCTTCCAAGAGAAAAAAGATTGGAATATGGTTTGACTTATATTTACGGAATTGGTGTTGAAACATCAAGAAACATCTGCAAAGAGACTGGAATCTCTGAAGATATCAGAGTGAAAGACTTGACAGAAGACCAAGTTGCTAAACTCCGTAACTATATCGAACATAACCTTATCGTTGAAGGTGAACTTAAATCAAAAGTAAGCATGAATATCAAGAAACTCAACGAAATCGGATGTTATCGTGGTATTCGTCACAGAAAAGGACTTCCAGTACGTGGACAAAGCACAAAGAACAATGCTAGAACAAGAAAAGGTCCAAAGAAAATCGTTAGTGGAAGCTCTAAAAAAGGTAAATAAGAGGTAAAAAGATATGGCAAATGTTAAATCAAACGCTAAAAAGAAAACTGTCAAAACTAGAAAGAGAGTTAATAGAAACATTGACAAAGGTCAAGTGCATATCACAACCTCTTTCAACAACAATATTATCGTTTTCACAGACATGCAAGGAAATGTAATTTCTTCATGTTCATCTGGAAGACTTGGGCTCAAAGGCTCAAAGAAGAGCACTCCATTTGCTGCACAAACTTGTGTTGAAGAAGCAGGAAAAGTTGCTCTTGACAACGGAATGAAATCTGTTGAAGTTTATGTTAAAGGACCAGGAAACGGCAGAGAGAACGCAATTCGTTGCCTTTCAACTCTTGGTTTCACTGTAACACTTATTAAGGATGTTTCTCCAATCGCACATAACGGTTGCAGACCTCCAAAAAGAAGAAGAATATAAAAGGAGAGATGAAAAATGGCAAGAACTATTGAACCAGATTGCCGTCAATGTAGAAGAGAAGGACGCAAACTCTTCCTTAAAGGTGAAAGATGTACTTCTAAGAAGTGCGCAATGGAAAGAAGACCAGTTATCCCTGGACAACATGGTGCTTCAAGAAAGAGAGTTACAGAATACGGACTTCAGCTTCGTGAAAAGCAAAAAGTAAAAAGAATGTACGGTATATTGGAAAAACAATTCCGCAAATATTATGAAGACGCTGCAAAGAGCAAGGGAGTTACTGGTGAAAACATGTTGTCTTTGATTGAAAGAAGACTTGACAACGTTGTTTACCGTATGGGAATCGGTGCTTCAAGAGCAGAATGTCGTCAAATCGTAAACCATGGTCACATCTGTGTAAATGGCAAGCGTGTGACAATCGCTTCTTACAGAGTTAAGGCTGGCGACGAAATCAGCGTAAAAGAAAACAAGAAAGAACTTGATATGTTCAAAGATCTCAAAGGTATGAAGATTGTTATGCCAAAATGGTTGGAATTCAATACTGAGACTTTGAGTGGAAAAATCGTTGCTCTTCCTACAAGAGAAGATATTGACACAGATATCAAAGAACAACTTATTGTTGAATTGTATTCAAGATAATATTAGGGGGATTATATATTATGATGGAAATGGAAAAGCCAAGAATTACTTGTGAAGAAACTGATGGTGGACAATATGCAAGATTTGTTGTTGAACCACTTGAAAAAGGTTATGGAATCACTCTTGGAAACTGCATGAGAAGAACTCTTCTCTCTGCTCTTCCTGGATCAGCAGTTATCGCTTTCAGAATTGCTGGTGTCGCTCACGAGTTTTCAACAATCCGCGGAGTGACAGAAGATGTTGTTGATATCGTTTTGAACTTGAAAGGTCTTGCAGTAAAATGCACAGAACAAGACAGAAACTTTGTGACATATCTCAAAATCAGAAAAAATGGTGCTGGCGAAGTAACTGCAAAAGACTTCGAGCCAAATGACCAAGTAGAAGTGCTCAATCCAGACCTTCACATCTGCACAATGGATGATGGCGCTGTGCTTGATATGGATGTTATGATTGGAAACGGTCGTGGTTATGTGACAAGTGAAGCAAACAAGAGCAAATATGACAACATTGATTTCATCGCTGTTGACAGCATTTTCTCACCAGTTAAGAAAGTCAATTTCAGCGTTGACGCAACTAGAGTTGGTCAGAGCATTGACTATGACAAGTTGACACTTGAAGTTACTACAAACGGAACAACATCTGCAAGAGAAATTGTCAGCCTTGCTGGAAAGATTATTCATGAACATGTAAATTTGTTTATCGAACTCTGTTCAGAAATGGGCGACATGTCAATTTTGGTTTCAAAAGAAGAAGACAAACAAGTGAAACTTATGGAACTTCCTATTGAAGAAATGGACCTCTCAGTTCGTTCTTACAACTGCCTCAAGAGAGCAGGAATAAACACTATTCAAGACCTTCTCAAGAAGTCTAGAAATGATATGTTCAAAGTTAGAAACCTTGGTGCAAAGTCTGTTGAAGAAGTTATTCAAAAACTTGACAGTTATGGATTTAGTCTCCGTAAAGATGAAGAGTAGGCGAAAACAACATATAATGGCGTAAAACTGTGTTACTTCGGTTTTCCTCAAACAGTCACATAGGATTTTTACTATGCTCCTGCTTGCGGCAAACCTTGTGCCTTGTTTTCCATTCATTCTCTGTTGTTTTGACTGCAACAATAATAAATAATAAAAAGGGGCTATAAAGCCCTAAAAAGGAGTTTAGTTATGGCTAACGATAAATTGGGCAGACCTTCAAAAGAAAGAAATGCAATGCTTCGTGGACAAGTTTCATCACTTCTTTGGAATGGGAAGATTGAAACTACACTTGCAAAGGCTAAGTCTACTGCAAGATTGGCTGAAAAAATCATCACTCTTGCAATCAATTCTTATGAAGACACTGTAAAAGTTCAAAAACAAGTCAAAGGTGCTGATGGCAAAAAGACAAAGACTGAAGTTCTCAACGATGGACCAAAGAAACTCGCTGCAAGAAGAAAAATCATGGGCTATGTCTATGACTTGCAAGAACAAAGAAAAGAGAAAGAGTCTATCACTGCTTACCAAGCACGTGTTGAGGGCATCAACCACCCACTCATTGAAAAGATTTTCAACGTTTATGCTCCAAAGTATGCAGAACGTGCGAAGCAAGTTGGACAAGGTGGTGGTTACACAAGAATCATCAAACTTGGCAAACGTCGTGGTGACGCATCAGAAATGGCTGTTGTTGAATTGGTTTAGTTTGAAATACGATATTAAAAAAATCTTCTGCTAGTGTCAGAGGATTTTTTTTATTTCAAAAAATTATGGTAGAAATTGTCTTGCCATAGTAATTTTTCCAAAAAACTACAATGAAATTTAGCAAAAAACTCCCAAATTTGCTTGATATTTCTTTGCGGGGGGGGGGTATACTGAAAATGAATATATTCTTATATATTCACTGGTATACATATGAAAAGAATATTATCAATATTCATTGTGCTCTTCTTGGCGGTTGCATGTTCTGTTGCAGGCGGTGTTCTTTTGTCGGGGTATAACAATGCTCTTCAACTATCTTATGAAGATGTCTTAGATGACAATCAACAAGATAATCAACAAAAAGAAGACGCGAATATGGATGGCGATGAGGATTTCACTGACAAAGAAGTAGAATCACACTCCTACAACTGGAGAGTTTATATTCAGAATGCTTACATATATGGCTCTGGTACAGGTACTCTTGTAAGGCAAAGCACTGCCTACACTTTCAATCTTTATGCATTTCAGTACTATTCAAGTAATAGTGAATATACAAATTTAGGTGCAAACACTTGTTATGTCGCAAGTGGTGGCTCTCATATTTCAACAACTGCAGGAGTTTATCATGGAACAAGTTATTCCACAAGACCTTGTCATCTTGCTACAAGTTGTTATTATTGGTACTTGACAGGCGAGGCGAGCAGTAAGACAAGAAGAATTATGATGAGAGTACACACAAAAAATACAAACTGTTTTGGTGTAATTGGTGGAACGACAGGGAACACATGGGATGCCGGCACCCAAAATGCCATAAGGAACTGCACGACGAGAGTGGGCTCTACCACTTATTATGTATCAAGTAATTCGCCATCGACGAGTTATAGTATAGACTGGAATTATAAAGTTGATGCCGCAATTTATGTGGTATATCGCCAACCACAAACAGTGACATTCAACTCCAATGGAGGAACTGGAGCCCCATCTTCACAAACTTTTTATTCTGGAATAACGGGGACCCTGTCATCTACAAAGCCGACTAGGCCTGGCTATACATTCAGAGGATGGTCAACATCTTCAACGGCCACAACTGCAAGTTATTCTGCAGGTGGCTCATATTCATTGCCAAATTCAAGTACAAGCATAACTCTGTATGCGGTTTGGGCTCCAACAACTTACAACATCACATTCAATCCAAATGGTGGGACGGCGAACAGTTCGACTGGTACGACGTATAGAAGTTATAATGCAAAGGCTTCCTCATATATATCTGGTGCATCATATACAGTGATCACATCACTTCCATCTGCAACGAGAACGGGATATACATTCAATGGTTGGAAACCAAGTGGCACAGTGGGAAGTTGGTCATCAAGTTCAACATATTCAAGCGGAACATCTTTGAGTGGTAAGTATGGCTCGGTGACGTTGGTTGCACAGTGGTCTGCAACTTCATATACGATTTCATACAATGCAAATGGTGGAAGCGTTTCATCAAGCTCGGCGACTTATTACATAACGACAAGTTTGACGCTTTTGACGCCGACGCGAACAGGATATACATTCAATGGTTGGAAACCAAGCAGTTCGTCTGGGTCATGGTCAAGCGGGACAACTTATTCTGTTTCACGAGGGACAGGCAACTATGGAAATGTGACCTTGGTTGCGCAGTGGACAATTAAGAGTTTTTATGTGACAGTAATAAAAGGGAATTATGGAGTTTCAGACATTACAAAGCCGGCGACATCGTGGAATTACAACGATGGAAGAGATGGGAAACGTGTTTTAGTAAATTATGGAGCATCACAAACGATAAGTGTTTCCATTGACGCAGGATATAGTTTTTCGCATTGGGAGGGAGACTCATCTTCAACATCGTCTAGTATAACATTTACGGTGAATCAAGAGAAAGACTATACCTTTGTGGCGTATGCAAAAGCAAATACATACACGCTTACATACAATGCAAATGGTGGAACCGCCTCAACTTCTAGCAAGACTGTGACTTACAATTCAACATATGGGACACTCGCCACAGCGACGAGGTCAAATTATACCTTTGCAGGATGGTGGACTGCTCCAAGCGGCGGAACAAGGGTATATGACACAACAACTTATTCAACTGTCGGAGATACCACGCTTTATGCACATTGGACGCCAGTGCCAATCACAAACAAAGTGTATCTGAGGATGATAAGCAAAAATGGAAACTCTGTTTCAGTGTCAAATGCAGGTGGAAGTGTGAGCGTTTTGAGATATTTGATTTCTGGATCATCAAGCAGCGCAAGCACAACAAATCAAACAGCCGAGTCTGCAAGTTATACAGTGCATCAAGGGCAACAATTCAAGATAACTGCCAATGCAAACAGTGGATATGTTTTTGCAGGCTTTTCGACGAGTCCAACGCCAAGTGCCTCAATAAAAAATCCATCCGCACCAGTAAACACAACAGCGACATATTATCCAACGAGTGGGACTGATTATTATGTCTACTTCAAACAGTTGAGTGGAAATCAACTCAAATATGACGAAGTGGACAAGTACTTCTATTTTGAGGATGGATACTATCCACAGAGTGAGGCAAATTCTTTGAAAAATATTTCCGCAAAGACGGGTGAGGTTAATGGCTTAAATGTTGGCTATGACGCAAAAAGCAATGTTGTCACATTGAATGGATATTATCAAAGTGAAGTAACTGGAGTTGGAGAATTACTCAAGACTGAAAATATCAAAAACATAAAAAAGGGAAAATCAGTTTTTATAAATATTGAATATTTAGGAGGTCAAGTTTTGGGAGGAGGAAGAGTAACCATAATCTTTTATGCTTACAATTCCGAAGGTAAAGAAATAGGTTGTTCTAGAACTGGACCAAATGTGGATGAAAGTTCTATAATTTTATATGGAGATATAAATGAGGATGCGAATGAAGGTTATTTCAAAATTTACATTTGGAGGAACTATGATTCGGGAGGGGCACCTCAATTTGTCAACGCAAGATTTAGATTGACAATTTCGTATGTGGCGATAGATGAAACGAGCACAACAGAAACAGGGGAGACCTTTGTTTATAACAATGGAACAACCAATGTTGAAATCCCAGTGTATTCATATGGAAGTGACAGATTTGTGAAAGTGACAAA
>CAJUGX010000009.1 GCA_910586385.1 uncultured Christensenella sp.
TTGGAAAAGAGAGGGGAAATTCCTCTCTTTTTTGTGTAACGATGAAAACATATATATGATGAAAATATTTCAAAATCTTGGCAAATTCTCTCAATTTCAGTTGTATAGTTTGCGTTTAGTCAATATTCGACAATTCTCTTATGATGACGACAAAATAACAAAAATTTATATTTAGATATTTTGTCAGATTATGTTATCTTAATCCTGTTTTGTTAGCGATAGCAAAAAAATAAGGAGAAGAATATGGATAATATAATCGAAAAACATTTACCAAAGATTTACATCGCAGACAGCGAAGAAGAAAGTGGGGTTGCTGAATATTTTAAGAAGAATGGAAACTTTGAGTTTGTTGGTTCTTCTGGCGATGGACTTCAAGTTGTGAAAGATGTCACTGCTTTGAAACCGGACATTCTTGTCACAGAAGTTGTGCTTTCAAACTTGGACGGCTTTGCAGTGCTTGATCAACTTAGACAACTGAAGGATAAAATGCCAAAAGTGTTTTTTGTGTCAAATCTCTCTCACAGCGGGTTTGTGACAAAAGCGATTCAATCAGGAGCAAGTTATTTCATGGTCAAACCAATTTCACCAGAAAATCTTGAAAACAGGATTTTGGAGGTGTTCAACAATGACGCGCACAAGGACGGGGCAAAACAGTTGGATGAGAGAATTTCAAACATCTTCATCAGCATTGGTATCCCTGCCCACATCAAGGGTTATCAATTTTTGAGGGAGGCTGTCAAGCTTGCAGTTGAAGAGCCTGAGATAATTGGTTCTATCACAAAGAAACTTTATCCAACAATTGCAGAGAGATTTGAAACAAGCTCAAGCAAGGTTGAAAGAGGCATGAGACATGCCATTGAAGTTGCTTGGAATAGGGGCAAAATTGAAAATATAAATAATATTTTCGGACTTAAAATATATAATAGAAATGAGAAGCCTACAAACGGAGAACTTATCGCGCTTATTGCCGACAAAATGATTATGGATGGCTAAAAACATGCAAAAACGCAACTTTTTTCACATTTTTTGCCCAAATTCATAAAAAAATTTTGTGTTAGGTATTGAATTTATAAATTCGATGTGATATAATACAACATGTTATTAGGAGGTTTTTTATGTCTAGAACGCTCTCGAAGGTCTTGATTATCTGTGCTCTTGTGGTTGTTTTGCCACTTATGATCGCAGGGACTGCATTTGCTGCTTATTATGCAATCAATGCAACTGTTTCAATTGAAATCTTTGTTGACCAACTTGTTGATGGTGGTCGTGCTGAGGTTTCTTACAACAACCAAACTGGAAGAATAGACAAAAAACTTGAAGTTACTGATGGGCACCTCAAGAAGGTTACTTTCAAAACTTCTGCAGTTGGTTACAATTTTGTTGGCTGGTATGCTGGCACTTACAAAGCTTATACAGAAGCGCTTGCAAGTGGAAGCACAATCAATTATGCTCTTACGACAAAAGATGCAAAAGTCAACATGACAGATTATCAAAATCTTGTTGCTGTTTTTGAAGCTAAGCATTACACTGTAAGTTACAGATATATCGACAGCCCAGAAAATGGTGTTGAAGTGCTTACTGCTCCATCAAGTGACGAAAGATTTCTTGTCGATGGAAAAGAAGACACTGTTGGAAAGACAGATTTTGTTTATGGCGAAAAACTCCACACTATCGAATTGAAAGTTAGCGAAACATATCCAGATGCTGACAAATGGACATTTGATGGTTGGTATGTTGGAACAAAGAAATATACAACTGCAACTTTCACTGAAACCGGTGCAATCGAACTTACTGGAACTTGGAAAGAAGCTCAACACATCAGCCTCACTTACCTTGATGAAAACGGAAACGAACTTGTAAAGACTTCTGCTGATGAAGATGTAAGAACTGACTTCTATGCAAACTACACATATGATCTTCTTGATCCAATGAGTTTCACTTATGGTGAAGGATTTGTTGAAAACGGATACGCTTACACTTGGAAAGATGTTGAGACTGGAAATGCTTTGACAAAACTTAACTCAGACAGAGACGTAACTGTTAAGATTGCAAAGAGCCCAGTTGTTTATAGGGCAAAACTTGTTTATGACGATGCAGAACTTCAACTCAAAAATGTTTCAAGCGAATTGACATTCTCAATTGAAAACAAAAATACTCTTGATGCTTGGAACAATGCTGACAACTGGACAGCAACTTACGCATTCTGGCATTTCGATCACTTGACATACAATGATGAGCCTGTTACAGATTTTGCATCTATAATTGATGGTATAATTAACTCAGACGAATATAAACATACTTCAACAGAAATCACAATCAATGCTGTTAAGAAGGCAGATGTTACTGCTGTTCAATTTGTAAATTTGAAGTATGCAAGCGATGAAGATTTCGAATATAAAGGAAATGTTTATAAGGGAACAACACTTCTCAGAGGTGAGGATTCTTTGACAGAAGAAACATTCACAAATACTTTTTACCAAACACTTAAATTGCTTAACGATGGTGCTTTGGCAGATTTCTACAATGCGGCAGGAAACCAAGGTAAGTTGAAATTGGTTGGAGCAAAAATTAAACTTGACGGAAGCAGCACAGATTTCGTTTTTGATGAAACAACTACAATGAATGATTTTGTTGAATTCGTTTATGAATGGAAAGGAGGAAATGTTTCAATCCCTGAAGGATCATCAACATTGACACTTGAGATTATTGTTTGCTTCGATCTCGATACTGAGGTTTTGGCTTAACACTTGCTTGCAATAAAATTTGAAAAAACTTTGAAAAAAAGTTGACACTCGCTCTCTTGATATGATATATTTAGAGAGCGTTGAGGGAGTTTAGCTCAGTTGGTAGAGTACCTGCCTTACAAGCAGAGGGTCATAGGTTCGAGCCCTATAACTCCCACCAGACAAAAGCATGACAGAAGTCATGCTTTTTCTTTTTGCTTTCAGCAAAAAAATAATGTTTGTGTCTGTTGGGGATATGTCTTCATCATGCTCACGCTTGCAAGCAAGTTCACGCTCTTTGGCACAACTCCCACCAGAAAGAGAAGGAACGGATATAGCGACGTTTCTTCTTTGTTGCCAAGATTTTTGTCCATATTTCTGGATGCGGCGAAATATGTCGAAAAATATTTGTGGCAGTCGAAATAAATGTGCTATAACAAGACCATATGAAAGAAAAAGTAAACAAGTGGATGAAGTGGGTAGTTGCAAGTGTAGTGCTCGTTGTGTTGGTTGCGGGTGTGCTGATTGGGACGCTTTCAAAGAAAGACAAAGGTGTTGACTTGATTGTCACCGCAGATGGTATAGCAGTTGAGAAGGGTAAGTATTGTTTGATTGAATACAAAACGAGCATAAAGGATGCTGTTGTTAGATTTAGAATCAAGGATACTGCAATTGCTGAGGAGTCAGATGGGAATATTTTAGGCAAGACAGTCGGCGAGACAGAACTTGTCATCACGGCGAGATATAAAAGTATGGTATATGAGAAAAGAGTTGCTGTTGTGGTGATAGAAAAGAATGGTGAGCCTTCAGTTGACCCAAATCCAGAAAAGCCAGATCCGGACAATAATGACGATGATGAAAATAAAACAGATCCAAAACCGCCAGTTGAAGAAATGAAAGTGACCCTCCACAAAGTTTTTGGATGTGAGGTAAACGATAAAACAATCGAAGTGACGGTTGGGAAATTGGCAGAGTTTCAAATTTTGACAGATGAGTTATATTCAAACTCTGAGGTGGAGAGCAATTCTGAAAAGTTGACGGTGAAAGAGTCTGAAGATACACAAAGATTGATAATGCTCAAAGCCAGTGAAGTTGGAGAATATGAGATAACGCTCAAATTTGACAACAAGGCCATAAGCTATACTGTGATTGCAAAGAGTTTGTGAGTTTCACATTCTCTTTTTTCTTTTCAAAGAAGAGGGATGTTTGAAAAGAGGATAAGAAATTTGCCCCAAACACTTGATATTTCTTTACGGGGGGGGGTATACTGAAAATGAATATATATCTATATATTCATCGGTATACATATGAAAAGGATATTGTCAATTTTCATTGTGCTTTTTATGGCGGTTGCATGTTCTGTTGCAGGCGGTGTTCTTTTGTCGGGATGCGGGAGCAAAGACGGAGTAGACTCAAGTGTAAGCCAAGGAGAAAATAACATCGAAAGCAGTGCAACGGTGCCATCAAGAATAATCTTTCAAACGGACTTGAATGGAGGTGGCACGATGACTCTTCCAAGAACGCAACAAATTTATTCAATGTCTTTGACCTTTTATGGTTATGGATTTGCTGCAAACTCAAGAGGTTGGTTTGAAAGTCAAAACAAAGGCGTCAACAATTCTTACTCAATGATGAAGATTTCGTTTTCTGCAAAGGCTGGCGCGAGTTTCACCATTAGGTACAGAAGTTATGGGGAAAAAAACTATGATTATGCAATTTTTGGGAAGCTTGATCAAGCCTTATCAGAAAGTTTGGTGGCGGACAGTACATATTTTAAGCGAACCTACGGCGAATCATCCCCGAACGATTATTATGTCACATATTCAGGCATTTCGTCTGGATCACATTCTATTTATGTTAAATATATAAAAGATGGTTCTCAGCATAGCAACGATGATACATTGCAACTCTTCTTTGAATCCGATGGACAATACACAAACAGTTATACGTCTCACTGGCAATTTGTTGGACTTATGATTGGTCAACTTCCAACAGCAACTCGTTCAGGTTATGTCTTTGATGGTTGGTGGACCGCAAAGTCGGGAGGTACAAGAATAACTGAAACAACAATCTATACTGCAGTGGCGACATCGGGTTATCAATGCCTTATTCTTTTTGCACATTGGGTGACGACAACCGCCACATATCCTATTTCATTTGATTACAATTATAGTGGCGCAACGGTAAATCTATATAATCCATCTTTGGTGTATGACACTCAGGGATGCACATATTCATCATCCACAAATCGTTGGACTGGGAGTAATATCTCTGGTAACACTTTCAGTTATTTCAAGATCCAAAAATGGGAAAATGGAAATTTTATCAATGAGTCACAAAGAACTTCTGTCGGGCTACTTACTTTTGCTTTTAATAAGACAACAGCATCGGCAAACACGAGAATTGGCTTAAATGGAAGTACTATAGATAGATGCTTAAGTATTGATTTAAGCAGTTTGCAAAACGGGACATACATAATCAGTGCATATCTTTATAGTTATTCAGAAAGTGGAGGTGGCTCTTTTGGAGACATAAAGATTGAGAAGGCGTCAACTTATTCAAGTTATACAGAGGCTGCACGGGATGTGAAAGCGGGCTCGACTTATGGCACTCTGCCGACACCAACAAGAATGGGATACAAATTCAACAATTGGTATCGAAAGAAAAATTATCTCAACATGGATGCCATGATGGACTACCTGAATAAATATCAGTCTGATTCAAACTTGAAAATCCAGAAGGATTCAGATGGTACATATTCTTGGTGTGGCGGTTCTGCTGACACTGGTGATGGCGCTCAATATAGAATTTTCCCAGTAAGTTTGACTGTTGGCGGGACATATCGACTTTCGTATATGGCAAGAAGTTCAGTAGAAGGGGAATATTATTCAACGTCGCTTGCACCGAGAAGAGCAGATAATACTGACTGGTATGGAAACGCATATAATGATTGCTATGTCATTCGAGATGCGACTTGGAGGTGGTATGAGACAACATTCACTGTTGGAAATGATTTTGCGGGATTTTCTTGTGGCTCTTGGTATGGATACGAGAGGACATATTTCAAAAATATAAGACTTGAGAGAATTGACATAGAAGATGTGGAAACAACAGTGTATAGTTCTTCTTATCAATCATTTATGGCAGGACATACTTTGTATGCGAGATGGTCGGCAAACACTTACACAGTTTCATTCAGTGCAAATGGTGGGAGTGGAAGTATGTCAAGCCGTACATTCACATATGACACTTGGTATTCCATTTCAAACAGCTTTTCAAGGGAAGGTTATACATTTTCTGGTTGGAGTATAAGCAATGCAACTTCTGATACGCACTATTACGGAAGTTCGATTTCAAGTTATTCAACAACATCAAGCACATCATGGACGCATAGCATCACTGGAACGGCTTATTACAAAAATTTGAGATCAACAAGTGGAACTGTGACGCTTTCTGCACGGTGGAGAGCAAACACATACACGGTTTATTATGACCCAAATGGTGGGACTATGCCATCAATTGGTGGTGGGTGTACTGGGGAAAACTGTGGATGTGGAACAATCGGTGTTTGTATATGTAAAGGTTGTGAAGTTGGAAATCTTTGTATATGTTGCAGAAGTGTAGAGACGCCAGTTGCTTCAAAGGAGGTGACATTCAATTCTGCATATGGGACACTTGCAACGCCAACAAGGGCAAATTACACTTTTGCTGGTTGGAAAAGGAATGTTTATGTTGACCCAAATCAGATTTTTGAAACAACATCAAACGATTTTGTTTGGTTGAGAGATGTCGGTGTCAATTTGCAGGCTGGAAGAAGTTATCATTTGTCTTTTGATTTGAGATTGACAAGTGGTATGGCAGAATGGGAAGAAGATTATTTGTTTGTCAATTATAATACGGCTCCAAAACTATATACAGCGGGGAAAACGACATTAGATAATGTGACGACAACATGGCAAAAATATGAATGTGATTTTACATTTGCGGAAAACGGTGGTTTGGTTAATGAAATATACGAGAGAGATATTTTGCATATTTATCTGAAAGGAGAGGTAAATAAACAAATAAGAAATCTTGTTATTATGGAAGATGTTGAAACGACAAGTACAACAACTATGAATTTGTCGTATAACCATACGTTGATTGCACAATGGACACCAAATGTAGCAAATGTCACAGTGGTGCTTAGGTTGATAAACAAAGATGGCACTGGTGGGGAAACAGACACGAATGCTGGCGGACAAGTCTCAATCAGTTATACTGCAGTGACCGGCTCTACAACGACATCGTCTAGTGTGACACAGACAGCAGCATCTGACACTTATTCTGCTCATGCAAATCAAAACTTTGTGCTTACAGCGACAGCAAATCCGGGATATGCTTTTGTTGGGTTCTCAACTTATTCAACTCCGCCAGCGGCAATATCAAATCCAACAACATCAAGGCGTTCAAGTCAAACATACGCTCCAACAAAGGGATTTGCGACATATTATGTCTACTTCAAACAGCTGAGTGGGAATCAACTCAAATATGACGAAGTGGATAAGTACTTCTATTTTGAGGATGGATACTATCCACAAAGCAGAGCAACAAATGAAGGGACTCTCAACTCCTCTGCAAGTGCAACCGGAGAGACAATCAACTACAACGACGGCAGAAGCAATGTTGAACTTCCAGTGTATTCATATGGAAGTGACAGATTTGTGAAAGTGACAAAAAATGGCACAAGTGCATGGTTTAAGTTTGAGCCAATCAGATGGAGAATCTCAGACTATGGAGTTGAAAAAACGGAGAGAAATATTGAGAGATACAAAACTTTGCTCAACTTCCGAAACTACACATCTTATGCAACAAACTTCACTGCAGTGAGTGATTTGATTTTGGGTGTTGGAGCAATGCACAACACAAGGTCAACAGTTGAAGGGACATCTGTGACAAGCATGGCAGGGTATCAAAATGTCAGAGACACACTTGAGAGTTGCTCAATCAGTTTTGGATATGCAAAAAGTGACAACATCATCAAGGTTGACAGTTTCTCAACATATTCACAAAACAACACAGTCTACACAACAGATGTGGCATATACATCACCACTGAGGATTGCATCTTTGAGTGAGATTGAAAATGTTGGATTTGCCAACAAACAAGCAAGAGCGAGTGACATGGTTGCATTCATTTTGGGAGTAGACAAAAACAACGCTTCATATTGGACAAGAGATTTGTCAAACCTTGGCTCAGGGGTTGCAATCACAGCGTCTGGGACGGTGGTTCGACCATGGCTTGACCAAATGCTTGGCACGCGCTTTGCATATACATTCAGCGAAGGCTCAAATGCAATTTCATAGTGTTATGTAAGAAAGAGGAAGAATGGAGATTCTTCCTTTTTTCGTCCATGAGAGCGTTTGTTATTTTCATGCCTTGACATAAATGAATGAGAAATGTTAATATTTTGACATAGGAGAAAATTGATGAGCGAATATATCAAGTTTTTCGACGAACGCATCAATAAAGAGTTGGCAATAAATCCTGCTTATGCAAGATGTATGGATGACTATAAAAGATGCAAGGATTATGTGAAATATTTCAAGAAGGCTTATCCAAGACTCGTGAGTTATATTGCTGGAAGTATAACTCCTGCAACAATTTTGAAGCAAAATTGGAGTCAACAACTGACTGAGTCAAAGGATAAAGAAATCAATCAAGGCGAATACATGATTCGCTATTATTGGTATGACAAAAAACAAAAGAAATTGTGGGAAGAAAAACTGGAGACGACCAAACTTTATTACGCAGAAGTAGAACAGTTTGTCATGACAGAACTTGATGAAGTTGTGACGCTCGAGAGAGTGGAAAGGCACACTGCAAGAAGAATGGCAATCATTGAAAAACATGTTGGCAAAAAAATAATTTGTCAAAATATTGATACACCAGAGCTTAGGGATTTGATTGATGACTTGCTTTCAGAGAAAAATACAAAACTCGTGGGTTTCAAGGCGTTTTTGAAAGAAGTCCTTGCTGAAGACATTGAGTACTCAAAAGTTCTCACAAGAGGAAGCACAAACACCACTTTGGCTGTGATTGAAGGGATAAAAGAGGTTGCTGTAAAGAAAAAATAGGAAGTTTTGACTTCCTTTTTTTATTTGTGAGAGCCAGTTTTTGTTGAAAGATGAGATACTTTGTGACACGCCCGGAGTCGTGGTAGGGGGAAGGGAGGTAAAAGGAGCAAAAAAGATGTAAAAAGGTAGAAAAATTTTGCAAAAAGTGTTGACAAAGGAAGAAAAAATATAGTAGAATAACAACGTCGCACAGCCAGAGGGTGAGTGCGGCTGAACCTTGAAAATTAAATAGTTTTTAGAATTAACACAATATAACTTTATGCAAAGTTAAGTCAATGTGAGTTATCGAGTCTAGGAAAAACAAAATGCGCAAGTGTAAGCGCAATCTAATAATTAACCTAAACTGAGGAATCAGTTAAAAAGTTTAACATTAGAGTTTGATCCTGGCTCAGGACGAACGCTGGCGGCGTGCTTCAAACATGCAAGTCGAACGGATAAGTTGTTTGCACAAAGGTATTTGGGAAAGGTGCTTGAATTTGGATAATATCAAATAGAGAGCGTCACAGATGCTTTTGTGCAGACGATTTGTTAGTGGCGGACGGGTGAGTAACGCGTGAGCAATCTGGCTATTACAGGGGGATAACAGTTGGAAACGACTGCTAATACCGCATAAGACCACAGAGGGACATCCCAGAGGGGTCAAAGGAGAAATCCGGTAATAGATGAGCTTGCGTCCTATTAGCTAGTTGGTGAGGGTAACGGCCCACCAAGGCGACGATAGGTAGCCGATCTGAGAGGATGAACGGCCACACTGGAATTGAGAGACGGTCCAGACTCCTACGGGAGGCAGCAGTTAGGAATATTGGGCAATGGAGGAAACTCTGACCCAGCAACGCCGCGTGAAGGAAGAAGGTTTTCGGATTGTAAACTTCTGATCTGTGGGAAGAAGAAAGTGACGGTACCACAGGAGAAAGCCACGGCTAACTACGTGCCAGCAGCCGCGGTAATACGTAGGTGGCGAGCGTTGTCCGGATTTACTGGGTGTAAAGGGCGTGCAGCCGGGAGTACAAGTCAGATGTGAAATCCCGCGGCTCAACCGCGGAACTGCATTTGAAACTGTATTTCTTGAGTACTGGAGAGGCAGACGGAATTCCTAGTGTAGCGGTGAAATGCGTAGATATTAGGAGGAACACCAGTGGCGAAGGCGGCTTACTGGACGATGACTGACGCTGAGGCTCGAAAGCGTGGGGAGCAAACAGGATTAGATACCCTGGTAG